>NZ_JBITEL010000001.1:1488915-1522280 GCF_044455125.1 Actinoplanes sp. NPDC051343
TACGACGCGGACCGAGCGACGCGGACCGAGCGACGCGGACCGAGCGACGCGGACCGAGCGACGCGGACCGAGCGACGCGGACCGAGCGACGCGGACCGAGCGACGCGGACCGACAAGGCCGAGATAGATGACGAGTACGGCCCGGTCCCGAGCTGACCGACCAGCGCAGGCCACACCGACGCGGCCGAGCAGCCGGCCCGAGCCCGGACGAACGAGCAGAGCAGCGCGCGGCGCCAGAGTGGGCCACGCCGAGGTGGACCACCACACAGGCCCGGCCCAGGTAAACGACCAGACGGTTTGAGCCCAGGTGGCCAATCGGGCGTCCCAGCCCAGATGGCCAATCAGACCGGGGGCCTGTCGGCAGAGTGGGCCGACTGGGTGAGCGGGCCGCGCACACCGCACACGCAGGCCGACCAAGTACAGCGAGCCGGGCCGCGCAGGCCAGGGTGGCCGCGAGGCGACGATGACCGAGGCGGACGGGCGGAGACGGAGAAGATAAGGAAGCGAACAGCCGCCACGGAACGATCGGCCCCGGCGAATATGGCCAGGGCGGGCCAGGCGAGGGGAGCCGGGCAAGCACAGGCCAGGCAGGACAGTCCCGAACGGAGTCGGCCGGATAAGCAGGCCGGGCAGCACGAGCCGAGTGGTGGACCGGCGAGCACGGCGAGGCATTGCTGCGGGTGGTGGGTCTCGCCCCGCTGGCGACGCACAGGCCGAAGCCGGACGGTCCCGAAAAAATGAAGTTAGCGTTAGTCGGTGAGTACGCCTGGGGTTGTGCGGCGGTCCGGAATCCTTTTTGCCGTTGGCACCCATTCCTAGGATCGATCGGCGAGAATCAGGGGCGTGCCACGTCGGATAGAGAGTGACGCGGCCAGTTAATATGACGGCCGCAATTTTCACTATTTTTTCTTGCGGGGCGCACTGGTATTTCTGCGGCGTCCGCCGGCTGACGCTTACGGGTTTGACCGCGGACTGGCTTGTGGGCTCGGATGTCAGCGGACGAGTGCGCAGGAGATCGTTGCGGAGGGCGGCGAACCTGCGAGAGGGGCCTGTCGTTCCCGTCCGGCCTGACTGCACCGGAGCGACCGCGCCGGTCGGCGTCTCTGCCGCCGCAGCCAGGGTCCGTTCGGCGGGCGCCTTGGGCTCGGGGGCTGGGGATGGCTCGTGCTCGATGATGGCAGTCGGCGCGCCCGATCGGGAACTTGCGGCCGGACGCAGCTCAACAGCACACGCCGCATCGTCGGTGGCGGGTCGTGGTGATTGCGGACGTGAGTTGCTGCCCGTGAGGCTCGGCGCCGGGCCGTCGGCCTCGGCCTGCAGGCGGCGCTGCTTCGCGGCGTAGCGCTGGGACAGACCCCAGGCTCGTTGGCGCTCGTGCTCGCGACGGAACTCGTCGCGCTCAGGAGAATAATTGCGCGACGCGGATCGGTCGCGCATTTGCGCCAATTGGGTCGACGTGAAGAACTGCAGCTGCCGCATGGGATAATCGTTCCGCAAGATCTTGTGGCGCTGTAAGCATCCGATCATGCCAAATTGTAGGCAGGAAATGGCATGGACCGGGCCGCGAGGAGTCAGTAGGGTCGGGGTAGCGGTGCTGGTTCTGAAGCTGTTGCCAGCCCACGGCTTGTTCTCTATTCGTCGCCGGCCGGACGGCGGTGGGGGCCTCGAGCGCCTCGGCATCGCGGGCGGATTTCTGACGGCGGCCGCTACAACGGGCGTACGCCTAATGGGAGCTGTTCCGTCGCGATATGCGCAAGCAAAGTCGCCCGGAGGGCCTCCGCCGCGTGCGGGAGCACCGACCGTTTGCGGTGGGCCAGCGCGATCGTCCGTTGCATGCCCGGCGGTGCCAGTGGCGTCGCCCGCAGCAGCGGACGGTTGACCAGCACCATGCTTGGCACCAGGGCGACCCCCAGCCCGGCCTCCACGAATGCGAGCACCGCGTCCATCTCGCCGCCCTCGACCGCGAACTTCGGGGTGAAGCCGGCCATCCGGCAGGCTTCGAGGGTGACCCCGCGGATGTCGTAGCCGGCCCGGAACATCACCAGCGGGGTGTGTTCCAGTTCGGCGAGGGCGATCGGCTCGTAGGGCGTCGGCGCGGACAGCGGTGAGGCGACGACCAGGCTTTCCCGCAGCACCGGCGTCGCTTCGAGGAGATCGTCCGGTGACGACTGGACGATCAGGGCCAGGTCGAGCCGGTGGGCGTGCAGGTTTTCGATCAGGTCCTGGGAGCTGCCCTCGATCACGTAGAGCTGGATCTCCGGGTGCGCGGCGCGGAAGGTGCGCAGCACCTCGGGCACCAGCGACGAGCACAGGCTCGGGGTCGCACCGAGCCGCACCTCCCCCCGGCGCAAACCGACGATGTCGGACACTGCCGAGCGGGCCGCGTCGGCGTCGGCGACGATCCGCTGGGCCAGCGGCAGCAGCGCGGCGCCGGCGACGGTGAGTGAGACCGCGCCTCGGATGCGTTCGAAGAGCGGCGCGCCGAGGGACGTTTCGAGGGTGTGAATCTGCTTACTGAGAGTCGGCTGGGCGACGCCCAGATTGTCCGCAGCTTGGGTGAAATGCCGGGTCTCGGCAACGGCGAGAAAGTAGCGAAGCTGTTGCAGTTGCACGTGGATAGTCTACCGCTATCGTTACCCCCTTGATCATGCATTAGACGAATCGCGCCGGGGTTCCTACCGTCCAAGGAGTGGCGGTAGATACAGCAGTGCGGAAGGCCCCGGCCCCCGCGAGGAAAACCCGGAGCAGCGTCGGGCTCAAGATCTTCATGGCCGTGACCGGCATCCTGCTCGTGCTCTTCCTGTACCTGCACATGGCGGGCAACCTGAAGATCTTCTTCGGCGGGACGACGTTCGACCACTACGCAGCCTGGCTGCGCACGATCGGTGAGCCGCTGCTGCCGAAGACCTGGTACCTGTACCTCCAGCGGACCGTGCTGACGGTCGCGGTCCTCGGGCACATCGTCGCCGCCACGATCCTGGCCCGGCGTGCCGCCAAGGCCCGCCCGGTCAAGTACGCGCACCGCCCCAAGGTGCAGGGCAGTTACGCCGCCCGCACGATGCGCTGGGGCGGCGTGATCATCCTGCTCTTCGTGATCTTCCACATCCTCGACCTGACCACCGGCACTCTCAACCCGGTCGGGGACAAGGCCCACCCGTACGGAAACGTGGTCGCGGACTTCGCACCCCACCGCTGGTACGTGACCCTCTTCTACGCGCTGGCGATCATCGCGGTCGGCTTCCACCTGCGCCATGGGCTGTTCAGCGCCGCCCGCACCCTCGGCCAGCAGAGCGCGCGGGGCGAGAAATCCATAAAGACCGCAGCCCTGGCCCTCAGCCTGATCCTGGTCATCGGCTATCTGAGCGTGCCGTTCGCCGTCCTGACGGGAATCGTGAAATGACCGAATTTTGGAACGAGGGCAACCCGATCGCCGACGCCGCGGCCCCCGACGGTCCGATCGAGACCCGCTGGGAGCGCCGACAGTTCAGCGCCAAACTGGTCAACCCGGCCAACCGGCGCAAGCTCACCGTGATCGTGGTCGGCACCGGCCTGGCCGGTGGTTCCGCCGCGGCGACGCTGGCCGAGGCCGGCTACCACGTCAGGTCGTACTGCTATCAGGATTCGCCGCGCCGCGCCCACTCGATCGCGGCCCAGGGCGGCATCAACGCGGCCAAGAACTACCGCAACGACGGCGACTCGATCTACCGCCTCTTCTACGACACCGTGAAGGGCGGCGACTTCCGGGCCCGCGAGTCCAACGTGTACCGGCTGGCCAGCGTCTCGGTGAACATCATCGACCAGTGCGTGGCCCAGGGCGTCCCGTTCGCCCGCGAGTACGGCGGCCTGCTGGACAACCGCTCGTTCGGCGGCACCCAGGTGTCCCGCACCTTCTATGCCCGGGGCCAGACGGGTCAGCAGTTGCTGCTCGGCGCCTACCAGGCGATGGAGCGGCAGATCGGCCTGGGCAACATCGAGATGAACGCCCGTCACGAGATGCTCGAGCTGATCGTGGTCGACGGCAGGGCCCGCGGCATCGTGGTGCGCGACCTGGTCACCGGCGAGATCACGACCGAGATGGCGGATGCCGTCGTGCTGGCCAGCGGCGGCTACGGCAACGTCTTCTTCCTCTCGACCAACGCCAAGGGCTGCAACGTCACGGCGTCGTGGAGGGCCCACCGCAAGGGGGCGTTGTTCGCGAACCCGTGCTACACGCAGATCCACCCGACCTGCATCCCGGAGTCGGGCACGCACCAGTCGAAGCTGACGCTGATGAGCGAGTCGCTGCGCAACGACGGCCGCGTGTGGGTGCCGGTCAGCAAAGAGGACAAGCGGGCCCCGCAGGACATCCCCGAGGAAGACCGCGACTACTACCTCGAGCGGATCTACCCGGCGTTCGGCAACCTGGTCCCCCGCGACATCGCCTCCCGCGCCGCCAAGAACGTCTGCGACGAAGGACGCGGCGTAGGCCCCGGCGGCCTGGGCGTCTACCTCGACTTCGCGGACGCGATCACGCGGCTGGGGCGGCACGCCGTCGAGGAGAAGTACGGCAACCTGTTCGAGATGTACGAGCGCATCACCGGCGACGATCCCTACCGGACGCCGATGCGCATCTACCCCGCGGTCCACTACACGATGGGCGGGCTCTGGGTCGATTACGACCTCCAGTCCACGATCCCGGGCCTGTTCGTGGTCGGCGAGGCCAACTTCTCCGACCACGGTGCCAACCGGTTGGGCGCGAGCGCGCTGATGCAGGGCCTGGGCGACGGCTACTTCGTGCTCCCCAACACGATCAGCAACTACCTGGCGGCCGGCCCGTTCGAGAAGATCAGCCAAGATCACGACGAGGTGGTCGCGGCCCGCACCGCCGTCCAGGAAAAAGTGCACAAGTTGCTCAGCATCGACGGCGACCGTACGGTCGACTCCTTCCACCGCGAACTCGGCCACATCATGTGGGAGTACTGCGGCATGGAGCGCACCGAAGAGGGCCTCCTCAAGGCGATCGGTCTCATCAAGGGCCTCAAAGAGGAGTTCTGGCAGCGCGTCAAGGTGCCCGGCACCGGCGAACAGCTCAACCAGAACCTGGAGAAGGCCGGCCGCGTCGCCGACTTCTTCGAACTGGCCGAGCTGATGTGCATCGACGCCCTTCACCGGCGGGAGTCGTGCGGTGGCCATTTCCGGGCCGAGTCGCAGACGCCGGACGGCGAGGCGCTGCGCAACGACGAGGAGTTCAGCTACGTCGCCGCGTGGGAGTACTACGGCGCCGACGGCAAGCCGACCCTGCACAAGGAAGACCTCGACTTCGAGTACGTTCACCCGAGCACGCGGAGCTACAAGTAATGGATATCCAGGTAAGGGTGTGGCGCCAGAGCGGCTCTTCCGATTCCGGTCGCATGGTCACCTACGACGTCAAGGACATCTCCCCGGACGCTTCGTTCCTCGAAATGCTCGACGTCCTGAACGAGAAGCTCATTCTCGACGGTGACGACCCGGTCGCGTTCGACCACGACTGCCGTGAGGGCATCTGCGGCATGTGCAGCATGGTCATCGACGGCGTGGCGCACGGCCCGCAGCGGGCCACCACCACCTGCCAGCTGCACATGCGGCACTTCAAGGACGGCGCCGTGATCGACGTCGAGCCGTGGCGGGCGAGCGCCTTCCCGGTGATCAAGGACCTGGTCGTCGACCGCAGCGCCTTCGACAAGATCATCCAGGCCGGCGGCTACATCACGGCCCCGACCGGCGCGGCGCCCGAGGCCCACTCGACGCCGGTGCCCAAGAAGGACGCCGACCTGGCGTTCGAGGCGGCCACCTGCATCGGTTGCGGCGCCTGCGTCGCCGCCTGCCCCAACGGCTCGGCCATGCTGTTCACCGCGGCCAAGGTCGCGCACCTCGGCCTGATGCCGCAGGGCCAGCCCGAGCGCGACAGCCGCGTCGTCAACATGCTGCAGGCCCACGACGACGCCGGCTTCGGCGGTTGCACCAACGCCGGCGAGTGCACGACGGTCTGCCCGAAGGGCATCCCGCTGACCCTGATCGGCCGGTTGAACAGCGACTACCGCAAGGCCGTCCGCAAGGGCTGATCTCCGGGGCCGGGCACAATGGAGTGCCCGGTTCCGGGTAACGAAGAACCAGACCCAGAGGCCCGCTCGCGCTTCCCGCGAGCGGGCTTTCCGCGTACGCGCGAGCAGCTCGTCGTCTTTGCGGCCTCTTGATTCATACCCCTAACCTCCCCCGGCTAGGGCATCTCCCCGCTCCCCCCGACGCCCCCGCCCTCTAACGTCCTACGGGAAAGGGGGAAACCGCATGATCCGGAAACTTCTCGCCGTCCTGGCCGCGGTCCCGCTCCTGCTCGGCGGCCTCACCGGTGCCACCCGCCCGGCCGCCCCGAGAGACTGCGCGGGGCTCACCGCCGACACACGAGTCACCTCGGCCGCCGAAACGGACGGCTACTGCCAGGTCGACGGGGTCCTGCCGCCGGCCACCCACTTCACCCTCAAGCTGCCGGTCGAGGGCTGGACCGGCGAATACGTGCAGTCGGGCTGCTCGGGCCTGTGCGGAACCGTCCCCGACCCGACCTATCCCGCGCTCGGCTACCACTGTGAAGCCGAGCTGAGCGGGCACCTGGCGGTGGCCTCCGACGACACCGGGCACGCCGGCGACCAGGAGGGCGCCGGGCCCGCGACCTGGGGCGCCGATCCTCAGGCCCGGCGCGAGTTCGCGCTGACCTCCGAGCACCGCCTGCGCCTCGCCGCCGACGCGCTGATCACCGCCTACTACGGACACGGCTCGTCCTACAGTTACTTCGACGGCTGCTCGACCGGCGGCCGTCAGGCGCTCAACCTGGCCCAGCGGTTCCCGGCCGACTTCGACGGCATCCTGGCCGGTGCACCGGCGAGCAACTTCGGACCGCTCAACCTGCTTCAGGCCTGGCTGGCGGTCAGCAACACCGACCGGTCCGGTCACCAGATCCTCGGACCGGAAAAGATCCCGGCGCTGCACGCGGCGGTAGTCAAGGCGTGCGGCGGGATGATCGCCGACCCGCGCAAGTGCGGCTTCCATCCCTCGACGCTGCGCTGCCCGCCCGGCACGGACCGGCCGACCTGCCTCACGCCGGCCCAGGTCGCGGCGGTGGTCGCGTTCTATCGGGGGCCCGGCGGCCTCTACAACGGCGGCTTGCCGTACGGCTCGGAGCTGGGCTGGGTCGACTGGTTCGTGGTCCCGTCGGGCTCGCCGCTCGACAGTTTCGCCGGCAAGCTCGCGCTGAACTTCTTCCGCTATCTCGACTCACCCACCCCGCGCCCCGGCTTCCGGCTCACCGACGTCCGCTTCGACCGCGCAACCTTCGAGCGGCTCAACCATCTCTACGACGCCAACGACCCGGACCTGTCGGCGTTCCGCGCCCACGGCGGCAAGCTGATCCTCTACCACGGCTGGGCCGACCCGCTGATCCCACCGTTCTCAACCGTCGACTACTACCGGGCCGTCCAGAAGCGAGGCGGCGCCGACGCCTTCACCCGGCTCTACATGATCCCCGGCGGCTACCACTGCCTGGTCGGACCGAACATCTCGGACCCGACCGAGCTGACCTGGCCAGAGTTCGTCCAGCCGCTGTTCAACTGGGTCGAGCGCGGGGTCGCCCCGGGCGTGATCGACGCACAGACCGTCCTGCTCTCCAACGCCTCCCAGGTGATCAGCGACGTCAAGGTGGCGCCCTTCGACGCCCTCGCGCCCGTCCACGCCGCACCGCACAGCCTGAACGCCAACTACCACTACATCGGACACTATTAAAGGCTTCGAGGCCCGCTCCCGCTTCCCGCGGGGGCGGCCTTTCTTTTCGTACGGCGTAGGGGCCCCACGAACCAGCCCCTCCCGTCCATAACCATGACCCGGGCCGCCTCACCCGCCGCCCAGAGGCACGGAGCAATGCTTGAAACCTGTGGGTGGGTCTTGGGAGGCATACCTTCCCAAGGAATCCGATCAAGGGATCAAGCAAGGCCCGCGCGCCAACGCGGGTCGGGAAGGTACGCCTGTGCTCACCGTAGTCAGCCCAGAGACGCCGACGCCAGCGGCCACGATGACTGGCGGGTCGTTGATCGACGAGATCGTGCGTGACGGCGCCCGGCGGATGCTCGCCGCGGCGTTGGAGGCCGAGGTCGCCGCGTACATCGCGGCGCATACCGGCGAGCTCGACGTCGACGGCCGGCGTCTGGTCGTGCGTAACGGTCATGCCGTGCCGCGGCAGGTGCTGACGTCGTCCGGCACGGTCGAAGTGGTCGCGCCGCGGGTCAACGACAAACGCGTCGATGAGGCGGGTGAACGGCGGCGGTTCGCCTCGGTGACCCTGCCGGCGTGGTGCCGTAAGTCGCCGAAGATCACCGAGGTGTTGCCGCTGCTGTACCTGCACGGCTTGTCGTCGCAGGACTTCGTGCCCGCGTTGGAAGGGTTCCTGGGTACCGGATCCCGGCTGTCCGCGTCGACCATCACCCGGCTGACCAGCCAGTGGCAGGACGAAGAGAAGCTGTGCGTGCTCGTCATGATCGGTGTCCGGGTTGACGGCACGAAGGAACTCATCGCCCTGACCGACGGCTACCGGGAGCCGACCGGGTCGTGGGCGGACCTGCTGCGTGACTGTGCCCGCCGCGGGATGCGCGCCCCGGTCCTGGCCGTCGGTGACGGCGCGCTGGGGTTCTGGACGGCGTTGCGGGAGGTGTTCCCACTACCCGGAAGCAGCGCTGCTGGTTCCACAAGATCGGTAACGTGTTGTCGGCGCTGCCGAAGTCCGCCCACCCGGGCGCGAAGAAGGCCCTGGCCGAGATCTGGAACGCTGAGGACCGCGACCACGCCCGCCGTGCCGTGGCGGCGTTCAAGCTGGCCTACGGCGCCAAGTTCGTCAAGGCCGTCGCGAAGGTCACCGACGACCTCGACGAGCTGCTCGCGTTCTACGACTTCCCCGCCGAGCACTGGGTGCATCTGCGCACCACCAACCCGATCGAATCGACCTTCGCCACCGTCCGGCACCGGACCAAGGTCACCAAAGGCCCTGGCTCGAAGGCCGCAGGCCTGGCCATGGCGTTCAAACTGATCGAGGCCGCCAGGCCCGCTGGCGCGCGGTCAACGCCCCCCACCTCGTCGCCCTGGTCCGCTCCGGGGCCAAATTGGAGAACGGCTTCTTGGTCGAGCGCGACGAGACCGTCGCAGCCTGATCACACGTCATCGAAAGACACCGATTGACTATTGCTACCGCCGCTCGCCTACTTGACTCCCGGCTCCTCCAACGCGGGACATTGTCGCCGGCTTGGTATCGGCCACGCTCGCATTCAGCGGCTTCAACCAGATCCAGCGCCTGGCCGTCGCCGATGGCGGCCACCCGGTGATTCACCCCGCAATTAGCTAGGTTGCCTACACCTCGACCGATTCTCACCGGGGAGTGGTAGCCGTGCGGCAACAGCACAAGACCTTCCAGGCGATCGAGGTCGGCGACGGCGGCGACGGGCGGTGGGCCGCCTACGCCCGGGCCCTGTGGCAGGAGATGGAGGGCCTGCTAACCGAGGAGGGCCGGACTCCGCAGGGCGCAGACCGTGTTCGGGCGCTGTTCCGTACGCACATGCCGGAACTGGTCCCGGTTTTGGGCCGCCTGGCCGGCCAACTCGACCGGCCCGAGGCGGAAGCCTTCCTCAGCCACGCGGCACTGCGGCCGTTCACCCAGTCCTGCACCCAGATCGGCCAGAACGGCACCCTGCTGCGCAACTATGACCTACGGCCCGATCAGTGCGAGGGGACCATCGCCTCCTCCTGCTTCCTGCGCCCCGTGATCGGGATGCAGGACATGCTGTGGGGCTTGCTGGACGGGATGAACGACGCCGGTCTCGCGGTCTCGCTCACCTGGGGCGGGCGTTCCGTCTACGGACGCGGCTTCGCCATTCTCATCCTCGTGCGCTACCTGCTGGAGACGTGCGACACCGTCGACGAGGCCGTCGGCAGGCTGCGATTTCTACCGGTCGCCGTCCCCCAGAACCTCACCCTTGTCGATCGCACCAAGGCGATGACGGTGTTCGTGGGGCCGGATATGTCACCGACGGTGGCACCGGACGCCTGCGCCGCCAACCACCAGCACCTGCCGGTGACCGACGAGCAGGAGCGTGCCCTGCGGACGCATGAGCGGCTGCGCGCCATTCGCGCCGCGGGTGCGGACGACGTGGCGGCGATGCTGAAGCCGCCGCTTTACCAATCCGTCGACGAGCGGGGGTCGAGAACGCTCTACACCGCCCACTACCAGCCCATCGAGGGCCGTGTGACGTACTACTGGCCCGGCGAGTCCTGGCAACAGTCCTTCGGCGACTTCACACCCGGATCCCGCACCGTGACCTTGGGCCGGACCAGCTGAGAGGCTTTCCGACCCCTGATCACCCTGCATGAAGATCCTGCAAGAACGTGATGTCACCCGCCACCGACAGGCCCTCCCTCGGCCCGCCCCGCCATGGCCACACGATGATCCGGCAGGAGCTCGGCATCGCTCCACCGGTCGGACGAGCGCCTCCCCCAATACGCCCCGAGAAGGCGTCTCTCGCTACATAGTCACCAATCCACAGGTCTTGACAACTGCTCGAAGCACGCTCACACCAGACCTGCCGCCCCCGTCAGGCCTCCGCCGCCCAGGCCCACGGCTCCCTCTCCCACCTCCCCCGCTCGCGATGTTCGCCGCCACGTGCAGGAAGACGGTGCCGAGCACGGCTGGGCGATGGTCTCGGTGCCCGGGTCGGCGCTCCCCCAGACGCTCGCGATCCGCCAGGCCCGGGCTGTCCCGACATGGCGCCAAGCTGCTGCACCGCGTCCAACAGACCGGCCGCCGACCCGGTCTCCGCCGACCGCACCCGATGCAGCGCCGAGGTCAACAACGGCACCGCGAACAGTCCCTTCCCGGCACCGACCAGCGGCGAGCAGGACCGTCCGATGTGGTCCCGCGGCGTAAACCAGCCAGGATCGTCGCGGCCGGCAGTCCGACCGGACCGGCGTAAATGACCCGGGCGCCGAAAACGCGGCACGAACCAGGCGCCGCAGACCAGCGACGCCACCGCCACCGCCGCCCGACGCCGACTACGTGGTCGACGCGCGCTTCCTGCCGACCCAGGGCAGGCCGAGGGCAGCACGTCGAGGTGCCGGCCCAGCCGCAGGTGCAGCACCACGACGAGGCTCAGCCCGGTCATCACCGCGAAGAACAGCACCAACGTCACCACCACGGCCCGAACCCGCGGCTCGCGAACACGCTCACCTCGATCAGAACGCCGCGCCGCCTCTGACGCACGCCCCGCGGTGTGCGCCCGTCGCGCGACAACGCCGCCGGCAGGCGGCAATCGGTCTCACCCAGCCGTCAGCAACCGGCGCCCCGCTATCCACCACCCGCGAACGCGCGCCGCACCGCTGCCGCTATGCCGACAGCGTCCAGGCCGTGCGAGGCCAGCAACGCCCCGCGCGCCCCCTGCTCCAGGAACTCCTGGGCGAGCCCGAGCACCTCGACCCGGCTCCCCGGGCAGGCCCGCACCACCGAGGCGCCGAACCCGCCCGCCACTCCCCCGTCCTCGATCGTGACCGTCAGCCGGTGGTCGCGCACCGCCGCGGCCAGCGACGGCGCGACCGGCAGCACCCAGCGCGGATCGGCCACCCGCACCCGGATGCCGTCCTGCTGCAGTTGCTCGGCCGCGGCGACCGCGGCCCCGGCCAGCGGCCCGGTCACCAGCATCAGCACGTCGGCCGGGGCGACGCCGCCCGGGGCGAAGAGCAGATCCGCGTCTCCGATGTGGCCGATCGCCGGCACCGGGGCGCTCACGTCGGCCTTCGGGAAGCGCAGCGCGGACGGCCCGTGCCAGGTGACCGCCTCGGCCAGCAGGCGGCACAGCGACTCCCCGTCGCGGGGCACGGCGACCCGCATGCCGGGCACGATTCCGAGCAGGGACAGGTCCCACATGCCGTTGTGCGAGGGCCCGTCGCTGCCGGTCACCCCGGCCCGGTCGAGCACGAACGTCACCGGCAGCCGGTGCAGGGCCACGTCCATCAACACCTGGTCGAACGCCCGGTTGAGGAACGTCGCGTACAGGCAGACCACCGGGTGCAGGCCGCCCATCGCCAGCCCGGCGGCCGACGTGACCGCGTGTTGTTCGGCGATGCCGACGTCGAAGACCCGCGACGGGTGGGAGGCGGCGAATTCGCCCAGCCCGGTCGGGTGCAGCATGGCCGCGGTGACCGCGACCAGGTCGGGACGGGTTGTGGCCAGGGATGCGAGCGCCGAGCCGAACACGCTGGTCCAGGACACCCGGCCCGGCGCGGACGGCGGGCTGATCGCGTGCATCCGGTCGTACTGCTCGTTCTCTGCTGCCGGGTAGCCCTTGCCCTTGACCGTGCGGCAGTGCACGACCACCGCCCGGCGCAGCGCTCGCGCGTCGGCCAGGGCCGTCTCCACCTCGGCCACGTCGTGCCCGTCGACCGGCCCGATGTATGCCAGCCCGAGCGAGTCGAACACTTCGGCCAGGGCGGCCCGGGCCGAGCCCACCGTCGGCGAGTACGACCGCCCGTTGTCGTTGAGCACCACGATCACCGCCCGGTCGGGCGCCGCGCCGATGTTGTTGAGCGCCTCCCAGCACATGCCGCCGGTCATCGCGCCGTCGCCGACCACCGCCACCACGGCGCGATCGGACCGGCCCAACAGGGAATTGGCTTTCGCCAGCCCGTCCGCATAGGACAGGGACGTGGACGCGTGCGAGTTCTCGACCAGGTCGTGCGAACTCTCGGTCCGGCGCGGATAGCCGGACAGTCCGCCGGCCTGGCGCAGGGTTTCGAGTTCGGCGGCCCGGCCGGTCAGCATTTTGTGCACGTAACTCTGGTGGCCGGTGTCCCACACGATCGAGTCGCGTGGCGAGTCGAATACCCGGTGCAGGGCGATCGTCAGCTCGACCACGCCCAGGTTGGGCCCGAGGTGCCCGCCGGTGCGGCTGACCGTCTCGATCAGCCGTTCGCGGATTTCCCGGGCCAGGCCGGGCAGTTCGGAAGCCGGCAGGCTCCGCAGGTCGGCCGGGCCGGCCAGGAGGCCGAGGCCAGACAGGACAGAGGTCATGTCACACGCTCACCGCGGCGCGCAAGGACTCCTTCAGCGAACCCAAGGTGGCGATGACCGCGGTCGGCTCGTACCCGCAGTGGGCCATGCAGTTCGCGCACCGCTCGTCCTTGCCCCGGCCGAACGCCTCCCAGTCGGTCGTCTCGATGAGTTCCTTGTATGTCTTGGCGTAGCCGTCGGCGAGCAGGTAGCACGGCCGCTGCCAGCCCAGCAGCGAGTACGACGGAATGCCCCACGGCGTGCAGTCGAGGTCCTTCTTGCCTTCGAGGAAGTCGAGGAAGACCGGCGAGTGGTTGAGCCGCCACTTCTTGCGCCGCCCTTCCGAGAACGCCTTGGCGAACAGCTCCCGGGTTTCGGCGACGGCCAGGAAGTGTTCCTGGTCGGGTGCCTTCTCGTACGCGTACGCCGGGCTGATCTGCATGTTGTCGACCTTGAGCTCGTCGTTGAGATAGTCGAGCACCTCGATGACGGTCTGCGGGCTGTCGGTGTTGAAGAACGTGCTGTTGGTCATCACCCGGAAGCCGGCCGCCTGGGCTTCCTTGATCGCCGCGACCGCCTGGTCGAACACGCCGTCCTTGGAGACCGACAGGTCGTGCCGCTCGCGCAGCCCGTCGACGTGGACCATCCAGGAGAAGTTCTTGTGGGGCTTGAACTTGTGCAGGTGCTTGGGGAGCAGCACGGCGTTCGTGCACAGGAAGACGATCTTGTTTCGGTCGAGGAGCTGGCGCACGATCTCGTCGATCTGCGGGTGCATGAGGGGTTCGCCGCCGGCGATCGAGACCATCGGCGCGCCGCTCTCCTCGATCGCGCCCACCGCCTGCTCGACCGGCATGCGCTGCTTGAGCAGGGTGTGCGGCTGCTGGATCTTGCCGCAGCCGATGCACTTGAGGTTGCAGGCGAAAAGGGGCTCCAGCTCGACCAGCAGCGGGAAGTTCTTCGCCCCCTTGAGCTTCTGCTTCATCAGATATTGGCCGAGCCGGACAGTCTGGCGGAACGGCATCCCCATACCTAGCTCACCTCCTTGGGCGAAACGGAATTCGGCATTACGGAACTGGGCAATGTGAACTGGATGTTCTCGGCGCCGACGGTGATTTCGCGGGCCGTGACCGGGCCGAGCCCGGCGAGGCCGGCGACGATGTCGTCGACCAGGTGCGGCGGGGCGGATGCCCCGGCGGTGACGCCTACGGTCCGGGCGCCGGCGAGCCAGGCGAGATCAACCTCGCCGAGGTCCTCGACCAGGTGCGCCTCGGCTCCCGCCCGCACGGCGACCTCCACGAGGCGCAGCGAGTTGGACGAGTTGGCCGAGCCGACCACCAGCACGAGGTCGGAGGAACCGGCAATGGCGCGAACCGCCTGCTGCCGATTGGTGGTGGCGTAGCAGATGTCCTCGCGGCGTGGCGCGCGCAGGGCCGGGAACCGGGAACGCAGCACCCCGGCGATCTCCTCCGCCTCGTCGACCGCGAGGGTGGTCTGCATCGCGTAGGCGACCCGGCCCGGATCGGCCGCGGTGACTCGCGCCGCGGCCGCGGCGTCCTCGACCACGACGACCCGGGAGGGTGCCTCGCCGACCGTGCCGACGACCTCCTCGTGGCCGGCGTGCCCGATCAGGAACACCGTCTCGCCCCGTCCGGCGTACCGCTTCACCTCGGTGTGCACCTTGGCGACGAGCGGGCAGGTGGCGTCGATGACGTCGAGGGCGCGCTGCTGGGCGGCGGCCCGCACGGCCGGGGCGACGCCGTGGGCGGCCAGCACCACGGTCGACCCTTCGGGCACGTCCTCGACCTCCTCGACGAAGACCGCGCCGAGGTCGCTCAGTCGCCGCACCACGTGCGCGTTGTGCACGACCTGCCGCCGGACGTAGACCGGTGCGCCCCGGGTCTCCAACGCCCGCTCGACCACCTCGATCGCGCGTTCCACGCCCGCACAGAACGACCGCGGAGCAGCCAGGACAACCTCGCGAGGTCCGATCGCCGCGGCCCACTGCCGCAGGGCCGGCGCTGCGTTCCGCAGCGTTTTCAGAGCATGTACGCCGCGGCGCAAAGTGCCCGGCGACCACAGACCCGCGCCCTCGGTGTCCGTGATGACGCGTACCGCCGCGAAGGGGCGTCCCCCGGCCGCCTCGCGCAGCCGTCCCGTCTCCATGTCGACCGCGAGCGCCCCGGTAGCGGCCAGGCTCCGCCTCCCGGCCCCGGTGACGATCCGGTCGCTGACATGTATCACTCCGACGTGGACGGTAAGTCCCAGCCGGCGCAACGCCGCAGCCAGCATGGGCGCGCTCGGGTCGGGAGCGACCACGACATCACCGGGCCGAATCGACTCGTCGAGCCCGCCGGCCACGCCCGCGACCAGAAACCCGTCACCCTCGGGCAGCCGGGCCTTGACGCCCATGCCGAGCCGAGCCGAGCCGGGAATCGCCCAGCTCTCCACCGCAAGCGGCGCCCCGATGACCCCTGTCATGCCCGACCCTCCGCCGAACGGCGGGCCGATTCATATCGCCCGAGTGCGGTGATCGGGAAGACGAGCCGGTAGAGGTGGTAGTTGATGTAGAAGTCGCCCGGGAAGCCGGTGCCGGTGAACAGCGGCTCGTCCCACGTCCCGTCCTCCCGCTGAGCCGACACCAGCCAGGCGACGCCCCGCTCGACCGCCTCGTCGGCTCCGCCCGCGGCCAGCAGTGCGAGCAGTGCCCACGCGGTCTGCGAGGCCGTGGTCGCACCTCGCCCGATCCACGCCGGGTCCCGGTAGGAGCGCAGGTCCTCGCCCCACCCGCCGTCGGCGTTCTGGTGGTCGAGCAGCCACCGCATCGCCCGGCGGATCGGTGCTGACGCCGGGTGGACTCCGGCCGCGATCAGTGCCGGCACGACCGCGCCGGTGCCGTAGACGTGGTTGGCTCCCCAGCGGCCGAACCACGAACCGTCCCGTTCCTGGTTCTTCAGCAGCCACAGGATGCCGCGCCGGGCCGGGGTGCCGGCCGCCTGCCCGACCGCGGCCAGCATCTCGACCACGTGCGCGGTGACGTCGGCCGAGGGCGGGTCGATGACCGCTCCGAAGTCGCAGAACGGCAGCCGGGTCGGCATCCGCCCGGTGTTGTCGGCGTCGAACGCGCCCCACCCGCCGTCCCGGCTCTGCATGCCGACCGTCCAGGCCACCGCCCGGTCGACGGCGGCGCGGAGCCGCTCCGGATCCTCGAAGTCCACCCGGCGCAGCCCGAGCACGATCTCGGCGGTGTCGTCGGTGTCCGGGTAGAAGTCGTTGGCGAACTCGAACGCCCAGCCGCCCGGTGCCAGTCGCGGCCGCTGGACGGCCCAGTCGCCGCGGACCGTGATCTGTTCGCCGAGCAGCCAGTCGGTGGCGCGGCGCAGCGCCGGATCGTCGGGCGGCACCCCGGCGTCCAGCATCGCAATGACCGCCAGGCCGGTGTCCCAGACCGGCGACTGGCAGGCCTCCAGCCGGCGGACCGCACCGTCTTCAGTGGACTCGCGGATCAGGAAGCCCTCGAGCCCGGCGAAGCCCTTCACCATGGCCGGGTGGTCGTCCGGGTAACCGAGCAGGTGCAGCGCGAGCAGCGAATAGACCCACGGGGGCTGGATGCCGCCCCAGCCGCCGTCGTCCTCCTGCCGGGCGAGGATCCACTCGGCCGCCCGGTCCATCGCCTTGCGGCGCAGGCCCCGATGAGGCCGGCGCGCATAGAGGTGCAGGCCCTTGTCGAGGCGCTGGAAGGCGCCTTTCCAGGTCCATGGCGCGGCGTCCGGCACGGGCGGCAGGCCGGTCCGGAGCTCGTCGACGCCGAACGGGACCGGCCGCACCGGGCGGAACGCGTTCACGACGGTCAGCGGCACCACGGTCTGCCGGGCCCAGCACGCCCAGTCGTAGATGTTGAGCGGGAACCACTTCGGCAGGAAGATCAGCTCGGGCGGCATGTCGGGCAGGTCGTCCCACGACCAGAGGCCGAACAGCGCCAGCCAGATCCGGGTGAAGACCCGCGTGCTCTCCAGCCCGCCGTGCGCGACCACCCAGTCCCGGGCCTGCGCCATGTGCGGCGCGTCGACCGGGTCACCGGCCAGCCGCAGCGCGACCCACGCCTCCACGGTGGTCGACAGCTCGGGCGGGCCGCCCTCGAACGACGCCCAGGTGCCGTCCGCGCGCTGCTGCGACCGGATCCAGCGGGCCGCCTCCTCGGTCCCCGGCTCCTGCCGGATGCCGAGGAACTCGCGTAACAGCAGGTCCTCGGCGTCCATGGTGACGTTGGTGGCGAGCTCGCCCTTCCACCAGCCGGCCTCGTCCTGCAGCCCGCGCAGATGGCGGACCGCGTCGTCCAGCGCCGCCGAGGGTGTCCGGGTGTGCACCTGTGTACTCACTCAGACCTCCCGGTCGACGATGAACTTGCCGAGAGCGACAAGCTCCGAGCGAACGGAATCCGGCAGGTCGACCGAGGCCAGCGACGCCTCGCCGAGCGCCATCCGGCGGGCCGCCTCGCCGAGCGCCCACCGCCGGCCGCCCGCCCGCTCGATGGCGTCGGCCCGCTTCGCGAGGTCGGCCGG
Organism: Actinoplanes sp. NPDC051343; assembly: GCF_044455125.1. Classification (NCBI taxonomy): domain Bacteria; kingdom Bacillati; phylum Actinomycetota; class Actinomycetes; order Micromonosporales; family Micromonosporaceae; genus Actinoplanes; species Actinoplanes sp. NPDC051343. Next base: position 1,506,559 of record NZ_JBITEL010000001.1, read on the forward strand.
GTCGATCAGCGCGATCGTCGGGTCACGTTCGAGGGCGTAGCTGATCGGCAGCGACTTCTTGTCGGCCCGCAGGTCGGAGAAGACCGGCTTGCCGGTGACCGACGGGTCGCCCCAGATCCCGAGCACGTCGTCGACCAGCTGGAACGCGAGCCCGATCTGCGCACCGTACGTCTCGAGCGCGGCCACCGTCCCGGCCGGCGCGCCGGCGAGCACCGCGCCGATGGCCGCGCTCGCGGCCATCAGGGCGCCCGTCTTGCCGGCCGCCATGTCGAGGCACTCCTCGACCGTGACACTCGCCCGCTGTTCGAAGGCCAGGTCCTCGACCTGGCCCCGGATCAGCTCGCGAGTGGCCTTGGCCAGCAGCAGCGCGGCCGGCGCGCCGGTCGGCAGTCCACAGTCGAGCAGCACTTCCTGGGCCAGCCCGAGCAGCGCGTCGCCGGAGAGGATCGCGCTGGCGCTGCCCCAGACCACCCAGACCGTGGTGCGGTGCCGGCGTTCCCGGTCGTGGTCCATCAGGTCGTCGTGCAGCAGGGAGAAGTTGTGCACCAGCTCGACCGCGATCGCCCCGGGCAGGCCGATCTCCTCCGGGCCGCCGCAGGCCTGAGCCGACAGCAGCGCCAGCGCCGGGCGTACCGCCTTGCCCCCGCCGCGGTCCGGGCGGCCCTGGGCGTCGACCCAGCCGAAGTGGTAGGCCGCCTGCAGGCGGGTGGTCGGGTCGAGCCGGTCGAGAGCCGCCCGCATCGCCGGGGTGATGGCGTCGCGGCTGCGGTGGAGGCTTTCCAGCATGGTCGTCATATGGCCGCACCGTCCAACGTAGACATGGCGCTGCCGGATGCAGCGCGCCCCGCACTCGGTAGGTCCAGAACTCCGGCCGCGGCCGCATCGCCGCTGCGCACCGCGCCCTCCATGGTCGCGGGCCACCCGGTGGCGGTCCAGGCGCCGGCCAGCCAGAGGCCGGGCAACGAGGTCGCCCCGGGCGGGCGCAGCCGGGCGGTGCCGGGGGCCGCGCGGAAGGTCGCGTGCCGCTCCCGGGTGACGAAGAAGTCGCGAAGCTGGGCACCGCGGGCGGCCGGGAGCAGCGCCTCGAGGGCGGGCAGCAGCCGGGCCCGCAGCTCGGCGACGGGCACGTCGATGAGGTCGTCGGCCGCCGACAGCGAGACGGCGATGTACTGCCCGTCGGTGAGCCCCGACTGGGTCGTGCGGTCGAAAACCCACTGCAGTGGCGAGTCGATGGCGGCCACGAACGGTTCGTCGAGCACCTTGCGGTCGTAGACGGCGTGCAGGTTGACGATCGGTGACGTGCCGAGAGTGCCGCCGGCCGGGAGCACTCCCGGCGGCAGGATGCGGGACGCGACCTCCGGCGGGACCGCTGAGATGACGTCGTCGTAGGAACGGCCCTCGATGCGCCAGGTGCCGTTCTCCCGGCGTACGGAAGAAACGCGGGCCGAAGTCCGGACCTCGACCCCGGCGTCGGAGAGTGCCCGCTGACCGGCCGTGCCGTGCAGTTCGCCCAGCGGGACCATCGACCAGCCGATGTCGGCCGCCGAGGCCTTCGTCAGCAGGCCGGTCTGAAAGACCGTGGCCGCCAGGGCGAGCGAGGCGTCATCGGCGGTCGCGTTGAGCGTCGCGATGCCGACGAGATCCCACATCGTCTCGATGGCCCGGCGGCTCTGCCCGTGCGCCGTCAGCCAGGCGCCGAAGCTCTGCGCATCGGTGGCCGGCGCATCGGGATCGACCCGGCGCAGGGCCAGCGCGGCGGTGATGAAACGCAGCCGCTCGGCCACGCTCAGCGGCGTGTAGGCGAACAGCGAGCGGGCCAGGTGGGCCGGCGCGGGGAGGGCGTCGCGGCGCAGCCAGACCCGGTTCTTCCCGGGCGAGACGATCGGGATCGCCAGCCGCGGCTGAAGGGTCACGCCGTCGCGGACCCCGAGACGATCGAGCAGACCGAGGTAGGACGTGCAGCATCGCAGGAAGACGTGCTGCCCGTTGTCCACGTCGAGGTCGCCGCGCCGGAACGAGTGGGTGAGGCCGCCGAGCCGCGGCCTGCCCTCGAAGAGCGTGACCTGCGCGCCGCCGTCGGCGCAGCGCAACGCGGCGGCGATGCCGGCCAGCCCGCCGCCGATGACCGCGACCCGGCGGCTCATGAGGGCCGCCCGGTCAGCGACCTGAGGGCCACGCCGATCTTCTCCCGGCCGGAGAGCGAGAGCCGCTGGGTGAAGACCAGACTCGGTTCGGCGTCGATGCGGCTGAGAAGCCGTTGGTAGATGCCGGACATGGCGAGGCAGGACGCCTTGCTGCGCCAGTCGAGCAGCGGGGCCAGCCGCAGGCCGTCGCGGTACCAGCCGCGGGCCCGCTCGGCACTGGCGTGGATGAGCGCGCTGAGGCCGCCGTCGGAGTCGATGAGCGCGCCGCGCTCGTCGAGGGCCAGTTCGACGCCGAACCGGTCGAGGTCGTCCTGCGGCAGATAGGTCCGGCCGTTGATCAGGTCCTCGCGGATGTCCCGCAGGATGTTGGTCTGCTGCAACGCGATGCCCAGCTGGTCGGCGAAGAGCGGCGCCTCCGGGTGCGGCCTGCTGCCGAAGACGCCCAGGCAGAGCCGGCCGACCGCGCCGGCCACGCAGCGGCAGTACGACTCGAGCTCCGCGAAGGTGGTGTAGCGCCGCCCGACGACGTCCATCTCGACGCCGTCGATGAGCTCGTCGAAGGCGTCGAGCGGAATCGGATGGCGCCGGGCCGCGTCGGCCACCGCGACCAGGACGGGGTCGGTGCTGGAGCCGAGGTCGGCCAGTTCCCGGCGGAGCCCGGCCAGAGCGGTCACCTTGTCGTCGGTCGGCAGGTCGCCGTCGCCGATGTCGTCCATCCGGCGGGCCAGCGCGTAGACCGCGCACAGCACGGCCCGCTTGTCCGGCGGGAGCAGCCGGATGCCGTAGTAGAAGTTCTTCGCCTCGGTCCTGGTGATCTGCTCGGTGGCGGCGTACGCCTCGGCCAGGGTCGTCGTCGTCATCAGGCCACCTTCGCGATCAGATGCCGCAGCACGCCGGCTCTGCTCGGGCGCGGGGTCCGGGCGAGCACGTCGTAGTCGGCCCGGCGGAGCGCGTCGACCGTGGCCAGGCCGCCGGCCAGGAAGCCGCCGACGGCCAGGCGGGCCCAGCCGCTCAGGTCCCGGACCAGCGGGGTGCCCTGGCGGAAGAGTTCGGCCGCGCGGCCGGTCTCGAACGCGAGCAGCCTCCGGAGCGCGTCCGGGGTGGTGGTGCCGTCGAGGTCCTCGGGGGTCACGCCGAACCGGGCCATGTCGTCGGCCGGGAGGTAGATGCGGCCGGCCCGGCGGTCCTCGGCCACGTCCTGCCAGTGCTCGACCAGTTGGAGCCCGGTGCAGATGGCGTCCGACCAGACGACCCGGGCGTCCGAGCTGACGTCGAAGACCCGCAGGACGATCCGGCCGACCGGGTCGGCCGAGAGCCGGCAGTACGCCCGCAGGTCGTCGAAGGTCCGGTAGGAGCCGACCCGCTGGTCCTGCCGGTTGGCCTCGACCAGGCGGTGGAACGGCTCCGCGGGAAGGTCGAGTGCGCGCACGGTGGCGGCCAGTTTCTCATCCGAGGGGTGACCGCCGGACCAGATCAGATCAAGATCTTTTTCGTACGCATCCAGGTTGGCCAATCGGTCGCCTGTGGACTCATCGCCCAGGTCGTCGACGGTGCGGGCAAACCCGTACACCGCCTTCAGATGCTCGCGAAACCGTCGCGGCAGGACCCGGAGGGCAACCGGAAAGTTCTCTTTGCGTAGTTTGTCAGCCAGCGCCGTCGGCTGAACAGTGACGACCGTCCCTTTCGCCATGTCTTGATGCTGCTCCCACCAGAGGACAATGATCTGCGCAGCCAGAGGTGGTTATTGCACGGGACTTTGTCACGTACGAACAAAACCTCGTCGGGTAGGTGCAGAATGCGTTCATTCGACTCCGTCGACGACGGAGATCAACCGTTCGGCTGGCTGACGCGCAGCCCGCAGCTCGACGCGTACCTGGATCGCATCGGTCGCGAGCCGAAGCTCCACGCGATGCTGCCGCTGCTGCTCGAACGATTGCCGGACATGCTGGACGAGGTCCGGGCCATGCTGACCACCGGCTGGCCGGACTACGCCGAGTTTCTCGCCGAGGAACAGGCCGAGGTCACCGGCGCGGCCGAGGCCTTCATGCTCTGGCTCATCGACACCGTCGAACACGCGGACGGCTCTGCCGCCGAATTCGGCCCAGGCCGGCCACGCGAGGGCCCGGTCGGCAACCAGCTCGAGCTGTTCCAGGAGATCGGCCGGGTGCAGTGGCGCGAGGGCCGGGAGATCTCCACGCTGCTCTCGGCCTATCAGGTCGGCGCCCGGGTGGCCTGGCGGTACGTCTCCGGCGCCGCGCTGCAGGCCGGGGTCGAGCCGGACACGCTGGCCGCCCTGGCCGAGGGCGTGTTCGCATTCGTCGACCAGCTCTCGTCAGCCTCGGCCCACGGCTACGTCATGGAACAGTCGCAGAGCGTGGCCGAACGGGAGCTGCTCCGCGACGAACTGGTCGAGTTGCTGCTCTCCGACCGATCCAACACCGCGGCCGTGCGCGCGGCCGCGGCCCGGGCCGGCTGGACCGTGCCCCGCGAGGCCGCGGTCATCCTGCTCTCGGTCAACACCGCGATGGGCCACGAGGTGCTCAACCGGCTCGGCAGCTCCTGCCTGCTGATCCGGCGGCGCACGCTGCTCGGCGCTATCGCCCCCGACCCGTTCCTCCCCGGGCGGCGGCAGCGACTGAAAACCCTGCTCGCCGGCACCGCCGCGGTCGTCGGCCACCCGGTGCCGCTCGAACAGCTGCCGGTCAGCGTGCAGTTCGCCGAACTGACCGCCCGGCTGCGCGCCTCCGGCATCCTCACCGACGACGTGGTCTTCGTCGAGGACCACCTCGACGCGCTGATCGTGCACCGCGACGCCAAGCTGCTCGAGGCGCTGCGTGAACAGGCTCTGGCGCCGCTCGCAGCGCTTGCGCCAACCCAGCGCGAACGGCTCAGCGAGACGCTCGGCGCCTGGCTGCGGCACATGGGCGACCGGCAGGCGGTCGCGGCCGAGCTGCACATCCACCCGCAGACCGTGCGCTACCGGTTGACCCAGCTGCACGACGCGTTCGGGCCGGCACTCGACGATCCGGCCACCCGCAGCCGGCTCACGCTGGCTCTGGCCTGGGGCACCGCGGCCGACCCGAACTGCCGGCCGCGCGGCGGGTCAGACGACGCCGCGCCCCTCCACCACCGGCGCCGGCGGGTGAGCTGAGCTCCCGTCCGTCAGCTCGTCGTAGACCACCTTCATGGCGTCGCCCAGCGGCACCGGGTCGGTGATCAGCGCCGGGTCGGTCGCCACGCCGACCGACAGCACGGCGTCCCAGCCCAGCGCGCCGACCGCGATCGGCACCCCCGGAGCCAGCGGCAGGATCGGGTAGACCCCGGCCAGCGGCGGGCCGGCCAGGCTCAGCGGCACGTCCGGTCCGGGCATGTTGGAGACGATGGCCTGGAACATCGCGGCGCCGTAGACCGTACGCGCGAACCACGCGTGCCCGGGCACCGGCAGGATCGCGCCGGCCGCCCGCATCGCGAAGTTGGCGGCCAGCGTGCGCGTACCGGTGTAGAGCCCCCGGCTGCGCCGGGAAATCTCGGCCAGCCTGGCGCTTTCCTGCGGGAAGGGACCCAGTGGCACCTCGGTCATCACGGCCGCGGTCAGATTGCCCTCGGCCGCCGCGTCCGGCGGGCGCACCATCAGCGGCACCGACACCCGCAGCAGGCCGTGCGGGGCCGCCGGCACGGCCCTCGTGACGGCGCCGGCCACGACGGTCAGGAGCACATCACTCACCCGGGCGCCATGCCGCCGGGCGATTTCCCGTACGCCGTCCAGCGGCAGATCGACCGTCGTGAACCCGCGCGCGGGAGCGTTCCCGGTGGGCAGCCTGAACTTCGGGAAGCCGTCGGTCGCCAGCTGGGCCAGACCGACCGCGGTGGCGGCGGCCCGCTTGACCGGACCGGGCATTCGCTGGGCCGGGATGCGCGGCGTGTAGCGCGGCTCGAGCATGTTCAGCGCCTGCGCGACCGTGCCCACCCCGTCGGCGATCACGTGGTGCACGATCAGGATGCCGGCCGCGCGGTCGGCCTCGACGCCGGTCGCCGCCACGAAGCGCCACATCGGACGGTCCCGGGGCAGCGGCTCCGAGGCCAGCTCGGCGACCAGCGCATGCAGCGCGGCAAAACCGCCCGGGGAGCCGTCGGGGCGGGTCAGGTCGCGCTCCGGCACGTGCCAGTCCCAGTCGAGGCCGGGCGCATCGACCCAGCGCGGCCGGTGGTGGCGCCCGCGGAACTGCAGGCGCTGCCGGAACCGGGGCAGCTCGTCGAGATGAGCCCGGACCGTGGCGGCCAGCGCGTCCCGGCTGAACGGGACCGCCGAGGTGTCGACCACGGCCAGGCCGCCGACGTGCTGCGGAGCGGCCGGGTTCTCGACGTACAGGAAGAACGCGTCCGGCGCCTTGACCTCGTCCGCAGGTCTCGGCCGGACCACCAGGAACCCGATCCAGACCACCAGGGCGCCACCGGCGGCGTCGAGCAGGAAGTGGTTCGCGGTCGCCATGATCACGAAGAGCGTCACGCCGACGTGGACCAGGGAGACGGCCTGGACCGTACGCGTGTGCCTCAGTTCCGCCAGCACGACGCTGACCCAGAGCGCCCAGGCCACGTGCAGCGACGGCATCGCGGCCAGCTGGTTGGCGTGGGTGACCAGCGGCGAACCCCACGACCCCCAGGTGTGCCCCTCGCGGACCGTGTCGATGAAGTGGGTGCCGGCGAGCAGCCGGGGCGGGGCGACCGGATAGAGCCAGAACGTGGCGATGCCGAGCAGGTTGAGCACCACGAACGAGTTGCGCATCTCCCGGTAGCGGTCCGGCCGCCGCAGATAGAGCCAGACCAGCATGATCCCGGCCGCCACGACGTAGGTCGTCGCGTACTCGTAGTTCGAGAGCGTCCGCAGGACGTCGTGCGGGGCGAGCCAGCGGTTGAGGGCCGGCTCGACGTCGAGGTGGAGCCGTCGTTCGAGATCGAAGATCTCGCGCCCGTGCCGGTCGGCGGCCCGCTCTCGCGCCGGACCGTGCATCATCTGCACCAGGCTGTAGACCCCGAAGACCAGCAGCCCGATGAGCAGCTCCCGGACGACGCGTTTCTTGGACTCCCCCAAGGTCACATGACGACTTCTAACATCTATCGCCCTCGACGGCGAGCGTTAGGCGCGTCACCACGCCGATTTAAACGGCCGGCTTGAGGCGCAGGGTGACCCCCGGCATGCGGCGCAGCGCCCGGACGCCCCAGGCCGCGCAGACCCCGATCGTCAGCGCCGTCAGCAGGCCGCTGAACAGGCCCCGCGAGAGCAACCCGGCGTCGAGACCCCAGTGCAGCAGGCCCAGGCTCATCCCGGCGTCGATCGCCCGGGAGACCCCCCAGACGATCGCCACCTGGGTGAACATGCGGCGTACGCCGTGGTGGTGGAAAAGATGGGCCGGCAGCGTGACGAAGTCGCGCGCCAGCCGGATGGTGACCGGGCGCCCGATCGCCGCGCTGCCGAGAAACAGCAGCGCCATCAGGGCCGAGCCGAAGACCGGCTGCAGCACGTAGACCAGCGCGCTTGACATCACCAGGGCCAGTGCGGCCCGGCCGCAGAGCATGCCCGCGCACAGCAGCAGCGTGCCCGGCAGGCGCTGGCCGAACAGCCGGCGAACACCCAGCGTGAGGGCGCACCAGCCGATCACCGCGCCCAGCCCCCAGGCCAGGCCGGCCGTATGCAGCAACACGTAGAGCAACAGCGTCGGAACAGTGACGGTTTCGATGAACATGCGCGCACCGCGGATCAACTGCGGCCTCAGACGGCCGAATTCGATCACGATCTCCTGCACATGGCCGTGATTGGTCTCTTGCCGGTCGTTCGTCTCTTGCTGGTCTGTAGTCATCCCAAGTCCGGTGTCGACGACGGTTCCGCTACCTGTCCCCCATAACGTTGCGTAGGCTCCAACGGTTCAGAGTCCCGCCGGGTTTCGCCTTCCGCGTCCGGCTTGCGCACGGTGGGTGATCGTGACAGGGCCGCGACGCCGACGATCAGCAGCGCACCCGACCCGGCCAGGGCGGCGAGCGCGCCCGGGCTGGACGGCGGCTTGACCCGGAACGCCAGCACCCCGAGCAGATAACTCGCCAGAGGGTTGGTGATGGTCATCGCGGCCACCGCCGCGGACAGCGAACCGGTCGCGAAGGCACCCTGTTCCAGGACGAGCCCGGTGAGCGTGGAGACCGCAAGACAGTAGCCGGGCCAGTCGAGCGCGGTCGCGAGCACCCCGCGGTGCAGCAGGTCGTCGGTGGTCAGCTTCATCAGCACGGCGCTCATCGCGAAGCAGAGCCCGGCACCCACCGACACGAGCGTGGCGTGCAGCAACTGAGGGCGGCCGGCGGCCGCCCAGACGAGCAGTGCCACCAGGACGGCCGCGCACAGTCCGGCCAGCACGACCCGGCCCCGGTTGGCCTCGCCGGCCGCCGGAGCGACCTCCCGGACCAGCACGAACGTGGCCACGCCGCCGCTGATCAGCACCACGCCGAGCCACTCGACGAAGACCGGCCAGCGCCGCGCCCAGGCGGTCGAGAGCGGCATCGCGAACAGCAACTGGGTGACGAGCAGCGGCTGGACGAGCGCGACCGAGCCCTCGTGGAGGGCGGCCGCCTGCACTACGAAGCCGAGCAGGTTGGTGAACCAGCCGGCCAGCCAGATCGGGTGCCGGACGAGCCGTCTGATCAACGCGACCAGCGGGCGAAGAATCGACTTTCCGGCCAATTCGCCCACAGTGTTGGTAGCCGTCGCCGTGCGCCGGGCCACGTGCTGCTGCAGCGAGGCGGAAGCGGCGAACAGGAACCCGGCCACCAGGCCGAGCGCCACGGCTAGATACACGAACGGACCTCCTCAGCCGCCGAATCGCGCTCCCAGACGGCGGTAAAGACCGGGGAATGCCCCGCGCACGGCGACCGGCATCCGCAGCCAGGCCGGAGCGTACGCCTCGGCACTCCCCCGCTGAATCATGCCCACGATGCGGTCGGCCACACGCCCGGCCGCGATCGGGCGGGGACTCGTTCTCGTGTACGGCCGGCCGCGGCGCTCGAAGAACGCGGTCTCGACCACGCCCGGCACGAAGACACCGATCCGTACGCTTCCGCCGTACGTCTCGAAGCGCAAGCTCTCCGCGAAGCTGTCCAGTCCGGACTTGGTGGCCGAGTAGACCGCCTCGCCGGCGACCCCCATCCGGCCGGCGATCGAGGTGACGAAGATCAGGTAGCCCGGGCGGCCGCCGAACGCCGGCAGCAGCGCGCGGGTGAGCTCGATCGGGGCGGCGAGGTTGACCGCGAGCAGGTTGCCGATGGCCTCGGCCGGCATCTCGGTGAACGGGCCGGCCCAGCCCAGCCCGGCGTTGACCACGGCGATGTCGACCCGGCCCTCTTCGGCCAGGGCCGCCTCGGCCAACCGTTTCCCGGCCCCCGGCTCGGCCAGGTCGGCGATCAGCGGAGTGGCGTCGAGCGCCTCGAGCGCGTCGGCGTTGCGGCCGTGCGCCAGCACGCGGGCACCACCCGCGGCGAGCCGTCGCGCGACCTCCCGCCCGATGCCCGACGACGCGCCGGTCACCAGCGCCACGCTGCCGTCGATCCGCACCCGGCCACTCTAGTGCCGTCGCACTATGCGACGTTTCCGCTGATACCCCCCACCTGGGCAGTTCCGATATCCTGCAGGCTCAGCGATTCATCCCCGCTTCGGAAATGAGGCGCTGTGTCGGACCTGCACACCTCCCGCGACCAGCTCATCGAGGCCCTCCTGAAGGTGCCCGGCCTGCAGAGCCGCGCGACGCGCGATGCCCGGGTCGACGAACTGAGTGATGCGCTGACCCGTGATCTGGTGTTCGTCCGCTCCGACGACCCGTTCGACGACCTGTCGGCGCTCGTCGACATCCTCCTCGACGCCCCGGCCGACCTCCGCGCCTTCGGCGAGATCATCGTGACGCGGCACCGAGGCGACGCGGCCCGCCGGTTCGTCGAGCTGACCACCGTCCTGCCCCGCTCCGCCCGCGCGCACGTCTATCGCCCGGAAGAGCGCATCGTCGGCGACATCCCGATCCGCAACCGCAACTTCACCGGTCGCGTCGAGCTCCTCGGGCGCCTCGGCCGGGCCCTCGAACAGGACTCGCGGACCTCGGTGCTTCCGCCCGCCCTCAACGGCATGGGCGGCGTCGGCAAGACGCAGCTCGTCAACGAATACGTGCACCGCCACCTCGATCAGTACGACCTGATCTGGTGGATCCCGGCCGAGCAGACCTCCACTGTGCTGTCCTCGTTCAAGCAGCTGGCCGAGCGGCTCGAGCTGCCGGTGGCCGACGACCTGGAGGAGACCGCGCGTACGGTCCGCAACTGGCTGGCCGGCGGCGACCGCGAGTGGCTGCTGGTCTACGACAACGCCGACGATCCGGCCCGGCTCACCCCGCTGGTCCCGACGACCGGCGGCCACGTCATCGTGACCACTCGCAACGAGGAGTGGAGCACGATCGGCATCGCCATCGAGGTCGACGTCTTCCGCCGCGAAGAGAGCATCCAGTTGCTCACCAAGCGGACCGGTGATCAGGACGGCTCCCCGACGATCACCGAGGAGGAAGCCGACGACCTGGCCGACAAGCTGGGTGACCTGCCGTTGGCCCTCGAGCAGGCCGCCGCGTGGTACCTGGCGACCCGGATGCCCATCCGCGAGTACATCGAACTGCTGGACGACCGCATCGAGCTGCTCAACGAGGGCAAGCCGCCGGGCTACCCGCTGACCGTCGCCGCGTTCGTGGCGGTCGCGATGGAAAAGCTGCGCGGCATCGACGAGGCGATCGCTCAGCTGTTCGCGCTCTTCGCGTTCCTCGGCGGCGAGGGCATCCGGCAGTCGCTGCTGCGCCGCGGCAGCAACGCCGAACTGACCTCCCCGCTGCGCGAGGCACTCGGCAACCCGATCCGCACCGGCCAGCTGGTGCGCGAGCTGCGACGCTACGGCCTGGCCAAGACGGTGAGCCGGGCCGCGTCGGCACCGGCTCCGGCCAGCGCCGACAAGTCTCCCCGGCTGCAGGTGCACCGGCTGGTCCAGCGGGTGCTGCGCGACACGCTGGAACCGCAGGCGCGCGCGGAGACCCTGCGTAACGTGCAGAACCTGCTGGCGGCGGCCAGCCCGGGCGACCCGGACGAGATCGGCGAACTCGACCTGCAGAGCGAGATGGGCCCCCACCTGCAGCCGGCTGACATGAATCACTCGGGCACGCCGCAGGGCCGCCAGACCGTCCTCGACCACGCGCGGTACCTCTACATCACGGGCGACTTCGAGAACAGCCGGCTGCTGGCCGAGCGGGCGGTGGCCGACTGGTCGGCCGAGGACCCGGGCGACTGGCAGCTCGGGCCGAACGGCCAGGCGACGCTGCTGGCCCGGGCGCAGGTCGCCAACGCGACCCGGGCGCTCGGCGACAGCAAGCAGGCCGCCCAGATCATCAAGGAGACGTACGACCAGTTCGTCGCGAACCCCGCCCTGGGGCCCCGGCACGAATACACGCTCATCGCCGGCAACCAGCTCGGTCACGACCTGCGCATCGACGGCCGCTACCGCGAGGCCCTGGAGTTCGACCAGCGCAGCGCCCAGCTGCACCGGGAGGTCTTCGGCGACGACGAGGTCTACACCCTGCGCGTGATGAGCAACGTGGCGGTCGACCACCGGCTGATGGGCGAGTTCGCCGAGGCTGGTCGCCTCGACGAGGAGATCGCCTCGCACTTCGCCGACGCCGGTGCCCTCGACGTCGAGCTCTTCCGGATGAACATGAACGTCACCCGCGACTACTACGGCCTCGGGCAGTACGCCGCAGCCCTGGAACGCATCGAGGAGTGGCTGCCGATCCAGCAACGCCTGATCCGGGACACCCACCCCCTCGCCCTCATGGCCCAGCGGACCTATGCGATCACACTGCGCAAGATCGGCCGGGTCGAGGAGGCGGTCCAGGTGATGGAGGAGGCGCGCGAGCGGACCGTACGCTCACTGCGCGAAAACCACGAGCACGCCGTGGTCGCGACGATGAGCCTGGCCAACGCGCTGCGGCAGGTCGGCCGGCGCGACGAGGCGATTGACCTGATGGACGAGGTGCTCCGGCGCTACCACGCCGACTTCGGTGAAGATCACCCGCTGACTCTCGCGGCCGAGATCAACCAGGCCATCCTTCTCCGGGCGGGCGGCGATCTCGCCGGTGCCACGGCGATCGACGAAGCCGCCTACGGTGGGCTCGAGCAGAGCCTGGGCCCCTCCCACGCGTACACGATCTGCGCGGGCACGTCGCTGGCGACCGACTACGCCGGGATGGGCCGCACGCGGGAGGCGCTGGCCCTGTCCGAGCGGATGCTGGAATACAGCCTGGGCGACACCCCCGACGCCGCCGGCCAGCACCCGTACGTTCTGATGCGGATGATCAACCTCGCCCACGACTACCGGGCCGTCGGCGACGAGGAGCGCGCCGACACGCTGTACTCCGACACGATGGACCGCCTGCAGCAGGTGCTGGGCGCCGGGCACCCCGAGGTGCTCGAGGCGGCGTCCGGCCGGCGCATCGAGGGCGACATCGAGCCGCCCCCGACCTGACCGTCACACCCGCCTGAACGTCATACCCGGTTGTGTTCCCGCCAGGCGGCGTAGGTGCCGGCCAGCGAGGCCCGGGCCGCCCGGTCGGCCCCGGCCGGCAGCGGCTCGGCGAGCAGCCGATCGGCCGAGCGCCGCACCCCGGCGACGAACGACTCACCCTCCGGGGTGAGAGCACCGGACTCCTCGATGGCGGTCAGCCCCCGGTCGGCCTGCAGGCGTGCCTCGGCGAAGCGGGCCGTCGCCACGCCGACCGCACCCTGCATGGCCCGCCAGGCGTCGGCGACGCCGACGAAGGCGTAGACCCCCTGCAACAGCCCGGCCAGCGGACGCGGATCGGTGCGCCACGGCGCGAAGAAGCGGCGGTCGTCGGCCGGGTCGGTGAGCCGGCTCAGGTCGAGCATCGCGCTCAGCTTGGAATGCTGGAACTCGTGCACGAGCGTCACCACGAAGTCGTGCGAGCTCGGCGGCAGCGTCAGGCCGAACACTCCGAAGGAGTGCCGGAGCGTCGCGCTGCGAGCGGAGCGTGCGTCGGTCTGCAGCAGCGGGATCAGCGCCCCGAGCCCGGCGGCCAGTTCGACCGCCCGCTCGGGCAGGCGAACGGCGAGCAGCGCCCACGCCTCGCCGAACAGCGCCTGCCACTCGTCGAACTCGGCCGCGGAAAGCCGGTTGGCCGGGGGCACGTGATAGCCGTGGCGGTACGGGTCGAGGTCGTCGAGGTCGAGCCGGATGCTCAGCCCGGCCGCGGCGGCGGACAGCGGGCGCACCGGCAGCCAGCCCGGCACCGGCGCCGCGGACTCGGCCGGCACCTCGAGGACACCCTCGTCGGTGGTGACGAGCAGGCGGCCATCCGCCGCGGTCACCGTGACCGCCGAGGCGCCACCCGCCTCGACCGCACCGTGCCCGGGCAGCATCGCGCGGCCGTCGTGCACCGGCACCTCGACGCAGCCGTCCACCCCGGCCGCGGCCGCCGCCACGATCGCGATGGCGGCCACATGATCGCGGTCGGCCCCGGCCAGCGCCTCCCGGGTCGCCGCCCGGGCGGCGATCGCCGTCCAGCCGCCGGCCAGCGGAGCGCCGATGACGGCCCGGAACCTCTCGGGCGCCGCCGTGCGTGAACGCTCCAGCAGGTCGCGCAGGGCCGCGCCGCCGTCCGGGAACTGCTCGAGAATGAAATTGATCAGCAGCAGGTGCTTGCTGAACTGCGCCTCCCGCAGCGTACGGACGCCGTCCTCGCCGCCGTAGCCGGCGGCGAGCCGGTGGAACGTGGCCGAGTCGAGCCGGTGGACGTCGATCATGGTCGTCTCCCGATAACCGAAGGCAGGTCCGCGGCGACGCGGTCGTAGACGTGGCGGGTGAAGGCGAACAGGTCGGCGCAGTAGACAGACGGGAACCGGAAACCGGCGTCCCGCCGGTAGCGGTGGGCGTAGTGGCCGCCGCCGCAGAACGCAACCGCCGGGCAGGACAGGCACTCGTCGGACAGCGCCGCGCGGCCGATCTGCCGCGCCACGATGCCCGGGTCGTCGAACGCGGCGTCGAACTCGTCGTGCAACACGTTCAGGCCGGTGGCGCAGGCGCCCTCGTACGCGCTCTTCAAGGCGTCGACCTGCTCGATCGCGCCGTCCGACTCGACGACCAGCACCCCGGACGGGCTCAGGCCGATCTGCTCACTCCGGCTCGCCCCGCCGAGCACCAGGCTGACCACGTCGTCGAACAGCCGGACCCGCACCGGCGACCGCTCTTCGTACCAGCGGTCGAAGAGCGTGATGAGCCAGCCGGCGACCGGAGCGGCGGGCGGACTGTCCCAGTTCAGGTGCGGCAGCAGGAGGTCGATCGCGGGCGGATCGAAACCGGTCAGCTGGTCGTAGACGGCCAGCGGATCGGTCGTGGCGTCGACGACACACAGCAGACCCGCGTACGCCGCCCGCCCCTCCGGCCGCCGGAGCAGATCGATCCCGCGGGCCACCGTGTCGAAGCTGCCGCGGCCACCCGGCGTACGCCGGTGCCGGTCATGATCGGCCGCCGTGCCGTCGACGCTGACACCGACCCTGATGCCGTGCTCGATCAGCATGGCGACCGTGGCCTCGTCGAGCAGCACGCCGTTGCTCTGCATGCCGAACTCGACCCGGCAGTCGTCCGGGAACAGCTCCCGGGCCCGGTCGGTGAGCTCGGCCAGCCGGGCCGGACCGTAGAGCAGCGGCTCACCGCCGTGCAGGACGATCCGTACGCCCGGGAGCGAGTGCCGCCGGGCGTGCCGGGCGAACCGGGTCAGCGCGGCGTCGCGCACCTCGTCGGCCATGGTGCGGGGCCGCTCACGCCAGCTGTGGTCGGCGAGCTCGTAGACGTAGCAGTAGTCGCAAGCCAGGTTGCACCGCTGGTGGACCTTGAGGACCAGTTCGCGGAACGGGACCGGTGCGTGGCCCGCGACCCGCGTCGCCGGCACGTCGAGCTCGGCGTACGGCCAGGGTGCGGCCCGCCGATGCACCGCCCGGACCTCGTCGGTCGTCGGCGCCCGGCCTACGACGACAGCCATCAGTCGCTGGAGACGAAGGACCCGAACGAGCTGATCACACCGTCACGGTCGTGCAGGCTGCGCAGGACGCGGCGCAACGCCTGATCAACGACCCCGGCGTCGTCGGAAATCTGGTCGGCTATGGGGACGTGCGAGAGGTCAGCCAACGGCGCCCACGTCTCGTCATCCGGCGCAACAGTATTGGAACCAAACATCAGATATGACCCTCCCGCCACACGGGGCAGGAAATGGTTATGCCCGCCCGCGGCGCCGAATCGCGGTTACCTACGAATTTGACCATTACAGCCGGTGATCAACACCGGACACCGGCTCTCAAGGTAGGGCGCCTACGGGTCGGCGTCGCGCGTCCAACACGCCTTTTGACATTTTCTGACAACACTAGTACTCCAGCCGTAGATCGTGATCTCTGCGTGGCGGTGCCGGATGCGGGGCGGCCACCGCGTGATCATCGTCGGTTGTGTCGACGTCAGAT
>NZ_JBITEL010000002.1:0-122655 GCF_044455125.1 Actinoplanes sp. NPDC051343
ATGCAATACCGCACCCGTCTGATCGACGGCTACCTCACCGGAACAGGTCTATCTCCACCAACACCGACCAGACCCTGACCGCGAAAGATGTCTAGTGCAGACATAGCCGCCGCAAACCCACCGGTCATGTTCCTGCCGGTCACCTCGGCCCACAGCCCGGCCCCTCGCACGTCCGCCCCCGGGCTCGGCATCGTGCCGGACCCTGACGACGGCACCGGCCTGCTCCGATACTCGGTGGTCCATCTCGGCTCAGGGCGCGCCGTCTTCGGCTGCGTCACCAGCCGATGCGCCACGCACACGCACCGAGCTATCGCCCTGATGGCCCTGAGCGGGATCGACTGGACGCAACCTGCGGCCCTCCTGACAGAGCAACCGATCCGGCCTACCTGGCAGCTCCTGCTGGACTCCTACGAGCCGCGCTTCGACCCGGAAGCCACACAGATCGGGGCGCTCAGACGGTTCCTGCTAGACGCACTCCCGCTGTGCTTCGACCCGGAAACCGCAAAAGCGGTCCGCTGTCTCGGCGACCCACCGGCCGGAGCCGCCGCCCGACAGTCGTCGGAGGCGGTCCGATGAGCCTGCGCGTCTACGACGAGTTCTCCGGCGTCGGTGGAACCAGCCACGGATGGTGCCTGGTGCCCTGGGTGGAGATCTTCGCGGCGGCCAATCACATGCGCGACGCGATTGAGTCGTTCGCGCTGCACCACCCGGCAGCGCAGCTGTTCCAGGAGGACATCACCAAACTCTCGGTCGAGAAGATGCCGTACGCGGAGATTTTCGTCGCGTCGCCGGCGTGCCCGGCATGGACGACCGCGAACGGGGTCCGTCGTGAGTTCGACCGCGCCAACGCCGACCAGCCCACCTTGTTCGACGTCGCCCGTCCGCTGATCGCCAAGCAGGCCAAGCGGCAGGAGGACTACCGCCGGTCCCGGCTGCTGATGCGTGAGGTTCCCCGCTACCTGCGGGCGATGGCCGAGCGGGGACGGCCGGTGCTGGCCGGGATGGTGGAGAACGTCGTTCAGGTCCGGCTGTGGCACGAGTGGGAAGACTGGATCGGCGAAATTCGCAAGCTCGGCTACGACGTGCGGGTCATCGCGTTCAACTCGATGCACGCCCAACCGGTCCGGGCACGCCGGGCGCCGCAGTCACGCAACCGAGCGTTCGTCGCCTACTGGCACCGCAGCCTCGGCCGCACCCCGGACTGGGACAAGTGGCTCCGGCCGACCGCGTGGTGCCCGTCCTGCGACCGGCAGATGTCCGCGGTGCAGGTGTGGAAGAAGCCGGGCCGCGACATGGGCAGCTACGGCACCCAGTACATCTACCAATGCCCGCAAGCCTCCTGCCGGGGACGCGAAGTACACCCCGAGGTGCTACCCGCCCTGACCGCCATCGACCCGACCCTTCCCGGGATCCGGATCGGCGACCGGCAACAGCACGGACTCGACCCGCTCGAAGAGGCCACCCTCGGCCGGATCCGGGCCGGGATCCGCCGCTACTGGGCACCCCTGATGGTGCCGGTAGAAGGACGCGACGGCAAACAGGCGACACCCGCCGACATGCCGCTACGCACCCAAACCTGCCGCAACGAAACCGGATACGCCCTGCCGCCGTTCCTCGCCCCGGCCGGCGGCACCTGGCGCACCCGCCCATGCGCCGGGACCGAGCCGATGCCCGCCCGGACCACCCGCGAATGCGACGGCGTGGCCACCCTGCCGTTCATCACCCCGCTACGCGGTGGCGGCGACCGCGGACGCGCCCGCCCGGTCACCTATCCGCTATCCGCGGTGACCGCGTCGGGCAACCATCACGGCCTCGCGCTGCCACCCCTGATCACTCGGCAGAACGCCGCCCGCGACGACGCCGCGTACCTGTCGACCCCCACCACCGAACCCGTCCGCACGGTCACGGCGCAGGGCAACCAGTCCGTGGCCTTCCCACCCGACCACGAGCAGATGCTGCTCGTGCCGTACTACGGCACCGCCACCACGGCGCGCCCGGCTACCGAACCGGTCGGCACCCTGCCCACCCGCGACCGGTACGGCCTGGCCCACCCCGGCATAGCCGGAGACATCACCCTGGACGAGGTGCGGTTCCGGATGCTGGAACCGCACGAGATCGCCGCCGCGATGGCCTTCGACCCTGGCTACCGCACCGCCGCCCGGTCGAAGCGGGCCAAGGTGCGCCTGTTCGGCAACGCCGTCACCCCGCCCGTGGCCGAGCTGATCGGTTCCGCCCTGGTCGAGTGCATTACCGGCGAGGAACTGCCCCGGCACATCACCGGCTCCGGGACCACCGCATGACCGCCCCGGCCACCACGCCGACCGGGGCCGCCGCGTGACCCTCTCGACGCTGCCCGCCGCGCCCGGCCCCATCTCCACGGGCTCGGGTACGGCGGCGTGCGCCGAGCCGGCCACCGTCCCCGACTGGTGGCGACGCTCCGCCGACCTGAACAAACAGGCCATCGCCCGGGCCGCCCGACCGGACTATGAAGCGTGGCTCGTTCACGTCAGATCCGCGGCCGCGTGCACGCGGCCGGTCCGGCTGGCCGGAAGCATCGCCACCGTTGACAAGGCGACCGGCGGCGTCCTGTCGGAGCGGCACACGGCGGACCTGCCGGACGGGGTCATCTACAAGCCTTGCGGCAACCGCCGCGAGAGCGTCTGCCCGGGCTGCTCCGACCGGTACAAGCGCGACGCCTACCACGTCGTACGGTCCGGGCTGGTCGGCGGCAAAGGCGTCACCGAGCAGGTAGCCCGGCACCCCGCAGTATTCCCCACCTTCACCGCTCCCTCGTTCGGTCAGGTCCACACCCGCATCGTGAAGCGGCACACCTGCACCCGGCGCACCGACTGCGACTGCCGCCCCGAACCCTGCCACGCCCGCCGCGACCTCACCACCTGCCCGCACAGGGTACAGCTGCTCTGCTTCGCTCGGCACGCCGAAACCGACCGCAACCTCGGCACCCCGCTGTGCCCCGACTGCTACGACTACGACGCCCAAGCGGTGTGGAACGTGACGGCCGGCGAACTGTGGCGGCGAACCAGCATCGCCATCAACCGGCACATCCGGCAGGTCGCCAAGGCTCGCGGCGTCGCCGACGTGCCCGTCACCACCTACGACAAGAACGGCAAAGCCCGGACCCGGTGGGTGTGTCCGATCCGGCTCTCGTTCGGCAAAGCCGCCGAGATGCAACGACGCGGCGTCGTGCACTTCCACGCCATCGTCCGCATCGACGGCTACCACCCCGAAGACCCGGACGCCATCGTGGCACCCCCGCCCGAGTTGGACGCCGCCGACCTCGTCGCCGCCGTCGACCACGCCGCCGCTACGGTCCGCTTCACCACCGACCCGCACCCCGCCAACCCCGGCGGGTGGCCGATCGGCTGGGGCGATCAAGTACTGACCAAAGTGATCACCGTCGCCGCCGACGGACAGGTCACCGACGCCCAAGTCGCCGCGTACCTCGCCAAGTACGCCACCAAGTCCACCGAGATCACCGGGCACGCCTCCAACCGGCTCACCGACGACACCGTCACCCTGTACGCCGACCCGGACGGCACCCACACCGAACGACTCATCGACGCCTGCTGGCGACTCGGCAACTTCCGCACCGACCCTGAACCACCCGCCTCGCTAGCGGCCAAACGGCGGCTGCAGTCCGCCCCAGCCGACCCGTTCGGCCCCCTGCGCACCGACCCGGACTGCGGCGGCTGCACCCGCTACCGGACCTGCCCCACCTGCGCCGCCGAACAGGTCGCCGCCGATGAGGCGGCCCGTCGCACTCCGGCAGGGGCACCGGCAAGCCCGTACTTCCGGCTGCGCCGGTGGGCACACATGCTCGGCTTCGGCGGCCACTTCCTCACCAAATCCCGCCGCTACAGCATCACCTTCGCCATGCTCCGCGACCAACGCATCACCTTCCGCCGCGCCCAAACCTGCGGACCCGAGCAGGCCGAACCCGCCGCGGAACCGACCACCCTGGTCGTCAACTTCCTCCAATTCGTCGGCGCAGGTTGGCAGACAACGGCCGACGCCATACTCGCCAACACCTCCGCCGCGATGGCCCGAGAACACGCCGAAAGTGCCAGGCACGCCCTCGCCAGTCTGGCCGCGTGAACAGCCATTCACCGTCAAGGCCGCCTTGACGGTCGGATCAATCGGAGGAACCGATGGCAGTACTCATGCCGGAGGCGTGTTGGACGGTCACCGACGTGGCCGCCTATCTGCGTGTCCCGGTGGAAACTCTCTACACCTGGCGCAAGCGCCGCTACGGGCCGCCGGCTGCTCGCCTTGGCCGACACCTGCGCTACGACCCGGCCGACGTCCGGGCGTGGGTCACACAGCAGAAGGCGGCCTAGCAGTGGGACATGTCGAAGATCGCTGGTACAAGACAGTTCCTGGCCCGGATGGCAAACCCCGACGGGTCAAGGCTGTCCGCTACGGCAACGGCCTGCGCTACCGCGTCCGCTATATCGCGCCCGACGGCCTAGAGCGCAGCCGCTCGTTCCCGGATCGGGCCAAGCGTGCGGCCGAGGAGTTCCTTGCTGGCGTCGAGGCCGACAAAAGCCGGGGCGTGTACGTGGATGTCGTGGCCGGGAGAACACCCTTCAACGAGCGGGCGGAGCTGTGGCTACGCACGCACAAATTCGATGAGTCGGCACGTGGGCCGATCAAAGCGCGCGTACGCAAGCACATTATTCCGCACTTCGGTCGGCGACCTATTGCCTCGATCAAGCCGAGTGAAATCAGCGACTGGGACACCGGGCTGCGGGCCAAGCGACTGGCCCCGGGGACTCGGGCGGTTTTGTTCGCCCACCTCAGCGGCATCTTCACAGCCGCGGTCGACGACGGTCTGATGGCGAAAAATCCATGCTCGGCGCGGTCAGTGACAGCCCCCACGCCGACTCCGCACCGCATCGTCCCGTGGGAGGTAGCAACTGTGGCGGCCGTCCGGGTGGCTCTCCGAGAGCGGTACCGTCCAGTCATCGACGTCGGTGCCGGCTGCGGTCCCCGGCGGGGAGAGATCTTCGGCCTGGCGCCCAACGACTTCGATTTCGACGGCGGCTGGCTGCATATCCGGCGGCAGGTGAAACGCGTGGGTGCGCGCGCCGTGTTTGGATTGCCGAAGAACGACAAGCCTCGTCGGGTTCCGTTGCCTCCCAACGTCGGCGAGTCGATCCGTGTGCACATGAAGCGGTTCCCCCCGGTCGAGGTCACGCTGCCGTGGGAGGACCCCGCGACCGGTGATCTTGTCACGGAGCCGTTGATTTTCGTGACCACCCACAACTTGGTGGTCAAGCAGAACATGTTCGCCGCGACAGCCTGGCACCCGGCACTGCGAGCGGCCGGCGTTGAGGTTGCCCGAGTCAACGGGATGCACGCGCTCCGGCACTTCTACGCCTCAGCCCTACTTGACGCGGGGGAGAGCATCAAGGCGGTGTCCGAGTGGCTCGGCCACGCGAACGCGGCATTCACGCTCCGCGTCTACGCCCACCTGATGCCGGAAAGCCCCGGTCGCGCCCGGACGGCGCTCGATGCGCTGCTCCCCATCCCAGCAAGGTCGGACGGCCCAGCGACGGCCCAGGCAGGGAGTTGACCTATAGATGACCTGGTCATCACCTATTGGTGCTACTGAAGTGCATGTAGTCCTTCAGCGACGACCAGCGGCCGCCCCAGTAGAAGCCGTTCGCGGTGAGGGCCCGGGCCGCCCCGTCCGGGTGGATCATGCCGATCAGGTGGCGGGAGCGGTTGCGGTAGAGGGCGCCGGCGGCCGGGTCGATCAGTGAGCCGCGCAGCATGGGGTTCTGCAAGGGGTTGATGTCGATCGCCGTGCCGTACGCGTGTTCCGACCAGACGCGGGTGCCGGCCACCGGCCGGCAGTTGTAGCCCGCCGTCACGATGCTCATGTCGGTCTGGCCGGGCATGTTCACCGACATCGGGGCCATCGCCATGATGCGGTAGCGCCAGCGGAACAACGTGAAGAAGGCCCGCTGTGCCGGCACCGCCAGGTCGGAGCGGACGATGATGCTGCCGTCGTGGTAGTTGCCCTGCAGGTCGATGTAGGAGACCCAGACCTTGCGCAGGTTGGCCGGCGCCACCGGGCAGCGGGTGTCCCAGTTGACCATGCCGGCGGAGACCGGCTCGATGTGGCTGCGCCAGGCCGGCAGTTCGGATGCGGGCCGGGTCAGGCGGAGGGTCTCGTCGACGTGCACCGGGTAGGGCGGCACGAGCTGGTTCCAGCGGCCCAGGTCGGCCAGCCGCACATGGAAAGCGCGGGCGATCGACGACGCGGTCTCGCCGGGGGCGACCACGTGCCAGACGTTGGCGGCTTGCGCCGGCCGTGGGAAGAGGAGCAGGGCCAAGGCCGGGAGAAGGGCGATGACGGCGGCGAAAGGACGTCGGGGCACGGTTACCGACCGTACGAACCGGGCCGCCCCGTCGCAGCCGAAACGCGAAAATCCTACGACTTTTTCCCGTACCGTCGCATGATGCTAGACAACGGTGAAGTTGGTGGGTAGCGGGGATCGGCCGGTCAGGGCCCGGAGGACGGTGGGGCCGGCGCCCGACATCGCGGCCGAGCGGGCCGCCTGGGCGGCCGCGTCGGCGTAGACCTCCGGCGGCAGGTGGAGTTCGGTGCCGGCCGCGCCGGCGACGTCCAGGGCGTGTACCACCAGTTCGAAGGTCCGGGTCGGGATCCAGTCACGGACCCGCATGCCGCCGGCCGGGGTCTCGACCAGGGCGTCGTCCTCGGCGCGGCCGAGAGCCTGGGTGGCCTGGCCGACCAGGTTGCCGACCACGCCGGCCGGGTCGCCCTTCAGGGCTTCGGCGTTGAGGCGGGCGTCCTCGTCCGACGCCGCCCGGGCGGCGGCCAGGACGTCCGGGGGCACCGCCCGGGCCAGGAGCCAGTAGTCCTCGGGGGTCGCCCGGGTGATCTCGTCGGCGGGAGTGGACAGCACCGTGGGGACCTGCCGGAGGCCGGAGCTTGTCGCGTGACCGGCCAGCTCGCGGAGCGTCCAGTCGCCCAGGGCCGGGGCGTCCCAGCTTTTCGCGGGGATCCGGGAGATCAGGTCGGCGAAGCCGACGGCGGCGGAGCGGAAGGCCCGGCGGTAGTCCATGGGACCAATCTGCCATTGCCTTCCGAGCCGCCGCCGCGCGGACAGGGGTCAGCCGGCCGGGTGGGGGTCCGGCTCGCCGTGCGCCGGACGGTAGGTGGGCTGGGTGAACGGCTCCGGATCGGCCTGCCAGTGCCGCCCGGCGGTCGGCTGATCCGGGTAGCTGTGCCGGCCCGCCGGCTGCTCGGACGGCGCCGGGTGCTGGGCGGCGTGGCCGGCCTGAACCTGCTCGAAGTAGTCGGCCGGGGCGTGCACGTACCGTTCGTCGGCCAGTTCCGGCGCCGGCTGCGGATTCCGGTGTTCCGGCGCGGCCGGGAACTGCTGGGCCGGGTCGGACCGCCAGCCCGGCGTGGGCGGCGTTCCGGGATGGGCGGGATACATCGGCTGGGGCCCGGCCGGCTGGTCCGGGGCCCGGTCCGGCGGGGGCAGTTCCAGATGCTGGGTGAACTCGGGGTGGGCGGGCGGCTCGGCCTCGGTGTGTACGCGGCGGGGCAGCCCCGACGGGCGGCCGCCCGGGGCGGCCGGTGCCGCTGGAGCCGGTGCCGTCGGGAAGGTCTGCTGGGTGGCGGCGGGCAGGCCGGACGGGCGCCCGGACCGCATCGCCGGTCCGTCGCTCTCGTGACCGGCCAGGCCCGACGGCATCGACGGGTAGCTGCCGGGGTCGGCCGTGGGCGCCTCGGTGCGCGCCGG
This sequence comes from Actinoplanes sp. NPDC051343, assembly GCF_044455125.1. Classification (NCBI taxonomy): domain Bacteria; kingdom Bacillati; phylum Actinomycetota; class Actinomycetes; order Micromonosporales; family Micromonosporaceae; genus Actinoplanes; species Actinoplanes sp. NPDC051343. Next base: position 7,803 of record NZ_JBITEL010000002.1, read on the forward strand.
CGTGGCCGGCGGGGCGAACAGCGGCGCCGCGGGCGCAAAGGCGGGGGCGGACGGCGGTGCCGCGGGCGCAAAGGCGGGGGCGGACGGCGGTGCCGCGGGCGCAAAGGCGAGGGCGGACGGCGGCGTCGCGGGCGGGAAGGCCGGGGCGGGCGGGAAGCCGGCCGCCGGCTGCTGGGCGAAATCGGGGGGAGGCGGGAATCCTCCGGCCGGCGGCCCGGCGTACGTCATCGGGGCCGGAACCGGTTCGCCGCGCCGTTGCCGGCGCGAGCGGATGGCGTTGACCACGGCCAGGACGGGCACGGCGAACGCGTAGAAGAACACGGTCACGGTGGCCGGGTCGGCGAGGATCAGATAGCTCGCATAGCCGAGGAAGCCGGCCGCGAACAGCGCGTCGACGACGCGGGCGGTTCGGGCCTGGCCGAACCCGCGGGCCGCCATGACGGCCAGCACGACACCGCTGAGGGCCAGCAGGCCGATATAGGCGTGAAACTCGCCGTCCGACATTGGGGCGACTCCGTTCGCAGGTCCGGGGTCTTCCAGCCTGCGGTGGCTCGGTTGTCGGGCGGGTGCGAAACGGGTGCAATATCGTAGTGAAATGGCGGACGTGCAGCGGTTCCGGGACGCGCAGGAGCGGTGCTACGACACCGTGCGGGAGGAGATCCGGGCGGGCAGCAAGCGCACCCATTGGATGTGGTTCATCTTTCCGCAGATGAAAGGCCTCGGGAAGACGACGACGTCGGATCACTACGGGATCAGCGGGCGGGCGGAGGCCCGGGCGTACCTCGACGATCCGGTCCTCGGCCCGCGGCTGGCCGAGTGTGCCGCCGGTGTGCTGGCTCACAACCACCTGATGTTCGGCTTTCCCGACAACCTCAAGCTGCGTTCGTCGATGACCCTGTTCGCGCAGGTGGCCGACGATCCGGCGCCGTTCGAGGCGGTGATCGCGAAGTTCTACGACGGTCCCGACGCGGAAACCATCCGGTTGCTCGGCCAGTAGGGTCGTCCGCGTGGCGGACGTGATCGTGGTGGGTGGTGGGATCATCGGCCTGACCGCGGGCGTGCGGCTGGCCGAAAGCGGGGCGAGCGTCGAGCTGTGGTCGCCGGTCGAGCCGGCCGGGACCGTGTCCGCGGTCGCCGCGGCGGTCTGGTTCCCGAGCCGCTCCGAGCCCGACGCCCGGCTGGTGACCTGGGCCGGCGTCGCCTACCGGGAGTTCGCCGCGCAGGCCCACGACGGCGTGCCGGGGGTGCGGATGCTGCCGACGATCAACCGGTCCCGCACCGAACCGTGGTGGGCGCCCGCGACCCCGGGCGTCGAGATGCACTTCACCGCCCCGGCCGTCGAGATGGAGGTCTATCTGCCCTGGCTGCAGGAGCGGTTCGTCGCGGCGGGCGGCCGGGTCGAAAGGCGCGAGATCGAAAGCTTCGACGAGGTTCCGGCCGGGCACATAGTCAACGCCACCGGCCTTGCGGCGGGCCGCCTCTGCGGCGACCCCGCGGTTCATCCCGTACGCGGGCAGGTCGTCCTCGTGCGCAACCCGGGCCTCACCACGTCGATCCGGGACGAGGAACGCGGCCTCTACGTCCATCCGCGCTCGGACGACGTCGTGCTCGGCGGCACCTTCGAGGACGGCAACTGGGACCTCACCCCCGACCCGGCCGCCCGCGAGGAGATCGTCGCCCGCTGCACCGAGGCCGTTCCCGAACTGGCGGGCGCCGAAGTCGTGGGGGAGAAGGTGGGTCTGCGCCCGGCCCGGCACGGCGGCCCACGGCTCGAGCGGGAGGGCCGGATCGTTCACGCGTACGGGCACGGCGGAGCCGGTATGACCCTTTCGTGGGGGTGCGCCGAAGAAATCACCCGTCTGGTGGATCTTGACAAGGGCTAGGGTGTCGTGCCGCGCCTGAAAGGCCCGTGCCCACCAGGATGCGGACAGTGGAAATCCCTCGGATGGGCCTGCCCGACGACCTGACCGCCCGGCTGAGCATGCCGGAGCAGTACGACGAGCTACGCCGCCGCCGCGTGAGCCGCCGCGGCCTGATGGCCGCGACCGCCGGTGTGGCCGCCGCGCTGGCCGCCGGTGGCGCCCCGGCCGCGGCGACGTTCTGGCGGCAGAGCAAGGTGCCCGGCCGGTTCGTGCTGCCCTTCGGCCGGCATCTGGCGTGGGGCGCCAACCCGCGTACGCAAATGAGGGTGGGGTGGCAGGTGCCGCACCCGGTGCACAAACCGTTCGTCCGGATCGGCCTGAACCCGTGGGATCTCGGCGACCGTATCCCGGCCGAGGTCCGGCCCCTGTCGACGCATCTGCATGGCATCCAGCCGGTCCACCAGTACTACCTGCACGCCGCCCTCGACCACCTCGACCCCGGCCGGCGCTACTACTACACCGTCGGGCACCACGGATATGACGATGCGACGGTCGGACGGATCGACACCTTCGCCACCGCACCGACCCGGCGGTCCGTACCCGGCCCCTTCACCTTCACCGCGTTCGGCGATCAGGGCGTCAGCTATCAGGCGCTGAGCAACGACGGCATGGTCGCGGCCCAGCGCCCGGCGTTCCACCTGCACGCCGGTGACCTCTGCTACGCCGACTCGAGCGGGCACGGCCACGGCAGCGACCTCTTCCAGCCGCGGGCCTGGGACCAGTTCCTCGCCCAGACCGAGCCGGTGGCCTCCTCGGTGCCGTGGATGCCGACGCTCGGCAACCACGACATGGAGGCGCTCTACTCGTCCGACGGTTACGGGGGCCAGCGGGCCCGGTGGGACTTCCCGGACAACGGGCCGGACAAGGCGACCGGGGCCTACTCGTTCATCTACGGCAACGTCGGCGTGATCGCGCTCGACTCGAACGACGTCTGCTACGAGATCTCGGCGAACCACGGCTACACCGACGGCACGCAGAGCAAGTGGCTCCACAAGCGGCTGGCCTTCCTGCGGTCGCAGCCGGACGTCGACTTCGTGGTCGTCTTCCACCACCATTGCGCCTTCTCGACCACGGTCCAGCACGCCTCCGAGGGCGGGGTGCGCCGGCACTGGGTGCCGCTGTTCGACAAATACCGCGTCGACCTGGTGATCAACGGGCACAACCACATCTACGAGCGGGCCGACACGATGCACGCCGGGAAGGCCCGGAAGACGCCGATCGGCGACACCGTGCACCCGGAGAGGCACGGCACGACGTACGTCACCGCGGGCGCGGCCGGGCGCAGCCTCTACAGCTTCGCCGTGCCCGACTCGTACGCCGGGCACGTGCGCGAGATCGACGAGGTGCTGTCGGCCGTCTCGAACTCGGCCGGCCACCACGTCGAGGAGACCGTCGGCTGGTCGCGGGTCCGCTACACCGGCTACTCGTTCCTCGCGGTCGACGTGGCGCCCGCACCGCCGGGCTCGACGACGACGCTCACCCTGCGCGCGCTGACCGAGTCCGGGGCCGAAATCGACCACCTGACCATCGCGCGCAAGGCGGGCGGCCGCAGCCGCTCGGGCTTGGACGACGGCGCCGCCTAGTGGAAGACCTTGAGTCCCACCACACCGGCGACCACCAGCACCAGGGACAGCAGGCGGGGGAGACCGGCATGCTCGCCGAGGGCGAGCATGCCGACCACCGCGGTGCCGACGGCGCCGATACCCACCCAGATCGCGTACGCCGTCCCGACCGGAATCGAACGCAGCGCGACACCCAGCCCGAGCATGCTCAGGACCAGGCCCACCACGAAGATCGCGATCGGGAGCGGCCGGCTGAACCCGGCGCTGCGGTCGAGGGCCACCGCCCACACCGTCTCGAGCAGACCGGACGCAACAAGGACGAGCCATGCCATGACGCCACCTCAGCAGCGGTCGTCTTGTCACGCCGGGTACGACACGCACTCGTCCGGGACGTCCGCGAGTGCGGCGCCGGGCTCAAGGCTAGCCGGTGCCTGGGCTAGGGTCGTTCGAATGCAGCCCGAGAAGATCAGCGCCGAGGAATTCGACGAGCGGCTCAACCGCCTGCACGAGCGCCGCGAGGAGCTCGAGGAGCGCGAAACCGAGCTGATCAGCCACGACCACGGCGGCGGCCTGCCCGCCGACCAGCAGAACCGGCTCGACAAAGTACGCGGCGAGCTGGCCGACGTGCTCCAGGAGATCGGCGATCTCAAGGACCGTTACGCCGACGCCACCGGCGCCCCGGCCGACCCGGACGGGGCACTCGGCGAATAGCGGCTATGCGCTGGTGCGGAAGCCGGCGAAGACCACGTGGTGGTCGACCTGGAAGCCGAGGCCCTCGTAGAGGCGGATGGCGTCGGTGTTCGTGGCCGCGGCGTGCAGGAACGGGAGTTCGCCGCGTCCGAGGATGCCGGCCGCCACCGCCATGGTCAGGCGGGCGGCCAGGCCCTGGCCGCGGAAGTCGGGGTCGGTGCAGACCGCACTGATCTCGGTCCACCCCGGGAGCCGCAGGCGCTCGCCGGCCATCGCGATCAGCCGGCCGTCGCGGCGGATGCCCAGGTAGTGGCCCATCTCGATGGTGCGCTTGGCGAACGGGCCCGGCTTGGTCCGCTCGACCAGGTCGAGGATCTCCGGCACGTCGGTCTCGGTGAGCACGACCATCTCGGGATCGGCGACCCCGGTCATCGTGGTGCCGGCCATCTGCACGCCGGGCATGGAGAACGTCTGCTCCCAGCCGGGCCCGGCGCTGATCGCCGGCCCGGTCAGCAGGACCTCGTCGGTCAGCGTGGCCAGGTCGTGCCAGCCGGCCGGATCGGCCGGGTCGGCGAGGCCGCCGAACGGTGAGACGTCGGGCTGGAAACGGGCGGCGCTGCCGGCCACCTCGGCGAAGCAGGCCTGCGGTCCGGAGAGCGCGGCCCACACGGGATTCTCAAGCACGTCTCGACCCTTACCGATAACGCCCATGATCACTAGCGAATAACCGACAAATAGCTGACATGGGCCCGGCGGATGCGGCGGCCCCGGCGATGCTGAGCGGCTGGTGCCGGTCGGAGGACGCCGTGGTCGAGTCACACATCCGTGGTGCGCGAGTCCGTTGCGAAAACTGACACTTGTCGATTCATATTCGTGCTGATATAAAACTTTAAATTAAGTTTCCTAAGAGATTTGGCTGACGAATCCGAGGGGAAGCACGATGCGCAGATCGATGAGGGTGGCCGCGCTAGGCGCGGCGGGCCTGCTGGCGCTGAGCGTGGGAGCGGTGACCGCGCTGCGCGGGGCGGCTCCGGCCCAGGCGGCCGCGACCAGCGGCGGGGTGAAGATCGCGTACTTCACCCAGTGGGGCATCTACCAGAACCTGTACTACCCCAAGAACATGGACACCCAGGGTGTCGCGGGCAAGCTTAACTTCGTCGAGTACGCGTTCGAGAACATCGACCCGGTCAACAAGACGTGTTTCGAGACCACCGCGGCGGCCTCGCAGGACGAGAACAACCCGAACGCCGGGGACGGCGCCGGTGACTCGTTCGCCGACTACGGCAAGTCGTACACGGCCGACATCAGCGTCAACGGGCAGGCCGACGTCTACAACCAGCCGATCGTCGGCAACTTCAACCAGCTCAAGCAGCTGAAGGCGAAGTATCCGAACCTGAAGATCCTGGTGTCGATCGGCGGCTGGACGTACTCGAAGTACTTCTCGGACGTCGCCGCCACCGACGCGGCCCGTAAGAAGTTCGTCGGCTCCTGCATCGACATGTTCATCAAGGGCAACCTGCCGGTCCAGAACGGGTACGGCGGACCGGGCACCGGCGCCGGCATCTTCGACGGCGTCGACATCGACTGGGAGTACCCGGGTGCCGCCGGCCACCTCGGTAACCACTACACGTCCGCGGACATGGCCAACTACACGTTGCTGCTCAGGGAGTTCCGCACCGAACTCGACGCGCTGGGCGGCAGCCACCGCTACCTGACCGCGGCCGTGCCGGCCGGCCAGGACAAGATCTCGCACATCCAGACCAACCAGGTCGCGCAGTACCTCGACTACGCGAACGTCATGAGCTACGACATGCACGGCGGGTTCGAACCGACCGGGCCGGCCAACCTGCAGGACCCGCTGTACACCTCGCCGTCCGACCCGATGACGCCGATCCCGCCGGGCACCGGCAAATACAGCATCGACGCCGCGATGAAGGCGTGGACGGCGGGCGACGCGGCGTACGGCATCGCCGGCGGCTTCCCGGCGAGCAAGCTGACCATCGGCTACCCGCTCTACTACCGCGGCTGGACCGGCGTGGCGGCCGGCACCAGACACGGCCTCTACCAGCCCGCCGGCGCCCCGGCGCCCGGGCACACGCTGTCCGGGAACGTCCCCGGTGTGTCCTTCTACAAGGAACTCTCCGGCATCGTCGACAACCCGGCCGACACGTACTTCGACCCGACCGCGCAGGGCGCCTACTTCTACAGCGGCAACACGCTGTGGACCGGCGACTCGGCCCAGTCGATCCAGGCGAAGGCCAACTACCAGCACTGCAACGGCTACGCCGGCTCGATGGTCTATTCGCTGGAGGCCGACGCCAACTCGGCGCTGTTCAACCAGATCGTGAACGCGACGAACGGCTCGGCGAGCAACTGCACCGGCGCGCCGCCGACCAACCCGACGACGCCGCCCACGACGAAGCCGGCCACCCCGCCCACCACGCCTCCGACGACCCCGCCGACCACGAAGCCGACCACGCCGCCCACCGCGCCGGCGTGGGCTCCCAACACCGCGTACACGGTCGGCCAGCTGGTGACCTACGGCGGCCGCACCTACAAGTGCCTGCAGTCGCACACCTCGCTCACCGGCTGGGAACCGCCGAACGTTCCCGCGCTCTGGCAGCCGGTCTGAGCTAGTGCCGTGACCACGAACGTTCGCGGTGTTGGGTGACACGCCGCTCGGGCTGACGGCCGGGCGGCGTCGTGGCGGTCACGCTGTGGCGGTGGCAGATTCTGTACGCGTGCGGCGGCTCAGTGACCAGGAAGGTCAGCAGTTGCTGAGAATCACTCGTCGGGGCACGGGTTCACCGATCCGATTACGGCGGGCCATGGTCGTGCTCGCCTCAGCCGGTGGGAACACCGTGCCGGCGATCGCCCGTCTCGTGCAGGCCGACGAAGACACGATCCGGCAGGTCATCCACCGGTTCAACGAAATGGGGATGGCCAGCCTGGACCCTCAGTGGGCGGGTGGCCGTCCCCGCCAGATCAGTCCTGACGACGAGCAGTACATCGTCACGACGGCCAACACCCGCCCCGAAGCCTTGGGACGGCCGTTCACCCGGTGGAGCGTCCGCAAGCTCGCCGACCATCTGGGTTCGCAGACCGCCCAGTTCGGGCCGCTGCGCACTTTCGTGATCGCCGGCTCGAACCACCCCAACCATCCAGCGCTGATCGCTCACCTGCACCGATACCTACGCTGGCGCAACGCCAACGCCCGCCACCCCGACGTCCTGGCCGCGCAACGCCGCGAACGCGCCCGCATCCGCAGCGAACGACAACGCCGCTGGGGCCAACCCACCACCCGGGCAGCCTGACCCCAACACCTCAAACGTTCATGGTCAGGGCACTAGCGGATCGCGCCGGGGGCCGAAGCGCCCCCGGCGTGCTCGCGGATGTTCGTGATCAGGGTGTCCAGTGTGACTTCGAGCGCGTCGGTGTTCCGCTGCACCTGAGCGAGGAGCAGCCCGCCCTGCACGGCGGTCAGCAGGGTGAGGGCCAGCCGGTCGGGATCGGTGTCCGCTCGTAGGACGCCGGCGTCGCGCATGGCGGCGAGGCCGTCGCGGATCGCTGACTGCCAGGCGCCGAACCCGGCGGCCAGCGCCTCGCGGGCCCAGCGGTGCTGGTCGGACAGCTCGCTGGACAGGCCGCCCAGCGGGCAGCCGCCGGCGCCGTTCTGCTGCCTGGCGGCGTCGACCACGACGTCGCGCCAGGACAGCAGCGCGTCGAAGCTGTCGAGCCGGGCCAGCAGGGGCGCCTGGTGGGACACGATCGCCTCGGACTGGTAGGCGATGACCGCCCGGGTGAGGTCGTCCTTGTCGGCGAAGTAGTGGTAGATCTGCGAGGAGCTGACCCCGGCCGCGTCGCGGACCGCCGGGGTGCTCGTGCCGGCCACACCGTGCTGGTACATGAGGTCGGCCGCGGCCGCGATGATCCGGTCCCGGGTCGCCCGGCCCTTCTGGGTCGTCACGTCGCCCCCTCAGATTGGACTTGACTATCCAATCCTAGCGGCTCAAGATTGGATAGGACGATCCAATATGGGAGGCATCATGATTCTGGTAACCGGCGCGACCGGCAACGTCGGCTCCGAGGCGGTCCGCCTGCTCGCCGATCAGCGGCTTCCGGTCCGCGCGCTGGTCCGGGATCCGGCCCGCGCGCCGCACGGTCCCGTGGGGATCGCCGTCGGCGACTTCGACCGCCCGGAAACACTGGACGCGGCCATGCGTGACGTCGACACGGTGCTGCTGGTCAGCCCGGCCGTCCCCGCTCAGGAGATCGCGGTCATCGACAGCGCCGTCCGGGCCGGCGTCGCCCACGTCGTCAAGGTCACCAGCAAGGCGTCGGCGGACTCCCCGGTCGACCGCCGGCGGGGCCAGGCCCGCATCGAGGCTCACCTGCTGGGCAGCGGGCCGGCCTGGACGCTGCTGCGGTCGAACGCCTACATGCAGAACCTGCTCGCCCTCGCACCCATGATCAGAGAGACCGGTGGCTTCGTCATGTCCGCCGGCGACGGCCAGGTCGGCATGATCGACGCCCGCGACGTGGCGGCCGCGGCGGCCGCGATCGTCGCCGCGCCCGCCGCGCACGCCGGAAACACCTACTGGCTCACCGGACCGGAACTGGTCACCTACGCCGACGTGGCCGAGGAGCTGACGGCCGAGTACCGCCGGATCTCGCCCGGCGAGCACCGCGAGGCGATGATCCGGGCCGGCGTGCCGGAACCCGTGGCGAACTCCAATGCCCAGGCTTTCGGCCTGATCGCCGAGGGCGACGCGGCGTGGCTTTCGCCGGACGTCGAATCGCTGACCGGCCGTCCGCCGCGCACCCTGCGCAGCTTCGTCGCCGAGCACGTCGCGGCGTTTCAGACCAGCTCGCGGACCTCGCCGGACAGCCGGGCGATCTCGTCCGGCCAGACCGGCTTCGAGAACAGGTAGCCCTGGCCGTACGGGCAGCCCATGCCGGCCAGGGCCGCGCGCTGGCTGGCCTCCTCGATGCCCTCGGCCACCACGGCCAGGTCGAGGTTGCGGGCCAGCGTGACGATCGCGTCGACCAGGGCCCGCTGTTGCTCGCTGAGCAGGATGTCGTCGATGAACGACTTGTCGAGCTTGAGCACGTCCACCGGCATCTGGCGCAGGTAGCTGAGCGACGAGTAGCCGGTGCCGAAGTCGTCGATCGCGATGCGTATGCCGAGGGCCCGCAGCTCGCGCAGGTCGTCCCAGACCTGCTCGGCGTCGCGCAGCACCAGGCTCTCGGTGATCTCCAGCAGCAGCCACTCGGGTTGCGCGCCGGCGTCGGCGATCGCCGCCCGCACCAGGGCGACGAAGCCAGGCGTCCGGAACTGCCGGGCCGACACGTTGACGCTGATGTAGCGCAGCGACGTCGACGGGTCGTCGGCCTTCCAGCGGGCGAACTGGGCGAGCGCCTCGCGCAGCACCCAGGTGCCGATCGCCACGATCGCGCCGCTCTCCTCGGCGACCTCGATGAAGTGGAACGGGCTGAGCAGGCCGCGGAGCGGGTGCTCCCAGCGGACCAGCGACTCGACACCGGAGATCAGGCCGGTCTCCATGTCGACGATCGGCTGGTACTGCAGACGGAACTGGGCCGCGTCGATCGCCTCGTGCAGCGCGATCCGGGTCTCCAGCCGCTCGACCATCGCCGAGTGCAGGTCGGTCCGGTACTGCTGCCAGGTGCCCTTGTCCTCGTCCTTGGCCTGGTAGAGGGCCAGGTCGGCGTGGCGCAGGAGTTCGGTCGCGCTGTCCGCGTCGTGGTTGGTGGCCACGCCGACGCTGGCCGCGCCGCTGACGATGTGGCTGCCGCCGAGGCCGTCGCCGACCTCGACCGGCACCGCGAGTGCCTGGACGAGGGAAGCGGCCAGTTCCTGGGCGTCGGCGGCGTCCCTCTCGATCAGGATCGCGAACTCGTCGCCGCCCATCCGGGCCGCGGTGCCGGAGTTGCCGAGCACTGCCGCGATCCGCTCGCCGACGGTGACCAGCAGCTGGTCGCCGACCGCGTGGCCGAGGGTGTCGTTGACCTCCTTGAAGTCGTCGAGGTCGACGAAGAGCACCGCGAGGGTGGTGTCGTCGCGCTCGGCGACCACGAACGCGTGCTCGAGCCGGTTGCGGAACAGCACCCGGTTGGCGAGCCCGGTGAGCCCGTCGTGGAACGCCTGGTGGGACAGGTCGTTCTCGAGGCGGCGCTGCTCGGTGACGTCGCGCATGGTCAGCACCAGGCCGCGTACGGTCGGATCCTCCCGCAGGTCGCGGGCGACGCAGTCGACCTGAAGCAACCGGCCGTCGGCGCAGCCGACCGCCAGGTCGACGCCGTCCTGGCCGTTGCGGCCGGTGCGGGCCCGGGTCAGCAGCGCCCGCAACTGGAGGTGGTGGCCGACCGCGACCAGCGCCGACAGCGGCGTGCCGGCCAGGTCGGCGTGGCCGAAGACGGTGGCCGCGGACGGGCTGGCGTAGCGGATCGCGTCGTCGTCGGTGACGATCAGGATGACGTCGGACGCGTTCTGGATCAGGGTCCGGAAGTACGCCTCGCTGTCCCGCCGGTTGACCTCGCCGGTCAGCCCGATCCGCTCGATCACGACCGCGATCTGGTTGAACAGCGCCTGGAACGACGGCTGCAGCTCGCGCAGCACCGGGGCCGGGCCGCCCAGCACGGCCCCGCCGACGCGGCCGGTGCCCCCGGGGAGCGGCATCGTCGCGTACAGGAAATGCTGGAAATTCCCGGAGCGGAAGCAATCCGGAAGGTCGTCGGCGGTGATCAGGCGCAGGGACGAGGCGGTACCGGGCGCGACGCGATCGGTGAGGCTGAGCTGGTACTCGGTGTCGTCCGGCAGCAGCGTGTGTACCGCCTGGCGGACCGCCAGCATCGCGTCCTCCTCGCTGGCCGCGGCGAACAGCGACGCACCGGCCTCGCGCAGCGCCCGCTCCCGGGCGCTGGCCCGCCGCTGGGCCAGCGCGAGGCCGTTCACCCGCAGCAGCACCAGCAGGAACATCAGCGCCGCGGCGCCCGCGATCACCGGCGCGTCGACCACGCCGCCGAGGTCGACCTCGGTGCGCCTGCCGTTCGCGTACTCGACGTAGAGGACGGCCGGCGCGATGAGCGCGGCGCAGGCCATGAAGATGATCCGCTGGGTGCCCGCGTCGGTGGAATCGCTGTGCTGGGCGGGCCGGCTGAGCTCGGTCATCGACGGCATCAGGGCGGTCCAGCCCATGACCGCGTAGAAGATGATCCAGCCGAGGTCGACCGGGCCGCCCAAGGTCCAGGCGTCGCTGAGCTGGGACTGGCCGTAGAAGATGTCGGAGACGAGCAGTCCGAGGATGGCGACGCCGATCGCGGTCAGCGCGCGCGGCCGGCGGCCCGGGGTGGTCAGCATGCGCAGGGTCATCGCCAGAGCGAGCACGTCGCCGAGCGGGTAGCCGACCGAGACCAGCTTCTGCATCAGCGACAGGTCGTGCGAGCGGGTGAACGGCGCGATCCAGTAGACCCAGGCGAGCAGGCCCAGGCCGACGGTCGGCACCAGCGCGTCGAGCAGGGCCGCCCGGTTGCTGCCGCCGCCCGACCGCATCCGCACGAAGAGCAGGAACGCGGCCGTGAGCAGCGGATAGACCAGCAGGTAGAGGATGTCGGCGACGCCCGGGAAGCTCGGTGTATGCCCGGTCGCGAGGACCAGGTTGTAGGCGTTGTCCCCGGTGTTGAAGAAGACCAGGGCGGCGGCGATGAGGTACCAGGGTGCCTTGCGGGCGGGCCGGTTCAGCTTGACGCCGACCAGGATCATCGCGGCGCTGGAGTAGCCGAGTGCGGCCCAGGTGTAGAGATGGCTGTCCGGAAAGGTGTAGTAGATCCCGGCGAGCACCAGGATCCATGCACCGAAGCACGCACGAGCGGCTCGCGTCGTCATGCGCACGACTCCGATCGGATTTTCCACGGCCGGGTTGCCGTCGGATGTCCCCATCGGGCACGCGCGGCCGGGGCTGAGCACTTCGGCGCCGAGGCGCCGGTCACTCTTTCCCCACGGGCATCACCTAGAGTCGCAGGGACATTACTCAACGAATTTTCACGCCCACGGGGGCGAAGGCACCTCGACCGTACGGTCGGTGTCCGCGGCCTCCTCCACGGCGAGCGCGACAAGGTGGTCGTGGGCCCCCTCGGCCAGCGGATAGGGCGCCGGCCCGTCGCCCCGCACCCAGGCGGCCATCCGCTCGATCAGCGTGCTGATCGCGATCTCCTCGTCGTTGAGGCGCCGGCCCATGTACGGGTTGCGGAACAGCACCCGGTCGCCGAGCGTGATCGTGTCGGTGTCGAAGCCGTCGAGGTCGAGGTCGTAGCCGGTCTGCCGCCGCACCAGCGGCGTACGGACGATCGTGCGCGGCTCGGTCAGGCGCACCACCTCGTCGTCCCGCAGTTCGCCGTGCGTGCCGCGCACCACGATGCGCCGGAACCGCAACTGGTTGTGCCACTGGTTGTCGGTGAAGTCGTAGAGGCCGGAGAGCCCGCCGGAGAAGTCGATCGTCGCGATCGTGGTGGTGGCCGGCTTCGGTTCGACGTCGTCGGTCCAGCCGTCCCGGGTCAGCGGGTCGACCAGCGGGGCCGTGGTGCGGCTCGCCCGCACGCTGACCGGGCCGCGGCCGGCGCCGAGGAAGCCGCGCATCATCGAGATCGCGTGATACATGTGCGTCGACGACACCTGCACCTGGGTGGGTTCGCCGATGACCCCGGCGCGTACGGCGGAAAGCCGGGCCGCATGGGCCGGCACCATCAGATATTGCTCGGCCACCTGCACGAGGCCGGTGTCGCCGGCCTCCTTCCAGAGTTCCCGCAGGCCGGCGGCGTCCGGCGCCGGCGGCGTCTCGGCCAGCACCGGCAGCCCTCGTGCCACACACTCGGTGATCACCGAGGGGTTGACGTCCCACGGCACCGCGGTGACCACGAAATCCGGGTGAATGTCGTCCAGGGAGGCGAACGTCGGAACTCCGAGCTCGCGGGGCGAACGCACGACAGCGCCCAGGCACTCCACATCCTCCAGGGCCGCCGCCAGACGCCAGAACATTTCGGCGCGCCATCCGGCGCCCACCACTGCGAACGAAGTCATAGCCGACAGCCTAAGTTTGCCGGGTGATCCGAAGGGAAAGGGCAGCCGGTGAATGAGAACCGCTGGCGCGCACTGTCGGTCGCCCTGGTAGCCGGCTTCATGACCCTCCTCGACGTCAGCATCGTCAACGTCGCGCTGCCGTCGATTCGCTCCGACCTGCACCTCAGCGCCGGCGAACTCCAGTGGGTCCTCTCCGGTTACGCGCTCACGTTCGGCCTCGTACTGGTCCCCGCCGGCCGGTACGGCGACGCCCGCGGCCGCCGCAACGTCTTCATCGCCGGCCTGCTGCTCTTCACCGTGTCCAGCGCCGCGGCCGGCCTCGCCACCGGCGCGCTCTGGCTGGTCGTGGCCCGGCTCGTGCAGGGCGCCGCGGCCGGCGTCGTCAACCCGCAGGTCTCCGGCCTGATCCAGCAGCTGTTCGCGCCGCGGGAGCGCGGGCGCCCGTTCGGCCTGCTCGGCGCCACCATCGGCATCTCGACCGCGGTCGGCCCGCTGCTCGGTGGCCTGCTCATCCAGGTCTTCGGCACCCAGGAGGGCTGGCGCTGGATCTTCTACATCAACCTGCCGATCGGCGTGACCGCGATGATCCTCGGCTACCTCTGGATCCCCACCGGGGAGAAGGCCGGCAAGACGGGCGACCTCGACCCCGTCGGCGTGGTGCTGCTCGGCGTCGGCGTACTCCTGCTGTTGCTCCCGTTGGTGCAGGAGCGCGAGTGGCACGGCAACCGCAAGTGGCTCCTGGCCGTGGCCGCCGTTGCCGTGCTGGTCGGCTGGGTGTTCTGGGAGCGCCGCTACGGCCGGACGCGGACCAGCCTGGTCGACCTGAGCCTGTTCAAGGTCCGCTCGTACGGCCTCGGCGCCCTGATCGGTCTGCTGTACTTCGCCGGCTTCACCACGATCTTCTTCATCTACACCCTCTACCTGCAGTCCGGCCTGCACTACACCGCGCTCGAGGCGGGCCTCGCCGTGACCACGTTCGCGGTCGGCTCGGCGGCCGGATCCGCGGTCGGCGGCCGCATCGTCAACCGGCTCGGCCGCCCGCTGGTGCTGGGCGGCCTGGCCCTCGTCGCGGTGGGCCTGATCGCCACCAACATCGTGCTGCACTTCGTCCCCGGCCGCGGCGCCGGCTGGGCGGCCGCCCTACCGCTGCTCGTGGCCGGCCTGGGCAGCGGCTTCGTGATCAGCCCCAACCAGGCGCTGACGCTCTCCGAGGTGCCGGTCGAACGGGCCGGCAGCGCGGGCGCGGTGCTGCAGACCGGCCAGCGCATCGGCACCGCGACCGGCATCGCCGCGGTCGGCGCGCTGTTCTTCGCCCAGCTCGCCGCTCACCACGGCAGCTGGGTGCTCGCCTTCCGCAACGCCCTCTGGGTGACCGTCGGCTTCGTCGTGATCGCCCTGGTCGCGGCCCTCGCCGACCTGAAGGAAAGAATCCCGCGGACCGATGCAACCTGACCGGGGCCAGGAACCGTCCTTGACCCGATGAACGCGTCGGACGAGGAGCAGTTCCGGGAGTACGCCGCCGCCCGGATGGACGATCTCCGCAGCCTGGCCTTCCTGACCTGCGGCGACTGGCAGGCGGCGGAGGATGCCGTCTCGACCGCGCTGACCAAGCTCTACGTGCACTGGTCCCGGGTCACGGTCCCGCACCGCTACGCCTGCCGGGTCGTGATCAATGCGGCGATCGACGAGAAACGACGGCCCTGGCGGCGGGAGCGGGCGACCCACGACGAGGCGCTCGACCGGCCGACGCCGGATCCGAGCGACGCGGTGGGGGAGCGCGACCGGTTGCGGCGCGCGCTGCGGGAGGTGCCGGCCGGCCAGCGGGCCGTGATCGTCCTGCGCTACTACGGCGATTTCACCGTGGAGGAGATCGCTGAGATGCTCGGCCGGAGCACCGGCACGATCAAGAGTCAGACGTCGCGCGGCCTGGCGACGCTGCGGAAGGCCCTCGGAGGGGGTGAGCTCGATGGACGACAGGTTGCACCAGCTGCTCAGGGACGCTAGGGGTGAGCTGCCCCCGACCACCGTCGATCTCGACGAGATCTCCGCCCGGGGGCGTCGCCACATCCGGCGACGACGCTGGTCGGTGGTCGCGGCGGCGGTCGCGGTCACCCTGGCTGCCGGGTCGCTGTTCCCTTTCGTACGGGATGACCACCGCCCGTCCCCACCCGCAACGCACGTCCCGGCGGCGGCCGGGTTCGCCGCTCGCGTGCAGGGCTTCACGTCCGGTGACTACCGGGTCGGCGCCTCGATCATGGTCACGCCGGGTTACGAGATCGCGCCGATCTACCGTGACTCGACGCGGGTGGCCGGCTCGGTCGAGGTCTACCACCCCGGCGCCTTCGACCCGCGCATCGTCCGCACCGGCACCCCGGTCACGGTCGGCTCGGCCCCCGGCTTCCGCTACGTAGCCACGACCACGGTCAGATACGGCACGGGCCAGAAGCTCGCCGAGATCAAGAAACCGGCGGTGGCGTGGTCCTACGCCGACGACGCCTGGGCCGTGGTCCGCTCAGCCGACGACACGTTGAGCACCGACGCCCTCCAGGGGCTGGCGTCGCACCTGACGCTCGGCCCCGCGACCCCGGTGCGGCTGCCGTTCCGGCTCGGCTACGTGCCGCCCGGCCTGACGACGCAGGCGGCCGGCCGCACCAGCCTCGCCCTCACCGACGACCCGGCGCCGGGCCGCCTCGGCGAGATGACGCTGGCCGCGCCGCACTCCTTCACCGGGCTGACCGGCCCGCTCACCCTGGCCGGGGCGACGATCGTCGAGGAGCACCGGGCCGGCGGCGTTCCGGCCGGTACCACCTGCGACGGCAGCGGCTGCTACCGGGCCCTGCCCGACACCGACCTCTCCGTCGGCGTCACCGGCACCCTGCCGTCCCCCCAGCTACGCCAGATCCTCGACGGGGTGACAACCGCCGACCCGGCCGACCCGGCAACGTGGTTCCCCGTCCCGAACTGACCCGTCCCGACTGACCCGTCCCGACTGACCCGTCCCGAGCTGGAACCCGTCCGAGCTGGCCGGCCTCGAACTGACCGCTCCGGTCATACGGGACGCTCGCCGATGAGCCGGTCGAGCTCGACCACGGCCTCATCGGGGAGATGGCGGCTCAGCAGGCGGGGAAAACCTCGCCGCCCCACCGCCGCGCGCTGCCGGGCGAGCGCGTCGGCGTCCACGGCCGCTTCACCGAGGTCGTGCTGGGTCCGGGTGAGCAGTGCCCGCAGACTCCATGGCACACCTTCGGCGGGGGCGCCCCCGTTCAGGCGCAGCAGACCGATGGTGCTGGCGACGGCGGCACCGCTGAGTACGTCGCCGACGCCGCAGAAGACATGCCAGGCGTGCAGGCAGAGTTCGTTCGCTTCATCGCGACCGCCGCGTGCCGCACGCAGCATGCCGCGATTGGCCGCGATGCCGGCCCGGCCGATCGGGTCGTGCAGGTCCCGGTAGGCCTCGTCGGCGAGTCCGTACAGGTCCTCGGCCAGGTCGTACTCTCCTTCGCAGTGCACGACGGCGGCGAGGTTGTGGTAACCGGTGGAGAAGCCTGCCACGTCGTTGAGTTCAGTGAACAGCGCCAGGGCCTCATCGTGGCGGGCGTGCGCCGTCGCCAGGTCGCCCTGGAGCTGGGCGAGGGTCGCCTCGTTGTGGACGACGATCGGCAGGCGGCCCTGATCATGCAGATCGGTGAAGATCCGGCGTGCCGTCGCGTAGTGCTCTGCCGCGGTGGCGAAGTCACCGAGCGTCTGGGCGACGATGCCGAGGTTGCAGTGCCCGGATCCGACCGAGACCATCCGGATCGGACTGTCGTAGGGGGAGTGGAGCCGACGCTGCTCGGCCGCGGGATATTCCCCCCGGTGACGCAGGACGAGATTGCGTATCGGGCGGCCGGTGCCGTGCGTGGCCCGCTCGGTGCGGGCCAGATCCCATTCGGGAAGCCCGGCCGCGGGCGCGTCAGGGTCGATCGTCGGCGATGACGTGAGCAGTTCCAGGTCGGTGAGGGTTTCGGCGCGGAACCGGCCTGCGCTGGCGTGTCCGGGGGTCTCGCCGGCGCGCAGTCCCCGGGCATAGCAGCTGTGCGCGATGCCGAGCTCGCCGCGGCGCCGGGCAAGGTTGCCGAGGTTGTAGTTGATCGTGGCCATGGCGGTGTCGTCGTCGCCCGGGCCGAACTTCTCCAGCGCTTCGCGATATCGATCCAGCGCGGCCGGGTATTCGCCGAAGAGCTGGTGCATCGTGGCCAGGTTGGCCAGGTTGGCCGGCAGGCCTTCGGTCGCGCCTTGCTGCTGCCGTACCTGCTGCGCCTGCGTGAGGCAGGTGAGCGCCTCGTCGTAGAGCGCCAGCCGGGCGGCCGAGGTCCCTTCCCGCGCGGCCACCACGGCCTCGGCTTCGCCCTGTCCGCGCAGCCGCTGGGCGGCCTCCCGGCAGACCTGCAGGATCCAGCTGAAGCCGCCTCGTACGTCGAGCTGGCCGCAGGCCAAGTCGATGGCCCACGCCGCCGTCAGCTCCCGGCCGGCTTCCAGCAGGTGGTACGCGGCCTCCAGTTGCGCCGCCGCCAGCTGGGTGGTCGCCTCCGGGGTGGCCGGCGGGTCGCCGCGCTCGACCCGGGACAGCCAGTACGCCGCGGCGAGGTCGTTCGCGTCCCGCAGCGCGGCCGGCGCCATGTAGCCGGCCAAGGTGCCGGCCGTCCAGCGGTGCACCAGCCATCGCCGGGTGCCGGGCAGGCCGGGCTCGGCGGGTACCTCGGCCAGCAGACCCAGATTGAGGAGCGTGGTGCGTGCCTGTTCGGCATCGTGGTCGATCAGGGCGAGCAGGCCGTCGTCGTCGATCGGCTGGCGGAACACCGACGCCCGGTTCAGAAGTTCCCGGGCCGCCGATCCGTCACCGAGGTGATCGACAAGCGAAGAGAGCAGGACGTCACCGGCGGTGGCCGCGATGGTCTCGGTGAGTGTGTGGGCGGGATCGCTGAAGCCGTGGGCGAGCCAGCTCTCCGGATCCTGCAGATGCAGATACTGGGTCAGTACGTGCCGAAGCCGAGCTTGGACGTCGAGGAACCGCGACTGGCCGCCTCGCAGCAGGGCGTCGAAGTACTCCAGCGCGCGCGGGTGGCCGCCGACGGCGGCGATGGCCGCGCGTAGGTCGTCCGGATCGAGCGCGTCCAGGGCGGGCAGGCGCCAGGCCAGCCGCCGGGCTTCGGCGAGGGTGAGCGGGCCCAGACGCAACGTGGTCACCCAGGGACGCGCGTGCTCGGGGATATCTATCTCGTGTCGGCTGGTGATCAGGAGCCGTGCGGACTCGGAGAGCTGGACCCAGGCGGAGAGAAACGCGCCGAGCTCGGCCTTGGCGACGCCCGCGTCGAGGTTCTGCTCGAATCCGTCCAGGAGCAGCGTGACCGGTGTCAGGCGCAACACGTGCTCGGCGACCAGTCGCAGCCGTTCCTGCCATACCAGTCGGGTGTTGCCGAGCTGGGTCACGAGGCGGTCGGTGATCGCGGGGGTGTGCTGATTCGTCTGCCATGACCGCAACCGCGCGGCCAGGGCGGCCAGGATCTCCTCGATCGAGGTGGAGCCCTGTTCGACCACGACGACCCCGGCCTTGGCCGGGCCGAGAATGCGCACTGCCTGCACGGCCAGTGTCGACTTCCCGATTCCACCGATGCCGGTGACCACCACTCCCGACCCGGGTCCCTGCAGGGCACCGAGGATGGTGCGAAGCTCGTCGCGTCGTCCGACGAAGTCGCCGGCCCGGCGGGTGGGCAGCCCGGCCAGGGGGGCGGGAGCCAGTTGAGGTGTCTCGTGCTCGTCCGGGCCGACCACGATCCGGCGGACACTCTGCGGGGTCAGGAAGAGCCGTGGTTCGCCGTAGGGGTCGTCCTGTTCGTGCCGCCGCGCATGGCTGACGACGTCGATGATCGTGCGAGCCGGGTATCGGGCGGCGAACGTGAACATCGCCGCGGTGAACCGGACCGCTTCCTGGTGCGACATCGAGGCCGGGATCACCAGGACCCCGCAGGTGCCGGAGGCGCAGAGCCGGCGGACCAGGTCGTGCACCATCGGCCAGACCTGTGTTCCCGGATCGATGGCGAAGGTCCGGAGGATGACGAAGGGTACGGGTGGCGCTGCCCCGAGGATGTCGTCGGCGAGCCGGCGGGGCCCGACGTTCTGCACGCGGCCGTCGGCTGTCTCGAACAGCAGGCCGTCCCGGTCGGCCGGGCAGGTCAGGTAGAGAACGTGGTAGCGGTTGGCGGCCAGCTGGTCGTGCAGCCTGGCCGGGTCGCTCCACACCGGCTCGTCGACGATCGCGAGGCGCTCGCGGCGGGCGGCTTCCACCGACTCGCCGACGGCGGCGAGGCCCTGTTCATGCAGGCCGGACAGGCCGGACCGCACGGGCGGACTGGCGATGAGCGCCAGCATTCGCAACGGGCCGGGAACGGGTGACTCATCCTCGTCCGGTGCCCCGGCGCTGACCTGCCGATAGAGCAGCACATGGTCGTGCCGGCACCACGGTCCGTCGGTGCCGGCTATCACCGCGGACTCCCAGGGCAGTGCCGCGAGATCGGGATCGGTCACGGTCAGGGCGATGGTGGTTCGCCGTTCGGCGCCCAGGGCCCGCCGCAGCGATCTGCCGATCGCGCCCGCCAGGAAGCGGCGCCCGATCTCGATCCCGACCTGTCCGGCCCAGACGGCCGCCGGTCGGCGGTCACCGGACGCCGTCGGCACGAACGGGCGGTCCTCGATCCGCTCGGCGCGGCGGCGTCCGCGCTCCAGTTCCTGCAACATCATCGGCAGCCGGGTGCCCATGCCGTCGTGCGTCTGCACGATCGCGGCCGCGGCGGCGGTCTGCAGTGTGGTCCGGTCGCGGTCGACGCGGATGGTGATGTCGGCGCCCTCCGGCGTCGGCGCGACGAGCTGCTCGTACTGTCGCAGCAGCTCACGGCGACCGGGTAGTTCGGACGGCTCGTCAGCGAGCTTGGCGATGGTGGTGATCAGCCATTCGACGACTTCCCGGTCCGGCGGCTTGGTGATCTTGCCAGTGAGCATGTCGTTGATGGTGGCTCGCGCACGCGGGGCGTCCGGGCGGTCCGCCAGCTGCCGATAGGACAGGCCGGACGCTTCTCGCAGGGCATTGAGGGAGCGGCAGAACTGCTCTAGCGCGGAGCTGCTCTCGGTAGTCATAGCCTCGCCGTCCGTGTGGATTGGCTCGACCGTAACTCGCGCTCCGGGGCCCGCCAACGTACGGTCGGCGCCCGTCCGGCGGCACGAGGTGCACCACCAGCGCATCTACCAGCGCATCTACCAGCGCGAATGCCCGGTGTCCGGAGATCGTCCCGGTGACTCCGGACAGTCGCAGACTAACCGGTAGTGACGAGGAGGATTTTCTGTGGATCTGCACATTGAGCTTGTCGAGGGTTCCTCCGACGCGCTGCGCCGGCTGGCCACTCAACTTCGCGCGAACTCCGGCGCGGACCGGGTGGAGCTGGTGCACCGCCCCGGTGATGCGGAACATCTGGGCGCGGGGGTGCTGGATTTCCTGTCCGTAGTGCTCGGCGCGGGCGGGGTCGGCACGGTCGTCGTCGCACAGGTACTCGGCTGGCTCCGGAGCACCTCGACGGTGATGACCCTGTCCGTGGTGGCCGGCGCGAAGAGATTCGAGCTCAAGGGCGTCGATATCCGGCAGATGGACGCCGAGGCCCTCGCCGCGCTGGTCGCGGCGATGAGCCGGGCGGTCGAGCAGGGTTCGGTGGACGATGCTTGACTTCGCGACGCCCAACGCGCGGGCGCTGCTGATCGTGACTGCGCGCCACCGGCCGGGTAGTGGCCTGCCCGATCTGCCCACGGCCGAGGCGGCCCTGCGTGCGGCCGCCGAGTGCCTCACCACGCGATGCGGACTGACCCCCGACCAGATCGACATCGTGGTCGACGAGGTCACGTCGGTAGTCAGTGACCGTCTGCACCGCGCTGCCGCGGGCGATGGGCCGCTGATCGTCTGGTACATCGGGCACGGGGTGCCGACCGACGAGGCGTCCCCGCGGCTCTTCCTGGCGACCGCGGAATCCACCACCGAGCCCCGTAGCCTGCCGCGTACGGCGCTCGACTACACCGAAGTCCGGGATGCGACCGCCCCGCGCCGGCTCAGCCCGACCAGGCCCACCCTGATCATCCTGGACTGCTGCTACAGCGGCCGGGCGATCGAGGCCCCGGGCCGGGCCGCCGACGCCGGGTTCAACCTCAGCTCCGTGCAGGGCACCCATGTGATCGCCGCCGCGGACAACGACGAACAGGCTCTGATCGGCGCGGCCGGGCCGGTCCTGACCACCACGATCGTCGAGATCCTGACCGACGGGGTTCTCGACGGTCCGCCGTCCTTCACCCTCAACGGCCTGTTCGACGCGTTGCAGAAGCGGCTCGGCGGCCCGGGCGTGCCTTCACCCCGTCAGCACAGCGAGGACGGCCTCGGGACACGCGTGCTCGCGCCGAACCCGAGATACCAGGCCCCGAAACCGCGTCTTCCGGTGGCGGGCAGGCCGGAGCCGGGCTGGGATGATCAGGCGTGCCCGTACCCCGGCCTCCTGCCCATCAAGTCGCTCGATCGCCGTCTGTTCTTCGGACGTGACGCGTCGATCGCGGAGTTGCTGACGGGCTTGAACCGGCGTCCGGGCGGCCTCGGCCTGCACGCGATCACCGGGCCGAGCGGTGTCGGCAAGTCGTCGCTGGTGATGGCCGGTCTGCTGCCGGCCATCAAGGACGGGAGGCTCGCTACGCCGGCGGCCGCCGGCTGGCGTCAATGGGTGATGACACCCGGCCGGACACCCATGACCGAATGGGCCGCGCTGGTGCGGGCCACACAGGGCGACAGCGGCCGACCCGCCGCGGTCGCCGGCCCGCTGGTCATCGTCGTCGACCAGTTCGAGCAACTGTTCACGCGCGAGATGGACCCCGGCGAACGGAACTCCTTCATCGAAGCAGTGACCACGGCGGCCGCGCGGCCCGACATGCTCGTGCTCCTGGTGGTCTCGGGAGATCACGTCGGGCGTTGCATGACCTATCCCGCCCTGCATGAGGCGCTCAGCCGCCTGCTCGTGGTCGGACCGTTGCCGCTGTCCTCCTTGTACGACATCGTCGCCGAACCGGCCCGCAAAGCCGGGCTCGGCATCGAGGAAGGCCTGATCGCGGCGATCACCGCCGACGCCGACCCGGGTGTCGCGCTGGGCCGCGACGGGACCATCGCCCCCGGCGCGCTGCCGCACATCGCCAGCGCGATCCACCGGACCTGGCAGCGGCGGGAGCAGGTCAAGGGCGGCCAGGTGCTGACAACGGCGGTCTACCACGCCGTCGGCGGTATCCGCGACGCGCTCAAACGGACCGCGGAGGACACGTTCGACAGCCTCGCGCCGGCCCAGCAGCCACTCGCCGAGCGGCTACTGCTCGACCTGGTCGGGGAGTACGAGACCGCGGGCGAGCCGGCCCAGACCCGGCGGCGGGTGCGGCGGGCCGATCTCGACCGCCCCGGGGACGCGCCGGGCGCGATGGAGGAGGTCATCCGCAAGTTCGCGGATCAGCGCCTCGTCTCCCGCGACGGCACCGCTGAGACCGAGACCGTCGAGCTCGCCCACGAGGCGCTCATCGCCACCTGGCCCCGCGTGAACAAGCTGATCAATAAGGACCGGGAATGGTTCCGGGCGCGCTCCCGCATCGACGCCGACGCCGACGAGTACCACCGGCGTCCCAGCCGGGACCGGCTCTACCGCGGCCGGCGGCTGGCGGCATTCGAGGTCAGCATGGCGAACAGCCACCGCGGCCCCGCCGACCTGAGCGAGCGCTCTCACCGCTTCCTGGCGGCCTCGCGCCGCTACCACCGCCTTCAGCGCGCCGTCCTCGCCGTCCTCGCCGTCGTCCTGCTTGGCCTCACCGCCGTCTCGTCCGGGCTCGGCGTCATCAACCGCCGCCAGCGCGACGACGCCACCGCGAAGGCCCTAGCCGTGCAGGCAGCCCAGCTGATGCCCAACGATCCGGCACTGGGCCGGCAACTCGCCGTCGCCGGATACGCCGTCACGCCGAGCGCCGACGCCCGCGCCAGCCTGCTGGCTACGCAGGCCGCACCCGAAGTGACCAGGCTGGCCGACCATTCCCGGCAGTCGTTCTCCTCCGCCAGCTCGGCGGACGGCCGCGTGCTGGTGACCGCCGGCACGGAGGGCACGGCCAACGTCTGGAACATGGCCGACTCGCGCAGGCCCGTGCTGCGCATGTCGCTCACCGGGGCGAGCCATGCGATGGAAAGCGTCGCGGTCAGCCCGGACGGCACGCTCGTTGCCGCGGGCGACGAAGACGGGGTCATCCACACTTGGCGCCTGACCGGGCCGGCCACCTTCGTACCTCTGCGCCTGCCCCAGCCGCACCCGAGCGGGGCCGTCACGGCCCTCGCGTTCGACGACGACGGCCACCGGCTGGCCGCCGGCAGCGCACGGGAAATGCTCCTGATCCTGCCGATCGACGACCCGGCCCGGCACCCCGCCCAGCGGCAGCTGAATTCCGGCATCAACTCGCTCGCGTTCCAGCCGGGCCACGACCTTCTGGCCGGCGCACTCGACAGCGGGAACATCGGGCTGTGGCGGCTCGGAACCGGGACGACTCCCCGCCCCGTAACCGACGGGCCGCCCGGATTCACCTTCTCGGCGAAGTCGGTGGCGTTCAGCCCCGACGGCGGACAGATGGCTGCCGCGGACGCACACGCCGGCGTGCGGCTCTGGGCGATCACCCAGGCCGGCCGACTCTCGGGGATGCGAACGCTGACCGGCCCTCAGGACGTCGTCTATGCGATGGCGTTCAGCCCCGACTCGGGCACGCTGGCCGCTGCGACCAACAACGGCCGCGTGCTGCTCTGGCCGACCGACGGGAGCGCCGTGGCCCCCGAATCGCTGCCGCACCCCGCCTCGGTGCACGGCGTCCGGTTCACCGCGGACGGACAGTCACTGGCCACGAGCGGTCAGGACGGCATCCTGCGGGTCTGGCACCGACCCGGCCGGGACGTCGCCACCGGGCAGCCGGGACCGGTCCTGGCCACGCTCTCCGGCGACGGCAAGCTCGCCGCAACCGGCGGCATCGGCGGCACCGTCCGGCTCTGGACCATCGGCGCCGACCGGTCACCGGTTCACGCCGCCGACCTCCCGAGGGCGTACGACGCGCCGATCCAACGCATGGCCTTCTCGGCGGACGGCCGATTGCTGGCCGTGCCGATCGAGAGCGGGGAAATCGACCTCTGGGACGTGACCCGCCCGGCACGGCCCGCGTTCGTCACTGCCGTGCTCGGCACAGAACGGGCCCCCAAGAGCTACGTGGTGACCTTCAGCCCGGACGGAACTCTGCTCGCCGCAGGAGGTGAGCTCGTTCCCCCGCCTGACGACGGACTGACCGGCACGCTACGGGTCTGGAACATCACCCGGCCCCACGCTCCGGCACTCGTAGCCAGCCACCGCGACCGCCGCGGTGACGTCGCGGCCCTGAGTTTCAGCGCCGACGGCCGGTTGATCGCGGCCGGAGGCGGTAACGGCGAGGTCCGGCTGTACCGCACCGACACGCCGCAGATGCCGCAGGTGGGCACCGTGGACGGCAACGACTCGTTCGTCCACTCGGTGCGCTTCGCCCCCGAGGGGCACCGGCTGGCCATCGGCGACGAACGGGGACGGGTCCGCATCGTCGACGCCGACCATCCCCGCCGGGCACCGCAACTGCTCGCCGTCGGCAACTCCGTGGTGCTCGATCTCGCCTGGCTCGGCAATGACCGGATCGCCGCCGCCGACAACAACTCCTTGACCTGGATCTGGACTGTCGGCGATCCCGTTCCGTGGGCGCGCCTCGCGACGCACAGCGGGCCCGTCTTCTCCGTCGGCGCCGACCGGTCCGGCAGCGTTCTCGTCACGACCGGCTCGGACAGCCGTCTCCAGGTCTTCGACACCGATCCGCATGCCGTGCGCAACGGCGTCTGCCGCAGCGTCGGCACACCGATGAACGACACCGAATGGCACCAGATCGAGCCGGGCAGCGCCAAGCCGCATTTCTGCGACTGATCGTGCCGGGGCCCGCGACCCGGGCCGGCGGGAATCAGTGCGCGGAGTCCGCCGTGGCTCCGTTGCTGATCTCGATGCGGCGGAGCGAGGGGACAAGTGCGGCCAGCAGCATCGCCGCTGCTCCGAGGCCGCCGCCGGCGAAGGCGACCGTCGTCGTGCCGGCGACCGCCGTGAGGGCGGAGGCGGAGACCTGACCGACGGGCAGGGACAGGAACGACCAGAACTCGTCGTGGGAGCCCACCCGGGACAGCAGACGTTCCGGAATGTGGGTGCTGGTGACCGTCACCCAGACGACCGTGAAGAACTCGGCGACGATGCCGGCGACGAACGTGGCCGCCATGAGCCAGGCGAGCTGTACGCCCGCGCCGAGCAGCAGGAGCGGGAGGGTGGCCAGCGCCATGCAGAGCAGGGCCGGCGTCATCGGCCGCCGCATGATCGGCAACTTCACCAGGATCAGGCTGGCCAGCAGCGCCCCGGCCCCGCGGGCGCTGAGCGCGAGTCCCCAGCCGCGGGGGCCGACGGTGTCGCTGGTGATGACCGGGCCGAGGACCTGCCAGAACCCCATGGTGGTCGCGTTGAAAACGGCGAAGGCCAGCGTCACCGACCAGATCCACGTCCGGGTCCGGAAGCAGGCCCATCCCTCGGACAAGGCACCGGGCGGCCGGCGCCCCGCCCGCGCGGCCGGGCCGCGAACCGCCAGCTCCGGCATCACATCGGATATCTGTTCCAGAATTTCGCGTTGATCGACGATGCGTCGGTCAAGCAGAACCTCGACATCGCTCTGACGTATGCAGGGCGGGGCCCGTCCCGCAAGGAGCGCATCGCCGGGGCATTGCGGCATGTCGGCCTTCCCGGGATCGAGGAACGCCGGGTCTTCTCGCTGTCCGGCGGCGAGCAGCAACGGGTCGCGGTCGCGCGGCTTCTCCTGAAGCCCTGCGACGTCATCCTCGCCGACGAGCCGACCGGGGCCTTGGACACCACCAACCGCGACATCGTGCTCGGCCTGCTCACCGAGCTGAACCGCGCGGGCAAGACGGTCGTCATCGCCACACACGACCAGGACGTGATGGACGCATGCTCGCGAGTCGTCCCACTCCGGAAAGCGGGGATATCGTGGGCTCCGGCCGGGCCGACGTCGTCTCCTACGGTGGCCGCCATGGGTGATCGTGGCTGAGGTTCGAGGCGGGACGGCGGGTGGGTGACCTGAATACTGACGATCTCGCGGATCACGGGCGCGCGCTGCTCGATGCCAACCCGTTTCTGACTCTCGGCACGGCTGACTCCGGCGGCCGGCCCTGGACGTCGCCGGTCTATTTCGCCGCCGACGGTCTGCGCGAGTTCTACTGGTGCTCGCAGTCGGACGCCCTGCACTCTCGCAACGTGCGGGAACGGCCGGCGGTCAGCGTCGTGGTCTTCGATTCGAGCGTCCAGCCCTACCACGGCCGGGCGCTCTATGCGGCCGGGGTGGCGTGCGAGCTGGCGGGTGACGACCTCGAGCGCGGGCTGATCATCTTCCCGGGGCCCGCGGACCGGGGCGGGGCCGCGCTGACCCGGGACGACGTGACCGGGTCATCCCCGTACCGCCTCTATCGGGCGACCGCGAGCGACGTCTGGGTGCTGTGTCCGCGCGAGCCGAGGCAGCCGTGCCTGTTGCACGGCGTCGCCAAGGACCACCGAATCCGCATCGATAGACAGACTTGAATTCTTCATCTGGTGTCCACCCGGGAGGCTCGCCGCCGTTGTGGATCTTGATGAGGATCACCTCATGTCCGTACGGCGTTTCACGGTCGCCGCGGCGACCTTCGTCCTCATCGGCGCCGGCCTGACCGCCGCCGCACCGCAGGCCCGGGCCGCCACGAGCGTCCCCCGGTTCGACCACGTCGTTCTCGTCATGTTCGAGAACAAGGCCAGCTCCCAGATCACCTCGTCCAGCGCCCCGTACTTCGGGTCGCTGGCCTCGCAGGGTGCGAGCTTCTCGCAGTCCTACGCGATCACCCACCCCAGCCAGCCCAACTACATCGCGCTGCTCTCCGGCTCGACGCAGGGCGTGACCAGCGATTCCTGTCCGAAGACGTTCAGTGCCGAGAACCTCGCCCACCAGCTGACGGCGGCCGGCCTGACCTTCAAGGGCTACTCCGAGTCGATGCCGTCCAACGGCTACACCGGATGTTCCAGCGGCACGTACATGCGGAAACACAACAGCTGGGTCGACTTCAGCAACAACTCGGCAAGCGTCAACCTGACCTACGCGAGTTTCCCGGCGAGCACGAACTACGCGTCGCTGCCGACGGTCTCGTTCGTCACGCCCAACATGTGCAACGACATGCACGACTGCTCGATCGGCACCGGCAACAGCTGGCTGCAGAGCCACCTCGACTCGTACGCCCAGTGGGCCAAGACGCACAACAGCCTGCTGATCGTCACGTTCGACGAGGACAACTCGCTGTCGCTCAACCATATCTACACGACGTTCGCCGGCGCCCA
Source organism: Actinoplanes sp. NPDC051343 (assembly GCF_044455125.1). Taxonomy (NCBI): domain Bacteria; kingdom Bacillati; phylum Actinomycetota; class Actinomycetes; order Micromonosporales; family Micromonosporaceae; genus Actinoplanes; species Actinoplanes sp. NPDC051343. The sequence continues at coordinate 35,614 of NZ_JBITEL010000002.1, forward strand.
CGTGAACCCGGGCACCTACTCGGAGAAGATCACCCACTACACCGTGCTCCGGACGATCGAGTCCGCGTACGGCCTCGGCGCGATCGGCGGCGCCGCCGGCGTCTCCCCGGTCACCGACGTCTGGAACTGATCGCGCCATGTACCTCGCCTCCGTCGAACGCCCGGCCGGGACGCTCGACCGCACCAAGCGCATCGCCGGCAACGTGCTCGCGCTCGGGACGGTCAGCCTGGTCACGGACGTCTCCAGCGAGATGGTCTCGGCCGTCCTGCCGCTCTACCTGGTCGTCGGCCTCGGCCTCGGGCCGGTGGTCTACGGCGTCCTGGACGGGCTCTACACGGGGGCGACCGCCCTGCTGCGCCTGGTCGGCGGCTATGTCGCCGACCGGGCGCAGCGCCGCAAGCTGATCGCCGGCCTCGGCTACGGCATCTCGGCCGTGGCCAAGGCCGGTCTGCTCGCGGCCGGCACGAGCGTGCCGGCCCTCGGCGCGGCGATCGTGGCCGACCGGGCCGGCAAGGGACTGCGGACCGCGCCCCGGGACGCGTTGATCACCCTGTCGACGCCGGCGTCCGACCTGGGCCGCGCGTTCGGCGTGCACCGGGCGATGGACAGCGCGGGTGCCTTCGCCGGGCCGCTGGTGGCGATCGCCGTACTGGCCGCTTCCGGACAGGCCTTCGACGCCGTATTCGTGGTGAGCGGTTGTATCGCCGCGATCGGCGTGCTGGTTCTCGTGCTCGTGGTCCGGGATCACCGCGACGATTCGGCGAAGACGGCGGTCGATCTGCGGGCCGCCGCCGCGCTGCTGAAGATCGCGCCGATCCGCGCGTTGCTGCTCGGCGCCGTGCTGCTCGGTCTGAGCACGATCGGCGACGGATTCGTGTACCTGCTGCTGCAGCGCCGGGAAAACCTGTCCACCGGCTGGTTTCCGCTGCTCGCGGTCGGCACGAGCCTCGCGTATCTGGTCCTTGCGGTGCCGTTCGGCACGCTGGCCGACCGGATCGGCCGCACGCCGGTCTTTCTCGGCGGTTACGCCGCCCTCGCGATGGTCTATCTGTTTCTGACGACTTCGTGGGGCGGCCTTCCGGCGCTGCTCACGGTCCTTTTTCTGTACGGGGTGTTCTATGCCGCCACCGACGGGGTGCTGATGGCGCTCGCCGGGCCGCTGCTGCCGGCCGCCCTGCGGACCACCGGCCTCGCGCTGATCCAGACCGGTCAGGCACTGGCCTACCTGGTGTCGTCGGTGCTCTTCGGCCTGGCCTGGTCGTGGTGGGACGCGACGGGCGCGATCCAATTATTCGCGGTCGCCGGGGTGGTCACCCTGGGCGGTTCGGCGGCGCTTCTCCTGCGTACGGGGGGTGCCGCGCGATGAATCTCGGCAGGCGGGTGCTGCTCGCGTCCGGACTGTCCGTCCTGCTCCTGCTGGTGGCGGTCGGCTACGTCGTGGTGGCCGGTCACCGCGGTTCGGCGCCCGCGGTCGCCGCGACGACGGTCGACGCCTCGCCCGGGCCACGAATTTTGTTTCGCAGCACAGACCCCGGGTCGATGGGGCGGGTCGCGACCGTAGGTTCCGGGCAACGGCCCGGCCCGCGTACGGTAAGCGGGGTTGCCTGCAACCGTGTCTATGCCGCCGCCGGAACTGTGATCTGCCTGCGGCCCGACGGGCCGCTGGCGACCTACCAGCTGGCCGTCCTCGACGCCCGCCTGAAAGAGGTGCAGACCTATCCGCTGGTCGGTGTGCCCAACCGCGCGCGGGTGTCGCCGAGCGGGCACTGGCTGGCCTGGACGGTGTTCGTGACCGGCGACAGCTACAACGGCGGCAGGTTCTCCACCCGGGTCGGCATGATCAACACGGTGACCGGGGACACGGTCGACACGCTGGAGACGTTCGCGGTCACGCTGAACGGCAGGCCCTACCGGGCGGCCGACCTCAACTTCTGGGGCGTGACGTTCGCCGGCGACCGCACCTTCTACGCCACGATGTCGACGGGCGGGCGCCGATATCTGGTGGTGGGCGACGTGACCGCCCGGACCGTCCGCACGCTGGTTTCCAATGTGGAATGCCCCTCGCTTTCGCCGGACGGCACGCGGATCGCCTTCAAGTCCGCCCGGGACGGTGACCCGTCCAAGGGTTGGCGCCTGTCGGTTCTCGACCTGGCCACCATGCACCGGACCGCCCTGGCCGAGACCCGGAGCGTCGACGACCAGGCGGCCTGGCTGGGCAACGCCGAGGTGATGTACGCCGTCCGCCGCGGCACCAAGGCTTCCGACGTCTGGTCCGTGCCCGCCGACGGTTCCGGCGCGCCCACCAAGCTGATTCCCGATGCCGAGTCGCCTGCGTCGCTGGCCGCGTCCTGACAAGATGGGTCGGCAACGGAACGCGGAACGGGGTGGGGGCTGAGATGGCGGATCTCGTGCAGTACGAATTGGACGACGGCACGTCGGTGCTGTTCGAGGCCGCCGAGGCCGACCTGGTGTCGCTGCGTGGCGCCGGCTCCTTCCGCACGGAGGACGGAGGCGCTCTGAGCGACCGCCTGGCCGGGGTGGCCAGGACCGCCGGGCAGGTCGCCGAGTCGATGCGCGCCGCGATGTCGCCCGACGAGCTGTCGGTGGAGCTCGGGGTGAAGGTGGCCGGCGAGCTGAACGCGTGGTTCTTCGCCCGCAACCAGGCCGAGGCGACGATCAAGGTCACCGCGACCTGGAAGAACAAACCCGCCACCGGGCAACCCGCCGCGGGCCGCTGATCGCCGTTTCCGCCGGTCCCGGTCATGCCCAGCTGGCAGCAGGTCGTCGTCGCCGCCACCGCGGTGGTGCGGCGGCAACGAGACGGCTCCCCGGTGGGGACGGCCGTGCTCGTCGAGGGCGGCCGGCTGCTGACCTGCCGGCACGTGGTCGCGGCGCACGGGTCGCTCGCGGAACCCGTGTGGATCTCGTTCCCGGGACGCCCGGCGGTCCGGGCCTCGCCGGCCGGTGAGGCGGCCACGGTCGACGCCGTCGTCCTGCGACCCGAGCCGGAGAGCGAACCTCTGCCGGAGCCGGTGACACTGTCCGGCCGCGCCCGGCCGCCCGCCGAGGTGCAGCTGATCGGCTATCCCGGAGCCGACCGCACCCTCGAAGGCGTGTGGCGGTCCTTCACGGTGGCCGGCCCCACCGCCCGCGGGCTGGTCCAGCTGGCCTGGACCGACAACGCCGGGTCGTGGCCCGGGCACAGCGGCGGTCCGGTGGTCGACAGCCGCACCGGGCGCCTGGTCGGCCTGTTGCAGGAGGGGTCCGAGCCGGGCCGCTTCGACCGCTACCTGCCGCTGCCCCTGCTGCTGAGGCACGGCGTCCTCGACCGGCTGCCCTGGCTCGTCGAGGGAAGCCAGGCCGAGACCCACTTCGCGTCCCGCGCTCGCGGCCACAGCGATACCGCCGACCTGTTTCGCGGCCGGACGGCCGCGCTCACCCGGGTGAGCGACTGGTTGACCAGCCCCGAACCGCCGGGCCGGGTGCTCGTCGTGACCGGACCGCCCGGGGCCGGCAAGTCGGCCGTCGTCGCCCGGTCCGCGCTCGTGCTCCGCGACCGGGTGGCCGGCCAGGCGAGCGGCCCGCGCTGGTCGGGCCTGTTGTTCCACGCTCGCGCCGCCCGCGCGGACACGTTCCGGGCCGCCCTCGCCGACCTGGTCGACGGCGACGACTCGACGGTGGACGCCCTGATGGGCGATGTCGACCGGATCGGCGAGTCCGACCCCGGTCAGCGGTGGGTGATCGTCGTGGACGCGCTCGACGAGGCGGCCGGGAGCGAGGACCGGCAGGCGATCGCGCAGCTGCTGACCACGCTGGCCCGCCGCCCCTGGATCCGCGCCGTCGTCGCCACCCGGGCGCTGTCCCCGAGCGGCCCCTACGCCCAGGCGAGCCTGCTCAGCCGCTTCGGCGTGCACGGTCCAGCGGCCGGCAACCTGGTCGACCTGGACGGCGACGCCTACTTCGAGATCTCCGACCTGCGCGACCTGGTCGGGGATCTGCTCGCCCAGCGCGGCCAGAAATATCCCGGGCCGGGAGCCTGGCAGCACTACCGCGACGACGAGCCGCTGCGCGCTGCGCTGGCCGCGGTCGTCGCCGACCGTGCCGCCCGCAACTACCTGATCGCCGGCCTGAACGCCGCGGGCCTCGGCCAGCGCGACGAGGTGGTCGATCCGCGGGCGGCCGGGTTCACGCCCGCCGGCATCCCGTCCAGCGTCGGCGACGCCCTCGAGGAGTTCCTGAACCGGTCCCTCCGCGACCGTCCGGGAGCCGACCGGCAGCGGCTGCGCGGCGCCTACGTCGCGCTGGCCTACGGCGCCGGCGCCGGCATCACCGACGCGGTGTGGCGGCTGTTCGCGGACGCCCTCGGCTACCCGGTGGGGCAGGCCGAACTGGACGAGCTGCGCGCCTCCGCCTTCGCCGACTACCTCCTGCAGACCACCACCGAGCCGGGCGGCACGGTCACCCGGCTGTTCCACCAGGCGCTCACCGATCACCTCCTGGCCGGCCGGGACCAGCGCCATGACCAGGGAGTTCTCCTCGACGCAACGCTGCGGCAGGTGCGCGAGCAGGGTGGATGGGCGCGCGCCGACGCGTACGCCCTCGCCCACGCCGCCGACCACGCGTGGGCGGCCGGGCGGTTGCCCGAGCTGCTGACCGAGCACGACTACCTGCTGGGGGCCGACGGCGCCGCGCTGATGGCCACCGTGGGGCGGCTCCGGTCGTCGCCCGCCGAGGCCGCGGTCGTCCTCCGGGCCGGACCGGCCGCCCACGCGCTGCCGCCGTCACCACGGGCCGGACTGTTCGCGGTCAGTGCCGCCCACCTCGGACTCGACGACCTCGGCCGGCGATTTCTGCACCGCACCGCCGAACTCATGCGGCCGCTCTGGGCACACAGCCTCGGCACCCCGCACATCACGCTGACCGGACACGACGGGCCGGTGCGCGCGCTGGCCGCGATACCGCTGGCCGACGGCCACGCGCTGTTCGCCTCCGGCAGCTTCGACCACAGCGTGCGGTTGTGGGATGCCACCAGCGGGCGGCCGGTGGGCGAGCCGCTGCTCGGTCATACGAGCTTCGTGTTCGCGGTGGCCGCGGTCCCGTTGCCCGGCGGCCCGACGCTTGTCGCCTCGGCCGGCGGGGACGGCACCGTACGCCTGTGGGATCCGGCGACCGGTCAGCCGGTCGGCGACCCGCTGACCGGTCACACCGGCGCCGTGCGTGCGGTCGACGCGGTGCCGGTGGCCGACGGACGGACGCTGATCGTGTCGGGCGGCGCGGACCAGACCGTACGCCTGTGGGATCCCGCGACCGGGCAGCCCGTGGGCGATCCGCTGGCCGGCCACCGCGACGAGGTGCAGGCGGTGTGCGCGCTGCGGTCGGCCGGCGGCCGGGCGCTGCTGATCGCGTCGGGCAGCGGGGACGGCATGATCCGCCGGTGGGACGCCGGGGGCCGGCCGGTCGGCGGACCCCTGATCGGCCACGTCGGCGAGGTGTCCTCCCTGACATCGGTGCCGCCGGCCCTGATCGTCTCCGGCAGCGGCGACGGCACCGTGCTGTCGTGGAACCTGCTCACCGGACGAGCAACCGGCCGGCTGTCGACCGGCGACGGCGGAAAGGTGGTCGCGGTAGCCGCCGTGCCGCTCGCCGACGACAAGACGCTGGTGGCGTTCGGCGGCGACGATCATCTGGTGAGATTGTGGGACCCGCTCACCGGCAGCCGCGTGGGCCAACCGCTCACCGGCCATACCGCCGAGGTGTGGGCCCTGGCTGCCGTACGCCTCCCGGAGGGCCGCACCGTGATCGCCTCCGGCGGACCCGACCGGACCGTGCGGCTCTGGGACCCCGCCACCGAGCAGCCGGTCGGTCGTCCCCTGACCGGCCACTCCGCCCAGGTGATCGCCATGGACTCGGTGCCACTGGCCGACGGGCGCACCCTGATCGCCTCCGCGGGCGACGACGCCGCCGTACGCCTGTGGGACCCCGCCACCGGGCAACCCGTCGGCGAACCGTTGATCAGGACCGGCGAGGCGATCTGGGCCCTGGCCGTCGTGCATCTGCCGGACGGGCGGACCCTGATCGCCGCCGGTGGCCGCGACCGCCTGGTTCGGTTGTGGGATGCGTCCACCGGGGAACCGGCCGGCCGGTCGTTCGGTCACGGCGGCGAAGTGCGGGCCCTGGCCCCGGTGCGGCTGGCCGGCGGACGAACCCTGATCGCCTCCGGCAGCTTCGATCGCAGCGTGGCGCTGTGGGAACTCACCACCGGGCGCCGGCACGGCCGGCTCCTGACCGGCCACACCGGTTCGGTGTTCGCGGTGGCGGCGGTCCGTCTCACGGACGGGCGGACGCTGGTCGCCTCGGCCGGCGGCGACCACACCGTGCGGCTGTGGGACCCGGTCGACTCGCTGCCGGTCGGGGACCCTCTGACCGGCCACACCGACAACGTGCGCGCGGTCACCGGCATCCGAGCGGCCGACGGGCGGACGCTGGTCGCCTCCGGCGGCCGCGACGGCACGGTGCGGCTGTGGGATCCGGAGACCGGCCGACCGGCCGGGGAGCCGCTGCTCGGTCATGCCGGCGAGGTGGCCGTGCTCGGGACGGTGCGGATGGGGGACGGGCGGACCCTGCTCGTCTCCGGCAGCGACGATCACACCGTACGGCTGTGGGACCCGGTCAGCCGGCGCCCGGCCGGCGAGCCCTTCACGCTGCTCGAGGGGGTCTCGGCGCTGACCGCGGTGCCCGGCGGGATCGCGGTCGCGACCGGCCGGGCGGTGGTCATGCTGATGATCGAGGGCTCGGTGCCAGAGCCGAGTTGACCGCGGCGGTGGTGCGGGCGACGTCTCCGGTGGCCAGCAGGTCGAGGAGGGCGCCGCGGAGCAGCGCCAGCACGGCGGTGCGCTCGGCCGCGGCCCGGGCCGAGTTGCGGCCGGCGGCCGGCTGGGCCCGGGCCAGCACTTCGAGCCAGTCGGCGACCGTCTCGGCGGCGAAGCCGGCCCAGGGCCCGTCCGACTCGATCAGCGAGCGGGCGTAGGCCTCGACCCACAGGGTCAGCAGCGGGCGGTGGGCCGGGTCGCTCAGCCACGACCAGAGCTGGGCGCCCGCCTCGGGCAGGCCGTCGGCCGGGCCGGTCTCGGCCAGCAGCCTCAGCTCGTCGCGGCGTGCGCGGGCCAGCAGGGCACGGACCAGGCCGTCCTTGCTGCCGAAGAGGAACAGCAGGACGCGCGGACTCGACCCGATGGCCGCGGCCAGCGGGCGCAGCGACAGCTGGGCGAGGCCGTACGCACGGACGTAGGCGTACGCCAGCTCGAGCAACTCCTCCTTGCGACCGTCCGGCACGCCGCTAGTATGCCAACTGAAACGATCGTTTCAGTGAGGGGTTCAGGCGATGATCCGGGTTTTGGGCCGTCCGGGAGATCTGGGCTGGGTGATCCAGGCACACGGCGAGCTGTACGCGGCGGAGTATGGGTTCGATGCGCGGTTCGAGGCGCTGGTCGCGCAGATCGTCGCCGGGTACGCGGCCGGCCACGACCCGAAGCGCGAGAACGCCTGGATCGCCGAGGTCGACGGGCAGCGCGCCGGATGCGTGTTCTGCGTCGACGCCGAGGAGGACGACACGGCGATACTCCGGGTGCTGCTGGTGACACCGGCCGCCCGCGGGCTGGGCCTCGGCGGCGCGCTGGTCGACACCTGCCTGGCCTTCGCCCGACGAGCCGGCTACCGGCGGATGCGGCTGTGGACCACCGATCCGCTGGTCGCGGCGCGGCACATCTACCTGTCGCGGGGCTTCGAGCTGACCGGCTCGGCACCGCACGACGGCTTCGGCGTGCCGGTCGTCGGCCAGACCTACGTGGCCGACCTCTGAGGCCGCAGCGCCCCGGCCCTCGATGGCGCCCGACGGCCGCCGCCGTCATGGCGACGGCACCGTCCACCGTGGACGCGACGCCTTCCCGCACACGCTGACGGTGCCCGTGCCGGCGATCGCGATGACCGGAGCGAGACTGGACACCCGGCCATTCTGCATTCCGCCCCGTGTCCGGGGCGATGATCGCCGGGCTGTTCAGGGTGCGGGCTGCGGGCTGCCGAGCGGGAACTGGAGGCTCACGAGCCCGTCGGCGAACCGGCGCTCGACCGGGTAACCGCTGATCCACCGCAGGACGCCGGTGTTCTCCGGGAGCACCGTGCCGACAAAGCGTTCGATGTGGTTGGCCCGGGCCGCGGTCGCCAGGCGGGTCAGCAGCATCGAGCCGATGCCCCGGCCCTGGAAGGCGTCCTCGACGACCAGAGCCACCTCGGCCTCGGCCGGGCCCAGCCGCTCGTAGCGTCCGACCGCGACCGCGCGCGTACCGCAAAGAGCGACGAACGCCTCGCGGGAGTGATGGTCGACGTTGACGAAGCGGTGCAGAAGCGTGAGCGGTACGCGCGGACACGGCGTGAAGAAACGCAGGTAGCGCGTGTTTTCGCTCATCCGCCCGTGCAGCGAGATCAGGGCCGCCGCGTCGTCCGGCCGGATCGGCCGCAGGGTGAGCGTCACAGCGCACCGAACGCCTCGAGGCCGGCCGCGATCCCGGTGTCGACGGCGGCGCGCATCGGGCCGGGCCGGCGCTCGGTGCGGCCGATCCGTGTGCTGCCGACAGGCGGGCGGATCTGCAGGGTCGCCGGATGGGTCGCGAGCAGCCGTTCCTCCTCGGCCCGCCGGGCGACCCGGTCCCGCCACGGCGCGGCCGCCCCGGGGGCCTTGCGCGCGAACCAGCGCGACAACACCAGGCGCTCGGCCCGCCCGGGCTCGCGCGTCGTCTCGTCGGTTCGCCGCGTCCGCAGCGCGACCAGGTGCGTGGCGCCGTCCTCGATCGCGGTCCGCACCGGCACGGCCTCGCTCACCCCGGCGTCGACGTACAACCGTCCGCCGACGTCGACCGGTTCGCCGGCCAGTAGCGGCATGGCCGTCGACGCCCGCAGCGCCGATTGAAGGGCGGCCCGGTTCTTCACCGCCGGCCGCAGATCGACCGACCGCCCGGTGAGCGCGTCGGTGGCCAGCGGGTGGAATTCGACCGGGCTCGCCAGGATCTCGTCGAAATCCATCGGCATCAGCGTCGTGTAGACGGTCTGGACGAGGAACCGCGTATCCACCACCGGCTGCCCGCGCAGCGCCCGCCGCACGTCGATCGTGCCCCGCATGATCTCCGGGGTCCACCACGCGTGGATCGTGCTCCCGGCCCGCCCGCACAGCAGCCACGCCCCGTTCAGCGCCCCGGCCGAGCTGCCGTAGACCGCGTCGAACAGCGGCAGCAGCCCCATCTGCTCGATCGCGACGGTCATGCCGCTCGAGTACACCCCGCGCGAGCTGCCGCCCTCGATCAGCAGCGCGAGGCGGGCGTCGTCGCTGCGGTTGCCCGGTGCGCTGCCCTGCTTGAGGCGGTCGCGCAGCAGCCCCAGGACGGCTTCGTTCTCTTCCACGTCATTCAGGAAAGGCCCTGACACGCTGTGAGAGTCAACCCGGCCTTCGCATTTGCGGTGCAAGCCACTATCGTGAGGTCTCCAGTTGGTTCTCTGCATGAGGGAATGAAGCCTGTGATCACGGGTGCGCCCAGTGGCCGCCTGTCGCGGCGGTCCGACGTCTTGTCGTGATTCCATTCCTCATGTCGTAAAGGACCCTCAACCTTGTCTGTGGATCTTCGTATCCAGCAGTCCGTCGTCGCCAACCTCGCCGGCCGCCCGGCGCCCGTCGAGTCGGGGCCGTTCATCCTCGGCATCGACCCGGCGACCGACAGTCCCAACATCAACTACGCCACACCGCGGCCGGGCGCGGAGATCACCGCCGCCGACGTCGAAAGCCTGGTGGACGCGTTCCGCTCGGTGCATCGGCGGCCTCGCCTGGAGTACGTCGTGAACTGCGCGCCGAACCTCGAGGCGCTGCTGCTCGCGGCCGGTTTCACGGTCGAGGAGCGGCACGAGTTCCTGACCTGCACACCGGAATCCCTCGTCGTACCGGCGACCGCCTTCGACGTCCGGGAGCCGGTCACCCGCCCCGATCGGGCGGCGATGGTCGCCGCTCAGGGCGAGGCGTTCGAGGGTGAGTTCGAGGTGACCGACGCCGACATCGACAGCATCGAACGGCTCCAGAAGCGGGGCGGGTTCGCGCTGATCGGGGTCGCCGGCGACGGTGCCTGCGCCGGTGGCGGTCAGGCCGTGCCCCCGAACGGCGGGGTCGCCGAGATCGGCGGCATCGCGGTCCGGGCGCCCTACCGGCGGCAGGGCCTGGGCGGGGCGATCACCGCCGGGCTGGCCCGGCGGATCTTCGACTCCGGCGCCGACCTGGCCTGGCTCGAGGCGTCGGGTGACGACTCGTGGCGGGTCTACGAGCGGATCGGCTTCCGCCCGGCCGGCCGGCGCCTCTACATCCGGCTCTAGCGCGGCAACCCGAACACGTCCGCAAGGCCGGTCACCTCGACGGCCTTGCGGACCGGCGGGGACGGCTCGGCCAGCGTGAACGTGACACCCTCGGCGGCGGCCGAGTTGCGGGCGCTGACCAGGGCACCCAGGCCGTACGAGTCGATGAAGCCGAGGCCGCTCGCGTCGACCCGCAGGAAACGGCAGCCGGGAATCGTGGCGGCCCGGGCGAGGCTGTCGCGCACGTCGTCGGCGCGGTCCAGATCGAGCTCACCGGTCAGGGTGGCCACGACCAGTCCGTCGGGATCGGCCGGTTCGTACGAGATCATTCCGTCGTTCGGCATTCGCCAGACGATACCCCGGGCCCGCCACTGCTGCAGGTCGACACGAGCACCGCGTAGCGGCCCTGGAAGTTGACCTGAGTGTTGGTCAGGTTCTTCACGGTCAAGGCATACGGCGACCGGCGCCCGGCGGCGCCCCGCGTTGCGGTTGTCGGTTGCGGCCGGTGCAGTCATCCCCCGAGGACCGGCCCGCGCCCATCACCGTGCGCTCCACGTAGCGCCGGTGGAAGGAGTCTGTCACCAAGGGGATACGGTCAGTACGGGCCGGTCATCGCAGCTCATCCAGTGTTTTCGAGGCCCGGTTCAGGTCAGGGCGGCCAGCGCCTGGTGCACCGAACGAACCGCGCTCGCGCCCTCGCCGACGGCCGCCGCCACCCGCTTCATCGAGCCCAGGCGTACGTCGCCGACCGCGAAGACCCCCGGCACGCTGGTCTCGAAGGCCAGCGGCAATCGACCCGCGGCGGCCCAGGCCGGGCCCGGGTCGGTGCCGAGCTGGACGTCGGTGAGGACGAAGCCGCCGCTGTCCAGCCGTACGCCCTGAAGGAAGTCGGTGGCCGGGGTCGCGCCGATGAAGCAGAACAGTCCGAAGCAGGCGCACGCCTCGTCGGCGGTGCCCTTGCGGTCGCTCAGCGTCACGTACTTCAGCCGGTGCTCGCCGTGCAGGGCGGTCACCTCGGTCGAGGTCTGCACCGTGATGCGCGGGTCGGCGTGGATGCGCTCGACCAGGTAGCTGGACATGCCGGCGGAGAGGTCGGGGCCGCGGACGACGAGCCGCACGTGACCGGCCTGCCGGGCCAGGTAGATGGCGGCCTGGCCGGCCGAGTTGGCCCCGCCGACGACGGTCACCGGCTGGCCGGCGACGCCGCGCGCCTCGAGCTCGGTGGCCGCGTAGTAGATGCCGGCGCCGACGAAGTCCTCCCAGCGGTCGAGCGGAAGATTGCGGTACGCCGCGCCGGTCGCCAAAATCACCGAACGTGACGGGATTTCGGTCCCGTCGAGCAGGGTGACCACGTGGCGGTTGCCCTCCTGGCGGAGCGCGACCACGCCGCACGGGCTGGCCAGGTGGGCGCCGAACTTGAGCGCCTGCACGACCGCCCGGCCGGTGAGCATCTCGCCGCTCAGGCCGAACGGGAAACCCAGGTAGTTTTCGATGCGGGAACTGGCCGCCGCCTGCCCGCCGGTCGCGACCGCGTCGAGCAGCACGGTCTCGAGGCCCTCGGAGGCGCCGTAGACGGCCGCGGCCAGGCCGGCCGGGCCCGCGCCGATCACGGTCAGGTCGGCGACGCCCTTCGGCGTGCGGCGGTACGTCAGGCCGAGGAACTGACTGAGCGTGCCGGTGTTCGTGTTGGTCAGCGTCGACTTCGGCGTGACGACCACGGGCACGTCGGACGCGGTCAGCCCGGCCGCGGCGAGCGCCCGTCGGCCGTCGTCGGTGTCGCTCTCGATCCAGCGGTGGGGGAGCGCCTGCCGTTTGAGGAACGTCTCCAGGGCCAGCCCGTCCCGGGTCGCGGTGTCGGCGATGACCTCGAGGTTGTCGGCCGCCGCGACCGTGATCAGCTTGCGCCGGGCCAGGAAGCCCCGCAGCAGCAGGTCGCTGATCTCGGCGTCCTGCGCCATCAGCCGCCGGAACTCGGCCGGCCGCAGCCGATGGATCACGCCCGACTCGGCGACCCGGGCGCTCAGAATGCGGTGCTGGCCGGTGAGCAGCGTCATCTCGCCGACGAATTGGTGCGGCCCGGCGCGGAGCAGCAGTTCCTCGGGCAGCTCCGGCCCGGCGGCGCGGAAGATGTCGACGGTCGCGGTGCCGACCAGGATCAGGTCGGCGTCCTCGTCGCCGGCCTCGAACAGGACGTCGCCGGCGGCGACTTCGACCGCTTGCCCGTACGCCGCGGCCCGGGCGAACTGCTCGTCGTCGAAGTGGTAGGTGGCGGACTCGTCCGCGCGGGCACCGAGCTCCGGGAAAAGGAAGGGCGAGACCATCGCTCGATGATTCCAAACCGCGGCCCGGCAGGCGAGGGTTTGTCGCGGCCGACCCGGCAGGCGCCGGCGTTCGGCGTCCGCTAAGCTTCTTTCCAACGCGGACGTAGCGCAGCTGGTAGCGCATCACCTTGCCAAGGTGAGGGTCGCGGGTTCGAATCCCGTCGTCCGCTCCAATTTTCGGTTTGGTGGCTGCTTGAGCGGCCGATTCTGTGGTCATGTCCGGTGGATGGCGCGCGCTCGTGCTCGACGCCGTCCTCATCTCGGTGGCCGAGCTGCTCGGGATCTGGGGCCACGGTTCGGTCTGTTCATCCATCTGTCGGCCGGCTACCTACGGGCGGGCACGATGGTGGCCGACATCGGGACGCTCGCGCCGGGCACGATGCCGGCGATCCGGATCTCCGACACGGCCGGCCTGACCGAGCTGGTGCCGGCCATCGGAGAACTGCGGGAGCTCGGGGCGCTGGTCGCCCTGGACGGCGTTCGGCACCGGGCGGTCGCGCGCCGTCGGGCCGGTCTTCGGAACGGCGACGCCGGCCTCCGGGATCGATCTGCGCCGGGCGATCGCGTGAGCCGCGTGAGCCGCGTGAGCCGCGTGGCACCACGCGCTGGCTTGGCCTGGGATGCGCCACGCGCTGGCTAAGCCCGTGACGCACCACGCGCCTGCCGAGCCCGGGGCGCACCACATGCCGGCCGTTCCGGGGGACTGAGCCGGCTCTCGTCAGGCCGGCACGGTGGAGTCGCGGATGACCAGCTTGGGCGGGTGCAGATGAACGCCCGGCGACGGGTGGCCGTCGATCGCCTCGAGGAGGAGTCCGGCGGCGGCCCGGCCCAGGCCCTCGAGGTCCATGTCGACGCTGGTCAGGGGCGGGCGGGCGGCCAGCGTCATGACGTCCCAGTTGTCGAAGCCGGTCAGCGCCACGTCGGCCGGCACCCGGCGGCCCGACTCGCGCAGGGCGTCGGCCGCGCCGCGGGCAATCTGGTCGCTGCCGCAGATTATCGCGTCGACGTCGTGGCCCTGGGCGAGCAGCATGCCGATGCCCTGCCGGCCCCACGCCTCGCTCCACGAACCGTACAGCGGGGGCACGACCAGTTCGACGCCGGCCGCCCGCACCCGGGCCGAGTGGTGGTGTTCCGGGCCGGTGATGACGGCGACCCGGTCGCGGCCCAGGGCGCGCAGGTGCTCGGCGACCAGCCGGGCGCCGCCGGCCTCGTCGGGCACGACCGAGCAGTCGCGTTCGTCGGCCGAGGCCAGGAAGGCGTACACGACCGGCACGCCCAGGTCGGTGCCGAGGGACGGCCGGGTGCCGGCCCGCCGGCCGGTGACCACGATGCCGTCGACGCGGCGGCCGAGCAGCACCTTGAGGTGGTGGCGTTCGCGGATCGGGTCGTCGCGGGCGTCGCACAGCAGCACCGACATCTGGCCGGCGCCGAGGGTGTCCTCGGCGCCGATGAGCAGCGGGATGCTGAACCGGCCGATCGTGTCGGTGGTGATCATGCCGACCGTGTAGGTGCGCCCGGCGTGCAGGCCGCGGGCGGCCGGGTTGGGGCGGAAGTCGAGCTGCCCGGCCGCCCGGCGCACCCGGTCGACGGTGTCGGCCCGCAGCGACCCGCGGCCGTTCAGCGCCTTGGAGGCGGTGCCGACCGACACTCCGGCCAGCGCCGCGACGTCGCGGATCGTGGCGGCGCGGGTCGGGGACATCCCCGCAACGGTACCGGTTACGTGAGCGGGATCCAGACCCGCATGGGTCCGGGGGTCCGGTTCGCCCACAGGTAGTAGGGAATCAGCGCCACGGTGGCCGCGGCCTCCTCCGAACGGAGGCCGATGCGGGCGTCGAGCCGGACCGGGGCGAGGCCGGCGGCGTCGGCGACCGCGGCGAGTGGTGCGGAGGCGTCGAGACAGAGGTCCTCGAAGACCGCTCCGGCGAGCGGCGACGGCAGGTCGGCGTGTTCGAGGCAGTAGACGACCGGGCCGCGGGCCAGGGCCGCGGTGCCGCGCACGGCGTCGACCCGCGGGTGCGGGGTGATCAGGCGGGGCGGCATCGCCAGTGTCAGCTCGACCCGGTCGCCCTCGTGCCACCGGCGGGTCAGCCGCAGGTAGCCCTCCTGGGCGCCGGTGCGCACCAGCGAACCGTTCACCGTCAGGTGGGCGTCGGTGCACCAGGCGGGCACGCGAAGGGAGAGGGTCCACGGCCTTTCGGCCGCGGCGGTCACGGTCAGCGAGACGGTTTCGCTCCAGGGGTACGCGGTTTCCACCCGTACGGTGTGTGCCCCCGCGGTGAACGTGCCCGACGCGTACAGGTGAAGCTGAAGGCCCTCGGGGCCGCCGGTGGCGACGTAGGTGTGCAGCGAAGCCATCAGGCGGGCCAGGTTGGGCGGGCAGCACGCGCAGGAGTACCACCCGAGCCGCTGGGAGGGCGCGTCCTCCTCGGAGCCGTCGTGCCCGGTGCGCAGCTGCAGCGGGTTGGAGTAGAAGAACGCGGTCCCGCCGGCCGCGGTCGAGGCCGCGATCCCGTTGTACAGCAGGCGTTCCATCTCGTCGGCGTACTTCGCGCGGCCGGTCGCGAGCAGCAGCCGCCACGCCCACTGGAAGGAGCCGATCGCGGCGCAGGTCTCGGCGTAGGCGCGGTCCGGCGGGAGCTCGTACGGGTCGCCGAACGCCTCGTCCCGATGCCGCGACCCCTGCCCGCCGGTGAGGTAGGTGCGGCTGGACTGCGCCGAGTCCCACAGCCGTTCGGCGACCGCCAGCAGTTCGTGGTCGCGGTTCTCGACCGCCACGTCGACCGCCCCGGCGAGCAGGTAGACCTGGCGTACGACGTGCCCGGCGACCTCGGGCGCCGCCCGGACCGGCAGGTGGTCCTGGAAGTAGCGCGGGCCGAAACGGTCCGCGCCCAGGAACCCGTGGCCGCGCCGGTCGACGAAGCTCGCCGCGAGGTCGAGGTACGGCCGGTGTCCGGTGACCCGGAACAGCTCGACCAGGGCGGTCTCGATCTCGGGGTGCCCGTCGACCGCTCCGGCGGTGCTCACCGCGTACCTCCGCACCAACAGGTCGCCGAACCGGCGGGCGACCGAGACGACCTGCTCGGCGGCGTGGTCGCCCGGGGCGCTCCGCGCCGCGGCGACCGCCGCCTGGATCAGATGGCCGGCGGTGTACATCTCGTGGCTGTAGTGCAGTTCGTTCCATTGCCGGTCGCGGTGGTCGGTCTGGTAGTACGAGTCGAGGTAGCCGTCGGGGTCCTGGGCCTTCTCGAGCAGCGCCGCCGTGTCGGCGATGAACGCGGTGCTCTCGCCGGTGCGGCCGCGCTCCCAGAACGCGGCCTCGAGCGTCTTGTGTACGTCGGTGTCGGCGAACCACATGCCGGCGAACGGGCCGTCGAAGTCGCCGGTCACCCGGCGCAGGTTGGCCAGGTTGCCGTGCTCGCCGAGGGCTCCGATCACGTGCGGGAGGGTGGCTTTCGCGTTCCGCGCCTGCCAGGCGCCGAGCAACCCTTCCGGGTCGAGTTGCGCGACGAGCGGGCGCAGCGCCGAGATCGCGTGTTCGGAGGGTACGGCGGGGCCGGATGCAGTCATGGTTCGTGTTTCCTCAGTCTTTGACCGCGCCGGCGGTGACGCCGGCGGCGACGTAACGCTGGGCCGCGATGAGCAGCAGCGTGGCCGGGATCGACGCGACGACGGCGGTAGCCATGATCGCGTTCCATTGCTGGTTGTTGTTGCCGATGTAGTGGTAGATGCCGAGCGTGATCGGCTGGTGCGCGCCGCCGCCGTCGAGCGTGGTGGCGAACACGAAGTCGGACCACGCCCAGAGGAAGGCGAACAGGCTGACCGTGACGACGGCGTTGCGGCTGACCGGCAGGACGACCGAGACGAACGTACGCCAGGTCGAGGCGCCGTCGATCAGGGCCGCGTTGGTCAGTTCCGGCGGTATGCCGGACATGAACGCGGTGAAGATCAGCACGCCGAACGGCACCGCGATCGTCGAGTCGGCGAGGATCAGCCCGGCGGCCGAGTTGAGGACGCCGGCCTTGAGGTAGATGGCGTAGAAGCCCATCGCCATGATGATCGCCGGGATCATCTGGGCGATCAGCAGGACGAAGCTGAGCACGCTGCCTCCGCGCGGCCGCAGTTTCGCCAGTGAGAAGCCGGCCGGCGCGCTTATCGCGACCGTGAGCACGACCGTGCCGAGGCCGATCAGCAGGCTGGTGCCGAGGTACGGCATCTGCTGATGGAGTACGGCCCGGTAGCCCTCGAGGGTCCCGTCGACGGGGAACAGGTGCGGGGGGTCGGCCCGCATGTCGGTGTCCCTGGTGAACGACACGTTGATCATCCAGTAGACCGGGAACAGCATGATCGCGGTGAGGACCACGCCGATCGCGGTCTTGATGTGGCGGCTCATGCGTTCTGCCTCCGCTGGATCCGGATGTACAGCAGACCGAAGATCAGGGCCATCACGATGAGCAGGTTGCCGACCGCGGCGCCCGGCCCGAACTTCGGCAGCAGGCTGCCGAAGGACAGGCGGTAGGACCACGTGGCGAACGTGGTGGACGAGTCGACCGGGCCGCCCTTCGTCATGATCCAGATGATGTCGAAGACCTTGAGGGTGTAGACGAGGCCGAGCAGGAGTGTGATCGCGGAGACCGGCCGGAGCAGCGGGAACGTGATCCGCCAGAACGTTTTCCAGCCGGTCGCGCCGTCGAGGGCGGCCGCCTCGTAGAGCTCAGCCGGTATCGCCTGCAGTCCGCTGTAGAGGACTACCAGGTTGAACGGTATGCCGATCCAGATGTTGGCGATGATCACACTCGCCAGGGACCAGTCCGGGCTGGTCAGCCAGTTCACCTTCAGCGAGCCGAGGACCCAGTTGACCACGCCGGAGTCGCTGTTGAGCATCCACGACCAGGTGGAGGCGCTGACGATCAGTGGCAGCAGCCAGGGCACCAGGAAGAGGGCCCGCAGTGTCGCCGACAGGCGGAAGTTGTGGCGGAAGAAGACCGCCAGCGCCATCCCGATGGAGAACTGGAAGACCAGCGAGATCAGCGTGAAGAGGACCGTGTGCGTGAGCGCCGGTCCGAAGGTCGGGTCGCTCAGAACCGTCCGGTAGTTGTCGAGACCGCTGAAGGGTGCGCCGCCCCGCACGAACGAACGGACCGTGTAAAGCCGCAGGCTGAGGTCGAGGTTGCGGTAGAGCGGGTAGGCGTAGAAGGCGACCAGATAGATCACGACCGGCGCGAGGAACGCCCAGGCCGCCCATTGGCGGCGCGCTGACTTCACTTGGTGGCCGTGGCGGCGGTCTGCTGGGCGCCCTGCAGCGCGGCCTGCGGCGACTTGCTGCCCGACAGGGCCGCCTGGAACGCCGTCCACATCGGCTCGGAGATCTTCGGGTACTTCGTGCCGAGGTTGTCGCTCGTGCGGCCCTTCGCCGCCCGTACCGCGTCGACCCACACCTTCAGCTCGGGTGTCGCCGCGACCTGCTTGGCCTGCACCGCGTCGGTGGCCCCGATGTACGACAGCGTCGTATCCGTCGTGTACGCGTTGTCGGCACTGGTCAGACAACCGATGATCTTCTGCGAGATCTCGTAGCGTTTCGTGTCGTCCTGCACCGGCGAGGTCACGAACTCCCCGCCGGTCGGGGCCGGGGCGGTGCCGCCGGCCTGCGCGGGGATCGGGATGATCCCGTAGGGGAAGCCGGTCTTCTTCGCGTTGGCCAGCTGCCACGTGCCGTTCTCGGCGAACGCGACGTTGCCCGCCGCGAACTCCTGCCAGCTGGTGGTCTGCGTGTTGTTGAGCACCGAGTTCGGGGCATAGCCCTGTTTGAGCCAGTCTGTCCACAGGGTCAGCGCCTGCACGCCCTGCGCCGAGTCGAGTTCGGTCAGGTCGGCGCCGGAACCCCAGAACCAGGGCAGGAACTGGAAACTGCCCTCCTCGGTGCCGATCGCCGAGAACGTGATGCCCTTCTTGCCGGCCGCCTTCATCTTCTGCAACGCCGCGGTGAGCGACGCCCAGTCCTTGACCGCCGCCGGATCCACACCGGCCTTGGTCAGCAGGTCCTTGTTGTAATACAGCGCGAGGGTGTTCGCGCCGATCGGAACGCCGTAGGTCTTACCGTCCTGCTGCCCGGCGGCCAGCAGGTTGGGCTCGATGCCGGCGGTGTCCGGGGCCGGGTTCAGGACTCCCGCCTCGGCCAGGGTCGACACGACCGGGTTGTCGACGATCAGCACGTCCGGGGAGTTGCCCTGCTGCGCGGCGAGCAGAGCCTTGTTGGTCAGGTCGGTGGTGTCGAAGCCGGTCCGCTTGACCGTCACGCCGGCGTCGGTGCCGCACTTCTGCAGCAACTTCACCCAGTCCGAGCTGCCGTCGAACTGCGGGTAGGGATCCCAGATCGCGTAGAGGCTGGGGGCGGGGGCTTCGGTCTTGTCGCTGGAGGAACAGCCGGCGACAAGACCGGTGGCAAGGAGGAGAACGGCCGCGAGGCGGAGAGGAGCAGTCATGTCGGTTCCCCTAGGGGCGGAAAATGAGGAAAACGATTGCCGCCACGCTAGGGAGGCTCTTGTCAGCCTGTCAAGGGCAAGTTACGGTCCATCTCAGAGGGCCGGAAAACGGGGGAGGAAACGCTGAGCGACAAGGCACGCGCGGCCACGATCAGCGAGGTGGCCGCACTCGCGGGAGTCTCCACCGGCACGGCGTCCAAGGCGCTCAACGGCCGCGGCTCGCTGCGCGCCGAAACCGTCGCCCGGGTCCGGCAGGCCGCCGACCAGCTCGCCTTCGTCGCCAACGCGGCCGCCCGCAGCCTGCACACCGGCCGCACCTACACGGTCGGGATGATCACCACCGACAGCATCGGCCGGTTCAGCATCCCGCTGCTCATCGGCGCCGAGGACGCGCTCGGCGCCGGCCAGGTCTCGGTGTTCCTGTGCGACGCCCGCGACGACCCGATCCGCGAGCAGTACTACCTGCGTACGCTCCTGAGCCGCAAGGTCGACGGCATCATCGTGACTGGCCGCCGCGCCCAGTCCCGGCCGCCGATCGGCGCCGGCCTGCCGGTGCCGGTGGTCTACGCGTTCATCAGCTCGGCCGACCCCCACGACTGCTCGGTCGTGCCCGACGAGGCCGACGGCGCCCGCCGCGCGATCCGTCACCTGCAGGCAATCGGCCGGCACAAGATCGCCCACGTCACCGGGCCCGAACATCATCACTCGGCCCGGGTGCGGGCGGCGGCGGCCGCCGCCGACCTGCTCACGCCCACCCTGTACGGCGAGTGGAGCGAGGCCTGGGGCCGTCAAGCGGCGGGAATCCTGCTGTCGACCGGCGCCGACATCGACGCGGTGTTCTGCGGCAGCGATCAGATCGCCCGCGGCATGGCCGAGGCGCTGCGGGAGGCCGGCCGGGACATCCCGCGCGACGTGGCGCTGGTCGGCTTCGACAACTGGGACGTCGTGGTCGACGGCTGCCGGCCGGCGCTGACCAGCGTCGACATGGACCTCGAGGGCATCGGCCGGTCGGCCGCCGAGCTGCTGCTGGCCGCGATCAACGGCGACGACGTGAGCGGCCGGCGAGCCCGCCCGTGCCGCCTGGTGCCTCGCGCCTCGACCGCCGTCCCGCCGGCCGCGGTGCCACCGGCCACGGTGCCACCGGCCACGGTCCCGGTCCCGGCTGTCGGCAATGTCGAGCCGCCTTCCGGAGCTGCGGCCCGGCCGCGCTGAGCGCGCCGCCCCGGCTCCCAGGGCTGCGCCCGGCCGCGCTGAGCACGCCGCCCCGCCTCCCAGGGCTGCGCCCGGCCGCGCTGAGCACGCCGCCCCGGCTCCCAGGGCTGCGCCCGGCCGCGCTGAGCACGCCGCCCCGGCTCCCAGGGCTGCGCCCGGCCGCGCTGAGCACGTCGCCCTGCCATTTGGCGGGTAGATTCCGCCGCCTGGCGCTCGTCCCGGCCGCGGATGAGGCGGATTCTATTGGAGACGGCGATCACCGGCCTGCTCGCCCGCCTACCGGTCGTGACCAGCCCCGAGGACGCCGCAGGAACGCCCCGAGAGAAGGACGAAACGCCGATGACCCATCCGCCCGTACCTTTCGACCCCGAACTCGCCGCCGTCCTCAGCGCCCTCGGCGACGCCGTGCCCGCCTCGATCACCCCCGAGCTGATCGCCGCGGCCCGCGCCGACACCGGTGGCCTCATGGCCCCGCCCACCGACGAGGAGATCAGCCGCAACGGCACCTACACGGTCAGTGAGCGCACGGTTCCCGGGGCGGCCGGCGACCCCGACATCGCGCTGCTGATCTGCGCGCCGGTCGGTGCCGAGGGCGCGCGCCCGGCGATCTATCACACGCACGGCGGCGGCATGATCCTCGGCGACAATCGCAGCGGCATCCTCGAGATCGTCGAGACCGCGGCCCGCTACCAG
This sequence comes from Actinoplanes sp. NPDC051343, assembly GCF_044455125.1. NCBI lineage: Bacteria > Bacillati > Actinomycetota > Actinomycetes > Micromonosporales > Micromonosporaceae > Actinoplanes > Actinoplanes sp. NPDC051343. The sequence goes on from NZ_JBITEL010000002.1 coordinate 56,703, forward strand.
GCCGTCGTCGTCTCGGTCGAATACCGGCTCGCGCCCGAGACCCGGCATCCCGGCCCGATCGAGGACGTCTACGCCGGCCTGGCCTGGACCGCCAAGAACGCGGCCGACCTCGGCATCGACCCCGATCGCATCGTCATCGCCGGCGGCAGCGCGGGCGGCGGCCTCACCGCGGCCCTCGGCCTGCTCGCCCGCGACCGCGGCGGCCCGGCCGTCTTCGGTCAGATGCTGCTCTGCCCGATGCTCGACGACCGCAACAACACCGTGTCCGCGGTCCAGATGACCGGCCGTGGCGTCTGGGACCACACCGCCAACGCGACCGGCTGGGGCGCACTCCTCGGCGACGCGGTCGGCGGTCCCGACGTCTCGCCCTATGCCGCGCCGGCCCGCGCGACCGACCTCTCCGGCCTGCCGCCGACCTTCATCGACGTCGGCTCCGCCGAGACGTTCCGGGACGAGGACGTCGCCTACGCCACCGCGATCTGGCAGGCGGGCGGGCGCGCCGAGCTGCACGTCTGGCCGGGCGGCTACCACGGCTTCGACTCCTTCGCACCGGCCGCCGCGATCAGCCAGGACGCCAAGGCCGCGCGAATCAAATGGTTGGACCGGCTGTTCGCGTAAGAAGATGACGGTATGAAGGATCTCGCGGTGCGGCCGCGCTGCGGGTCATCGCCTATTTCGACAGCCTGACCGAGTCGCGGGCCGGCCTGCAGGCGATCGTCCGGGGCGCGGCGGTGCTGGCCGGGGTGCCCGCCCGCCTCGGCGACGTGTCCCGGCGGGTGCACGTGCGGGTCACCTCCGAAGGCCGGAACGAGCCAGCGGCGGAGCCGTCGGGCGCGGTGTGGCCGCGTACGGAAATCGGTGCGCAAGCAACGCTCAGCCTGGAGCGGACCGGTGAGCCCGGCCCCGTCGATGCCATGATCCTCCCGCGCGCGGCGGGCGCGGCCCGGGCGGTCCTCGATCGCACCCGGGGCAGAGCCCCGGCCGACGACCCGGCGTTGGTCGAGCTGGTCGTCGATGCGACGGCGCCGATTTCGGTACGCGAGGTGGCCGCGCGAAACCTCGGCCTGACCGGCCCGGTCCGCGCCGTCGCGCGTCCGACCGGCCCGGCGGCGGCGTCGGGCCGGGTGGCCGCCTGGACGTCGGGCCGGCCGGTCCGATCTGCCGGACTCCTATGCGGCGGCCGGCATCGCGCTGCGCTTCGCGGCCGACGGCACCGACCACGACCCCGGACCGATGGTCGTCGAGTTCGGATCGTTGGGTGGTCTGACCCTCCTGGCCTCAGCGTCGTTGCCCGATGCGATCCCCGATCCGGACGCGCTGGCGCACGCCGCCGGGACCACGCCGTGGGGTCGCGACCCTGCAAGCCGTCGCCGGCACGGCAAGCCGGCGCGCCGCGAAAACGGTATTGCGGGTGCACCACTCGGCCCTGCGGGACCGGATCGTCCACCTTGAACATCTGGTCGGATGGTCGGTCCGTTCGCCCTCGGGGAAGCTGCGGCTGCAGGTCGCGCTGGCCCTCCGGAGCCTGCGCCGGCACCCCTGACCGGTCAGGGGGCCTTCTCGCCCGCCGCGACCGCGATCGGCAGCACGTTTTCCGGCGGCGGCAGGGAGCAGGTCGCGAACTCCGTGTACGCACACGGCAGGTTGGTCGCCCGGTTGAAGTCGATGACCACCGTGCCGTCCGCGGCGGGCGGGTCGATCCTCAGCGTCCGCGAGGCGCCGTAGGTGGTGACGCCCGACGTCGCGTCCCTGAAGACGATCTCGAACCCGGAGAACACGGTCAGGCTCAGCGGCCTGCCGTCGACGGTGAAGTCGACCCGGCCCAGCTGGGAATCGTCGAGCTTCAGGCCGTCGACCACCGTGCCGACCGTGATCTCCCGGCGGTCCTCGACGAACCGCCCGGCGACGATCCACTTCTCGTCCGGCGGGAAGGCCGGAGTTCCCTGGTAGGCGAGGCGAACCGGGTTCCGCGGGTCGCGCGGGCGCAGGATCACGTCGGTGCCGCGCCGGGTGACCTCGGCCATCACGTCGCCGAACATCAGCTCGACGCCGTCCTCGTCGACGTGGCCCAGATGCCGCTCGCCCTGCCCGCTTCGGACCGATACGCCGTCGGGGCCGTCGCGCCACTCACCGGGAACGTCGTCGAAGCTCTGCCAGTCGGCGGTGAGCCAATGCAGACCCGTTGCGGCCAGGAGCCCGTGGGGTCGCGCGCGTCGGCGTTCGTGTGCCTGATGCCACGCGGCCCAGTCTTCGGCGTACATGCGGGCCACCCTAATTCGTCTGCTAGCCTGCTCGGCAGGTCATGAGTGCCAGCACACAGCCCCGGCTTGCTGGCCGGCAACCCTTGCGTTCGCGATGGGGTGCCCCGGGTGAAGACCGGGCCGGCGTCGACCGACGCGGGCAAGCGCGGGCCCGTGCGGGTCCGGACCCTTGCGGAGGCAGTCCCATGTCCGTTGCCGTGCACACCTCGCCGCTCGACGTCGTCGGCGTCGACGGGTTCGTCCACCTCGACTACGCGGCCACCGCACCCTGCGTGCGCGCCGCGGCCGATGCGGTCAACGCGCTGCTGCCCTACTACGGCAGCGTCCACCGCGGCACCGGCCTGCGGTCACAGACCTCGACCCTGGAGTACGAGCGGGCCCGCGACGTGGTCGCCGGCTTCCTGGGCGCCCGCGACGGCGACCACGTCGTCTTCACCCGCAACACCACCGACGCCCTCAACCTGCTGGCCCGCGCGGTCCCGGCCGGCACCCGCACGGTCGTGTTCGAATCGGAGCACCACGCCACCCTCCTCCCGTGGGCCGACCCGGTGCGCCTGCCCGCCCCGGCCTCGGCGGACGAGGCGGTGGCGGCAGCCTCCTCCGCGCTCCGCGTCCTCCGCGGCCCGAAACTCCTGGCCGTCACCGGCGCCAGCAACGTCACCGGCGAGATCCTGCCGATCCGCCGCCTGGCCGAGGCCGCCCACCGTCACGGCGCCCGCATCGTCGTCGACGCCGCCCAACTGGCACCGCACGTCCCGATCTCCCTGGCCGACCTCGACGCCGACTACGTGGCCCTGTCCGGCCACAAGCTGTACGCCCCGTTCGGCGCGGGCGTCCTGGCCGGCCGGTCCGACTGGCTGGACGCGGCCCAGCCCTACCTGGCCGGCGGCGGGGCGAGCGCCGCGGTCGGCGCGGGCGACGTCCGGTGGGCCACCGGACCGGCCCGTCACGAGGGCGGCACCCCCAACCTGCTGGGCGCGGTCGCCCTGGCCGCGGTCTGCACGGCCCTGGCCGACGCCGGCCGCTCCACCTCCGACGAGCAGGAACTGCTGGCCCACCTGCGCGCGGGCCTGCGCTCGATCCCGGGCGCCGTCGAGGTGAGCCTGTTCGGCCCCCGCTCACCCCGCGTGGGCATCGTCTCGCTGGCCCTTGCCGGCCACGACCCGGCCCGCGTAGCCGACCGGCTGGCCGTCGAACACGGCGTCGGCGTGCGTGCGGGCCAGTTCTGCGCCCACCCGCTGGTCCGCCACCTGACCGGCCGCGCCGGCGTGGCCGCCTGCGGCGACACCCCGGGCCTGCTCCGCGCCAGCTTCGGCCTCGGCACGACGACGGACCACCTCGACCGTTTCCTGTCCGGCCTGGCCGCCTGCCTGACGGTTCCGGCCCGTCGCCGCCCGGCCGCACGTTCGACGGACTAGATGGGGAGAACGATCCGGTCGTCGGCCGGGCAACGCCCGCGCATCACATAGCGTTCGGTGAAGGCGGCCACCGCGTCCCGCAGGTCGCGGGGCGCACCCCGGCGGCCCAGGGCGGCATACGCCGCCACGAAACATTCCCGGGCCGCGGCGGCAAGTCGCGCATCGGTGAGGGCGTCCCGCGCGGCGATTTCCCACACCCTTTCCGCGTACGCGAAATGCCCCGTCGCCCTCTCCGCAGCGGTGGCCGCCACCGGGTCGTCGAGGAGCGTGGCGATGACCGCGACCGCGACCCGCCAGCCGTCGCCGTCGCCGTCGCCGTCCTGACCGTCCGCGAAGTCGAGCTCGAGGTGCCCGCGCGCTTGCACCGGCGCCGTCAGCGTGTCGAGGTGCCGTGCGAGATCGTCCTCGGTCGGCGGGTCGTCCGACCGGGTCCACTCCCGGAAGGTCCGGTCACCCACGGCCGTGTCCATCACGGAGGCCGCCCAGCTCGCGCGCGGGTCCGCGCCTTCGCCGCCGCGGCTCAGGTCTGTGGCTTCGCCGCCGCGGCGCGGGTCTCTGGCTTCGCCGCCGCGGCGAGGGCCCGTGGCTTCGCCGCCGCGGCTCGGGTCTCTGCCTTCGCCGCCGCGACTCGGGTGCGTGCCTTCGCCGCCGCAGCGCGGGCCGGCGCCTTCGTCGTGCCCGCGCGGGTCGAGATCGGCGGTGCACGGGTTCGGCGGCGGCGGGACGGCGGTGTGTGGCAGCACCGGCCGGTCGCGGTACCGGGCCGCCCGCACGCTCCGCCACCGGCCGCCGAGCGACGGCCTGGTGACCGACGGGCTGTTGTTGGACGGGCTGTTGTTTGACGGGCTGTTGGCGAAGGCTGCGGCCAGCACCGGCGCCAGCGTGTGCGCCAGCCGCCACCGCCGCGGCAACCCCAGCGGCCCGCCGCCGTCGAGCCCGGACTCTAGCCCGACCCGGATGCCGGCCGCAGCCCCTCCGCCGGGCCAGCTCCCAGGCGAGTTCCCGGGCGAGTTCCCGAGCCAGCTGCCAGGCGAGCGTCCAGGCCGGTTCCCGGGCCGGTTCTCGGGCCAGCTGTCAGGGGAGCTCCCGGGCCGGTTCTCGGGCCGGCTGCCAGGCGAGCGCCCGGGCCGGCTCCCGCGCAATGCCGCGAGGTCCTCGGCCATGCGGGTGAGGCTGCTCTCCAGGCCCGGCGACGGCGGCCCGCTGACCGTGACCACCCCGCCCGCCCGGCTGATCAGGAACCCGTGCCGCAGCGCCTGCCGCGGCAACCCAGCACGGCCCGGCCGGTCGAGCGCCGCCCCCACGAAGCCCGGCGGCCCGCAGTTGAAGGCCCGCGCCGCGATCAGCTGCTCGGCGGCCGATTCGGTGAGTCTGCCCATGGGTGGTTCCGCCTCAGCTCGAACTGTGCCGCCACCCTACACCTCCTACTGATGTGATAGGCAATGGTTGTCTCTCAGCGGGCCGCCCGCCACCACAGGGACACGGCGAGCCCGATCGCCGCCACCGCGATCGCCACGCGCAGCGGGCGTTCCGGTATCCGGCGGACCAGGGCCGGTCCGATCCAGCTGCCGACCAGGCAGCCGACCGACAGGACGCCGGCGGCGGCCCAGTTCACCGGCGCGGTCACGGCGTAGATGGTCGCGGCGGAAAGGTTCGACGCGCCGAGGACGACGCTTTTCACCGCGTTGGTCACCGGAAGCGGTTCGCGGGCGGCCAGTGCGAGTACGGCCAGCATGAGTACGCCCGCAGCGGCCCCGAAGTAACCGCCGTAGATGCCGATCAGGAACACCGAGCCGCCCAGCATCGGCGCCGACATCGTGTGATGCCCGGCCCAGCGGCGCAGCGGGTCGCGCAGGAGCAGCAGCGTCGCCCCGAGCGCGATCAGCATCGGCACGATCCACTCGAACGTCGACGACGGCGTCTTCAGCAGCAGCCACGCCCCGGCCAGGCCGCCGAGTGCCGCGACCGCCGACAGCCCGATCAGCCGCGGGCCCTGTCCCTCGAGTTCCCGCTGGGTGCCGGCCGCCGTGCCGACCGTGTTGGCCAGCAGCGCGACCGTGTTGGTGACGTTCGCCGCGATCGGGGCCATGCCCACCGACAGCAGCGCCGGATAACTCGCCAGCGATGCGAGCCCGGCCATCGACCCGGTCAGCCCCGCCCCGACCCCGCCCAGCACCAGGAGGACGGCGTGGCCAGGCTGCACCCGGTCACCCTACCGACGCGATCTCCACCTCGGCGAAGCTGACCGGTCCGGGGCCGCGGCCCGAGCCGAGACTGACCGCGCCCCGGCCGGGTGTGCTGAGGCGCGACCGGTTGATGACGTCGTCCCCGTCCAGGGCGACGGTCATCCCGCTGCCCGGCGTACGGATCTCGACCTGGTGCCAGACGCCCGGTCGCCAGGCCGGGTCGACCGCCGACATCGCGACCGTGCGGGCGTCCCGGCTGACCACGACCTGGTCGGCGCAGACCGTGGTGCGGTAGGTGTCGGTGGAGATCAGCGCGCACGCCGACCGCGCGGCCAGCGAGATCTTCACGCGGATCGACTGGTCGCCGGCGTTCCGCGCGGCCGGGCACGTGAAGGCGTAGGCGTGACCGGCCTGGACGTCGAGCGGCCCGGTCAGGGTGCACCGGTCGCCGCGTTGGGCCCGGCTGGCCTTGTCCGAGGTGCGCTCGCGCTCGCCCAGGTCGGGCGCCGCGGCCGGGGCCGAGCCGGCCGGTGAGTGGACCACGAGCGGATATCCGGCCGCGGCCGCGATCAGCAGCACGGCGGCGGCCGCGGCCAGTCCGGGTGTACGCCGTCGGGCCCGCGCCGGCCGGGGGCCGACCGGGGTGACGGGCTCGGTGTGGCGTACGGCCGCGGCGGCCCGCACCAGGTCCGGCCGGCTCGGCACCAGGGGGGAGGATCCCTTGGTGACCAGCCATTCGAGCACCTCGTGGGCGCTCGGCCGGTGCGCCGGGTCGCGGTGGAGTGCACGCTTGAGGATGCCGCGCAACGGCAGGGGGATCGAGGTCAGATCGGGTGCGGGCAACGGCATCCCGGCCGCGGCCGCGATCAACGTCTCGGGGTCGTACGCCGTCTGCCCGGTCGCCGCGTAGTGGACCAGCGCACCCCAGGCCCAGATGTCACCGGCCGCGCCGGCGCCCCGGTTGGCCGTGCCGTCCAGGCGTTCCGGGCCCATGTAGGCGACCGTTCCCATGATCTGCCCCGGCCCGGTGTGCGGCTCGGTGCTGGTGAGCGCGGTCGCGACGCCGAAGTCGATGACCTTCGGCGTGCCCAGCGACGCGAACAGGACGTTGGCCGGCTTGAGGTCGCGGTGTACCACCCCGGCGTCGTGGATGGCGACCAGCGCGACGATCACTCCGATGGCGACGCTGTGCAGGTCGCCGCCGCGCAGCGGGCCGGAGTCGTGGACGACGTCGGCCAGGCTCGGGCCGGGCACGTATTCGACCACGAGGTAGGGCGGGTCGGCGTCGGCATCGGCGTCGAGTACTTCGGCGGTGCAGAACCCCGGCACCTGACGGGCGCGTTTCATCTCGCTGCGGAAGCGGGCCCGGAACTCGGCGTCCGCGGAGAGTTCGGGCCGGACGACTTTGACGGCGACGCGTGCACCCGCCGGCGATTCGGCGAGGAAGACCGTGCCCATGCCGCCCTCACCGAGGCGTCCGAGAACGCGGTAGTTGCCGAGTCGTTGCGGGTCACCTGAGCGCACGGGACTGACCGCCACGTCGGCCTGCCTATCGCTGGGAGTGAGCTGGGTAAAAGTTGAGCAGCACCGTACACAGCCGCGGCGGTGGGCACGGGGATCCCGGCATGCCGAAAACCCGACGCCGGCGCCCGGGATGCCCGTTGCCGCTGGTCACTGCATGATCAGTGCGCATCCAGCGTACGCAACAATCTGATAAACCGAGATCAGGATGCGGTTTCGCGCCGCCGCGCGTAGGCCCGGGCCGCCCGCGCCCGGTCGCCGCAGCGCACCGAGCACCAGTGCCGGGCGGCGTGGGTGCGGACGAGGAAGCGGCGGCAGGGCGGCGACCCGCACGCGGCGAGCCGGGCCGCCGACGGACCGGTCAGCAGGTCGGCGGCGTCGGCCGCGAGGACCGCGAGCGCCCGCTCGAGCATCTGGTCGATCGGGTGGGCGGCCGCGCGGTGGAGGCCGCGGTCGGCGTCCCAGCGCAGCACGTCGGTCGCCGGTGCCCGGGTCAGCGCGGCGTTTACCGCTTCCAGGTCGGCGGGCTTCGGCGGCGTTCCGTTGACCCCGGCCGACAGGAGGCCGCGGATGTGGTCCCGCAAGGTTCGCAGCCGGTCCGCACAGAGCTCGTACACCCGGGCGTCCGAAGGCGCCAGGCCGCGCTTGATCAACCACCGGGTGGCGTCGGCCGGGGTGGCCAGCAGGTCGACCTCGCCGCTGGTCAGGGCCAGCGGCGTGTTGGCCAGGTCGAGTGCCGGGTGCCGGTCGGCACCGGGGGCGGGCGGCGGGACATCGGTCATCGCCTCATGCTAACCATTGCGCTTTCGCGTGAGAATCCTCTAACGTCACCTCACGGCAATTCAGTCGAGAAACCGTGAGGAGAACGATCGATGACGGACATCCGCGTCTTCGGTGGCCCGACCGCCCTGATCGAGTTCGGCGGGCTGCGGTTCCTGACCGACCCGACCTTCGACCCGCCGGGCGACTACCCGCGCGGCGACGGCCGGTTCCTCACCAAGACCGCGCCGTCGGCGATCGACCCGGCCGAGTTGGGCCCGATCGACGTGGTGCTGCTGTCGCACGACCAGCACCCCGACAACCTCGACCGCGCCGGCCGGGAACTGCTCACCCGCGTACCTCTGACGTTGACCACCAGGTCGGGAGCGGGCCGCCTGGCCGGCACCGCCCGGGGTCTGGCGCCCTGGGAAAGCGTGGCGGTGAAGGACGTGACGGTCACCGCCGTTCCGGCGCAGCACGGGCCCCCGGGCTGCGAGCCGGTGACCGGCGAGGTGATCGGGTTCGTGCTGACCGGTGACGGGCTTCCGACCACCTACGTGAGCGGTGACAACGCGTCGCTCGAGGTGGTGAGGCAAATCGCCGCCAGGTTCCCGGCGATCGACACCGCGGTGATCTTCGCGGGCGCGGCGCGGGCCGGCCTGTTCGACAACGCGCTGCTGACGCTGGACAGCGCGATGGCGGCGGAGGCAGCGGCGATAACCAAGGCGCGGCGCGTGGTGCCGGTGCACTGCGACAGCTGGGCGCACTTCACCGAGGGGTGCGACGAGATCGGCCGGGCATTCGAAGAGGCCGGGCTGAAGGACAAGCTGTAAGCGATTCATCACACAGGGTTTCAGGTTCGTTGCTTTCCGGCCGATCACACCGGGCGAAGCGGCAACTGCGGAATGAGACCTCACGTGATGGACAACCCCCTGAACGACGCGCTGACCGGCCTCGAGATCGAGGCCGAGCTCGGCCGGGGCGCGTTCACGACCGTGCACCGCGTGCGGCGCGACGGCGTGGCGTACGCCCTCAAGCGACCCCACCGCGAGGCCGCCGCCGACCCAGCGCTGCCCGCCGCCTTCCGCCGCGAGGCGGCGCTGCTGGCCTGCGTGAACGATCCGGGCGTCGGCCGGATCCACGCGGCCGGCCGGTACGACGACGCCCCCGCCATGGTCCTCGAAAATCTGCCGGGCGCGACGCTGGCCGATCTGCTGGCCCACGGCCCGCTCACCCCGTCGCGGACGGTCGAGCTGGCCGCCCGGCTGGCCCGGGCCCTGGCCGCGGCCCACCGGGTCGGCCTGGTGCACCGGGACGTCAAACCGGGCAACATCATGACCGACCCCGACAAGCTGATCGACTTCGGTCTCGCGGTGCTCGGCGGCGGCAAGCCGGCGGAGGACGAGGCGGTCGGCACCTTCCTGTACGCGTCGCCCGAGCAGTCCGGCATGCTCAAGCGGCCGGTCGACGCCCGCTCCGACCTCTACTCGCTCGGCGTGGTGCTCTTCGAGTGCCTGACCGGGCGGCTGCCGTTCGAGGCGTCCGACGTCGGGGAGCTGCTCCGCCTGCACCTGACCGCGCCGGTGCCCGAGCCGGCCTCGCTGCGGCCCGGCCTCGACCCGGCGCTCTCCGCGGTCGTCGTGCGGCTGCTCGCCAAGGACCCCGACGACCGCTATCAGGACGCCGCCGCCCTCCTGGCCGACCTGCGGGAATGCCCGGCCGGTGAGGTCGCGGTGGCCCCGGCGGCGGTGCGCTGGCCGCTGTGCGGCCGCGCCGCCGAAATCGAAAGACTCGGGTCACGCTGGGCGAGGGCCCGTCGCGGTTCCGGGGGTACGGCGGTGGTCCGCGGCCCCGCCGGCTCCGGCCGGACCCGCCTGGCCGAGGAGGTCGCGGCGCTCGCTCGCACCGACGGCGCGGTGCTGTCGGCGACCTGCCGGGCCGACGAGCCGTTGCCGCTGGCCGCTCTCCGGGAGGCCGTCGACGGCTATCTGCGGGACCTCCTTGCCCTGCCGCCCGCACGCCGCGACGTCGTGGTCCCACTGGTGCGCGAGGCCGCGCTCGCGGCCGGCCCGGCGCTGGTCGGCCGCCTGTCGGTGCGGCTCGAGGGGCTGCTCGGCGACGCGGCGGCACCGCTCGGCGAGGTGCGGGACGAGCACGTGTTCGCGGCCGTAGCGGTGTTCCTGGCCGAACTGGCCCGGCACACCGACGGTCTGCTGCTGGTGCTCGACGACGCCGACCGCCTCGACCCGGCAAGCCGCCAGGTGCTCACCCTGCTGGCCGCCGACCTGCCCACCGTGCCGCTGCTGGTGCTCCTGACCACCCTCGACGGCGAGGCCGGCCGCCCCGCGGGCGGGACCGAGGTGGTGGAGTGCGGCCCGCTCGACCGGGCCGCCGTAGACGAGCTGATCGCCGGCCGCCTTCCCGGCGCCGCGGTCACGCCGGAGCTGACGGACCATGTGGCGGCCCGCACCGACGGATCGCCGTTCGCCGTCGTCGCCTACCTCTTGCGGCTCGTCGATGCCGGACTGCTCACGCCGATGTGGGGCACCTGGGTTGTCGACCTGGCCGGCGCGGACGCTCTGCCCGCCGCCGACGGCGTTCGCGACCTGCTCGCCGCGCGTCTCGCCCAGCTGCCCGAGGGCACCTGCCGCCACCTGGTGACCGCGGCGGTCGCCGGCGACCGCTTCCGCACCGAGACCCTCATCGCGGCGGTAGAGAAACCGGACCCGACTTCCGCGGCCCCGGTGGCCTCGGGAGCCGACGCCGGCAGCGCGGCCGACGACGTCGTGGCCGCGGTCGCGGCCGCGGTCGACCGGCGGGTCGTCGAGGCCTGGCCCGGTGGCTGGTACGTCTTCATGCACCCGCTGCTGCGGGAGAGCCTGCTCGACGCCGTCCCCGCCGCCCGCCTGCGCGAGCGGCACGCGGCCCTGGCCCACGCGCTCGAGGAACTGCCGCCGGCCCTGCACGACGCCGACCACGTCTACGCCGTGGCCCGCCACTACCAGCGCGCCGGCCTGGCCGCCGCCGAGAACGACCGGCACCGTAGTGCGCTGGCGGCCGGTCTGCGGGCGCTCGACGACCGTGCCCCGGCCGACGCCGTCGGCTATCTGCTCGGCGCCGGCCCCTCGACCGAGGTGCTGCACCCGCTGGCGATCGCCTATCTGCGCTCGGCCCGCTACCAGGACTCCGCGGACGCCCTCGACCGCGCGCTCGCCGCCGAGAAGGACCACGGCCGGCGGGCGCGCCTGCTGGCCACCCAGATCGAACTCCGGCACACCCTCTGGGACACCGATCGGGCCCTGGAATCCACAGGTGCGGCGCTGGCCGAACTACGCCATCCGCTGCCCCGCAACCCGCTTCTCCTGGTGCTGACCACGTTGACCACCGCGGCCGCCGGTGGACTCGTACGGCGTACGAAAATCGGCTTCGGAACCGCCAAGGGCAACCGGCGCGACGAGCTGGCCGCCCTCGCCGCCATTCTCGACGCCGGCGGCTATGCCGCCGGTCTGGGGCTGCGCCTGCGCGAGGCCGGCCTGCTCGCGCTGCGTGCGCTCTACGCGGTGAACCGGCTCGGCCCCGGTGCCGAATATGTTCGCGTCTATGCGCTGGTCGGCTACTTCGCCGCGATGATCAAACTGCGGCGCACCGCGCTGCGCTGCCTCGACCGTTCCGCCGCGGTGGCCGAAAGGCTGGGCGATCCGGCGCTCGCCGCCTACACGGAATGGCTGCGCGGCTGCGCGATGCTGTTCGGCGGGCACGACGACGGAACCGCCTGGGAACACACCATCACCAAGCACGAGCGGTGGTTCGCGCCGGCTCAGCTGATCCCCGGACACGCGACGATCGGCCTGCGGCTGCTGCTGCGGGGCTATACCGCCCAGGCCCGCGCCGAATACGAGCGCGGTCTGAGCCGGCTGCCCGATCCGCGGCTGGCCGCCGGCAGTTCCTTCAGCATGCTCGGCGTCATGATCCCGGCGGTCGAGGGGCAGCACGCCGAGGCCGCGACCGCGCTGGCCGCGCTCGGCGACGGCGCGACGCCGGCCCACCGCGCGCACCTGATCACCGCGGCGGCGTGCGCGGCGATCGAGCAGGGCGAGATCGGGGCGCCGTTCGAGGCGCTGGTCGCCGAGTTCCACGGGCTCGGGCTCAAGCCGCGCGAGCTGATGACGCAGATGAAATGGTTCTACGCGTTCCAGTCCCACGGCCGGATGGCCCAGCTGCGGCTGGCCACCGACGAGCAACGGCCGGCGGCGATCGCGACCGCCCGGCAGGCGGTGCGCGACCTGCGACGCGTACGCAAGGCGTCGCCCCTGCTCGACGCGGCCTACCTGATCGGCGAGGCCGCGCTGGCCCAGCTGACCGGCGACTTCCGGGCCGCGCTCGACTGGATCGACCGGGTCGAGCCGATCGCCCGGCGGATCGACGCGCCGGTCGTCCACTTCGAGGTGGCGCGGTTCCGGGCGCGGGCGTTCCGCGGGCTCGGCCAGGGCAACGAGGCCGAGCGGCAGGCCCGCTACGGGCTCATGCTGGCCAACCACTACGGCTGGGAGCAGCGGCGACGGCAGATCCGGGCCGAGTTCGGGGTCGACGACGCCGGGCTGTCCCACCGGGGCACCAACGTCGACCGGCGCGCCGACGCCGGCCGCAACCGTCGCCTGGAAGCGTTGCAACAGGTGGGTTCCGCCGCCGCGACAATCCTCGACCCGCAGGAACTCGCCCGGGTCGCCCTCGACGAGATGCTGGGCATCCTCGGTGCCGAGCGGGCGCTGTTCTTCCTGCTCGACGACGCGGGCCGGCCGGTCCACTACGCCGGGCGGGGCGCCGACGGCACCGATCTGCAGCAGCAGACCGCGTACGGCGCGACCCTGGTCGACCGGGTGGCCGAGAGCGGCGAGGCCCTGGTGCTGACCGGAACCGAGCAGGGTGCGGCCCTCGGGTCCCGCTCCGCGGTGGTGCACGGCCTGCGCAGCATCCTGGTCGCGCCAGTGCGGTTCAAGGGCACGACGGTCGGCGTCGTCTACCTCGACAGCCGGCTGGCCCGCGGGATCTTCACCGACGACGACGTCGAGGTGCTGACCGCGGTGGTCGGCCACGTGGCGGTCTCGCTGGAAACGGCCCGGGCGGCCCAGCTGCACCTGGCTGTGCAGGCGGCCCGGCAGCAGCAGGCGTTCGCCGAGACGCTGCGGTCGAGCCTGGCCGAGCTGAGCGCTATCCACGACCCGGCGGTGCTGCTGCGGCAGTTGTTCGCCACGCTTGTCGCTCGCGCCTCGGCGGACGCCGGATGCCTGATCGTGGGCTCCGACGTGGCCGAGGTCGCCGGCACCGCCACCGGGCTCGGCAGCCGGCTCACACTGGGTACGGTGCTCACGCCGACCGTGCTGCCCTCGGTGCCGGCGGTGCTCGGGGAGTCGGCCGCCGTCCTCGCGGTGCCGCTGTTCCACCGGGACGGGCCGGCCGGGGTCGTGCTGCTCGGCGGCCCGGCGTTCGACGACACCGCGGTGCAGGTCGCGGCCGCGCTGGCGATCCAGGGGATGAGCGCGTACGACAACGCCCGCCTGTTCAGCCGGGTGCAGGAGCTGGCGACCACCGACGAGCTGACCGGCCAGCACAACCGGCGGCACTTCTACGCCATCGCGGGTGCCCTGGTCGTCGCCGCCGACCGCGGCCGGCACGACCTGGCGGCCGCGATGATCGACATCGACAAGTTCAAGAACATCAACGACACGTACGGCCACGGAGTGGGTGACGAGGTGATCCGTACGGTCGCCGCCCGGGTCCGCGCCGCCGTCCGCCAGGCCGACGTCCTGGGCCGCTACGGCGGCGAGGAGTTCGCGGTCGTCCTGCCCGACCACGACGGCGACGCCCGCGTGCTGGCCGAGCGCATGCGGGCGGCGGTCGCCGCGGTCCCGATCGCGACCGCGGCCGGCCCGGTCCAGGTGACGATCAGCGTCGGCCTGGCCGGCCTGACCCCGGGCGACCGCACGCTCGACCACCTCCTCGCCCGGGCCGACCACGCCCTCTACCGGGCCAAGGAGGCCGGCCGCAACCAGGTCGTCGAGGTCTAGGCGCGGGTGGCTCTACCCGGCCGGGGAGTAGGTGCTGGAACGGTCCTGGCCGCTCGCCGCCTGGTAGGCCGCCAGGCCGTGCTGCGTGACGCCGTTCCAGGCGTAGGTCTCGTGGCCCGGCTTGGCCCGGCCCGCGTACCGGTTGTGGTCGAGCACCAGGTCGGCGTTCTGGGCCGCGGTTCCGGCCGGCTTGTCGCGGTCGAGCAGGTCGCCCCCGCCGGCCGTGATCGCGTTGTGGGTGATCGTCGTGTCGTGGACGTAGTACTGCAGCAGCACCGAGGGTGATCCGCCGTGGAACACGTTGCCGCTGACCGTGATGTCGAACGCCTCGCCGCGGTCCTGGTCGTAACCGCCGATCGCCAGGCTCGTGTAGCCGCTTCCGGTGACCGTGTTGCCGGTGATCCGGATGTCGTTGGTGCGGCCCTGCTTCCACTCGGAGGCGGCCTCGATGCCGATGTCCGAGGCGTCGACCCGGTTGCCGCGGATCGCGATGTCGCCGCCGCCGTCCACGTAGATGCCGTCGGCGCAGTTGCACCACTCGCCGTCTTCCCAGTACGCCGGGTTGCCCGCGCTGATGATGCGCGACACGTGGTTTCCCGCGATCACCCCGTGGCGGGCCCGGTTGACCTCGGTGAAGCGGGCCGGACCGGGGATCGTGCCCTCGAAGCCGATCGCGTCGATGCCGATGTTGTTGTCGTCGTGGATGACGTTGCCGGTGACCGACCAGCCGTCGACGTTCCCGTTCAGCACCAGCGTCTCGCTGGCCCCGAGCACCAGATGGTCGAGTTCGTTGCCGTCGACCCGGACGTCGGACAGCGAGGTCGCCGGGTCGGTGCCGTAGACGGCGATGCCGTGGGCGTTGATGTCGAAACTGCCCAGGGTGCCGTTGTCGTTACCGAGGTGGTGGACGTGATTGTGACTGAGCCGGATCGAGTGTCCGGAACCGCTCACGAAAATGCCGATCGGAACCGACGAGAGCGCCTTGGTGCGATATCCGGTGATCGTCAGACCGGAAATAGCGATATCCGAACTGTTGTGGATCTCCACCATTCCGCTGCGCCCGTCGGGCACTTTCAGGCCGGTGCCGTCGAGCACCGGCGCCGCGCCGGCCGCGGCCCGCACGGTGACGTGCGAGCGCCCGTCCAGGACGATGCGCTTTCCCGAGTATCGGCCTCCGGCCAGCACGATCGTGCCGCCGGACCGGCCCAGCCGGCCGACCGCGGCCTGGGGACTCAGCAGGGGATGGGAGGCGGTTCCGCTCGCTTGATCCGAACCGCCGGGTGAGACGTAGAAAATCGCCGGCGACCGAGCCGGCACGCCCGGCCCGCACAGGGCGGCCGAGGCAAGAATCGAAACCGTACGGCGAAGACGCATAACGCACTGTCGCGCTAATTCCGCGAATTAGCAAACGTGCAATTTGAATTGCGCGTATCAATCACTGATTGCGGTTCGAAGTGATCGTTCCCGTGCGGGCGGCCCGCGACGGTGGTTCGCTGGAACGATGGAGACCTATCCGACTGTGCGCCAGGTCGTGCTCGACACCCGCGACGCCCGCGGCCTGGCCGAGTTCTATCGTCAGATGTTCGGGCTGACCTACCGCGAGGGCGACGAGATCCCGGCCGACGGGTCGCCGGACGAACGCGGCAGCGACTGGCTCGTGCTGCGCGGCACCGGCGGCATCCAGCTGGCCTTCCAGCAGACGACCGGGATCACGCCGACGACCTGGCCGGACGCCGCGGTCCCGCAGCAGATGCACCTCGACACCGTCGTGCCCGACACCGAGACGCTGGACGCGCAGCACGAACGGGCGCTGGCTCTCGGCGCGAAGCTGCTTTTCGACCGGCGCGACGACCCGGACGAGCCGCTGCGGGTCTACGCCGACCCGGCCGGGCACCCGTTCTGCGTCTTCGTCGGATAAATGCGTTGAGGACAACCCCTTCCCGCCCTAGCGTCTTACCTGCACCGGCACACACCGAGGAGTCCCAGTCATGACGCGCTTCGCCACGAACACCACGCAGCTCCGGCTGCTTGGTCTGCTCGTGCTGCTCGAAGGGCGGCTCGACCGGGGCCGGCGCCTACGCTGACGTTTCAGACGACGCACGCGAGCCGCCCTCCCGGTCACCGACCGGGAGGGCGGCTCTTCGTTTCCCCCGCCCTCGTAGCCCAACGGCAGAGGCACGGCGTCGAGAACGCCGGTAGTGCGCGTTCGAATCGCGCCGAGGGCACGCACGACGCAACATCAGGCCCGGGTAGCCCAACGGCAGAGGCCCGCCGCTCAGAACGGCGACAGTGCGCGTTCGAATCGCGCCCCGGGCACGGCGACCCCCGCCTGGTCGCTGGTGGTGGCGGAGAACTCCACGGCCGATGATGCGGTGTGAGCCCGAGTCGAGGAGTTGATATGCGCAGCCTGACGGCGCCGACGGACCAGCAGATCATCACGTTCAGCCGCGAGTTCGCGGCATCGGCCGGAAAGGTCTTCGCGGCACATACTCGGGGCGCCCTGATGGCGCGGTGGACCGGGCCGCACGGCGCAGTCGTCGAGATCGACCAGTTCGCGGCGCGGGCCGGCGGCAAGTGGCGGTACACCGTCTCGGGGGGCACCGGCAAATACTGCTTTCACGGTGTGTTCCACGAGGTCACGCCGGACCGGCGGATCGTGTGCACATCCGAGTCCGTTGGGCGGACGTCGCTGGAGATCCGCACGTTCACCGACCTGGGGGACGGCCGCTCGCGCGTGGACGGCACCTCGATCTTCCCGAGCGTGACCGAACGCGACGACGCCGTCCGGGAAACGGAACAGCAGGCGGACGCTGACTATCAGCGGCTCGACGCGCTGCTGGCCGCCGGCCTCGACGAGGACGCGATGCCCAGCATCCGGTACAGCGGCACCACTGTCGACTGCGCGGATCCGGGAGCGCTGTCCACGTGGGGCGAGCCGGCCGGGGCACGACGGGCCGGGGCCGGTGACCGGCGCCGGCCCGTCGTGGTGGGTCAGCTGCAGGTGGCGCCGTTGAGCTTGAAGCCGGTGGGCGCCGCGGCGTTGCCGGTGTGGTTGGCCTGGTAGCCGATGGTGGCCGAGCCGCCCGGCGGCAGGGTGCCGTTGTAGCCGGCGTTGGTCGCGGTCACCGTACCGCTGCTCGGGGAGTAGGTGGCGCTCCAGCCGGAGACGATCGTCTGTCCGGAGACCAGGACGAAGGTCAGGGTCCAGCCGTTGACGGCGGCGGTGCCGGTGTTGGTGATGGTGATGTTGTCGGTCAGTCCGGTGTTCCACGCACTGACCGCGTTGGTGACCCGGCAGGTGCCGGTGCCGCCGGGGCCCGTCGTCGGCGCGGTCGTCGGCGGCGTGGCGGGTGCGGTGGTCGGCGGCGTGGCGGGTGCGGTGGTGGGCGGGGTGGTCGGCTGGCTGCCGCCCGCGGCGCCGATGATGGCGCTGAGGATGCCCGGCTGGGTCACCGTGGTGGAGCTGCGGTCGAACAGGCCGAGGCCGTACTGGCCGTTGTAGCCGTTGTCCCAGTAGGCGGTGGCTGCCCCGTACTTCTTGGCGGTCGACACCAGGACGCGCGCGAAGTTCGCCCGGTACGTGTTGTTCGCCGGGTCGAAGGTCGTCTTGTCGATCGAGCCGTACTCACCGACGAACACCGGATACCCGCGTACGACGAAAGCGTCGTACATCTTCTTGAGCATGGTGTCCATGTAGTCTTCCTGGCCCCAGGTCGACTTCTTCGCCGGATTGGTCGCGGCCGATCCCCACTGCGTGATGTTGCCGTCCTCCTGGCCCGTGAAGTCCCACGGGTCGTAGTAGTGAACGGAGATCATGAGCCGCTGCTCGCCGGCGGGGACGGAGGCGGACCGGTACTGGTCGGTGGGCAACACGAAGCCGTAATCGCCCGCGGTGTACTCGATGTTGGTGTTCCAGCCCGGGACGAGCAGCCACCGCGAAGCGTTGGTGCCGCCGGTTTTCCGGACGGTGTCCACGAAGATCTGGTTGTAGGCGTTGATGTTCGAGTAGCACGCCGAGGTCGGGTTGCCGTACTGACCGTCGAACTCCTCGTTCATGGATTCGAAGATCAGGTGCTCGTTGTAGCTCTGGAACTTCGTCGCGATCTGTTGCCAGACCTTCTGGTACTTGTCCTTGATCGTCGTCTGGTCGGACGAATCGCAGATCAGCCAGGAGCCGGTGACGGACTTGTAACCGTCGCCGTGCATGTTGATCAGGACGTACAGGCCCTGGCTGTAGGCGTAGTTGACGACTTCCGCGATGCGGTTCAGCCAGGCGGAACTGACCGTGTAGTTCGGGCCGGCCCCGATGTTGCCCAGGTAGGAGACAGGGATCCGGATCGTCTTGAACCCGGACGCCTTCACCCGGTTGATGAGGGCCTGCGTGACGACCGGGTTGCCCCACGCGGTTTCGCTGGGGATGCCGTTGGCGTTGGCCTCCAGCTGGTTTCCCAGATTCCAGCCGGCGCCCATGTCGGCAACCAGCTGAGGAGCGGTCAGCTGGGCCGCGACGTCGGCCGATGCCGGCCTTGTCGCGCCGTACACGGCGAGGGTGAAGGCCAGGGCGGCGGCGAAGAATGCCGCCCCGGCCCGCCTTACTGTCGAACTCATCGATCTTCCTCTCGTAGGGTCTCGAGCGCTGGAACCGGCGGTGTCTCCGGTCGGCGTCCGGCGAAGGTGCCGCCATGGGCGCGCCAGCATGGCCATCGAAGCGCTTCGATGGCCACTCGGTCAAGGGCCGACGAATACGGGATCAGGAGTTCGCATGCCGGCAGCGCGTCGGCCGCCGGCCGGGTTTCCGGTTACCGGATCGGGTCGTGGGTGAGGGCGTCGGCCAGCCGGGCCGCGTACTCCTCGGCCAGGGTGATGCTGTCGAGCGCGACCGTTCGGCGGCCTCCCGGACTCGTTCTCCCGCCGTGCCGCATCCGGTCCCGGATGCCCTGCATGGCCTCGAGATGGTCGTCGATGAGGTGGAGGACGTAGACCGACAGGTCGTGCTGCGCGTCGAGAGTCATGGGTGCCTGCTCCGATGGCCGTGCTGTGAACAACGCCTTCATCTTGGGGCAATGAATGGCCGGCCCGGGGTGAGAACCGTTCTTTCGGCCGACCCGCGGTAATGGTTTTCCGCGGCCTGTCGACGGCTACCGATTTGCGTCGTACAGTGGGCGAGCAACTGAACGTCCGGTGACGAAGAGTGAGCCTCGTGACGAAGGGTGTGCTCATGCTCGGCTCGGTGCTCGAGGTGCGAACCAGCGCCGACGGAAGCGTCGTGATCGCTCCGCACGGTGTGGTCGGCCTCGACAGGGCGGTCGAACTCCGGCAGGTGCTGGTGCACACCGTCCGCAGGGTGCGGCCATTGCGGCTGATCCTGGACCTGGCCGATGTTCCGGCGCTCGACCCGATCAACCTCGGCACGGTCGCGGCGGCGTGCGGGCTGGGCGACGACCACCAGGTCGCGGTGTTCGTGCACAACCCCTGCACCCTGCTCGTCCAGCAGCTCACGGCGGCCGGCGTTCCTCACCAACGGTTACGACAGGTCGCGGTCTAGCCGGTGCCGAACGAATTCAAAATGAACCTGCGGTGAACGCCGAGAATTGTCCGGCGGCGCGTGCTAGGGAAATGCCTGCGTGCATTACCGTGACGCCGTGCCCGCAGTTTTAGAGGCGACCGGAAGTCTTGCCGATCGGACGGTCCGCCCGGAAACCCCCGCCCGTTTGCGCCTGTGGACCACGCTCGTCGTGATCGTCGCCGTGGCGCTGTTCGTCGCGACCTCGGTGCTGATGGCCCAGACCCGGCGCCAGGTCCGCGTCATCGGTGACGACGCCGCCCCGCAGGCGGCCACCGCGTCCGACCTCTACTTCGCGCTGAGCGACCTCGACGCCTAGGCCGCCCGGCTGGTGCCGGCCGGCGACGACGACTCGCTGGCCGCCACCCAGATCGACGCGCTCGCCACTATCGCGACCGCAGCACCCAGATCAACGCCGACCTCCAGCGGTCGCTCGACGCCGCCGACCCGGCGGATCAGGCGGCGACCCGACGCCTGCTCGACGACCTCGCGGTCTATCGCGAACGGGTATGGCAGGCGCTCACCACCAGCGGCGACAAGCACGGCTCCTACACCCGGGCGACCAACGTGCTGCACCTGCGGCTGTTGCCCGGCGCCCAGCGTCTGCGCGAGGCGAGCCAGGAACGGCTGGACGGCGCGTACGCCCGCAAGCAGACCACCCAGCGGTGGGGAATCGCCGTGGCCCTGGGCCTCGGCGCCGTGTAGGTGGTGATCCTGCCGGCCATGCAGGTGTGGACGGCACGGCGCTTCCGGCGGACGTTCAACCCGGCCCTGCTCGTCGCGACAATCTTGACGATCGCCCTGGCCGGACCGGCGGCCGTCGTCCTCGCGGTGCAGGGGCAGAAGCTGGGCGACGCCCGCGAGCAGAGCCTCACGCCGTACCTTGCGCTGTCGCAGGCCCGGGCGATCAGGTACGACGCGGTCGCCGACACCAGCCGCTACCTGATCAGCGGGGGCCTGGCCTACTACAAGCAGGAAAGCACCTGGAAGGTGCCCGGCGGCTTCGCGGCGGCCGGCAGCAACGGGATGGTCTCGGCGATCGAGCGGACCGAGGGCGCGATCGGCTACGTCGAGGCCTCCTACGCCCGCTTCCACGAGCTGCCGACGGGGCTGGTCGGCAACGCGGCGGGGCAGTTCGTGGCGCTGACCGACGAGGCAGCCGGGGCCCAGGTGGCCGGCGCCCGCATCGTCGGCTCGGGCAGCGATCTCGAGCTGGCGCTCGATTACGGCACGGCCCGGCCCGGCGCGTACCCGATCGTCCTGGTCACCTACGAGATCGTCTGCGCAAAGGGCGCCGGGCCGTTGGTGAAGAGCTTCTTCGCGTACGCGGTAAGCCCAGCCGGCCAGGCAGCAGCGACCCGCCTCGGCTACGCGCCCCTGCCGGACACCCTGCAAACCAAGGTCGCCGCCGCGGTCGCCGGCCTGTCCTGACCGCGTCCCGGTCGCGGTGCGGTCGCCGGTCGCGGTGCACGGCAGGGCGACGTCACTGTCGAGAGCTTGCGCCGCGCGCATCGGCTGCCCGGCTGCCGGTCTACGAGCTGCCGGCCGACCCTGATGTCCGAACCCTTCTTCTCGACCGACCACAATGGAGCGCGCGCTTCCTGGGTGGCCCGGGCTTGCCGGGGAAGTCCGGGTTGAAGTCGGTCCGGTCGCCTTGCCTGGCTGTCGCACCGCGAGGAGCGAAGTTGTCGGGGAACCGGGGCGCAGACACGACGACGCCCCGGCCTGGTCGGGCCGGGGCGTCGGGTGCAGCGGGTTGGTCAGGCGGCGGTTTCGGCAAGTGCCTTGGCGCGCTCGGGCCAGGTCGGCAGCGTCGGGGCGACGCGCATGCCGGCGCCGGTAATGGCGGCGCGGAGGACGCTGACGTCGGTGTCCGCCAACTGGTGGTAGGTCGTGATGCCGGCGGCGGCGAGGGCCATGGCCATCTTCGGGCCGATGCCGGGAATCTTGGTGAGGTCGTCGGGCTCGGCGATCGCGACGGCGACCGGAGCCGGGACCGGCGCGACCTCGTCGGCCTCGGCGGCGCCCGGGACGGGCACGGCGACGGCCGTACCGGAGTCGGCAGCCGCGCCGATCGGCTCGGGGGTGGCGGCCGGCTCGGGGGTGGCGGTCGGCTCGGGGGCCGCGGCGGCGAAGGCCGGCTCGGGGGTGGCGGTCGGCTCGGGCCCGGAGGCCGCGGCGGCGAACGCCGGCTCGGGGGTGGCGGGGACCGGCTCCGGGGTGGCGGCTGCGGGCTCGGCCGCAACCGGCTCGGTGGCGGACTCGGCCTCGAACGGCTCGGCGTCGGCGGTCACGGGCTCGGCGGTGGCCTCGGTGGACACGGATTTCGCGCTGAGCAGCTCGGCGGGCACGGAATCGGCCGCAAGCGGCTCGGTGGCGAGCGGCTCGGTGGCCACGGGCTCGGGCTCGGCCGGGATCGACTCCGTGGTGACCGCCTGGGTGGCGGCGGAGTCGTCGGGGTCGGTGCGGGGGACCACCTGGGTGGCGTCCGCGTCTTCGGTGGGGGCGGTGACCAGCCGGGTGGCGTCCGCGTCGATCACCTGGGTGGCGTCGGCCGGTTCGGAGGTGATGACGCTGGTGGTCTCGTTGGCCGGTTCGGCGTCCAGAGTGAGCAGTGCCGAGCCGGCGGCGTCGGGGCTGGCCGCGGTCAGGTCGGCGGTGGTCGGCTCGGCCGTGGTCAGGGACTCGCCGGTCGAGGACTCGGTCGCGGGGGCCGCGGACGTGGGAGCGGTCGGGGTTGAGCTGCGGCTTCTTCCCCAGCTGAACCAGCCGGCGATCAGACCGATCACCAGCCCGGCCACAAGGGAGATTATTGATGCCACGTCGGGCCTCCGGGACATAGAGATGCTGATGTAAGCGCGCAGCTTTGCACATCCCCGAGATTGCGCACCATGAGGGTGGACCGAACGGCACGCCGGCCGCGACGCTGTGCGGCAGCCTAGCCGGGTGCGTGCCGCATCTTGCGGTACGACGCGCGCCCGTGACCGACACCTCATACCCATGCTTTGGACTGGGCGGTCCACTAGTCTGGACCGTGCAGTTCAAAACTGAGGAGTGACCATGAACCACTACTACCTGCTCGGCCGTTCGGGGCTGCGGGTCAGCCGGCTCGCGCTGGGCACCATGAACTTCGGGGTCGACGGGTTCCACGCCGCGTACGGAAAAACCGAGGAGGAAGCCGAGCCGATCTTCCGGCGGTACGTCGAGGCGGGCGGCAACTTCGTCGACACCGCCGACTTCTACACCGCGGGGGAGAGCGAGCGGATGCTCGGCCGCCTGATCGACAAGGCGGGCAACCGCGAGCGGCTGGTGCTGACCAGCAAGTTCACCAACACGATCGACCCGTCCGACCCGAACGCCAGCGGGAACGGCCGCAAGCACATGGTTCGGGCGCTGGAGGCGTCGCTGCGCCGGCTCGGCACCGACTACCTCGACCTCTACCTGCTGCACACCTGGGACCGGATCACCCCGGTCGAAGAGGTCGTGCAGACCTTCGACGACCTGGTGCGGACCGGCAAGATCCGGTACGCCGGGCTCTCCGACGTCCCGGCCTGGTACGCCGCCCGCGCGCAGAGCTACGCCGAGGCGCACGGCCTGACCCCCATAGTCACCGTGCAGTTGCCGTACTCGCTGCTCGCCCGCGGCATCGAGCCGGAGTTCGTGCCGATGGCACAGACCCTGGGCATCGGGCTGACCGCCTGGAGCCCGATCGGCGGCGGCCTGCTCACCGGCAAGTACAGCCGGAGCGGCGGCGAAGGGCGGCTCGGCAACCCGGACATCGCCGAACGCGACTGGACGGTGATCGACGCGGTGCAGGAGGTCGCCGAGGGGCTCGGCCGCCCGATGGCCCAGGTGGCACTCAACTGGGCGGCCACCCGGCCCGGCATCTCGTCGCTGGTGATCGGCGCCAGCGGTCCCGGTCAGATGGACAGCAACCTCGCCGCCCTCGACTTCGAGATCCCCGACGACGCGCGGCGCCGGCTCGACGAGGCCAGCACCCCGGAGGTGCCGAAGCTCTACTCGATGTTCACGCCGGAATATCAGTCGTGGATCGTCAGCCCGGGCCTCGGGGTGGGGGACAAGCCGGCCAGCTTCGCCGGTCCGGTCTGGAACGGTGCCCGGGCCTGAGGGTTCAGTGCACGGCCGGATGCCAGTGGGTTGGTGAGTCCGGCGAGGCCAGCAGCGCGCCGACAGCGGTCAGATGATTGAGGTGGGCGATCGTCTCGCCGAGCGCCATGCGGCGGAGGAAACCGTTGAGCGAATCCCATCCCCGGGACCAGGTCAGCGACCCGGCGATCCGCCAGGCGGTCGGGAGGTCGAGGTTCACGGCGGCGGCGATGACCTCCGCGGAACGGGCCTCATGGTGGCCGGCGACGGCTTCCGCGCGTACGTCAAGCAAGCGGAACCGGTATTCGTGAGCCGGAAGCCCCTCCTCGGCCGGAAAGGCCGTGAATTTGGCGAGGGACGTCAAGTAGTCGCCGAGCGGATCGCCGTCGGTGTCGTCCTTGGCGGCGATGTTGGGGGTGATCCGGGGGAGGAGGTGATCGCCGGTGAGCAGCACGCCGGCGGCGGCGTCGTGCAGGCAGAGGTGGCCCGGCGTGTGACCGGGCGTCCACACCGCGCGGACCTCGCGGCCGGCGATCGGAAGCAGCGAGCCGTCCTCGATCAGGCGGTCCGGGGAGGCCATCCGGCGCAGGGCGTCGAGGCGCTCGGACGAGATTGCCAGCCCGTCGATCTCGTCGTCCGGAACGCCCGCCCGCGTGAGCCACGCGCGGTCGGCCGCGGTGTCCCGGTAGTGATCCATCCGGGCGGGCAGGGTTGCGGCCTCGGCGGGGTGCATGCCGATCCAGGCGTCCGAGATCGAGCGGACCCAACCGCTCAGGCCGTGGTGATCGGGGTGGATGTGGGTGAGGACGATCCCGGTCACGTCCGCGAGGGAAGCGCCCGCGGTGACGAGGCCGGCCTCGAGCGCCGATCGGGCGTCCGGGGCGTCCCAGCCCGGGTCGACGATGACCGGGTCGTCGCCGAGGAACGCGTAACACAGCGTGTAACGCAGCGGGTTGTGCGGCATCGGGACCGGGATCGACCACAGGCCGGGCCGCACCTGTTCGACCGGGGGCAGCGCCCGGCGCTGCCAGGCATCGAACTGAGCGGTTCCGGTGATCTCCACTTGCGATGCCCCCGTGCCGGCGTCCTGGTGATCGGCGATCGTCAGGATACCGGGATCAGGGCACGTCGACGACCTGGCGGCCGAGCGGCCAGAACGCGACCGGCACGAGCTTGAAGTTGGCGATGCCGAACGGGATCCCGATGATCGTCATGCACTGGGCGACGCCGTGGACGAGGTGCAGGAGCGCGAGCCACCATCCGGCGACCAGGATCCACACGACGTTGGCCAGGCCGGAGGCGACACCGGCGCCGGGCTTGCGCACGAGGGTGCGTCCGAACGGCCACAGAGCGTAGGAGGCGTTGCGCAGCGCGGCCACCCCGAACGGGATGGTCACGACCAGCGCGAAGCAGATCAGGGCGGCTATCCCGTACCCGATGGCGAGCAGGAAGCCGCTGCCGAAGATGAACCACAACACGTTGAGGATCAAGCGCACCTCCCTATGGTGAACCATCCGTGCCAGCGCCCTGACGGTTGCGCGTGGCGAGGATCAGGCCGGTGCCGCAGGCGAGTTCGACCACGGTCAGGCCGGGGTGGGTGAGCAGGGTGTCGCGGACGCGGGCGGTCTGCTCGTGGGCGGTCGCCATGTCGTCGACCAGGAGGTGGCCGCCGGGGGCGAGGGCGGCGATCGTGCGGTCGAGGCCGTGCCACTTGCCGCCCTCGGCGTCGGCGAAGATCAGGTCGAAGGTGCCGAGGGTGTCGAGCAGATCGAGGACGTCGCCCTCGTGCAGGGTCACGTTCTCGGGCCAGTCGGCTTCCGCGGCCAAGCGGCCGAGCCGCGGATCGTGCTCGACCGAGCGGACCTCCACGTCGGTGCGGCCGCCGAGACCCTCGACGAGCCAGGCCAGACCGACGCCGGTCCCGGTGCCGATCTCCAGGATGCGGCCGCCGGGCGGCACGGCCGCGGCGAGTACGGCGAGGAGCGGGCCGGCCGGCGGCTCGGACGAAATGGTGAATCCGGCCGCGCCGGCGCGGTCGAGGGCGTCCTGCACTCGGGACATGGGTGGCTCCTCACATCGAACTCGGTCACCCGGTGAGAGGTTGGTGACGGCGTACGCATTTTGCAGTGACCGGGCGGAAATCGCGCGTCCATAACGTGCCCGTCGTGGGGGAGATCCGGACCGTCTGCGGGTACTGCGGTGTGGGATGCGGGATGGTGCTCTCGGTGGATCGGGGGCGCGTGACCCGGGTGCGGGGGGATCGCGACCATCCGGCGAACCGGGGGCGGCTCTGCACGAAGGGCGCGACGAGTGCTTCGGTGCTGGCCGCGCCGGGGCGCCTGGAGAAGGCCCTCAGCGGGTCGTCGGAGATCGACGTGGACGAGGCGATCACGCTCGCGGCGTCGGGGCTGCGGGCGATCGTCGACCGGTACGGGCCGGACGCGGTCGCGCTCTACGTCTCCGGGCAGATGACGCTGGAGGCGCAGTACCTCGCCAACAAGCTGGCCAAGGGCTTCCTGCGGACCAACCAGATCGAGTCGAACTCGCGGCTGTGCATGGCCAGCGCGGGCACCGGCTACAAGCTGTCGCTCGGTGCCGACGGGCCGCCGGGCTCCTACGACGACCTCGACCACGCCGACGTGTTCTTCGTGATCGGCGCGAACATGGCCGACTGTCATCCGATCCTGTTCCTGCGGCTGCTCGATCGGGTCAAACAGGGTGCCAAGCTGATCGTCGCCGATCCGCGCCGCACCGCCACCGCCGACAAGGCCGACCTCTATCTGCCGGTGCGGCCGGGAACCGATTTGGCGCTGCTCAACGGACTACTGCATCTGCTGGTCGAAAACGGACGGATCGATCACGACTTCATCGCGGCGCACACCGAGGGCTGGGAGGCTCTCGGGCCACTGGTGGCCGACTATCCGCCCGCGGTGGTCGCCTCGATCACCGGGATTGCGGAGGACGATCTGCGGACGGCCGCGGAATGGATCGGCGCGGCCGGGAACTGGGTCTCGCTGTGGACGATGGGCCTGAACCAGAGCACCCACGGGACCTGGAACACCAATGCGATATGCAACCTGCATCTGGCCACCGGCGCGATCTGCCGGACCGGGAGCGGTCCGTTCTCGCTCACCGGGCAGCCGAACGCCATGGGCGGGCGGGAAATGGGTTACATGGGTCCGGGGCTTCCCGGGCAGCGGTCGGTGCTCGTGCCAGCCGACCGGGCCTTCACGGAACAGGTCTGGGGGCTGCCGCCGGGCACCATCCGGGACGCGGCCGGCCGGGGCACGGTCGAGATGTTCGAGCGGATGGCGTCCGGCGACATCAAGGCGTGCTGGATCATCTGCACGAATCCGGTCGCGTCGGTCGGGAACCGGCGCACGGTCATCGCCGGGCTCGAAGCCGCCGAACTGGTCATCACGCAGGACGCGTTCGCCGAGACCGAGACCAACGCCTATGCGGATATCGTGCTGCCGGCCGCGATGTGGTCCGAGACCGACGGCGTGATGATCAACTCGGAGCGCACGTTGACTCTGGTGCATCCGGCGTCCGCGCCGCCCGGGCAGGCGATGCCGGACTGGCTTCTGATCGCCCGGGTGGCCACCGAAATGGGTTTCGACGGGTTCTCGTACACCCGGGCGGAGGAGATCCTCGAGGAGATCAAGCGGTTCGCGAATCCGCAGACCGGATATGACCTTTCCGGCGTGACCTACGGCAGACTGCGCGATTATCCGATCCAGTGGCCGGCCGCCGCGGAGGCCGGGCCGCGCAATCCGATCCGCTACCGCTCGGCCGGCGGTGGACTGCGGTTTCCCACGCCGAGCGGCCGGGCGGTCTTTCACGCCCGCCCGCATCTGCCGGCCGCGGAACTGCCGGACGACGACTACCCGTTCGTGCTCAACACCGGGCGGCTGCAGCACCACTGGCACACCCTCACCAAGACCGGCAAGGTCGAGCAACTCCGGAAACTGCACCCCGGGCCGTTCGTCGAGATCCATCCGGCGGATGCCCGCTCGCTGGAAATCACGGACGGAAGCCTGGTCGAGATCGCGTCGCGGCGCGGGCGTGCGGTGCTGCCGGCCGTACTCACCGACCGGGTGCGGCCCGGGAACTGCTTCGCGCCGTTCCACTGGAACGACGTCTTCGGCGACTACGTCAGCGTCAATGCGGTCACCAACGACGCCGTCGACCCGCTCTCCTTTCAACCCGAACTCAAGGTATGTGCGGTTTCGGTCACGGCGGTGCCTTCGCCACCGCTTCTTCCGGTACCGGAGGGGGCCGCACCGCTTCCGGCGCAGGACGAGACATTCGCCGGCACGGTTACCCGCGAACTCGCCCTTCCGGCCGTCGCGCCCCAGTTGTCGGAGGTCCAGAAGCACTATCTGTCGGGGTTCCTGGCCGGCCGGGGGACGGTACTGCCGTCGAATGCGCCCTTCTCAGCGCTGGACGCGGCGTGGCTGAACGGGTTTTTCGGAGGCGTTGACTCACGTGCGCGGTCAGGAATCGATCAGAAACGGGAGAACGGGGCGGGGAACGCCGTACATCCGGAAAGCGCAACCCGGCACCTCCTGATCGTGTGGGCCTCGCAGACCGGAAATGCCGAAGGCTTCGCCGAGGCCGCAGGCCGACGGCTGGCCGAGGCCGGAAAGCCGGTGACGGTGCGCCCGATGGACGCGCCGGCGGCCGAAGTGCTCGGAGCCGAGGGCGACGTCCTGATCGTGACCAGCACCTTCGGGGACGGCGACGCGCCGGACAACGGCGCCGGATTCTGGGAGTCATTGGCTTCCGACGATGCGCCGCGCCTGGACGGCCGTCGATTCTCGGTGCTGGCCTTCGGCGATTCCAGCTATGACGACTTCTGCGGATACGGCCGTCGGCTGGACGAGCGTCTCGCGGCGCTGGGCGCCGTGCGAATCACCTCTCGAGTCGACTGCGAGCCCGATTTCGAAGAAGCGGCGGCGGTCTGGCTCGACCGGGTCGTCGCCGCGCTGGACGGCCCCACCCGGACCTCGCCCATGCACGCCACCCTGTGCGGCAATGAGCTTCTGAGCGGTCCCGGGTCGGCCAAGGAGGTCCGCCGCTTTACCTTCGACACCGCCGGAGTGCTCACCTACGAGGCCGGTGACTCCCTGGGCGTCTGGCCGCGGAACGCCGACGACCTCGTCGAGGAATGGCTGGCGCTGACCTCACTGCGGCCGGATCAGGTCGTCTCGATCGGCGACGACGAGGTCAGCCTCACCGAAGCGCTGACCAGCAAACTCGACATCACGCGAATCACGCCCGACCTGTTGCGGTTCCTCGCCGACCGCACCCAGGACGCCGAGCTGAAGACCCTGCTCCGGCCGGACAACAAAGGTTCGCTGGCCAAATGGATGTGGGGCCGCCAGGCCGTCGACCTGCTGGCCGATCACCGCGTGACCGCGGCCGCCCAGGAATGGGCGGAAACCCTCAAACGACTGCAGCCCCGCCTCTACTCGATATCGTCGTCCCCGCTCACCGACCCGTCCAAAGTCAGCCTTACGGTCTCGGTGGTCCGCTTCGGCCGCAACCGCCGCGGCGTCTGCTCCAGCTTTCTCGCCGACACCGCCGTCGACGCCCCCGTTTTCGTGCAGCGGGCCCCACATTTCCGGCCGCCCGCCGACCCCTCGACCCCCATGATCATGGTGGGCCCGGGCACCGGCATCGCGCCGTTCCTCGGCTTTCTGCACGAGCGCCGGGCCCGCGGAGCGAACGGCCGCAACTGGCTGTTCTTCGGCGAACAGCGCCGCGAAACCGACTTCTATTACGCCGACGAACTCGCCGCGATGCAGGCCGGCGGCACACTGACCCGGCTCGATCTAGCGTTCTCCCGCGACCAGCGCACCAAAATCTATGTGCAGGACCGCATGCGCGAACACGGAGCCCACCTCTGGTCGTGGCTCGCCGAGGGCGCCCATTTCTACGTCTGCGGCGACGCCGGTCGCATGGCGCGCGACGTCGACACGGCCTTGCGCGACATCATCACCCAGCACGGCGGCATCGACGCAGACCTCTACCTCAAGCAGCTGGTCGCCGAGAAGCGCTATCTCCGGGACGTCTACTGAGCCGCCTAGGATCGCGGTGTGGAACGTGTCGCGCTGCTGATTCCGGGCGTCGAATACTCGGCCGAGCGGCCCCTGCTGCATTTCGCCGGTGCCGTCTTCCGAAGCTACGGCTGGACGGTCCACGAGTTTCGATGGTCGGCCCGGCCGCCGCAGCGCGACGGACAGGACTTTCCAGCCTGGTTCGGCCGCTTGCGAGACTTCGTCGGCGAACAGATGTCGGCCGGGCCGGACGCCGATGCCCTGGTCGGCAAGTCGCTGGGTGCGTTCGCCGCCGCCGTCGCCGCCGACCGCGACGTGCCCGGCGTCTGGCTGACACCACCGCTGCGCGACTCGCTGCTCGCCGACGACCTGCGCCGTTCGGCGAAGCCGTACCTCCTCGTCGGCAGCCGGGCCGACCCGTCGTGGGAGCCCGTCGAAGCCCGGCACGTCTTCGAGGCAGCCGACGCCGACCACAACATGGAGGTCCCCGGCGACCCGGTGCGCTCGGCCGGGCTGCTCCGCGACGTGACCGCCGCCATGGACGCCTTCGTCCGTGACCTCCAGTAGGGTGGGCGGCATGGGTCCGGGGGTGCGCATCGGCGTGATCGGCCTGGTGCTCCACCCGGTCAAGCCGGTCGACAAATCCCTCGAGACCATCCTCGCGTTCGCCGTGGGCCGCCCGCTGCGGGTGCTGGCCCGCGACAGCGACCGCCACCGCGTCCCGCCCGGCGTTGAAGTCCTGCCCGAACCGCGGTTCCTCCGCGAGGTCGACGGCCTCATCGCGCTCGGCGGCGACGGCACGATGCTCGGCGCGATGCGGCTCATGGTCGAACGCCCGGTCCCGGTGCTCGGCGTCAACCACGGCAACCTCGGGTTCCTGGTCGAGGTGTCGCCCGGCGAACTGCCGGCGGTCCTGGAGAAGATGGCGGCCGGCGACTTCACCGTCGAGCAGTACGGCTGCCTGGAGATCACCACCGACCGCACCCGCTACGCGTTCAACGACGTCGTGGTCAGCCGCCCCGGCCGCGGCGCCGTCTCGATCGACCTCGAGGTCAACGACCTGCAGTACGGCTACTACCGCAGCGACGCGGTCATCGTCGCCACCCCGACCGGCTCGACCGCCTACAACTACGCCGCCGGCGGCCCGGTGCTGTCGCCCTCGTCGGGCGCGCTGGTCATCACGCCGGTCGCCCCGATGTCGGGCATCGGCCGGGCCGTCGTCCTCGGCGCCGGCGACCGGATCGCCCTCACGATCGCCGACGAAAGCTCGGCGGGCGTCATCGACGTCGACGGGACGGCAGCCGGCGAACTGCGGCCGGGCGATCGCCTCGAGGCGACGGTGCGGGCGGACGCGGCCCAGGTCGTACGCTTCTCGGCCGTCGCCCACGCGAGCCGCAGCCGCATCAAACTCAGCCTGCTCGACCTTCCGCTCCGGCGTGACCAGCTGCTGGAGCTGATCCCGCCCGAACTGCGGCACCGCGCCAAGGAGATCGAAGACTTCTAGGGTGTCCATCCGGTGGCGGCGGCCCACTCCTCGGCGACGGCGACGACCAGGTCGACAACCGGATCCTTCACGTCCGTGTAGACCTCCACGTCGTCGTCGACCGCGGACGCGAGCGACTCCTTGAAGCTGGCGTAGGCCGGAACCGCGAGCGCGTGGGCCCGGAACCAGTCCCGGAACAGCAGCGCCAGCCGCTCGTTGGGCGACCCCGCCAGCCGGCAGTGCAGGTTGATCCGTTCCCCTCCGGCTTCTCCGGCAAAGCCGTTCCAGTACCGCTTGACCCACAACGACGGCGGGTCGTCGTAACCGGCCGGCACGTGGTCACTGTCGTACGGCCGGCGGTCGAGCCCGAAGCCGGCCAGCGGCCCGTCGAACGCCGCAGCCGCCGCGTCCAGGCCGGCGACGCTGACCTGCAGGTCGAAGACCGGCTTCGCCGCCATGCCGGGGATCGAGGTGCTGCCGATGTGCTCGACCCGCAACGCGAGCGGGCCGAGCAGGGACCGGATCTCGGCGGCCAGCTCGAGGCCGCGCCGCTCCCAGGCCGGGTCATACGCAACGATCAGCGACATGGCCGATGATCCTAATACTCCGGGTTCCGCGGAAAATCGGTTCGCTTGGCGGTTCCGGGGCGCTAGGTTGCCGGCCATGACTGTCCGTGCCGAGCAGGCGCAAGATCTCGACGCGATCGCTTCGATCGTCCGGGCCGCCTTCGGGGGACAGCACGGCGACACGGTCGCCCGGCTCGTTGCAGCCCTGCGCCGCGACGACCCCGACGTCCTGTCGCTGGTGGCCGTGGAGGAGGGCGAGGTTGCCGGGCACATCATGTTCAGCCGGACACTGCTCGACGCGCCCCGCGAGCTGGTGCCGGCGCAGACGCTGAGCCCGCTCGCGGTCGCACCGGCACGGCAGCGGACCGGGATCGGGTCGGCGCTCGTCCGCGAGGGCTTGCGGCGGCTCGACGAGCGCGGGGTTCCGCTGGTGTTCCTGGAGGGTGACCCGGCCTACTACTCCCGGCTCGGCTTCGTCGCGGCGGGGGAGGAAGGCTTCCGGAGGCCGTCGCTGAGGATCCCTGATCGGGCGTTCCAGGTTGTGAAGTTGTCGGCGTACGAGCCGTGGATGACCGGCACACACGTCTATTCGCACACGTTCTGGGACTACGACTGCGTGGGACTCCGCGAGCCCGGCCCGAGTTAGCGCACGTCGCGACGCGTCTCGCGCCAAGCCATTCGGCTCGGCGGAGGCGTGTCACGGTCCAAGTCGGAGCACTCCCGGAGGTTCCATTTTTTAGTTCGTCGCCTCGATGTCCCGCACAAAGCGCTGACCCTACTGTTCCGCAAACTACGACGCGCCCCGCAGGTGGGTGGCCAGCCACGGGCCGGTGACGCTGCGCGGGTCGGTGGCGATTTCGGCGGGGGTGCCCTCGGCGACTATGCGGCCGCCGGTCGGGCCGCCGGTTGGGCCCATGTCTATTACGTGGTCGGCGGCGGCCAGGACGTCGAGGTCGTGGTCGATCACGATGATGGTGGCGCCGTCGTCCAGCAGGCGGTCGAAGACGGTGATCAGGGTCGCGATGTCGACCGGGTGGAGGCCGGTCGACGGTTCGTCGAGGACGTAGGAGACGTTGCGCTGGCTGCTGCGCAGGCGGGCCGCGATGCGCAGGCGCTGGGACTCGCCGCCGGACAGGGACGGGGTTGGCTCGCCCAGGCGCAGGTAGCCCAGGCCGACGTCGACGATCGGGCGGAGCGGGCGGGCGATCGCGGCCACGCCGGCGTAGCGGTCCAGAGCTTCCTGGACGGTCAGTTTCAGGACGTCGGCAATGGACAGGTCCTCCACGCGTACCGAAAGGGTCTTGTCGTTGAATCGGGTGCCGTGGCAGGTGGGGCATTCGACGTTGATGTCGGGCAGATATTGCACGTCGAGGTCGATCGCGCCGAGGCCGCGGCACGTCGGGCACTGGCCGTCCCTGGTGTTGAACGAGAAATGGCCGGCGGACCGGCCCGAGGCCGCCGCGAAATGGCTGCGGATCGCGTCGAACGCGCCCGAATAGGTGCTCGGGGTCGACCGGGCGTTGAGGCCGATCGGGCTGGCGTCGATCTCCACCACCTGGCGCAGCGGGCCCAGCGACAGCGACGTGACGTGCGCCGGGCGGGGCGAGCCGGCCATCGCGGCCCGGGCGGCCGGCACCAGGCTGTCCAGTACCAGCGCGGTCTTCCCCGCCCCCGACGGCCCGGCCAGCGCGGTCAGCCGGCCGATCGGGAACGACGCGGTGACTTTGCGCAGGTTGTACAGGCTATTGACGGTGATCTTGACATCGGAGGTGGAAGGCGGTCGCGGCGGGCGGGACACCGCCGGCTGCCCGGCCAGGTACGGGCCGATGATGGACTTGCGGTTCGACATGATCTGCGACGGGGTGCCGGCGGCGATTACCGTGCCGCCGAGCCGGCCCGCGCCCGGACCCATCTCGATGATCCAGTCGGCGGTCCGGACGACGTCCAGGTCATGCTCGACGATCACCAGCGAGTTGCCGTTCGCGGCCAGCGCGGCGATCGTCCGGCGCAGACCGTCGACGTTGCCGGGATGCAGGCCGACCGACGGTTCGTCCAGCACGTAGAGCATGCCGGTCGTGTTGGCGCGCACGGTCGACATCAGCTCGATGCGCTGCCGTTCGCCGGTCGACAGCGTCGCCCCGGCCCGGTCCAGCCCGAGATAGCCCAGTCCCAGCTCGAGCAGCGGCCTGATCGACCCCCGCAGTTCGCCGAGGAGGCCGGTGGTCATCCGCGACAGGGACGGCGGCATCAGCGGCGGCAAGGCGTCGGCGAAGAGGACCAGTTCGTCGAGCGGAAACGCGCTGATCTCCCCGAGGTTCCGCCCGTTGAGCCGGGACTGCAGCGCCTCCGGTCGCAATCGCGAACCATGACAGACCGGGCAGGCAAAAGTGTCCAGGTATTTGCTGTTCTCCGATTTTGAGGCGGCCGTGACCGCATTGTCATAGGTGACGTTGAGCTGCACCTGTCGCCCGTTCCGGCCCGACACGGTGACCACCTGTTTGACCGGCTTGCCGTACATCACCTGGTCTTTTTCCGTGCGGCTGAGAGCGGCGAAAGGCACGTCCAGCCGCACCCCGAGCTCGCCCGCCGCGTACATGCTCAGCCGCCGCCCGCCGACGTTCCACGGCAGCACCGCGCCCTCGGCGATCGTCTTCGACTCGTCGGGCACCAGCGTCGCCGGGTCGACCTCGAACACCGTGCCGATGCCGTTGCACCGCGGGCACGCCCCGACCGAATTGAACGCGAACGTCTCCGCCCCGGGAGCGTCGAACCGCACGCCGCACGTCGGGCAGCCGATCTCCATCGCCTGCGTCTCGATCGACGGGGGCACGTCGTGACCGTTGGGGCAGATGTGCGTGCCGAGGCGCGACATGATCAGCCGCAGCACGTTGAGTACCTCGGTCATCGTTCCGACCGTGCTGCGCGGCCCGGGGACCGGCGGACGCTGCCGCAGCGCGAGCGCCGGCGGCAGGTGGTCGATCCGGTCGACGTCGGGACGCTGCGCCTGGGTCAGCCGGCGGCGGCTGTACGTGCTGAGCCCCTCGAGGAACCGGTGCAACCCCTCGGCGTAGAGCGTGCCCATCGCCAGCGACGTCTTGCCGGAACCGGACACGCCGGCGACCACCACCGTCCGCCAGAGCGGCACGTCGACGTCGAGGTCACGCAGCGTGTTGTGCCGCCCGCCGCGGACCTCGATGGCCTGGGGCAGCTGAGGGATCTTCGCCATGCCGGTAGCCTCCGGCACGGCCGCGCCGATCTCAACCGGTACCTGGGGACCGGAGCTTGGCACCAAAGAGGGAGGCGGCGCGGCGCCGATTCGGCCATCGTCGACAACCATGACGATCTTGCTCTGCGACCCGAGGGTCGCGGCGGTTCCGGTACGGGAGGAAGGCGTGCCGCTGGTCCGCCTGGCCGCCGCCTTCGGGCCGGCCGAGGCCCTGGTCCGCGCCGACCTGGCGGACCGGCTGCGATTGGCCCAGCAGGCCCTGCCGATCAGGGTGCGGCTGCGGGTGATCGAGGGTCACCGCTCGATCGCCGACCAGGAGGCGATCATCGTCCGCTACCGGGCCGAGCTGCGGATCGCCCACCCGGGCGCCGGCGACGCCGAGCTGCACGAGCTGACCAGCCGTTTCGTCTCCCCGGTCGACGTCGCCCCGCACGTCGCCGGCGCGGCCGTCGACCTCACCCTGACCACCGCCGACGGCGACGAACTCGACATGGGTACGGTGGTCGACGCGACGCCCGAGCAGTCGGACGGCGCCTGCTACTTCGCGGCCGGCAACATCTCGGCGGCCGCCCGGGAAAACCGCGCCCTGCTCGCCCGCGCGCTGGGCGGCGCCGGCCTGGTGAACTACCCGACCGAGTGGTGGCACTGGAGTTACGGCGACCGCTACTGGGCGCTGATGACCGGCGCGCCGGCCGCCCTCCACGGACCGGTCCGCGAGACGAGCCCCCGATGAGGCGGCCGACCGGCACCGAGGCGATTGCTGAAGCGGGCGCCCCGGCGGCCGATATCACTGCTGGAGGTCGCCCGATGACGCTGACGTTGATCCTGACCGGTGCCGACGCGCTGACGCGCCCCGCGACGGCGGACGGCCCGAGCGCGGTGACGCTGACCCGGGCCGGCCGCGGGCCGCGGAGGCGCTGAGCCGTGCCGCACGCCGGGCTTGACTCGCGCTGGGAAGATCGACGGCCGGGCCGCCCCTGGCCCGGGTACGGAGGCTGGCCGAGGTGGAGCTGACGCCCGACCGGGCCGCGGCCGAGGCGGTCGTCGACCTGGACGCCGTCGCGGCCAACGCGCGGCTGTTCCGGGCGCGCACCCGCGCGCAGGTCATGGCCGTCGTCAAGGCCGACGGTTTCGGGCACGGCGCGGTCGCCGTGGCCCGGACCGCGCTCGACGCCGGCGCGACCTGGCTCGGCGTCACCAGCCTGACCGAGGCGCTC
This sequence comes from Actinoplanes sp. NPDC051343, assembly GCF_044455125.1. Taxonomy (NCBI): domain Bacteria; kingdom Bacillati; phylum Actinomycetota; class Actinomycetes; order Micromonosporales; family Micromonosporaceae; genus Actinoplanes; species Actinoplanes sp. NPDC051343. The sequence continues at coordinate 93,137 of NZ_JBITEL010000002.1, forward strand.
GAACTGCGCGACGCCGGTCTCCGGGCACCGGTGCTGAGCTGGCTCAACCCGCTCGGCGCCGACTTCTCCAGCGCCGCGGAACGCGATGTCGACCTGGCCGTGCCCAGCCTCGAACACCTTGCGCTCGTCGCGCCGGGCACCCGCGTACACCTGCACCTGGACACCGGACTGGCGCGCGACGGCGCCGAACCCGAGGTGTGGCCCGTGCTCTGCGCGGAGGCCCGCCGGGCCGAACGGGCGGGCCGGATCCGCGTGGTCGGCGTGATGGGGCACCTGGCCTGCGCCGACGACCCGGACGATCCGGCCAATGCCGCCGGGGTCCGGGCGTTCGACCACGGGGTCGCGGTCGCCCGGCGGCACGGCCTGCGCCCGGCGCTGCGGCATCTGGCCGCCACCGCGGCGACCCTCAACGACCCCGGAACCCACTACGACCTGGTCCGCATCGGGGCCGGGCTGGTCGGCATCGACCCGTCGCGCCGCACCCCGCTCAAGACCGCGCTGACCCTGACCGCCCCGGTCGTGGCGGTCCGGCGGGTCGCCGCGGGCACGCCGGTCGGCTACGGGCACACCTGGCGCGCCCCGGTGGACACCCATCTCGCCCTGCTGCCGCTCGGCTACGGCGACGGTGTGCCGCGCGGCGTCGAGGCCGAAGTGCAGATCAACGGGAAACGGTGCCCGATCGTCGGGCGGATCTCGATGGACCAGCTCGTCGTGGACGTGCGGGATGAGCACACGAGGGCCGGTGACATCGCGGTGATCTTCGGGCCGGGCGAGGGCGGTGAGCCGACCGTGGCCGATTGGGCCGGCTGGGCGGGCACGATCGAGCACGAGATCGTGACCGGGCTGGGCCGCCGGGTGGTGCGCCGATGAGGGCCGCGGTGGCCGCCGGCATCTCGTGTCCGGTGCTCCCGGACCGGATGGTCCGCGCTTGCCGGACGCCATGAACGCGGTGCTCCGCCGGTGGGCCCCGGACGCGACGGCCGGCCTGGTCGTCCTCGTCCTGGGGCTGGCCGAGATGACGGCGGGCCGGGGCTACGCCGGTGGCCTGCCCACCGCGACGTCCGCCGTGGTCATGGCCACCGCGCTGGCCGTCGCCCTGAGCCGCCGCGCACCCGGCGTGGCCCTGCTCGTCGTCTGGTTCAGCGTCCTGCTCGAGGTGATCGGCACGGTGCTTGTCGAATACCACGCCCCGGTGATGCTGATCCAGGCCGCTGACCTGGCCGTCCTCTACGGCGCCGCCCGGTGGGGCCCCTCCGGCGTCGTCTGGCTCGGCGCGCTCTCGGTGCCGTTCGGCGCCGCCGTGATCGTCGTCTTCCTGGCCGGGAGCGTGGCCGGCGCGGTCGCCCCGATCGCCGGCGTCCAGTGGCTGCTGCAGCTCCGCTACCAGTTCGGTGGGCACCTGCAGATCACCGTCGCGGTCCTCGGCCTGCTGCTGCTCGCCGTCCCGTGGCTGCTCGGCCTGGTGGTGCGGGTGCGGGCGTCGGCGGCGACCGAGGCGGCCGTCGCGGCGTCCGAGATCGCCCAGGCCACGGCGGCCCGCGAGCAGGCCAGCGAACTCGCCCGGCTGCGGGCCGAGCAGGCCCGGCTCGCCCGCGACGTGCACGACGTCGTCGGCCACTCGCTTGCGGTCATCCTCGCCCAGGCCGAATCCGCCCAGTACCTTCCGGACGAGGACCCGGCTGCTCTCAAGGCGACGCTGGCCACGGTCGCCGACTCGGCCCGCACCTCGCTGCGCGACATCCGGCAGGTGCTCGCCGCGACCCGGGACGAGGTCGGCGCGAACGGCCTCGACCGGCTGCTCGACGGCGTACGCTCCGGCGGGCGGGAGGTTGTGTCGACCCAGGCCGGCTCGCCGGTCGCGCTCGACGCCGAGCGGGCCGGGATCGCCTACCGCGTGCTGCAGGAGATGCTGACCAACGCGATCCGGCACGGCCGCCGCGACAGCGCCATCGTGGTCCGCCGCGAATGGGCCGGCGAACAGCTGGTCATCGAGGTGCGCAACGGCGTCGCCTTCTCCTCCGGGACGCCGATAACCCCCGGTCAGGGGCTCACCGGCATGGCGGAACGGCTGCGGGCCGTCGACGGCCGGCTTGCTTACGTACGCCGTGGAGAAGTGTTCGCCACGACCGCCACGATTCCGGAGGTGCGGCGATGACCGAACCGATACGCGTGCTCCTCGCCGACGACCAGAAGCTGTTCCGGGCCGGCCTCCGCGTGATCGTCGACGCCCAGGACGGCATGGAGGTCGTGGGGGAGGCCGACGACGGCCGGCAGGCGGTCGGCCTGGTCGACCGGCTCACCCCGGACGTCGTGCTGATGGACGTGCGCATGCCGGAGATGGACGGCGCCGAGGCGACCCGGCAGATCTTCACCGAGGCGCGGGCGGCCAAGCGGACCCGGCCGGTACGCGTCCTGGTCCTCACCACGTTCGACCTCGACGACCGCGCCGCGGCCGCGATCCGGCACGGCGCCAGCGGCTTCCTGCTCAAGGACGCCACGCCGGCCATGCTGCGCGACGCCATCCGCAGCGTGCACACCGGCAACGCCGTGCTCGCCCCGGGTGACCTGACCACGCTGATGGAAGCCCGGTTCCGGGCCACCGAGCCGGTCCCCGACGAATACCTCACGCTCACCGACAAGGAGCGGGCGGTCTTCGCGGCGGTGGCCCGCGGCCTGTCCAACGCCGAGATCGCCGCCGACGTCTTCGCCGGCGAGTCGACCGTGAAGACCCACGTCGGCGCCATCCTCCGCAAGCTGTCCCTGCGCGACCGCGTGCAGATCGTCGTCTTCGCCCACGAGCACGGCCTGGTCTGATCCCGGTCAGGCCGCGAAGACCGTCACCAGGGCCGCGATCCGGCCGTCCCGGACGGTGATGATGTCGATGCCGCGGGCCGCCGGGTCGCCGCCCTCGGGGCCGAACGACCAGCCCAGCGCGCCGGTGTCCGGCCCGGCGTAGTGGCGGCCGTCCTCGGCGAAGACGAACGTGGCCGGGGTCTTGTCGAGCAGCTCGCGGGCCTTCTGCTCGACCGCGTCCCGGCCGGTGACGCTGCCCTCGGGGTCGGTGAACGTGACGTCCTCGGTGTAGGTGCGTTCGATCGCGGCGCGCCGGGCGGCGGTGTCGCGGTTGCCGAAGACGTCGTGCAGGTTGGCGGCCAGAAGATCGGAAACGGAGCTCATGGCCGCCGATCCTATGCCGCCTGCTGCTCCTCGAGGGCGGTCCGCAGACCGAGCGCCTCCGGATCGTGCGGGCGAAGGCGGAGCGCGGTGCCGACGGCGTGGCGGGCCCGGGCGCGGTCCCCGCCGTACGCGAAATGGTAGAGCGCAAGCGTGAGATGCGCGCCGAAATCGTCCGGCAGCAGGCCGGCGATCCGCTCGGCCACCTCGGTGGCCGACCGGAAGTCGCCGAGCTTGTGATGCTCGGCCGCCAGGAACGTGAGACGGTCGACGTCGTCCGGGTCGTCGGCCAGGTCGCGCTCGAGAAGCCGCAGGTAGAGACGGTTCTTCTCGGCCTCGCACTCGATCGCCGGCAGGTGGTGCTCGATGACGACGTGGCTGCGGCGCAGCCGGCCGCCGGCCTCGATGATCGCGGTGTCGATCGTCTCGTGGACCCGGTGGCGGTAGCGGAAACCGGGCCGCCGGGCGAACAGGCGAACGGCGTGGTCGACGGTGGTGCGCTCGCCGGCGCGCCGGTTGTGCCGGTTGACGACGTAGCCGGCCGCCTGGTTCCCGGCCGCGAGCAGCCGGACCAGGCCCGCGCTGTCCGGGTGCAGGGTCTCGTCGGCGTCCAGCACCAGCACGAAGTCGCCGTTCGCGGCCTCCAGCGACCGGTTGCGTGCGGCGGCGAAGTCGAGGTCGCCGAAGTCGTGGTGGAGGACGGTCGCGCCGTGGTCCCGGGCGATCTCGACGGTGTCGTCGCTCGAGCCGGTGTCCACGACGATCATTTCGTCGACCGCCTCGCGCGCGCCGGTCAGGCAGCGGTCGAGGACCGCCTGCTCGTTCTTGACGATCATGCACAGGCTCAGCATTTCGGTTCCTCCAGGTTCATCAGGCGGTAGCAGGTGGCGCGGAGTCGGGCCCGGGCCTCGCCCGGCACGGCGGTGATCAGCGGAGTGAGCTCGGGATGGCCGGCGGCCCTCTCGAGCTGGACGTCGATGGCGACGCCCGGGTCGTAGCGGCCGGCCAGCTCGCCGAGCCGGTGCGCGGGGGAGCCGGGCACGACCTCGTCGTCGGGGAAGGCGGCCAGCAGGGTGGGTTTGCCCAGCGCGGCGCCGTAGACGGTGACCGAGCCGTGGTCGCCGATCACGTAGCCGGCATCGGCCAGTTCCTGACGCCAGGCCCGCAGCGGCGGGACCAGGGTCAGGCCGCGGTCCAGGCTCTTCCTCAGCCAGAGGCGCAGCTGGTGCGGGCCGTACCGGGCCCAGATGTTGGGGTGCAGGATGAGGCGGGTGTCGTAGCCGGCCTCGACGACGGTCCGGACGATCTCCGGACGGGCGCCCAGCAGTGACCGGCGGCCCCAGGTGCTGGTGATCACGACCCTGCTGCTCTTCCCGGTCCTGAGGCTGCTCAAGTCGTCGAAGCAGGGGTCGCCGACCAGCACCGCCGTGTCCTTCACGGCCGGCACGTCATAGGGGCACGGCAGACCCAGCGCCGCGGCCCGCGGCCGGCCCGAAGCGTCCAGCAGCCACTCCGCGTCCAGTCCGAAGACGGAACGGCTTCCCGGCGCGTACTTCCCGAAGCCGGCCCCATGGGCCAGCGTGAGCAACGGCCCCCGCAGTTCGTCCAGCGGGCCGTGATGGCTGGCCGAGACGATCAGGTCGTAGCGCCGGGCAGTCGCCTCGCTCCAGGGCACCGTGGCCAGGCCGGCGCTCGCGACCTGCTCCGGCAGCCCCTCGGCGAACGGGTCGGACAGGTCCGACGTGGCCACGACGCGCACCCGCAGGTCACCGGCGAAGACCTCGGCGACGTCGAGCAGCCGGTCGAGCGTGGTGCCGTTGTGCACCACGAACAGCGCGGTGCGCGCCGCCGGAACGGTGTCCCAGATGTCCATGCCCGCACCATCGGGCCAAACCTGTCGGCGCGCTGTGGGACGACCCTGAGGAGTCTGTCAGGGTTCCGGTCCGGGAAGACCTCCGGGCTTTCCTCGATGTCCTTTCGCCGGACCGTTCCTAGGCTCCGGGGCCATGAGATCGATCACCATCGCCGCGCCCGCCCTCATGCTCGGCTACGGCATCGCCCGCTGGATCGACGGCCTGGACGGCTCCCGCCACAACGGCCCCGCCTGGACCATCGGTCACACCATGTTCTTCCTCGCCATGGTCCTGTTCGCCGTGCAGGCCGTCGGGCTGGCCCGGCTGGCCCGCGACCGGCTCGCCATCGCCGTACCGGCCGTGGCCGCGACGATCTTCGGCGCCGCCTGCTTCCTCTGGGTCATCGTCGGCGACCTGTTCCCGGGGTTCGACCACCCGCTGCCGGCCCTGGTCGAGAACGCCGGTCCGGCCCTGTTCGTGATCGGCATGGTCACGCTGCTCGGGCTGCAGTCCTTCGCGCGCCGGCTGCCCTGGTGGAGCCCGGCCGCGTTCCTGGTCGGGTTCGTCGCCACCAGCATCCAGCTCGACCTGCTCCCGTTCGCCGCGGCCCTGATCCTCGCCGGAAGCATCCCGGTCGCCCGCGGCGTCTTCGCCCCGACCCGTCGTGAGCTGCTGATATGACCATTTGTTGATGTTCCGTCCGGCTGCCTAACCTGCCCCGGGTGAGCCGTCACCGGCTGGACCTCCCGGCCTCCCAACGCCCGCGACGGCTACTCGCCGCCCTGCTCGCCCCGGCCGCGCCGGCCGGTCGGAGCCGGCGCACCGGCTCTCCGCCCCGGTGCCGGCGTCGTACTGCTGTACTCGCCGGACGCCGTCCCCGGCGGCCGCGACTACGTCGTCACCGACCGGCAGCGCACCACACCGCTGATCTGGCTGCTCGCCCTGACCGGCGCGGCCGTCCTCGCCCTCGGCCGCCTGCGCGGCCTCAGCTCGCTCGTCGGCCTGGCGGTCAGCTTCCTGATCCTGCTGTACTTCGTGATCCCGGCCCTGCTCGACGGCTCCCCACCACTGCTGATCGCCGTCGTCGGCGCCTCGGCGATCATGTTCGCGGCCCTGTTCCTGACCCACGGCGTCACCGTGCAAACCGCGGTCGCGATCGCCGGCACCCTGGCCAGCCTCATCCTGACCGGCGTGCTCGGCGCCGCGTTCACCTCGGCCCTGCACCTGACCGGCGTGGCCGGAGAGGACGACTCGCTCCTGTCGGCCACCCTGGGCCCGGTCGACACGCGGGGACTGCTGCTGGCCGGCATCGTCATCGGCGCGCTGGGCGTGCTCGACGACGTGACCGTCACCCAGGCCGAAACCGTCGCCGAACTGGCCGCGGCCGGCGTGGCGTCCCGGCGCAACCTCTACCGCGCCGCCGGCCGGGTCGGCCGCGCCCACGTCGCGTCGGCGGTCAACACGATCGTGCTCGCCTACGCGGGAGGCTCGCTGCCCCTGCTGCTGCTCATCGCGGCCGGCAACCAGCCGCTCGGCTCGCTGCTGACCGGCCAGTTCCTGACCCAGGCAATCACAGCGCCGTCGGCACGGTCGGCCTGGTCGCCTCCGTCCCGATCACCACCGCGCTGGGAGTGCTGGTCGCCGACGTCAGTGCATCATCGGGGGCAGCCGGAGCAGCTTCGTCGGCGGCCCGATGAACGGCCGCTGATCCTCCGGCGACAGGCCCGCGGCGTCGCAGCAGTACGCGACCGGGTGCCCGTAGTAGAGGTAGGCCCGCAGCACCTCCGAACCGGTGTCGTCCTGGCCGGCGTCGCCGCTGCCCGGACTCAGGTCGGCGGCGACCAGGTGCCCGTGATGGAACGCGATGCCCTGGCAGCCGCCCCTCGGGTCGACGCTCATCGCGTACGCCGAACTGCCCGGCGTGAGCCGGGCCAGCAAGCCCGGCGCCGCCGCGGTGAACCCCGCCCACTGCGTCACCACGCACCCGCCCGGCACATCGGTCACACCGACCGTGTGCAGCACCTCGTCGTCGGTCATGCCCTCCGACCACGGGTCCTCGGCCCACTGGACGAAATTCGGGATGTCGACCGGCAGCGCCCGCAGCCGCCCGGCCGCCTCCGCCGAATCGACGTGCGCCAGGCAGGCGATGCTCATGCCCTCGACCTCCGGGTCACCGACCGCCGCGATCCGGCGCCGCGCCCGCGCGATCGCCGTCATCTCGGCCGTCGTCAGATGCGAGTCGGGCGCCCCGAACAGCGTCGGGTGCGGTCCGGCCAGCGCCAGCCGGCCCGGCGACCAGCCGCCGATCAGCGGCGCCCACGGGTCGGCCCCCGCCTCGGCCAGCAGCTTGGCGACCTCATAGTGGCGGTGCATGACCGCCTCCCACAGCGCGGTGCGGCCCCGCCACCGCGCGTCGACGTCCCCGACCAGGCGCCGCTCGACGACCGGGAGCGGAAGACCCTGCCGCGCGGCCTCGTGCAGCGGCGGCGCCAGGTCCGGGTCCAAGTCGTCCACGCCCCCGAGTCTCCCAGCCGTCACAGCTCCAGGTGGCCGGTGTCGTTGAAGCAGACCGGCATCGGTGGGCTTTTTGCGGCCCGCGGTCGGCGGACTCGGCGTCCCGGTTACGGTTCATTTCCGGTACGTCCGCCCGGACCGGGTAGAGCTCCCCCGAAGGGAGGCCACCTTTGTTCGACGCCCACCTTTACCGGGGAACCGCCGCCGACTATGACCGGTATCGACTGCCGTATCCGCCCGCGCTGCTGTCGTCGCTCCTCGGGCGGGTGCAGGGACGCTCGCAGCTGATGGATCTGGCCTGCGGGACCGGGCAGCTGGCGTTCGCGTTGTGCCCCTCGTTCTCGTCTACGTGGGCCGTCGACCAGGAGCCGTCGATGGTTTCGATTGTCGCGTCCCGAGGTGTCGCCTCCGTGCGGGCGGTCGTGGCGTCGGCCTCTTCGCTGTCGGCGCCCGAGTCCGGCTTCGACCTGATCGTCATCGGTAACGCCTTCCACCGGCTGGAGCGCGATCGGGTGGCGGTGCTGGCCTACTCCTGGCTGAAGCCGGGCGGGTCGCTGGCGCTGTGCTGGTCGGAGTCGCCGTGGGAGGGGTCCGCGCCGTGGCAGGCTGAGCTGCGGGCGGTCCTCTCCTCGTGGCGTTCCCGGCTGGGGGACCGGCTGCCGTCCGGATGGGCGTCCGATCGGGCCGCGCGGCCCGACGCCGCCGTCCTGGAATCGGCCGGATTCTCGTTTCGGGGCCGTGTTTCGGTTGTCGTTCCGCACCGGTGGACCGTGCCGTCGGTGGCCGGGATCGTTTATTCGACGTCGTTCCTGCCCAGGGGGTTGTTCGGTTCTCTCGCCGCCGACTTCGAGGCCGAGCTGGCGGATCGCTTGCGGGGCGAGCTGAAGTCCCGAATCAGCTATGCCTATGACCTGGTTTCCAAGCCGGGCGGTGTCTGCGTCTGACCGCGGGGCTCCGCCCCACACCCCGGCCTCGGCTCGGAGATCTCTGCGCGGTCTGGGGTGGGTGGTTGGGCTCGGGTGAGCGCCTTGCGCCAGCCATGATGAGGCGATCTTGGCCGACGCGAGGAGATCATCCGAGCCTGGGGCCGTGGTTGGCCTTGGCGGCCAACGGTTGCGGCGGATCGTGTGGGCCCGCCAACGCGCCTTGAAGGTGGTCTTGAGCAGCGAGTTGCCTCGCTCACCGAGGGCGCGGACCGCGTTGTGTACCCGGTTGAACTGTTGCTCGACGGGGGTGCAGGACCGGTTCTTCGGTTTCTTGAACGCGACGGTGATCGTGGTCTGTTCGCCTTCATAGCCGAGGTCGCCGGGTACGCGCAGGTGATCGTCGATCCAGGTGGTGAACAGGGGCAGGATCTCGTCATGGTGACGCAGGGCAGTCGTGTCATGTTCCCGGCCGGGACGCACCGGTGAAGTCCGGAGCGGCCAGCCGTCCGGCGCGGTGATGACCGGGAGCCTGGTCGGCGAGCACGCTCAGGCCTTCGTGCAGGTAGGCGTATCCGGTCGAACGGCTCAACGCGTTGTCGCCGGCCAACTGGGCGATCCGGGTGCCGTCGAGCAGCCAGCGCAGGACCAGCATCGCTTGCCGGTAACAGCCCAGCGAGCGGGTCCCGGCGCGCGTGCCGAGACGTCGCCGTTGCGCATGCAGCAGACCCGATACGAACAACACGGTGTCCTCGGATACGGGCAGCGTGGCGGAATATGTGACACTCATAGCGGCGCAGGATCCCTGGTGAAGTGAACTGTGAGAGGAACACTTCCTACCGGGGTTCTGCGCTCTTTCGTTGCACGACGACACGCTCGCGTGTCCACACACGACAGCCAGATCGTAGCTCAGCGCGCTCAGGTGGTTACTCGGAAGCCTCAGTGAGTTTCAGGCCCCGACGTAGGACGCCAGATGGGAACCGGTCAACGTGGATGGGGCGGAGACCAGGGCCGCCGGCGGTCCTTCGAAGACTATTCGGCCGCCGTCGTGGCCTGCTCCTGGGCCCAGGTCGACGATCCAGTCGGCGTGGGCCATTACGGCCTGGTGGTGTTCGATGACTATTACCGACTTGCCCGAGTCGACCAGGCGGTCCAAGAGGCCCAGCAGCTTTTCGACGTCGGCCAGGTGCAGGCCGGTTGTCGGCTCGTCCAGGACGTAGATGTTGCCCCTGTCGGCCATCTGGGTGGCCAGCTTCACGCGCTGGCGCTCGCCGCCGGACAGGGTGGTCAAGGGCTGGCCCAGGGTGAGGTAGCCGAGGCCGACGTCGGCCAGGCGCTCGGTGATGCGGATCGCCGGGGGGAGGGAGATCGTCGCGAAGTAGGGCAGGGCCTCGTCGACCGACAGGGCCAGGACCTCGCTGATGTCGCGGCCGGCCAGCTTGTAGTTCAGTACGGACGCGTCGAAGCGGCGGCCCTCGCACTCCTCGCACGTCGTCGCCACGCCGGCCATTATGCCGAGGTCGGTGTAGATGACGCCGGCGCCGTTGCAGGCCGGGCAGGCGCCCTCGGAGTTGGCGCTGAACAGGGCCGGCTTGACGCCGTTCGCCTTGGCGAAGGCTTTGCGGACCGGTTCCAGCAGGCCGGTGTACGTGGCGGGGTTGCTGCGCCGGGAGCCTCGGATCGCCGACTGGTCGACGGTGACCACGCCGTCGCGGCCGGAGACCGAGCCGTGGATCAGTGAGCTCTTGCCGGAGCCGGCCACGCCGGTGACCACCACCAGCACGCCCAAGGGGAGGTCGACGTCTACGTCCTTGAGGTTGTGGGTGGCGGCGCCGCGTACCGGAAGGACTCCGGACCTGGTCCGGACCGCCTCCTTGAGTTTCGCCCGGTCGTCGAGATGGCGGCCGGTGAGGGTGCCGCTCGCCCGGAGGCCGTCGACCGTGCCCTCGAAGACCACCCGGCCGCCGGCCGCGCCCGCGCCCGGCCCCAGGTCGACGACGTGGTCGGCGATGGCGATGGCTTCCGGCTTGTGTTCGACGACGAGGACGGTGTTGCCCTTGTCGCGCAGTTGGAGCAGCAGGTCGTTCATGCGCTGGATGTCGTGGGGGTGCAGGCCGATGGTGGGTTCGTCGAAGACGTAGGTGACGTCGGTCAGCGACGAGCCGAGGTGGCGGATCATCTTAGTGCGCTGGGCCTCGCCGCCGGAGAGGGTGCCTGCGGGGCGGTCGAGGCTGAGGTAGCCGAGGCCGATCTCGACGAACGAGTCGAGGAGGTGCTGGAGCGAGGTGAGCAGCGGGCCGACCGACGGGTCCTGTACCGAGCGGATCCAGGTCGCCAGGTCGCTGATCTGCATGGCGCAGCAGTCGGCGATGTTCGTTCCGTTGATCTTCGAGGAGCGGGCTTCTTCGCTGAGCCGGGTGCCCTGGCAGGACGGGCAGGTGTGGAAGGTGATGACCCGCTCGACGAAGGCGCGGATGTGCGGCTGCAGGGAGTCGACGTCCTTGGCGAGCATCGACTTCTGGATCCGGGGGATGACGCCCTCGTAGGTGAGGTTGATGCCCTCGACCTTGATCTTCGTGGGTTCCTTGTAGAGCAGGTCGTTGAGTTCGCGCCTGGTGAACTTTTTGATCGGCTTGTCGACGTCGAAGAAGCCGGAGCCGAGGAAGATGCGGCCCTGCCAGCCGTCCATGCTGTAGCCGGGGATGGTCAGGGCGCCCTCGCTGAGCGACTTGGTGTCGTCGTACAGCTGGGTGAGGTCGAAATCGGAGACCGACCCGCGGCCCTCGCAGCGGGGGCACATGCCGCCGAGGATGCTGAAGCTGCGTTTCTCCCTGACCTGGCGGCCGGCCTTTTCGATGTTGACCGCGCCGGCGCCGCTGATCGAGGCGACGTTGAACGAGAACGCCTGAGGTGAGCCGATGTGCGGCTTGCCGAGGCGGCTGAACAGGATGCGCAGCATCGCGTTGGCGTCGGTGGCGGTGCCGACGGTGGAGCGCACGTCGCCGCCCATGCGTTCCTGGTCGACGATGATCGCGGTGGTGAGGCCGTCGAGCACGTCGACGTCGGGCCGGGCCTGGGTCGGCATGAAGCCCTGGATGAACGCGCTGTAGGTCTCGTTGATCATGCGCTGGGACTCGGCGGCGATGGTGCTGAAGACCAGGGAGCTCTTGCCCGAGCCGGAGACGCCGGTGAAGACGGTCAGGCGGCGTTTGGGCAGCTCGACGTCGACGTCCTTGAGGTTGTTCTCACGCGCGCCGTGCACGCGGATCAGGTCGTGCCGGTCGGCGGCGTGGGTCATCACCACAACCTAGCGGGGTCCCGTGGCTCCTGGCTTCTCCATTCCTGCTGATCTCCACTGAACCGTTTCACTGCCGCGATCGGCTCGCCGCCTTCCGGCCTTCGGCCGAAAGTTGCGGAGATCGACTTTTTCGCGCGCCTTGCATCGGTCCTGCTTGCGGGTTGTACGCCGGGCAGCTGCAGCTTTGTCACCAGTCGAACACGAGGACATTGACTGTTGTGATTACCGCAACACGCTTGTAATGTTTCGGTCGATCCGGATCAGCACCACCTTTCACGGTTAAGAACAGTCACGTCCTCGACTGCTGGGAAGGCATCGGCATGTCTGATCCCCTCGTACGCTCCAAACGGCGCTTCGCCGGCGTCGCCGTGTCCGCGACCGCCGCCGCCGTCGCGCTCGGCACCGTGCTCTCGGTTTCCACCACCGCGAACGCGGCGTCCACCCTCGGTGCCTCGGCGGCCGCCACCGGCCGCTACTTCGGCACCGCCGTCGCGGCCTACAAGCTCAGTGACACGGTCTACTCCGGCGTCCTCGACCGCGAGTTCAACATGATCACGCCGGAGAACGAGATGAAGTGGGACGCCACCGAGCCGTCCCAGGGCCAGTTCAGCTTCACCTCGGCCGACCAGATCGTCGCCCACGCGCAGGCGCACGGGCAGCGGACGCGCGGGCACGCCCTGGCCTGGCACCAGCAGCAGCCCGGATGGGTGGCCTCGCTGTCCGGCACCGCGCTGCGCAACGCGATGATCAACCACATCACCGGGGTGGCCACCCACTACAAGGGCAAGATCTACGCCTGGGACGTGGTGAACGAAGCCTTCTCCGACAACGGGGACGGGTCGCGGCGGCAGTCCAACCTGCAGGCCACCGGCAACGACTGGATCGAGGTGGCGTTCCAGACCGCGCACGCCGCCGACCCGGGCGCCAAGCTCTGCTACAACGACTACAACACCGACGGGGTCAACGCGAAGTCGACCGGGGTCTACAACATGGTCAAGGACTTCAAGGCCCGCGGGGTGCCGATCGACTGCGTCGGATTCCAGTCCCACATCAACTCGGCCTCGCCGGTGACGTCGGACTACCAGGCCAACCTGCAGCGCTTCGCCGACCTCGGCGTCGACGTGCAGATCACCGAACTCGACATCGCCGGGTCGGGCACGGCGCAGGCCGACACCTACGCCCGGGTCGTACAGGCGTGTCTCGCGGTCGCCCGGTGCACCGGGATCACGGTGTGGGGCATCCGGGACAGCGACTCGTGGCGGTCGGGTGACACGCCCCTGCTGTTCGACAACAATGGCAACCCCAAAGCGGCCTACACGTCGACGCTGAACGCGCTGAACGCGGGCGGTTCGTCGTCGCCGCCCACCACCGGGCCCACCACCGGTCCGTCCACGTCGCCTCCCACCACGGGGCCTCCCACCACGGGGCCTCCCACCACGGCGCCCCCCACCACGGCGCCCCCCACCACGGCACCTCCCCAGGGCGGCTGCTCGGCCTCGGTCTCGGTCAACCAGTGGAACGGTGGATTCGTCGCCACGGTCACCGTGACGGCGGGATCCAGCGCCGTCAACGGCTGGACGGTCGGCGTGACGCTGCCCTCCGGTGCGGCGGTCACCAGCTCGTGGAGTGCGACCGGCAGCGGCACGAGCGGGTCGATCAGCTACTCCAACGTGTCCTACAACGGTTCCCTCGCCGCGGGCCGGAACACGCAGTTCGGCTTCCAGGGCACCGGAACCGGTCCCTCCGCGACACCGTCCTGCACGGCTCGCTGAATGCTTCTGTCCGGCCCGTCCTCCCGTACGAAAAAAGAAGGACCCCTCCCATGAGAAAGAGTTTCTGGGCGGCCCTGGCCGCCGCCGTCCTCGGTGTGTTCTTCCTCTTCCCGACCAACCCGGCCGCCGCGGCGTCACTGAACGAGGTCACCGGGTTCGGCACCAACCCGACCGGCATCCGGATGTACCTGTACGTGCCCGACCGGCTCCCCAGCAACCCGGCCGTGCTCGTCGCCATCCACTACTGCACGGGTTCCGGCCCGGCCTTCTATTCCGGCACCGAGTTCCACTCGCTGGCCGACCAGTACGGCTTCATCGTCATCTACCCCTCGACGGTCCGGTCCGGTTCCTGCTGGGACGTCTCGTCGTCCGGCGCGTTCAGCCACAACGGCAACAGCGACCCGGTCGGCATCGTGTCGATGGTCAAATACGTGCAGTCCAAATACCACACCGACACCTCGCGGACGTTCGTCACCGGTGCCTCCTCCGGCGGCATGATGACCAACGTCATGCTGGCCGACTACCCGGACGTCTTCGCGGCCGGCGCCGCGTTCATGGGCGTGCCCGACACCTGCTTCCAGGCGACCGCCGGCAACCCGGCCGACCCCTCGCAGCAGGCCGGCTGGAACAGTGCCTGCGCCAACGGCCAGGTCAGCAAGACCGCGGCCCAGTGGGGCGACGCGGTGCGGGCGTCCTACCCGGGCTACTCGGGGCCGCGGCCGCGCATGCAGCTGTGGCACGGCACGGCCGACACGACGCTGAACTACAACAACTTCGGCGAAGAGATCAAGCAGTGGACCAACGTTCTCGGCGTCAGCCAGACCCCGGTCCAGACGGACACGCCGCAGTCCGGCTGGACGCGCACGCGGTACGGCAACAACTCGGCGCAGGCGCCGGTCGAAGGCATCAGCGTCGCCGGCGTGGGGCACTCCCTGCCGCTGTCGGGGCAGGCGAAGATGGCGATCACGTTCTTCGGCCTGGACGGTTCTCCGGGTGGCGGCACGACCCCGCCGACCACGCCGCCCACCACGCCGCCCACCACGCCACCCACCACGCCGCCCACCACTCCGCCGACCTCACCTCCGGCCGGGGGCGGGGCCTGCAAGGTGACCTCGAGCGTCAGCGCCTGGAACACCGGGCTGACCAACAACATGACGATCACCAACACGGGGTCGTCGGCGGTCAACGGGTGGAGCCTGGTCTTCACGCTGCCGTCCGGCCAGACGATCACGTCGGGCTGGAACGCCACCTACTCGCCGACCTCCGGGCAGGTGACGGCACGTAACGCGTCGTACAACGGGGCGCTCGCCCCGGGCGCCTCGACCACGATCGGCTACCAGGCCAATCACAATGGCAACAACGGCGCACCGACCGGCTTCACGCTGAACGGCAGCGCCTGCTCCTGACCGTCCGGTATGGATGCCGCCGCGGGCTCTCGGGCCCGCGGCGGTTCTCCTGCTCCCGCGCGACATCGTAGGGTGTGAGTATGTTGACCGAGAGTGATCGGGTTCAGCTGGCTCCCTACCTCACCCGGATCCACGCCGCCCGGGCTGCCGTGCCGGGAGCCGAACGCGCGGCCGAGCAAGCCGAGCGGGACGCGGCCCGGGAGTGCCAGGCGGTGCGCCACCCGATCGACGCCCTGGTCGAGACGGTCCGGGACGCGACGCAGAACGGACGCGACGAAAAGGCCCGGCAGGAGGCGGTGAGTGCGCGACTTCGCTACCCGGGCCATCTCCGGCAGGCGGCCAAGGCGGTCGCAGCCCTGAAGTTCGCCGTCGAACCGGTGAGCGAGGCGGCCGCCCTCGCCGGGACTCCAGCGCCGAGCCTGCGATGGCACGACACGGCTTTCGACCGGCTCCCGCGTACGGCGGAGGGCGTCGCGGTGCTCGGGCGCCTGGCCCGCGAACTGCCGAAGCTGCGAGGGACGCGCAACCGCGTCGACCGGCTCCGGGCAGACCTGCTCGAGGTGCAGAGGCGGACGGCCCGGGCTCAGCGGGCAGCCATGATCGGGGCCCGCGACAGGCTGCTCGAGGAGTCAGCACCGTAGTACCGCTAGCCCTACCCGAAGAGGGTGGCTCGCCGCAATGACCCCGGCCGGCCGCCGCCCTAGCGTCTTTGCCATGACGACAACGACGATGACCAGGGCCGAGGCGGCTGTGACCCTGCGCGGCGTGACCCGGGTCTTCGGCCGGGGCGGCGCTGCGGTCCGGGCCGTCGACGATGTGACACTGGAGTTTCCCCGAGCCGGCTGGACGGTGGTCATGGGGCCGTCCGGGTCCGGCAAGTCCACCCTGCTGCACTGCGCGGCCGGCCTCGAGCGGGTCGACGCCGGGCAGGTCCTCATCGGAGACACCGACCTCACCGCGGCGCGCGACCACGACCTGACCGCGCTGCGCCGCACCCGCATCGGTTTCGTGTTCCAGAGCTTCAACCTGATCGGGTCGCTGACCGCCGCGCAGAACGTGGCGCTGCCGTTGCGGCTGGCCGGCCGTCGCCCGCGTACCTCCGAAGTGCGCGAGACCCTCGCCGCGGTCGGCCTCGCCGACCGGGCCAGGCACAAGCCTCGCGAGCTCTCCGGCGGCCAGCAGCAGCGGGTCGCGATCGCGCGGGCCATGGTCACCCGGCCCGAGGTGCTGTTCGCCGACGAGCCGACCGGCGCGCTCGACTCCTCGGCCGCCCGGGTCGTGCTCGACCTGCTGCGCCGGATGGCCGACGCCGGTCAGAGCATCGTCATGGTCACCCACGATCCGCTGGCCGCGGCCCGCGCCGACGCGGTGGTCTTCCTGCGCGACGGCCGGGTCGTCGACCGCCTGGCCGGCGCCGGCCCGCGCGAGGTCGCCGACCGGCTCGCCGGATGGGAGGCCGCGCGATGATGGGCATGAGCCGGGCCGGCCTGGCCGAGCGCTGGCCGCTCTTCGCCGGCGCGTTCGTCTCGGTCACCCTCGGGGTGGCGCTCGTGCAGTCCTCGCTGCTTCTGCTGATCTCGGCGGCCACGATGGACCCGCCGGCCGGCATGGGCGCCGCCGCCCGGATGGAATTCTCCGACAACATCGCGGCCGTCGTCTCGATGCTCGGCATCGTGCTCGGCCTCGCCACGTTCCTGGCCGGCTTCGTGATCAGCTCGACGTTCGCCTTCACGGTGGCCCAGCGCCGCCGCGACCTTGCCCTGCTGCGGCTGGTCGGCGGCAGCCGCGGTCAGGTCCGGCGCATGCTGCTCGGCGAGGCGCTGCTGCTCGGCGGCCTCGGCGCCGCGGCCGGGGTCCCGGCCGGGCTCGCGGTGATGGCCGCCCAGGAGGGGCTCCTGCGCACCCTCGGCTTCGTGCCGGCCGGCTTCCACGGCCAGTGGCGGGAGTGGATCCTCGCCGTCTCCTTCGGAGCCGGCATCGGCCTGGCGGTCTCCGGCGCGGCGGTTGCCGCGCGGCGGGCTTCCCGGGTACGCCCGTTGGAAGCGCTCCGGGACACCGGCGAGGCGGCCCGCGTGATGACCGTGACCCGGTGGATCGCCGCTCTGATCTTCTTCGGCGGCGCGCTCGCGCTCGTCATCGTCGCCCCGCACGGCGGCGTCGGCGGCGGAGCGGCGATGGCGATGAACGTGCCGTTGCCGGCGGCGGTGGCCGCGGCCGCCCTGAGCCCGCTGATCGTCCCGCTCGTGGCCCGCCTGCTCCCGACCGGCGCCGGCGTGGCCGGGCTGCTCGCCCGGGCCAACCTGCGCGATGCCCGCCGGCGCAGCGCCTCGATCGCCGCGCCGGTGATCGTCCTGATCGCGCTGGTGGCGGGCACGGCCGGCGCTCAAGCCGCCTTCACCGCCTCCGGCGTCGACCAGATGCGCCGCCAGACCCACGCCGACCTCGTTGTCCAGGGCCAAGGCCCACTCGGCGCCCGCATCGCCGATGTGCCCGGCGTGGCGGCCGCTTCGACCGAAACCGCAGTACCGGCCACGATCGTCACCGGCCACGGCGAAGACGAAGAGTCCGACACGGGCATCGCTCTGGTGATCGACCCACCCGCGTACGAAAAAGCGCACGGCACCGCAAGCGCCCTGACCGAGTTGCACGGCCGGGCCGTGGCCGCAGGCTCCGGCGGCGAGGTCCCGTCGAGCGGAAACATCCGTCTGAAGCTGCCCGACACCGACCTCGGCGAGCTACCGGTCGTGGCCGGCGTGCCCGCCACGATGAGCGGCGGCGCCAACCTCCTGCTGCCGCCCGGCGTCGTCCCGCCGAACCTGCTGGCCGACGCACCGACCCAGTCGTTCGTCTCGCTGGCGCCCGGCGCGGACCGGAACGCCGTACGCGCGGCCCTGTCCCGCATCGGCCACGTCTCCGACCTCGACCCGTGGCTGAAGGCCGACGCCACCGACCGCAACTCCACCAGCAACAAGATCATGGTGGTCGTGATGGGACTGGGCGGCCTCTACGCCCTGATCGGCGTCATCAACTCGATCGTCATCGGTGCGGCCGCCCGCCGCCGGGAGTTCGCCGAGGCCCGGGTCACCGGGCTCACCCGCACCCAGGTGGTCCGCTCGGCCCTGGCCGAATCCGCGGCCGTCACCGTGGCCGGCCTGATCCTGGGCGGCGTGGCCGCCGCCGGAGCCCTGATCGCCGCCGCTGCCTCGACCGCGGCGGTCACCGGGCGGGCCGCGTGGTCGCTGCCGTGGCCGCTGATCGCCGCCGTCTGCGCCGTGGCGCTGCTGGTCACCGCCATGACCAGCCTGATCACCTCGTGGTCCGCCACCCGCCGGCCGCCGGTCACCCTGCTGGGCGCCCGCGAGTAGCCCGCCTTTGTCCTGGTTCAAGCACTTCAGCGACCCGAGCGCGGTGCCGGCCCGTCCGGTCGCCGCGCTCGCGTCCTCGCCGGCTGCGGCCAGTCGTGCCAGCCGGTCCGCGGCTGCGCTCCTCGAGTCAGCCGGCGAAAGCAGGATCACGGCCGGCCTTTCCTCTGCGGTGTCGGGGCTGCCTCAACGCTGCATGAAGGGCCGCCGGGCGACGACCGCAGGCGTTGCATGGTCGGCGCCACGCGCCTGACGCCCGGGGTCGCCCGGGTCCGCAGGTCCCGAACGGCTCGGTAGGTTGTCGGTCATGACGGACGTGCGGCTGGAGTCGATGACCGAGGATCAGTACAAGCCGTGGCGGGCCGAGTCCGAGGCGCATTACGCACAGAGCGTCGCCGCGTCGGGCCAGCCGGCTGAGGACGCGGCCCGCAACGCCGCCGACACCTACGCGCGGCTGCTGCCCGACGATTTCGCCACCCCGGACCACCACTTCTGGTACGCCTACGACGGTGACCGCCGGGTCGGCTTCCTCTGGATCAAAGTCACCCACGACACCGCGTTCGTCTACAACGTCGCCGTCGAACCCGACGTACGCCGCCAGGGCTACGGCCGCGCGATCATGCTGGCCGCCGAGCGCTGGTGCCACGACAACGCGCTGACCAGGATCGGTCTGCACGTCTTCGCCCACAACACCGGCGCCCGGGCCCTTTACGAGCAGCTGGGCTTCACCGAGACCGGCCGCAACATGGCCAAGGACCTGTAACGGCGAAACGGCCGTTGGCGGCGCTGCGGTTCACCTGGCGGTGGCGCTTCCGTCGACGTGCCCGGTCGTGGTGTGCCGAGGGCCGTACCCGGCCGGCCCCGCCCGTCGTTGGTGGCCACCCTGGTCGGGAGCGGCGACGGCGGCTGCCGCCGGAGCGGCAGCCGGCGGTCCGGGGGGCAGCGGGGCGGCTGGTTTCAGAGGCGGAAGCCGCCGCTTGCCTCGATGCGCTGGGCGGTGATCCAGGAGGTGGCTTCGGAGGCCAGGGCGGCGATCGCCGGGCCGATGTCGTCGGCCTGGGCTATGCGGCCGAGGGCGGTCAGGCCGGTCATCGCGGTCTGCGCCTGTTCGCTGTTGCGCAGGTAGGCGTCGGCGAAGTCGGTTGCTACCGGGCCGGGGGCGATCGTGTTGACCGTGATGCCTCGGGGGCCGAGTTCGGCCGCCCAGTAGCGGGTGAGTACCTCGACGGCGCCCTTCATCGACGCGTAGACGGCGTAGGGGACGGTCACGAAGCGGGCGAGGCCGGTGGAGACGTTGATGATGCGGCCGTTGTCGGCCAGCAGCGCCGGATCTGCGGTCAGGGCCTGAGTCAACAGGTAGACGCCCTTGAAGTGGACCGCGAACAGCTGGTCGATGGTCTGCTCGTCGGTTGCGCCGAGGACGGTGTTGCCGGCGAAGCCGGCGTTGTTGACCAGGATGTCGAAGCTGTCGCGGCCCCACGTCCTGAGGACGCCCCGTAGCGTCTCGGTGAACTCGGGGAAGCCGGCGGGGACGCCGGTGTCGAGCCGGATCGCCTCGGCGTTGCGGCCGCGGGCGGTGACGGCCTCGACGACCTGCCGCGCCTCGTCCTCGTGCGACCGGTAGGTGAAGACGACGTCGATGCCGGCTCCGGCGAGTGCCTCGACCGCGGCCCGCCCGAGGCCGCGGTTACCGCCGGTGACGAGCGCAATTCTGGTGGACATGGGTTTCCTCTTCCTTGGCGGCACGATCGGCCGTTCGGTATCGATCGTGGACCGGTCGCCGGGGGAGAGGCAGGACTCGTTTACCCAGGGTTCGGAAATCCCTGGGTCGAGGCCGCGCTGCGGCCTTGACCCACCGCTCCGGTCGCGTGCGGCAGCGGCGAAGCCGGGGGCTGGGGTGCTGCTTTCGGGAAGCGGTTATCGCGTACGGGAAAAGGTTTTCAGAAGCCGATATCCAGGCCGGCGTAATTTTCGGCCAGGCCGGTGGCGCCCGCTTCGCTCGAGGTGACCCAGCGGAGTTGGGAAAGCTGGAGCTGGGCGTCGAATTCGTCGCCGGAGGCGTGCAGCATCGTCGTCATCCACCACGAGAAATGGGTGCAGCGCCAGACCCGGCGCAGGGCGTCGTCGGAATAGGAGTCGGCCAGTCGGGAATTGTTTTCGCGGAGCCAGGCGGTCAGGGCGCGGCTCAGCAGGGCAACGTCGGCGATCGCCAGGTTGAGGCCTTTCGCGCCGGTCGGGGGAACGATGTGGGCGGCGTCGCCGGCGAGGAAAAGGCGGCCGTGGCGCATGGGGGTCTGCACATAGCTGCGCATCGGCAGGACGCTTTTGTCGGTGATCGGGCCGGGGGTCAGTTTCCAGCCGTCCTGGCCGTGGCCGAGCCTGGTCGCCAATTCGTCCCAGACGCGTTGGTCGGGCCATTCGCCGGGGTCGGTGCCGTTGGGGACCTGGAGGTAGAGGCGGCTGACGGTGGGGGAGCGCATGGAGTGCAGGGCGAAGCCGTTGGGGTGCGAGGCGTAGATGAGTTCGTCGGTGGAGGGGGCCACGTCGGCGAGGATCCCCAGCCACGAGTAGGGGTAGGTGCGTTCGTAGTGCCGGGCGGGTACGGCGTGGCGGCTGGGGCCGAAGGAGCCGTCACAGCCGGCGATGACGGCGGCGTCCAGCCGGCCACTTTCGCCGGACTTGTCGGTGTAGGTGATGTAGGGGGCGTCGGTGGCCACGTCGTGGAGGACCGTGTCGGTGACCTCGTAGATGACCTCGGCGGTGCCGGCGGCCACCAGGTCCTTCTGGACCTCGGTCTGGCCGTAGACCCAGACGCTGCGGCCGGTCAGATCGACGAAGTCCAGGTGGTGGCGTTCGCCGGGCCATTGCAGGTAGACGCCGCGGTGCTCGTGGCCCTCGGCGTGGAGGCGGTCGCCGAGGCCGACCTCGGTGAGGAGTTCCACGCTCGAGTGCTCGAGGATGCCGGCGCGGATGCGGGAGGCGACGTAGTCCTGCGAGCGCGTCTCCAGGACGACCGAGGAGACGCCGCCGCGGGCCAGCAGGTGGGCGAGCAGTAGGCCGGCCGGACCGGCGCCGACGATGGCGACCTCGGTTTTCATCCTTCCAGCGAACGGTAGTGCCGGGTTCCCGGCAAGGCCCTATTTCCACTCACCGGAAGCCAGGGTGCGGCTGATTCCCCGCGCGGCCACCTGCAGGGCGGAGATCAGGCGGGGCTTCTCGCGGCGAAGATCGGGGACGACGATGCCGAGGGCGGCGACGACCTCGTCGCCGCCGTCGGAGGGGGAGGAGGAGCCGGAGGCGCTGGGGCCTCGGATCGGTACGGCGACCGAGCTTGCGCCCAGGCTCATCTCGTCACCGGTGGTGGCGTAGCCGTCGATGCGGACCCGTTCGAGCTGGGCGAGGAGGCGGGCCGGATTCCGGACGGTGTACGGCGTCACCCGGGGCAGACCGCTCAGAACGGCCTCGACGACGTCGGCCGGGGCGTACGCCAGCAGGACCTTGCCGACACCTGTGGCGTGCAGGGGCAGCCGGGAGCCGATCTTGCTGACCACCGGCACCGACACGTGGCCGGAGAGCCGGTCGATGTAGAGCACCTCGGTCCCGTCCCGCACCGCCAGGTGCACCGTGGCGAGGGTCGCGCCGTAGAGATCGTGCAGGAACGGCGACGCGGCCTGCCGGAGGCCCGAGGAAACCGGGGCCAGCAGGCCCAGGTCCCACAACCGGCGGCCGATGACGTATTCACCGCTGGACAGCCGGTCGAGTGCACCCCATTTCTGCAGCTCGCCGATCAACCGGTGCGCGGTGGCGAGGGGCAGGCCGGCCCGCTTCGCCAGGTCGGTCAGCGTCAGCCGGCGGTGCTCGGGATCGAAGGCCCCCAGCACGTCCAGGGCGCGTGACGTCACGCTGGCGGGCATGGCACCCCTTCCGCTCAGTGGAAGCCAAGTATCGCGCCGTTCCCTCGCAGCGCCTAGCGTCACCCACGTGGACACCCAGGCCGACATCAACGCGGAGATCGCCGCGCGGGCCGGGGAGAAGGGGCCGCAGCCGCGCCTCGACTACCCGGCCTACCGCAGCAGCGCGCTCCGCCACCCCCTCCACGAGCCGCAACCGGTCGACCCGGAAGGCGTCGAGCTGTGGGCGCCGGTCTTCGGCCACCGCGACGTCGGCGAGACCGAGGCCGACCTGACGATCCAGCACGCGGGCGAGCCGATCGGGCAGCGCATGACGGTCGGCGGCCGGGTGCTCGACGGCGACGGCCGGCCGGTCGCCGGGCAGCTGGTGGAGATCTGGCAGGCGAACGCGGCCGGGCGCTACCGGCACCAGCGCGACCAGCATCCGGCGCCGCTCGACCCGAACTTCACCGGGGCCGGGCGCTGCCTGACCGGCCCGGACGGTTCCTACCGGTTCACGACCATCCGGCCGGGTGCCTACCCGTGGCGCAACCACCTCAACGCGTGGCGGCCCGCCCACATCCACTTCTCGCTGTTCGGCACCGACTTCACCCAGCGGCTGGTGACCCAGATGTACTTCCCGGGCGACCCGCTCTTCGACCTCGACCCGATCTTCCAGTCGGTGACCGACCCGAAGGCCCGCGAGGCGCTGATCGCCACCTACGACCACGATCTGACCACGCCCGAGTTCAGCGCCGGCTACCGGTGGGACATCGTGCTGACCGGCGGTCACCGCACCCCGTTGGAAGAGGACGCCGAGTGAACCCGTCGCCGGGACAGACCGTAGGGCCGTTCTTCCATCTCGGGCTGCCGATCGACCGCGGCAACGAGTTGGTGCCGCCCGCTTCGCCGGACGCCATCCGGCTGCACGGGCGTGTTCTCGACGGTGCCGGCGAGCCGGTGCCGGACGCGATCATCGAGATCTGGCAGGCCGACCCGTCCGGCAACGTCGTGACCGAGGCCGGCTCGCTGGACCGCGACGGCTGGACCTTCACCGGCTGGGGACGAGCCGCGACCGATCCGGACGGGCACTACTGGTTCTCGACCGTCGAGCCGGGGCCGACCGGGGCCGGGCGGCCGCCGTTCTTCGCGGTCACGGTGTTCGCGCGCGGGCTGCTCGACCGGCTGTTCACGCGGGCCTACCTGCCCGACCCGGAGTTGTTCGGAGCCGATCCGGTGCTGTCGGCGCTGGCTCCCGAGCGTCAGGCCACGTTGGTGACCTTCCGTGAGGCGCAGGGGCTGCGGTTCGATATTCGCCTGCAGGGTGAGGGCGAGACCGTGTTCCTCGGCTACCCGGGGCAGCGACAATCTTGGGCGTGACCGATCTGTTGTGGCCCGGTGATCATCGAGCGGGAGATCTGTTCGGTGACCGGGCTTTCGTCGCCGCGATGATCCGTGTCGAGCAGGCGTGGTTGCGGGCCCGGGGCCACTCCGGCGACGTCGCGTTCGAGCCCGACCTGGAAGCGCTGAGCGTAGCCTCGGAGGACGGCGGCAATCCGGTCATCCCGCTGTTGAACGGCCTGCGGGCCCGAGGTGCCCCGCCCGAGCTGCACCAGGGGCTGACCAGCCAGGACGTGCTCGACACGGCTCTGGCGCTCTGCCTGCGCGACGCGACGACGCGGATCGCCGGGGACCTCGGCCGGTCGGTCGACACGACCGCGTCTCTGGCCGACCGGCACCGGCACACGCCGATGGCCGGCCGCACCCTCACCCAGCACGCCATCCCGATCACTTTCGGACTCAAGGCGAGCGGCTGGCTCCAAGGCCTCCTCGACGCCCGGGACCGCCTGGCCGACACCGCCCTGCCGATCCAGCTGGGCGGCGCGGCCGGCAGCCTCGCCGCCCCGACCGCACTCTCGGGCTCGCCGGCCAGAACCCGCGAATGGGTCACGGCCGCGGCCCAGGACCTGGGTCTGCCCGTACGCGACCCCTGGCACACCAACCGCACCCCGGTAGCGGCCGCCGGCGACGCCCTCGTCACGTGCACCGACGTCTGCGGACGCATCGCCAACGACGTGCTCGTGGCCGCCCGCCCCGAGATCCACGAGCTGATCGAGAGCCCGGACGGCGGCCGCGGCGGCTCCTCGGCCATGCCCGACAAGCACAACCCGGTCCTGGCCGTCCTGATCAAGCGGGCCGCGATCGCCGGCCCGCCGCTGGCCGCCACCCTGCACGCCGCCTCGGCCGCCGCGGTCGACGAACGCCCCGACGGCTCCTGGCACGTCGAATGGGCGACGCTGCGCACGCTGGCCCGCCGCACCGTCGTGGCGGTCTCCCAGACCGCCGAACTGCTGGCCGGTCTGAAGGTCGACGCCGGCGCGATGGCCGCGACGCTGGAGGCGGCGCGTCCGGGCATCGACGCGGAGCAGCGCAAATACGACGACGGCGCCGGACCGTACCTCGGGGCCACCGACGACATCATCGACGCGGCGCTGGCCCGCGCCCGGGAGGGTGCAGGATGGCGGGCATGATTCTGAACGCCACCGTGCTGAAGGACGCCCCCGGGCGCCCGCTGCTGCTCCTCGGACCGTCGGTCGGCACGACGGCCGAGACGCTCTGGGCGCGATGCGCGGCCCGGATGCGGGGCGACTTCCACGTCGTCGGCTGGGACCTGCCCGGCCACGGCCGCAGCGCGCCGGCCACCTCCGGTTACACCGTCGGCGACCTGGCGTCCGCGGTCCTCGCGCTCGCCGACGGCCGGCCCTTCCACTACGCCGGCGATTCGATCGGCGGCGCGGTCGGCCTGCAACTCCTGCTCGACGCCCCCGACCGGGTCCTCAAGGCCGCCGTCCTGTGCACCGGCGCGAAGATCGGCGAGCCGGCGGCCTGGCACGAGCGTGCCGCCCTGGTCCGCGACGAAGGCATCGAGGCGGTCGTGGCCGGCTCGATCGAGCGCTGGTTCGGTCCCGGCTTCCGGCAGCGGGAACCGTCGGCGGCGGAAGCCCTGCTCGGCGCGCTCCGCGCGACCGACCCGCAGAGTTACGCCTACGCTTGCGAGGCGCTCGCGCTTTTTGACGTACGCGCTGAGCTGTCCCGCATCGAGCAACCCGTCCTGGCCGTCGCCGGCGCCCACGACAGGCCGACCCCCGTCGCCGGTCTCCGGCTGATCGCCGACGAGGTCCTCGACGGCCGCCTGGTCGTCCTCGACGGCGTCGCCCACCTGGCCCCGGCCGAACTCCCCAGCGGCGTGGCGGCCCTGCTCGACGGCCACTTCGGCGGCGACGAGGGCACAGCCGTGCGACGGGCCGTACTCGGCGACGCCCACGTCGACCGGTCCCAGGCCGGCACGACCGACTTCACCCGGGAATTCCAGGACTTCATCACCGCGTACGCCTGGGGTGGCATCTGGACCCGCCCCGGCCTGGACCGCCGCAGCCGCTCGATGATCACGCTGACCGCGCTGGTGGCCCTCGGCCACCAGGAGGAACTCGCCATGCACGTGCGGGCGGCCCGCACCAACGGGCTCACCGACGACGAGATCAAGGAAGTGCTCTTGCAGGCAGCGGTCTACTGCGGTGTCCCGGCCGCGAACACGGCGTTCCGCATCGCCCAGAAGGTCCTGGCCGAATGAGGGCGTCGGTGCACACGCCCGCCGGGGCGGTGGCCGCGGTCGAGGACGGCGCGACCGTGCTGGTCGGCGGGTTCGGGATGGCGGGCATGCCGGTCGAGCTGATCGACGCCCTCATCGAGCACGGCGCCGGCGACCTGACGATCGTCAGCAACAACGCGGGCAATGGGGACACCGGGCTGGCCGCATTGCTTGCGGCCGGCCGCGTACGCAAGGTGATCTGCTCGTTCCCGCGGCAGAGCGACTCCTGGGTGTTCGACGGGCTGTACCGGGCCGGCAGAATCGAACTCGAAGTCGTGCCCCAGGGCAACCTCGCCGAGCGGATGCGCGCCGCCGGGGCCGGGATCGGCGCCTTCTACAGCCCGACCGCGGCCGGCACGCCGCTCGCCGACGGCAAGGAGACCCGCACCATCGACGGCCGCGAATACCTGCTGGAATACCCGATCCACGGCGACGTCGCCCTGATCAAGGCGCACCGGGCCGACCGGATGGGCAACCTGGTCTACCGCAAGACGGCCCGCAACTTCGGCCCGGTGATGGCCACCGCGGCCCGCATCACGATCGCCCAGGTGGCCTCCATTGTGGAGGTCGGTGCGCTCGACCCGGAGGCCGTCGTGACCCCGTCCATCTACGTCGACCGCCTGGTGGAGGTGCCGGCATGAGCCTCTCGCGAGCCGAAATGGCAGCGGTGGTGGCCCGGGACATCCCGGACGGCTCGTACGTCAACCTGGGCATCGGCCAGCCGACGACGGTGGCCGACTACCTTTCGCCGTCCCAGGGCATCGTGCTGCACACCGAGAACGGCATGCTCAACATGGGCCCGCTGGCCACCGGCGACGCCGTCGACACCGACCTGACCAACGCCGGCAAACAGCCGGTCACCGAACTGCCGGGAGCCGCCTACTTCCACCACGCCGACTCGTTCGCGATGATGCGGGGCGGCCACCTCGACGTCTGCGTGATGGGCGCCTTCCAGGTGTCGGCCACCGGCGACCTGGCCAACTGGCACACCGGCGCCCCGGACGCGATCCCGGCCGTGGGCGGCGCGATGGACCTGGCGATCGGCGCGAAACAGGTCTTCGTGATGATGAGCCTGTTCGCGAAGGACGGCTCAGCCAAGCTGGTCCCCGAGTGCACCTACCCGCTGACCGGCAAAGCCTGCGTCAGCCGCGTCTACACCGACGTGGCCACGTTCCTCATCGAGCCGGACGGGGTCCGGGTCCGCGAGACCTACGGCATCACCTTCCACGACCTGGCCGCCCGGCTGCAGCTGCCGGTAGTCCGATCCGCCTGATCGCCCCTCACCTCGCCGAGATGGCCGGTGCTCGGCTTCAGACCGTCCGCGATAAGCCGTCGCGGCCGCCTCTCAGCGGCGGAGGCCGTGCTGGCGGTGGGTCAGCTTCTCCATGGTCGAAGCGGGCAGGAGGCGCCTCAACGTGAAGGCGAGCGGCGCCCGGCTGCCCACCGCGTACCGCTGGCGGGGCCGCGGCGCCTCGATTGCCTTCACGATGGTGGCGGCCACCCGCGACGCCGGGGTGCCGGCGCCCTCGTTGCGGTCGAGGGCGGCCAGCATGCGGTCGAAGTCGGCCCGGAACACCGAGTCG
This sequence comes from Actinoplanes sp. NPDC051343, assembly GCF_044455125.1. Taxonomy (NCBI): domain Bacteria; kingdom Bacillati; phylum Actinomycetota; class Actinomycetes; order Micromonosporales; family Micromonosporaceae; genus Actinoplanes; species Actinoplanes sp. NPDC051343. The sequence goes on from NZ_JBITEL010000002.1 coordinate 120,561, forward strand.
GGCGCCGTGTAGCGGGTGCGGCGTTCGCTGATGCCGGTGTTGACGGAGCCCGGTTCGACCGTGGTCAGCCACACGCCGAACGGGGAGTATTCGTGGCGGGCGCCGCTCGTGAAGCCGCGCAGCGCCGCCTTCGAGGCCACATAGGACGACCGGTAGGCGAGCGGGAACGAGGCCAGCATCGAGCCGACCATCACCACGCGGCCGTAGCCCCGCCGGCGCATGCCGGGCAGGGCCAGCTGGGACAGGCGCACCGGGCCGAGGACGTTGATGTCGAAGAGGCGCCGGAGGGCGTCGCCCGGCAGTTCCTCGAACGGGCCCGACTGGCTCTCGCCCGCGTTGTTGACCAGCACGTCGACGTCGGCCAGCACCGGGGCGAGCGCCTCGATCGACGAGGGCGACGTCAGGTCGAGCGGTACGAACTCGACGTCGCCCGCCGGGGAGGCAGGCCGGCGGCTCGTGCCGATCACCTGGTAGCCCCGCGCGGCCAGGGCCGACGCGGTCGCCTTGCCGATGCCGGACGATGCGCCGGTGACCAGCGCGGTGCGATTCATCGCTGCACCCTACCGGTCGCTCAGGTCACGAGCATCGTGCCCATCATGGCCATGTCCTCGTGTTCCAGGTTGTGGCAGTGGAAGACGTAGCGGCCCGGGTAGTCGGCGAACGCGACCCGGATGGTCGCCTGCTCGGACGCCCGCAGGTCGATCGTGTCGCGCAGTCCGAGGTCGTCCGGCCCGGGGCCGGACAGGCCGCGCGACACGACCTCGAAGTGGCCCAGATGCAGGTGTACGGGGTGATCGAAGTCGGACGTCAGCTGCCAGTGCTCGGTCGTGCCCAGGCGTGGTGTCGTGTCCGCCCGGGACGGATCGAAGTAGTGCCCGTTGATCGTCCAGGTGTGGTGGGCGCCGAGCCCGAAGTGCAGTGTCCGGGTGACGGCCGGGGCGGCGAAGGCGGGTTCCGGTGCGAGCCGGTCGGGGATCCGGCTGGGGTCGCCGGCCGTGCCCGACACGAGGAACCGCATGACCTGCGACGTGCCGCCGCTGCCGAACTCGTTGCGCAACGTGACCTGCTGGCCGTCGGCATAGGCCGCGAAGTCGACGACCACATCACAGCGCTGCGCCGGAGCGAGGTCGAGGGTGTCGCGCCGGACCGGTGCGGCAAGCAGGCCGCCGTCGGTGCCGATGACCACGAAACCCGCGGAGGGCGGCGACAAGGACAGCCGATAACGCCGGGCGTTGGAGCCGTTGAGCAGGCGCAGCCGATGCCGTACGCGGGGAAGCTCGGCCACCGGCCAAGCCGCACCGTTCACCGTGATGACGTCACCGAGAACGCCTCCTCGATAGGCGTCGGTCACTCCGGGTGTGTGCAGGAGGGTCGGATCGAGGCCGGGGTAGAGCAGCGAGCCGTCGGCGTCGAAGGACCGGTCGGCGATCATCAGCGGGATCTCGCGGTCGCCGTGCGGGAGGCCGAGCGAACGCTCGTCGGCGTCCCGCACGAGGTGGAAGCCGGCCAGGCCGCGCCAGACCGCGGGGCCGGTGAAGTCCATGCGGTGGTCGTGGTACCAGAGGGTGGCCGCGGGCTGCCTCATCGGATAGATGTAGTCGCGGGTGCCCTGGGTGACCGCGCCGCCGTGATCGTGGGCCGGCACCGGCCCGGCGGGCAGCAGGAAGTCGGTCGGGAAGCCGTCCGAGCCGGCCGGGGTGTGGCCGCCGTGCAGGTGCACCACGACCGGGACGGGCAGCGCGTTCCGATGGCGGACGATCGTGGGCCGCCCGCTCTCGGACACGATCGTCGGGCCGGGGAACATGCCGTCGTAGCCCCAGATGCGGGTGGCGACGCCGGGCAGGATCTCGGCCGTCCCGGCACGTTGCGTGATCTCGTAGTGGTCACCGTCGGCGTCCCGGCGGACCGGCGTGAGTACGGCCGGTGTGCGCAGCGGCGTCTGGAACGGCTTGGGGAGCCGAAGCCGGCTGGGAAGCAGGGCTCCGGTCGAGCCGCTCCCGCGTACGCCGTCGAGAAGCGGCACCCCGATCGCGGCCGCCGCGCCGGCCCCTCCGAGCATGTGCAGCAGAGCGCGCCGGTTCATTCGGTCACCGCC
>NZ_JBITEL010000002.1:122752-802866 GCF_044455125.1 Actinoplanes sp. NPDC051343
GCCGGCCCCGCCGGCCCCGCCGGCCCCGCCGGCCCCGCCGGCCCCGCCGGCCCCGCCGGCCCCGCCGGCCCCGCCGGCCCCGCCGGCCCCGCCGGCCCCGCCGGCCGATAGCGCCACGCCCAGATCGTCAGCAGCACCCCGAGCGAGATGATCGACACGCCGAGCGGGACGTGCACCACGAGCACCCGCGCGAATCCCAGCAGAATCTGCAGCCCGACCAGGGCGAACAAGCCCAGCCCGGCCATCGCCGGCCACAGTGGCCCACCGCCCGGCCAGCGGATCGGGATCGCGCAGACCGCGGCGACCAGCACCGCGATGCCGGCGAAGGTCGCGTTCTCCCGGTGGGTGCGCAGGGCCGGAAACGACCCTGACAACATCCGGCCCGCGAAGATCGCCTGATCGAAGAGGAGCGCCGCGGCAACCGTCATGCTCACCCGGAACGGCCAATGACTCATGCGCTGTAGGCTATCAAGAAGTTCTCACCTGAGAAATTCTTGGTAATGGCATTTCTCGGTCGCACGTAGCTGGAACGTAAGCTGTGCACCGTGAGCGACGCCGCCGAGATCGGCCCCCAGGTCGGACTGCTCCTGCGCCTGGCCCACCAGCGCGCCTCCCGCACCTTCCGCGACGCGCTGGTGCCGCTCGGCATCGACGGCCGGCTCTTCGGCGTCCTCTCGGCGCTCGGACGCCTCGGCCCGTCCACCCAGGCGAGGCTGATCACCGAACTGGACGCCGACAAGTCGGCGATGCTGCGCACGGTCGACGACCTCGAGCAGCGCGGCCTGGTCGAACGCCAGAGCGTCCCGGAAGACCGCCGCGCCCGCATCATCGCGCTGACCGCGAACGGGCAGCAGTGCCTGGCCGCCGCCGAGCGGACCGCGAAGCAGACCTCGGCGACCCTGTTCGCCTCGATGGACCCGGCTCAGCTTGTCACTCTGCGCGACACCCTCGCCCACTTCGTGGCCGAGGGCCGGGAGTCCTGAGCAGCGCCCGGGAAACTCATCGTCATCTCACAAAACCCTGATAGTCACCTGGCCGGCGGCCTGCCGGAGCCGTCGGTGGCCGGCCCGGCGTCGATCTGCCGCCTCCGGAGCGCCGGTCGACCTGCTGCTCTATCCGGGCGCGGGCCACGCCTGGCCGTCGGACCTGGCCGCGGTGATCTGGAGGTTCTTCCGTCCTATTCGCTGAGCACGAACGTGAGCTCGTCCGGCTCGGTGCGGTCGAGCCGGAAGCCGCACTTCCGCAGAACCCCGATCGAGCCGGCGTTGTGGACGGCGACGTAGGCGTGCAGCGGCCGGACGCCCACTTCGCTCACGAACTGCTGAAGCGCCCGCGTCGCGATGCCGCGCCCCCAGTGCTCCCGCCCGATCCAGTAGCCGACCAGCCGCCGGCCGTCGTCCTCCCAGCTGTTGACCCCGCCCGCGACGATCCCGTCGACGAGGACGGTCCGCAGGATGACGGTGTCGTCGACCAGGAGCTTGGCCCAGTGGGCGTCGAACTGAGCCCGGTCCCGGGAGGGGAACGCCGCCATCTCGGCCGCCACCGGGTCCGCCTGGTGCTCGAAAAGCACGTCGAGGTCGCCGATCCCGGTTGCTCTGAGCCGCACCGCGTCGCCCATCACCTTGCTCCTCCGCTCGCGCCGGTCCCACATCATCGCCCATGACGGCTGCACTAGGTTTGCACTATGTACTCGGTCGAGGTGCGTGACGCGGTGCGTGACCACCTTCTGGGTGGGGCCATCAACGACTCGACGATCGTGGGCGCCGCCGTCACGGGGTCCCAGGCGCTCGGCGGCGGCGACCAGTGGTCGGACATCGATCTTGCGTTCGGTGTCGATGGCCCGCTCGAGACGACCATGCACCGATGGACCGAACTGATCTACCGCGAGTTCGCCGCGGTTCACCACTGGGACCTGCCGTACGGCTCGGCGATCTATCGGGTTTTCCTCCTGCCGGACGCACTCGAAGTCGACATCGCGTTCATGCCGGCCGCGGAGTTCCGCCCGCGCGGCCCGAGCTGGCGGACCGTGTTCGGGCATCCCGCGCCCCGGGTGGACGCCCCCACGCCGAGCCGCAGAGATCTGACCGGGCTGGCCTGGCATCACGCCCTGCATGCCCGCGTGTGCATCCGGCGGAGCCGCTGGTGGCAGGCCGAGCAGTGGATCGGCTCTCTGCGCGGGCACGTTCTCGCCCTGGCGGGTCTCCGGCTCGGCCGGGCCGCCGCCCACCTGCTCCCCGCCGATGTGACGGCGCCCCTGACGGCCACCCTGGTCCGCTCGCTGGATGAAGCCGAACTGACCCGGGCGCTCGGCGCGGCCACGGCCGCGCTGGTCGCGGAACTCGGGCTCGTCGATCGGGAGCTTGCGGGCCGCCTGGCGAACATCCTCGGCGACCCGCCCCGACGGCTCGGTCAGTAGCGGCAGCGCAGCACCATCAGGGTGTGCCCGGGCACGTCGACCTGGCCGCCCGCTTTGGTGGTCTTCCGGCGGGTGGCCAGCAGGGGGTCGGCTGTGTTGACGACGATCTCCCACGTACGCCCGAAATCGCGGCCCGGCAGCGAGAAACGCAGCTCCTCGCCGACCGGGTTGAAAAGCAGCAGGAACGAGTCGTCGTTGATCTCCTCGCCGAGGGCGTCCCGCTCGGGCAGCCCGTGGCCGTTGAGGAAGACCGTCATCGTCATTCCGCTGCGGGTGTTCCAATCGGCCTCGGTCATTGCCTCGCCGTCGCGTCGCAGCCAGGCGATGTCGGGCACCTTGCTGTCGCCGACCGGTTCGCCGGTGAAGAAGCGGCGGCGCCGGAAAATGGGGTGCTCGGCGCGCAGGCGGGTCAGGTGGCGGGTGAACGTGGTGAGCACGTCCTGGTGGCGGGCGTCCTCCCAGTCGACCCAGCTCAGCTCGTTGTCCTGGCAGTAGACGTTGTTGTTGCCCTGCTGGGTGCGGCCGAGTTCGTCGCCGTGCGCGAGCATCGGCACGCCCTGGCTGAGGAGCAGGGTGGCCAGGAAATTGCGTTTCTGGCGTTCGCGCAGCGCGACGATCGCGGCGTCGTCGCTGGGCCCTTCGATGCCGCAGTTCCACGACCGGTTGTGGCTTTCGCCGTCGCGGTTGTCCTCGCCGTTCGCCTCGTTGTGCTTGCCGTTGTAGGAGACGAGGTCGGTCAGGGTGAAACCGTCGTGGGCGGTCACGAAGTTGATGCTGGCCAGCGGACGGCGGCCGTCCACCTCGTACAGGTCGCTGCTTCCGGTGAAGCGGGAGGCGAAATCGCCGAGGCTGGCCGGTTCGCCGCGCCAGAAATCGCGGACCGAGTCGCGGTATTTGCCGTTCCATTCGGTCCACAACGGCGGGAAACCGCCGACCTGGTAGCCGCCGTCGCCGACGTCCCACGGTTCGGCGATGAGCTTGACCTGCGACACGACCGGGTCCTGGTTGACCAGGTCGAAGAAGGCGGCCAGCCGGTTGACCTCATGGAATTCGCGGGCGAGCGCGGCCGCGAGGTCGAACCGGAATCCGTCGACGTGCATTTCGGTCACCCAGTAGCGCAGCGAGTCCATGATGAGCCGCAGTGATTCGTGGTGCCGCACGTTCAGGCTGTTACCGGTGCCGGTCGTGTCGTAGTAGTACTGCTTGTCCTCGTCGACCAGACGGTAGTAGGCCGGATTGTCGATGCCGCGGAACGACAGGGTCGGGCCGAGGTGATTGCCTTCGGCGGTGTGGTTGTAGACGACGTCGAGAATGACCTCGATGCCGGCCTGGTGCAGCGCCTTCACCATCGACTTGAATTCCTGCACCTGACCGCCGTGCCCGCCGAACGAGGCGTACTCGTTGTGCGGGGCGAAGAACCCGATCGTGTTGTAACCCCAGTAGTTGCGCAGGCCCCGGTCGAGCAGCGTGCTGTCCTGCACGAACTGGTGCACCGGCATGAGTTCGACCGCGGTGACGCCGAGGTTCTTGAAATGCTTGATCATCGCAGGGTGGGCGAGCCCGGAATAGGTTCCGCGCACATCCTCCGGAATGTTCGGGTTCTGCATCGTCATGCCCTTGACGTGGCATTCGTAGATGACGGTCTGGTGCATCGGAATGCGGAGAGGACGGTCGTTACCCCAGTCGAAGAACGGGTTGATGACCACGCTCTTCTGCGCGAACGGCGCCGAATCCGCGTCGTTGCGCGACAGCGGGTCGCCGAACCGGTAGGCGAACAGGGCCTCGCTCCAGGCGTTCTCCCCCTCGATCGCCTTCGCGTAGGGGTCGAGGAGCAGCTTGCTGGGATTGCACCGCAGGCCCTGACCGGGGTCGTAGGGGCCGTGCACCCGGTAGCCGTAGCGCTGCCCGGGGACTATGCGGGGCAGGTAGCCGTGCCAGACGAACGCCTCGCGCTCCGGCAGATCGATCCTCGTCTCCGTGCCATCCGCGTCGAACAGGCACAACTCCACCCGGTCGGCCGCCTCCGAGAACAGCGCGAAGTTCGTCCCGCCGCCGTCGTAGGTCGCGCCGAGGGGGTAGGGGTTTCCGGGCCAGATCCGCATGCCCGCACCACTTCCCATCGAGACCGCCCCCCAATCAGAATCCCCACCCTAATTCAAGATCAATTTCCCGGTGTCGTAGCGGGGTGGTGGGTGGCGGACCGCAGCTCACGCCGAGGGCCCGCCCGGGCCGAGCAGGGCGCTGGCGCGCCCGAAACGCCCGGCCCGCCCGGGCGACCTGCGTAAGTGGTCGCGCCGATGCTCCCGCGAAGCCCCGGTCGCCATAGCGTTCACTTCAGGTCATTGCAATGAACCGTTGCGTTGCTCGCCAGCCAGTTGCAACGATTTAGGCGGGCATTACCTGCGAAGATAGGCTTTCAACGCAACGACGCGATTGCCGAATACGCGAACGCAACGTAGCGTTTCTCGTGTCGGAAACACCGCCTGGCAGGGAGAGAACCCATGCAGAAGTTCGCCACCACCGCACCCGTCACCGCCGTCCTCGACATCCCCGCGGGGCGCATCCAGTTGATCGCCGCCGACCGGTCCGACACCACGGTCGACATCCGGCCCGCCGACGCCTCGCGGTCCCGCGACGTGAAAGCGGCCGAGCAGGTCGACGTCGAATACGCCGGCGGCGTCCTGCGGGTCGCGGTCGAGAGCAAGAACCAGCTGTTCGGCCCGTCCGGTTCGATCGAGGTGACCGTTCAGCTGCCCGCCGGCTCGCGGGTCGAGGTCAAGGGGGCCGGCACCGACTTCCGGGCCGTCGGGCGCCTCGGCGACGTGGCGTACGAGAGTGCGCAGGCCGCCGTCAAGATCGACGAGGCGTCGAGCGCCCGGATCACCGTCCAGGCCGGTGACGTCGAGATCGGCCGGCTCACCGGTCCGGGCGAGATCAGCACCGGCAAGGGCGACGTACGCATCGCCGAGGCCGTCCGCGGCAAACTGGTCCTGACCACGCAGGCCGGCGACCTGTCGGTCGGCGCCGCGGCCGGGGTCTCCGCGTCGCTCGACGCCGGCACCACCCACGGCCGGGTCGACAACGCGCTGCGCAACACCGGCGACGCCGCGCTGGAGATCCGCGCGACGACCGCCTACGGCGACATCACCGCTCGGAGTCTGTGACCCGGTTCCCCTTGAGGTCGTTGATTCCCTTGTTGCTGCTGCCGTGCGCCGGGGTGGTGGAGGTCGGCGGCTGGTCGACGATGAAGTCGCCGGTCTCCTCCACCCCGGTGATCTGCTGATCGGTGCTGGCTCCGGCGTTCTCGGACTTCGCGTCGCGCTCGGTTTCCCTGGTCATGTCCGACGGGTTACCCCTCCCGGCGAAGGTGATTCAGCAGATCAAGGGAGAGATTCCACAGCCGGGCGGCTTTCTCCGGGTCCATCGCGTACGCGGCGACACCGCGCCGGAATCCCGGAGTGTGCCCGGCCGCGATCTGGCAGTCCTCGAAGTACCTCCCGGTCACCCCGTCGACCAGCGGGGACGCCGCCAGCAGGACCGACGTGGCCGCACCCTGCTCGACCGTCTTGACCGAGACGCCGGTGGCGCCGGCCGGGTCGAAGGAGTCGGGCGGCGTCGGAAGGTGACGGCTCAGGCCGGTGCCCCAGATGCGGCCCGGGTTGAGCGCGTTCACCGCGATGCGGTCGGCGGCCCAGAGCCTGGCCGCCTCGACCGCGAACAGGATGTCGGCCGTCTTGGACTGGCTGTACGCGGCCCAGGGGTCGTACGGGTGGCGCACGAAGTCGACGTCGTCGAACAGCACCTCGCCGTTGATGTGCCCCACGGAACTGACCACGACCACGCGCGCACCCCCAGCCGCAGCCAGGGCCTCGTGCAGCCCGAGGGAGAGCTGCAGGTGGCCGAGATGATTAGTGGCGAACTGCAGTTCCCGTCCTTCGGGCGTACGCGTCTCGGGCGTCGCCATGACGCCCGCGTTGTTGACCAGGATGTGCAGCGGGCCGCTCCAGCCCCGAACGAAACGATCGACCGACGCCGGAACCGCAAGATCAAGCTCTTGGCGGGTGGTGGCGGTGACCTCGGCGCCGGCTGCGGCCAGCGCCCGCGCGGTCTCGGCGCCGATGCCCGACCCGCCGCCGGTGACGATCGCCCGCTTGCCGGTCAGGTCGACGCCGGCGAGGACCTCGGCCGCGGTGCTGGCGGCGCCGAACGGAATAGGGGTCATGGTGTAGGCCTCCTGCTAGGTTTCGCTATGCGGACCCCGGTCCGATTGATGACTCCAGCATAAGCGGACCGCGGTCCGGTTGGTATGTGAGGTGTGCCATGCGGGCGGACGCCCAGGAAAACCACGAGCGGCTCCTCGAGGTGGCGGCGCGGGCGTTCGCGCGCGAGGGCACCAGCGCGTCCCTCAAGGCGATCGCCCGCGAGGCGGGCGTCGGCATCGGCACGGTTTACCGCCGCTTCCCGACCCGGGAGACCCTGATCGAGGCCGTCTACCAGCAGGAGGTCGCCCGCCTGTGCGCCGCCGCCCCGGCCCTGGCCGCCGACCCGGGCGGCGCGGCCGCCCTGCGCGCGTGGATGGAACAGTTCGTCGATTTCATGGGCACCAAACGGGAACTGCTCCGCCCCGCCCTCACCTCGGACGACGAAAAGCAGCAGACCCGCGACCAGCTGCGGTCCGCGATACGTGTGCTTCTCGATGCCGGTGTGGCCGCCGGGACGATCCGGCCGTCCGTCGACCCCAACGACCTGCTGCTCTCGCTGGGCGGCATCACCCTCATCGCCGACGCCGAAAACCATCGCGCGCTGGCCGGCCGCTTGATCGCACTGCTGCTGGACGGCGTCCTGACCTGAGGTTTCCCGCGCAGAACCAACCGAATAGCAACCGGTTAGCTCTCCACGGCCCCCGGCCCGCGCCGAACAGAGGGACATGACCGATGCGATGATCGTCCAGCTGGCCCTGCAGGCAATGACGATCGCGGCCAAGATGGCGGCGCCGGTCCTGTTGACCGCGTTGGTGGTGGGGTTCGCGATCTCCCTGTTCCAGTCGGTGACCCAGATCCAGGAGGCAACGCTCTCCTTCGTCCCGAAGGCGGCCGCGATCGGCGCGGTCCTGCTCTTCGCGGGCAACTGGATGCTGCACCAGATGATGACCTACACGACCCAGCTCTTCGAGCACATCCCCGACCTGCTCCGCTGACCCGCCCGCCGCCCGCCGCCCGCCCGCCGGTGCCCGCCCGGCCGGTGGCTCGCCGGCCGGTTCGAGGTGCTGTCCAGCGCGACCCGGCGATATCGGCGGGCGACGTACTCCAGCACCAGCTCCGTCACGCCCGGACGAGGCCGGCCGCGCCCGCGATCGTGCTGCCGGAGAGCGTTCTCCTCCGCCGTCAAGCTCCGGTCGTGCGTTCGTCGGCGTGCGGTCCTGGCCCGGTTGACCGGCGCGCACGACCGGGAGGACCCGGCATCACGACCAGCGCGTTGAGAGCCGCCTTGGACACCGAACAGGCCGCGGTCATGCCGCCCACCGATGCGAGCGACCCGCCCTCGCCCGACACATCGACGATCCGGCCGCGCCGAACTGCCGGACCACCTCTCGCCCGATGCCCCCGGCATCCCCGGGGTCACCACGACGATCCGCTCCGTTGTCCGGAGCTTGTTGTCCGGCGCCTGCTCGCCGACACCGGACAACGCATCCCGGCTAGACCTGGTGGCTGACATGGCTCGAACAGCCTGAACGGGAGAGGGACAACGATGACTACGAGCAAGCGCACACTGGCCCTGACGGCCACCGGCATCGCCCTGGCGGTGGGTGTGTTCGGCACCCCAGGATCAGCCTCGGCGGCCACCGGTGCCGCCCCCGGCGTTTCAGCCTCCTACCGGGGCAGTCAGATCGACCTTGCCAACGGGTGGAACGGGGCTCAGGCGTGCGCCGAGTTCGCCCCCGGGGACGTGCGCTGCTATGACTCCACGGCACAGGCCGACCAGGCCACCGGAGGCGGGTTGCAGCCGATGGCGCTGTACGACTGCCCGTCCGGCTGGGTCTGCCTCTGGCAGAGCATCAACTACAAGGGGCGGCGGCTGCAGTGGTCCTCGGCGGGGACCAAGAAGCTGGCCCAGTGGGGCTTCCGCGATCAGGCCAGCAGCGCTGCGCTGATGCGGCCGCAGGGTGGTGCCGAATGCACCGACTACCGGTCCGGAGGACTCCCCGACCCGCACCTGTTCCTGCGGGCCGGCGCGAGCTACAGCGACTTCCGCCAGATCTCTTACACCTATGGCGGCAACTGGAACGACAAGGTGGATCAGATCTCGATCTGAGGACGAGGCCAGGAGTCGAGGACCGCGTCGACGGTGGTGGCGACCGGGGGGCTCGGTGGCGCGGCCGGGGTCCGGGAGAAGCGGGGCGCCGGGGCCGGCTGCGTGACCCCGTCGACGGTGACGAAGGACGAACGCGACTTCATATGCGGGTGGTCCGGAGCCTCCGACGGCGAGAGTACGGGCGCCACGCAGGCGTCGACGGCGTCGAACACCTCGGCCCACTCGTCGCGGGTCCGGGTGGCGAAGGCGGTGGCGAACCGGGAACGCAGCACCGGCCATCCGGCTACGTCGTGCTGGCCGGGCAGCGACGGGTCGGAGTCCAGGCCGAGCCCCCGCAGCAGGGCGGCGTAGAACTGCGGCTCGATCGCGCCGACCGCGACGTACTGACCGTCCGCAGTGGAGTACGTGTCGTAGAAGGGGGCACCGCCGTCCAGCAGATTGGAACCTCTCGGCCCGGTCCAGATGCCGGACGCCATCGCACCGTGGAGGAAAGCGGTCAGCAGACCCGCCCCGTCCACCATCGCCGCGTCCACCACCTGGCCGCGACCGGTGTGCTCCCGCGAGACGAGCGCTGCCAGCACCCCGACCGCCAACAGCATGCCGCCGCCGGCCAGATCCCCGAGATAGTTCAGGGGGGCGGGCGGCGGCGAGCCGGCGTGCCCCAACGGATCCAGGGCCCCGGATACCGCGATGTAGTCGATGTCGTGCCCGGCCCGCGAGGCGAGCGGCCCGTCCTGCCCCCACCCGGTCATCCGTGCATAGACCAACCGGGAATTCATAGCGGAGCACACGGAAGGCCCGAATCCGAGCCGCTCGGCCACCCCCGGCCGGAACCCCTCCACCAGCACGTCGGCGCGCGACACCAGCGACAGCAGCGACGACACCCCCGAGGGCGTCTTGAGGTCGAGCGTCACCGTCCGGCGTCCCCGGTCGAGCGGGCCCACCGGCACCACCCGGGACTCCGGCCGCGACACCTGCACCACGTCGGCCCCGAGGTCGGCCAGCATCATGCAGCCGAACGGCCCCGGCACCAGCCCGGCCAGCTCGACGACGCGGATCCCGGCGAGCGCGGTCATGCGACCGCGAACCGGTCGCCGTAGCGATCGGCCAACTGGCGCGCCCGCCCGGCGAAGTCCCGATGCTGCGTCGCGTAGCGCAGCACCCCACCGGTCCAGGCCGGGAACCCGATCCCCAGAATCGAGCCGACGTTCCCGTCCTCGGCGGTCCGCAGCACACCCTCGGCCAGGCACTTCCGCGCGTCGATCGCCTCGCTGAACAGGAACCGCTCCTGCAGATCCTCGAACGGCACTTCGCGACCCGGGCGGGTGGCGAGCTCGGCGAGGCCGGTCCAGAGACCGGTGCGCCGGCTTTCCGCGTACGCGTAGAAGCCGCGCCCAACCGCCCGGCCCGGCCGACCGTGCTCGTCGACCATGAAGTCGACGAGATCCTTCGACGGGCCCTGCACGCCGGAAGCACGGTGAATGCGCTGCAACAGCGCGATGCTGACCTCGTCGGCCAGGGCCAGAGGCCCGGTCGGATAGCCGGCCTGCAACGCCGCCTGCTCGACCATCGGGGCGGGCACGCCCGCGGCCAGCATCAGCAGCGCCTCGTCGACGAATTTGCCGATGACCCGGCTGGTGAAGAAGCCGCGCCCGTCGTTGACCACGATCGGCGTCTTACCGATGCGGCGTCCCAGGTCAAAAGCGCGGGCGATCGCCTCGTCACCGGTCCGCGCGCCGGCCACGATCTCGAGCAGCGGCATCTTCCCGACCGGGGAGAAGAAGTGCATGCCGATGAAGTCGGCCGGCCGGTCCACGCCCGAGGCCAGGTCGGTGATCGGCAGGGTCGACGTGTTGGAGGCGAGCAGCGCGTCCGGCGCGACGACCGGCAGCACGTCGGCGAAGACGGACTTCTTGAGGTCCGCATCCTCGAAGACGGCTTCGATCACGACGTCCGCACCGGCCAGGTCGTCCAGCGAGGCGGTCGGGGTGATCCGGGCGAGCACGGACGGCTCACCCGAGGCGACCGCCCGCCGCGCCGCATCGAGGGACACATCCTTGACGACGACGTCGAGGCCGGCGCGGGCACAGGCGTACGCGATCCCGGCCCCCATCATGCCCGCGCCGAGCACAGCCACCTTGACTGCCGCCCGCACCGGCACCTGCGGCCGGGCCAGGCCGCCGTTGACCGCCCGCAGGTCGGAGAACAGCGCCCCGATCATGTTCTTGGCGATCTGCCCGGTGAGCAGCGTGATGAGGTGCCGCGTCTCGATCGTCTGGGCAGTCTCGAAGTCGACCTGCGCCCCCTCGACCGCGGTGGCGAGGATGGCCTCGGGCGCCGGAAGGCGGCAGCCCTTGAGCTGCTTACGCAGCGTCGCCGCGAACGCCGGCAGCTGCGCGGCCAGCTTGGGCGAGGCCGGCGTGCCCCCAGGCATCCGATAGCCGTCCCGATCCCACGGCTGGGCGGCATCCGGATTGGCCACGATCCAGGCCCGCGCCCGCCCCATCAGCCCGGTATCAATCCGCCCCGCTCGTTCACGCAGTTCGTCAGCCCCCGTGCCCGACAGCGCCGCCGCGACAGGCCGCCGCTCACCGAAGGGCCCCGTAGCAGCAGCGCCTTGACGTGTTGATTCCGCCGATGTCGATCCGCTCAATGTTGACCGCGTCAATGTTGACCGCGTCAATGTTGACCGCGTCAATGTTGACGGCGTCAATGTTGACGCCGTTGTGCTGTGCGGCTGGGCGTCGGAGCGCGGGGACGCGGGCTCGTATTGACGTGTTGATTCGGCCCGGGTCGATCCCGTCAATGTCGATCCCGTCAATGTTGATGGCCTCAATGTTGATGGCGGTGTGCTCGTCGGTTGGTCGCCTGAGGGCGGTGCGGCAGGCTCGTGTTGACGTGTTGATTCCGTCAATGTTGATTCCGTCAACGTTGACGGTGGCGTGGTACGCGGCGGCGTGCTGGGCAGCTGGCTGCTGGTTACATGCGCGGCGGTTACGTGCGCGGCGGTTGGTAGGGCGGCGGTTGGTTGGGCGGCGGTTGGTAGGGCGGCGGTTGGTTGGGCGGCGGTTGGTTGGGCGGCGGTTGGTTGCGCGGCGATTAGTTGTGCTGCGGTTGCATGCGCGGCCGTTGGCTGGGCGGCGGTTGGTTGTGGGGCGGGGTGGGTCGCTTCGGTGGGTGGGACCAGTTCGTCGATCAGGCCGGCGGCCACTGCGTCGGCTGGGCGTAGGCGGCGGCCGGTCAGCAGCCAAGTGGTCAAGGCCGGGGCGAGGCCTAGCATGCGGACCGTTCGGGTCACGCCGCCCGCGCCGGGCAGCAGGCCCAGCGTGACCTCGGGGAAGCCGATCCGGGTGTCGGGCGTGTCGAGCGCGATCCGGTAGTGGCACGCAAGCGCGATCTCCAGCCCGCCGCCGAGGGCGGCGCCGTTGATCGCGGCGACCACCGGACGCCCGTACGTCTCGAGCCGCCGCAGGTCCCGCTTGATCGTGGTCAACAGGGCGGCGAGGCGCGGAGCGTCCTCGCGGGTCGCCCGGCTCATGAGCGGGAGGTCGCCGCCCGCGAAGAAGGTGCTCTTGGCACTGGTGACGATGACGCCGGTGACATTGTCGCGTTCCGCCTCGAGCCGGTCCATCGTGGCGGTCATCGCGTTCACGTAGCGGTCGTTCATCGTGTTGGCATGTTGCACCGGATCGTCGATTGTCAGCACGACGATGCCGTCGGCGCCCCGCTCGTACGAGATCATGAGAGCCTTTCCAGGACCGTGGCGACGCCCATGCCGCCGCCGATGCACAGGGTGACCACGGCGCGGCGGAGGTCGCGGCGTTCCAGTTCGTCGAGGGCGGTGCCGAGCAGCATCGCGCCGGTCGCGCCGAGCGGGTGGCCGAGGGCGATCGCGCCGCCGTTGACGTTGACCCGGGACGGGTCGATGGCGAGTTCGCGGATGTAGCGGAGCGCGACCGCCGCGAACGCCTCGTTGATCTCGAAGAGGTCGATGTCGTCCAGGGTGAGCCCGGCGACGGCCAGCGCCTTGCGGGTGGCCGGCGCCGGGCCGACCAGCATCAGCGTCGAGTCGGTGCCGGTCACCGCCGCGCCGACGATTTTGGCGCGCGGCGTGAGGCCCAGTTCGTGTCCGATCTGTTCGGAACCGATCAGTGTCAGCGCCGCACCGTCCACGATGCCGGACGAATTCCCGGCGTGGTGCACGTGGTCGAGCTTCTCGACCCACGGGAACTGCTGCAAGGCGACGGCGTCAAAACCGGCGTCGGCGAACGACGGCTTGAGCCCGGCGAGACCGGCCAGCGACGTGTCGGGCCGCATGTGCTCGTCGACGGTCAGGATGTCGAGACCGTTGGCGTCGCGGACCGGCACCACCGAGCGTGCGAAGTGGCCGCCGGCCCAGGCCTTGGCGGCGAGGTCCTGCGACCGCAGCGCCCACCCGTCGACGTCCTCCCGCGTGAACCCCTCGATTGTCGCGATCAGGTCGGCGCTGATGCCCTGCGGCACGAATCCGGTGGCCAGCGCGGTCTCCGGATCCAGGAACCAGGCTCCACCGTCGGAGCCCATCGGGTTGCGCGACATCGACTCGACGCCGCCGGCCAGGATCAGGTGTTCCCAGCCGCCCCGGATGCGGGCGGCCGCCTGGTTGACCGCCTCGAGGCCGGAGCCGCAGAACCGGTCGAGCTGCACCCCGGCCACCGTGTCGGGCAGGCCGGCGAGCAGGGCCGCCGAGCGGGGGAGTACGCCGCCCTGCTCGCCGACGGGGGTGACGATGCCCATCACGAGGTCGTCGATGCGGCGCGGGTCGAGCCCGGGGTTGCGGTCGAGCAGCGAGGAGATCAGGCCGGTGGTCAGGGTGATCGGCTTGACCCCGTGCAGGGCGCCGGACGATTTGCCGCGGCCGCGCGGGGTCCGTACCGCGTCGAAGACGTACGCCTCAGAGGGCACGCGCGATCAGCTCCTTCATGATCTCGTTGGTGCCGCCGTAGATCTTCTGGACGCGCGCGTCGGCGTACATCTTGGCGATCGGGTATTCGGTGGTGTAGCCGTAGCCGCCGAAGATCTGCAGGCAGCGGTCGACAACCTCGCACTGGCCCTCGGTGAGCCAGCTCTTGGCCATCGCGGCGGTCGCCACGTCGAGTTCGCCGCGCCGGTGCCGTTCGATGCAGTCGTCGAGGAAGACCCGGGAGACCCGGGTGCGCGTTGCGCACTCGGCCAGGACCATGCGGGTGTTCTGGTGGGCGATCAACGGCTTGCCGAAGGCGGTGCGCTCTTTCGCGTACGCGGTGGCGAGCTCGACGGCTCGTTGCATGGCCGCGACGGCGGCTACTCCGATGACGAGTCGTTCCTGAGGCAGCTGCCGCATCATCTGGAAGAAGCCGGCGCCTTCCTGACCCAGCAGGTCGGCGGCGGGCACCCGGACGTCGTCGAAGAAGAGTTCGGCGGTGTCGTTGGCGTGCAGCCCGATCTTGTCCAGCGTTCTTCCGCGGGTGAACTCGGAGGCCAGCAGCAGGCTGATCCCGTCGGCGCCGCGCGAGGTGTCCGTCTTGACGGCCAGAACGACCAGGTCGGCGACGGCCCCGTTGGTGATGAACGTCTTGGAGCCGTTGACTATGTAGACGTCACCGTCGCGGACGGCCCGGGTGCGGATCGCCTGCAGGTCGGAGCCGCCGCCCGGCTCGGTCATGCCGATCGCCCCGACCAGCGACCCGTCGCAGAGCCCGGGCAGCCAGCGCCGCTTCTGCTCCTCGGTGCCGTAGGCGACCAGGTAGCCGGTGACGATGCCGCTGTGCACGGCCAGGCCGAGACTGCCCTCGCCGGTGTGGGCCTGCTCGTGCAGCAGGGTCGCCTCGTGGGTGAAGTCGCCGTCCCCGCCACCGTACGCCGCCGGGACCGACAGCCCGAGCAGGCCGAGCTCGCCCGCCCGCCGGTAGTGCGAACGGTCGGGGTGGCCCTGCTGTTCGAGCCGCTGGGCGTGGGGGATGACCTCTTTGGTGAAGAAGGCGCGGGCCAGCTCGGCGAGATCGTCGTGCTCGGGCCGCTGCCACGACGGGCGGTACCCGTCGAGTCCGGGCGTGACCATGGCCCTCACCCTCGCGCGTTATTGGCACACTGTCAACAACGTCGTGTCGTAAGGTTTCCGTCGTGAGTGTCGAGGCAGGTCAGCGGCGTCGTCTCGAGCCCGACGCGCGCCGCCAGCAGATCCTCTCGGTGGCGGTCCGGCTGTTCGGCGAGCGCGGCTACGCCGACGTCTCGACGACCGATGTGGCCCGCGGTGCCGGGGTCGCGCGGGGCCTGATCAACCACTACTTCGGCACCAAGAAGGACCTCTACCTGGCCGTGGTCCGGGTGATGCTGACCGTGCCCTCCGGTGCCGTCGCCGGCCTGCCCGAGGGTGACCTGCCGACCCGGATCGACGCCCTGGTGACCTGGTTCCTCGACGTGGTGTCGCGGCACTCGACGTCCTGGCTGGCCGCGATCGGCGCCGGAGGGATGGCCGGCGACCCCGACGTCGACCGGGTGATCGGCGAGGCGATCGACGCCGCGGCCGACGGGGTGCTCGAGGGCATCGGGGTGGCCGGGCGGCGCACCGAGGCGCTGCACGCGATGGCCCGGTCGTACGTCTGGTTCTGCACCTCGACCGCCCGGGAGTGGCTGCAGCGGGGTGTGCTGACGCGGGCGCAGGTCCACAAGGTTCTGGCGACGACCTTGCTGGCCATGGCGGCCGAAGTTTTCCTCACCTCGGACAGCTTGGAGAGATAGTTTCCGATTCAGCCGCTCCGAAAGGATGCAGTGCGGCACGCTTAGGCCGTCGGCCGGATCCTCAGCTCAGAACCGTTGTGCCGATAACAGGGACGCGAAGACTGCGACCGGAAGAGGCTCATATGGGACTGAGTGGGGTGTTCGACGACCGCTCCCTGCGGACGAAGATCGGAACGGCGGTGCTGACCGCCGTGGTCAGTGGTCTGGCAGTCGGCGGGCTCGCGCTGACTACTGTTCACCGGCAGAACTCGGACTCCGCCGCCGCCCAGCGCCGCACGATCGCGGTCGAGGAGGCCTCCAGCGCGTTCAGCAAGAACATCGAGGGGTACGGCGGCAGCGTCTCGGCGCTGAAGCTCTACCCCAGCATCAAGGACACGGTGCTCCAAGGCATGAAGGCCGAGGAGGCCGCGATCGCGGGCGCCCTCAACACCTTGCAGGCCAGCCTCGGCTCGGATCAGGCCGCCCTGGCCGAGGTGGCCAAGGCGCAGAACGACTGGCAGGCGTTCCTGGCGTTCATGAACGCGCCGTCGGTGGCCGGCACGCAGGCCGCCACGGCCGCCCAGTTCGCGGACATCCTGAAAAAGTACAACGCGCTCTACGGCGCGCTCGGCGCGGACGAGATCGCCCTGCAGAAGCGGGCCACCACGCTGTCCGACGCGAGCCTCGCCACGGCCGGCTCGAAGGCCCGTACGGCCAGCTGGTGGATCGGCGCCCTGCTCGCGGTCGGCGTGCTCGGCAGTCTCCTGATCGGCTTCCGGGTGGCCGGCCGGGTCCGCCGCGCGGTTCAGGACGTCTCCCACCTGGCCGACGGACTGGCCGAGGGCGACCTGACCCGGACCTCCGGCGTGACCACCAGGGACGAGGTCGGCGTGATGGCCGCCTCGCTGGACCGGGCGATCGCCCGCCTGCGCGAGGACGTCGTCCAGCTGGCCGGCAACGCGACCACCCTGCACAGCGCGGCCGGGCAGTTGACCGCGGTGTCGAGTTCGGTCGACGAGGCCGCCAACCAGGCGTCGGCCCAGGCCGGGTCGGTCGCCTCGGCGGCCGACGTGGTCTCCAACAACCTGCAGGTCGTCTCGGCCGGCTCGGAGGAGATGGGCTCGTCGATCCGCGACATCAGCGTCTCGACGACCGAGGCGTCCGAGGTGGCCGCCCAGGCGGTCCAGGTCGCCGCGCAGACCAACGCGATCGTGGCCCGGCTCGGCGAGTCGTCGTCCGAGATCGCGACAGTGGTCAAGGTGATCACCAGCATCGCCGAGCAGACCAACCTGCTGGCCCTGAACGCGACCATCGAGGCGGCCCGGGCCGGCGACTCCGGCAAGGGTTTCGCGGTCGTCGCGGGCGAGGTCAAGGACCTGGCCCAGGAGACGGCGAAGGCCACCGAGGACATCTCGCGGCGGGTGCAGGCGATCCAGGCCGACACCGACGGCGCGGTGTCCGCGATCGGGGAGATCTCGTCGATCATCGAGCGGATCAACGGCATCCAGCTGACGATCGCCTCGGCGGTCGAGGAGCAGACGGCCACCACGCAGGAGATGAACCGCACGCTGTCGGACGCGGCCGCCGGCGCGGGCAACATCGCCGCCACGATCGGCACGGTCTCCGAGGCGACCCGCCGGACCACCGACACGGTCGGCGACACCCGGCACGCGGCCGACGAGCTGGCCACCACCGCGGCCCAGCTGCAGGGGCTGGTCGCGCGCTTCCGTTACTGAAGGTTCCTAAACTGCCGGGGTGCCTCTTCTCGACGCCCTGCTGCAGTCCGAAGACGTCCCGGCCGTGCTCACCACGGCCGAGGGCACGCTCTCCCGGCACGAACTCCTCGGATGGTCGGCGGCGGTGGCGGCCGGCCTTTCCGGCGCTCCGATCGTCGCGGTCCGGGCGACGCCGACGACCGAGACCGTCGTCGCGGTCACGGCCGCGCTGCTGGCCGGCGTGCCGATCGTTCCGATCCCGCCGGACGCGGGCGACATCGAGCGGGACCATATCCTGCGCGACTCGGGTGCGAGCCTGATGACCGTCACCCGGCCCGGGCGGGCCGGCGACATCCCGGCCGAGGTGAGCGCGGACAAGGCCGCCCTCGTGCTCTACACGAGCGGCACGACCGGCCCGCCGAAGGGCGTGGTGATCTCGCGGGCGGCGATCGCCGCCGACCTCGACGCGCTCGCCGACGCCTGGCAATGGACCCCCGACGACCATCTGGTCCACGGGCTGCCGCTCTATCACGTGCACGGCCTGGTCCTCGGGGTCCTCGGACCCCTCCGGCTCGGATCGAGACTCACGCACACCGGGCGGCCGACCCCCGATGCGTACGCCGGGAGCGCCGGCACCATGTACTTCGGAGTACCCACGGTCTGGTCCCGGGTGGCGGCCGCGCCCGCTTCGGCCCGGGCGCTCGCCCGGGCCCGCCTGCTCGTCTCCGGAAGTGCACCACTGCCGTCCCCGGTCTTCGACGATCTGCGACAGCTCACCGGACAGGCTCCGGTCGAGAGGTACGGCATGACCGAGACCCTGATCACGGTCAGCGCCCGCGCCGACGGCGAACGCCGGGCCGGCCACGTCGGTCTCCCGGTGGCCGGCGTCGGCACGCGCCTGGTCGACGAGGCCGGCGCGGTTCTCCCGGCCGACGGCACGACGATCGGCCATCTGCAGGTGAACGGCCCGACGCTGCTCTCCGGCTACCTGCGCGGCGGTGCCGTCGACCCGGCCCCGCTGGCCGACGGGTGGTACCCGACCGGCGACGTCGCCACGATCGGCCCGGACGGCTGGCACCGCATCGTCGGCCGCGCCTCCACCGACCTGATCAAGACGGGCGGCTACCGGGTCGGCGCGGGCGAGGTCGAGGACGCGCTGCTGCTGCACCCGGCCGTACGGGAAGCGGCCGTGATCGGCGTGCCGCACGCCGACCTGGGCGAGCAGATCACGGCGTTCGTCGTCGCCGACCCGGTCGCGCCCGCCGACCTGATCGCCTTCGTGGCCGCCCGGCTGGCCGCCCACAAGCGCCCGCGCCGGATCCACCTGGTCGACAGCCTGCCCCGCAACGCGATGGGCAAGGTCCAGAAGGCCCGCCTGCGCTAAAGCGCAAACGTCTCGACCAGGTGCGGCGCGTGGCCGGTCGTGATCCACTCGGCGGCGGCCGCGCCGGTGCCGGCGGCCATCATCACGCCGGTGGTGAAGTGGCCGCCCGCGAACCACCCGTTGGCCGTGCCCGGCAACCGGTCGACGACCGGTTGCCGGCCCTCGACGTACGGGCGGAAGCAGCACCACCGCGCCGCGACGGCGGCGCCCTCGGCCGCGGGAACGACGGTGGCCAGGTCTTTCGCCAGCCGATCCGAGATCTCGGGCCGCACCTCGGGCGACCGGTCGCCCTCGTCGAACGTCCCGCCGCAGACGACGGTCCCGTCGGCGAGAGGTGTCCCGCCGCCGAGCGGACCCGCGAGCACACTCCCGAGCCGCCACGGTCCCGGCGCCACCGCCACCATGTGCCCCTTGACCCAGCGCTGTTCCACGCCCTCGTGCCAGGGCGGCGGCACCAGCCCGGTCGCGAACACCACCGCGCCCGCGGTGAAATCCCCGGCCGTGGTGGTCACCCCGGCGATGCGGTCGCCGCGGACGGTCACGCTTTCCAGCCGTACGCCGGTGGCCACCTGGGCGCCTCCGCGCGTCGCGAGCACCGCCGCCAACCGCAGCGGATGCACCGACATCTGGCCGTCGACCAGCAGCGCCGTCCCGCCCTCGGGCATCCGGACGTCCGGTTCCAGCTCCCGCACGGCCGCCGCGTCGAGCCTCGTGAACTGCTGCGGCTGGGCCGTGCGCGTCGCGACATCGGGTGCCTGCCGGGTGACCAGCGGGTCGGCCCCGGCCGGGAACAGGTTGAGCCACCGGGTCGGCCACAGCCCGAGCGCCCCGTCCCACTCGGCGTCCCACCGCCGGTAGATCTCGCGGCTGGCCCGGCCGAACGCCACGAACTCGGGCCCGTCGGTCAGCAGATGCATGTCCGGGGCGATGCCTCCGGCGTTGCCACCCGAGGCCCCGGAGCACAACCGGTCCTCCTTCTCGAGCACCACCACCCGGCCCAGCCCGGCCTGCCGGCAGGCGGTGGCGACGGCCAGGCCGACGATCCCGCCGCCGACCACGAGCACGTCGGGAGCGTGGTCGAGCCGGCCGGGAAGGCCGGGCCGCAACGCCGCACGCTCGGATTCTCGCAGGGTCGTGTCCCACACCGTCGGCCGCTCCATCCGGCCATCCTGCCGCCTTCTCCGATCTTTCGCTCAGTCGTGATCAGCGGGCGCCGATCGGTGGGGTGTGACGACCAACACAGGCACCTCGGTGCGTACGCAGCTCGCGGCCTCCTTCGGGTGCCTGGTGCTCATCACCGCGGCGGTCACGGTGTACGCCGTGATCGCGGTGAGCCAGCTGCGCGCGGCGCAGGACAAGGTCTCCGGGCAGGCGGTGCCCTACCTGACCGGCCTGTCGGACGCCGCCCTGGCCGCCAAGTCGGCCGCCAACGACGAGCGCGGGTACCTGCTGACCGGATCGCCGGAGTACGTCAAGGAGGCGCAGGGCCGCCGTACCGCCGAGAAGGCCGGCCTGGACCGGGCCTACGCCCACGCGACCAGCGCGGCGCAGCGGTCCGCGGTCGACGCCATCCGGTCCGGGCTGGACCGGTTCGACCAGGCGCTCGACCAGGAGTTCCAGGCCTATCCCACCGACCGGGCCGCCGCGCTCGCGCTCTCCGCCGGACCCAACCGCACCCTCCGCAAGGCCTACGAGCAGTCGATCACGAACGCCGATGCGCGCGCGAGCGCCGACGTCGGCGCCGCCCAGCGTGCCGCCTCGGCCACGGCGACCCGGGCCCACCGGATGCTGCTGGTGCTGCTCGCCGCGGTGGTGCTCTGCGGGGCGGCGATCGCGGCCGGGCTCAGCCGTCTCATCACCCGGCCGCTGGCCCGGACGGTCGACGTCATGGAGGCGGCCGCCGCCGGCGACCTCACCGGACGGGTGCCGGGCACCGGCGCGGTCGAGTTCCGGCGGATGGCCGACGCCACCAACCGGATGCTCGCCGCGACCGGGACGGCGGTTGCCACGATCGCCGGGACCGCCTCGAACCTGTCGACCGCGGCCGCCGAACTGTCGCACCTGAGCGACCGGCTCTGCGACTCGGCCGAGCAGGCGGCCGACCGGGCCGGCACGGTCTCGCGGGCGGCCGGGGCCGCGTCGGAGAGCGTGCACACCGTCGCCGCCTCGGGCGAGGGGATGAGCGCGACGATCCGCGAGATCGCCACGTCGGCGACCAGTGCCTCCCAGGTGGTGTCGGCCGCCGTCACGAACGCCGAGGAGGCCCGGGTGACCGTGCGGAAACTGACCAACTCGTCGGCCGAGATCGGCAGCGTGATCAAGCTGATCACCAGCATCGCCGAGCAGACCAACCTGCTCGCTCTCAACGCCACCATCGAGGCGGCCCGGGCCGGCGAGTCCGGGAAGGGGTTCGCCGTGGTGGCCGGGGAGGTCAAGGACCTGGCGCAGGAGACGGCGAAGGCGACCGGGACCATCGCGCGCCAGGTCGCCGAGATCCAGTCCGACACCGAGGGTGCCATGGTCGCGATCGACCAGATCGCCGACGTCATCGCGACGGTCAACGACTACCAGACGACGATCGCCGGGGCGGTCGAGGAGCAGGCGGCGACCACCAACGAGATGGGCCGCTCGGCCGGCGAGGCGGCGACCAGCACGACCGTGATCGCCCAGAACATCACCGGCGTGGCCGAGGCGACCCGCCTGACCAAGGAGCACAGCGACCGGGCGGGCGTGATCGCCTCCACCCTGGACCGCACCGGCCAGGAGCTGGCCGACCTGGTCGGGGCGTTCCGCTACTGAGCCCGTCCGCCCGGCGGCGGGCGAGCATTCACCTGGCGGCCAGCGGCAATACATCGACCATGGGCGATGGGTGGCCTAGGGTCGGCGGCATGAGCCACCTTCGCGCACGAGTGATGGCCGTCGCGGCCGTGCTGGCCCTCGCTCCGGCCTGGGCGCCGCAAGCCGCCCGGGCCGCGACGGGCGACGATCTGCCGTTCGCGTCGGCGGTCTTCCGGGCCACGCACAACTCCTACTCGGGCAACATCGGCGGGGCGCGCGGGTCGATCGGGCAGCAGCTGGACGCCGGCGTCCGCTACGTCGAGTTCGACGTCTGGAGCGGGTCCTACGCGAGCCCCGGCGACTATCAGGTCGGGCACGGCTCGGCCGGCGACCAGGTCGACCACACCGGCGGCAACCCGGCCGGGAACCAGCTGCGGGCCTGGCTGACCACCGTCGGCGCCTGGTCGGCCGCGCATCCAGCCGCCGCGCCGGTCACCGTCATGCTCGATCTGAAGGACGACCTGACCACCCGAACGTCGTACGCGGCCGGGAACTTCGCCGCCCTCAATGAGGAGATCGGTGACGTCTTCGGGTCTCGTCTGGTGCGCCAGGGTGCGCTCGGCACGGTCGGCTCGCTGCGGGGCCGCGACATCGTGCTGTTGTCGGGCAGTGCCGCGGCGCGCGGCGGCTACCTCAAGGACACCGGCGCCGGCCCGGCCGTCGCGATCAACGGCAAGGGCCAGGTCGTCGAGGTGCACGACAACGGGTCCGGCACGCTCTGGTACTGGACCGGGCAGTACGGCGCCGACGGGCGGCTGACCTGGCTGCGGCACGGGAAGTACGACACCGGCAGGAACGCGGCCGTCGCTCTCAACGACAGCGGCACGCTGGTCGAGGTGCATCAGGCGCCGAGCGGCAACAGCCTCTGGTCGCACGCCGGCCGGCTCGACGCCTCGGGCGAGATCTCCTGGTCCGCCCCGGCCGGATACGACACCGGGGCGCTGCCCACGGTCGCCTTCACCGACCCGGCCGGTACTGCCGTGCGGGAGATCCACAAGAGCCAGGCCGGCACCCAGAACTGGGACTGGGCGGGCACCGCCGGGACCACCGGCGTCACCTGGACGACCCACGCGTCCACGAGCGACCCCCGGTTCCCGACGACCTCGGCCGCCTCGTCCGGGCGTACGGTCAAGGTCGCCGGAGGCGATGCTCTGACCGCGACCACCGACCGGGCCCCGGCCGGCCGCATCCGGTTCCCCCAGCTGGCGTTCGTCGAATATCAGGCCGGCGACAGCGCCGAACTCCGGATCGGCGCGCTGTTCTGGGCCGCGACCGCCTCCGACAAGTCGTTCATCGTGTCGGCCCGGCAGGCCGGCGTCAGTGCCCGCGGCTGGGACTTCGACTCGGCGTCGCTCGCCACCGACCCGCTCGCCAACTTCCCGGCGACCAACAACCCGAACGCCGCCTGGTATCAGACGCTCCTGGGTCAGGCCGGCGCGCAGGCATAAAAGTGCACATTGATGCACACCTTTAGACGCGGTCTTGCTCCGATCGAACATCTTCGGTCTAGATTCACGCCATGGCATCGCGCAGGCACCTGTTCCAGCTGGGCGGCATCGCGGCCGCAACGCCCCTGATCCCGGCACCGCATCACGGCGAGTCCTCGGTGGACCCGGCCGTGCGGCCGCCGGCCGTGCCCCTGGTCGTCCGCTCGCCGTACCTCAGCACCTGGCTCGCCGCCGACAACCTGCCCGGCACCTGGCCCAGCTTCTGGACCGGACGCATCACCGCGATGACCGGCCTCGCCACCATCGACGGCACGCCGTACCTGTTCCTCGGATCGCCGGCGTCGCCCACCGCCTTCCCGTTCCCGACCCTGCGGCAGCTCTCGCTGACCGTGACCGCCACGAAGTCGGAGTTCGTGCTCACCCAGGCCGGGGTCGAGCTGACCGTGACGTTCCTGTCGCCGATCACGCCCGGCGACCTGAAACACCAGTCGCAGCCGCTCAGCTACATATCGGTGAGCGCGCGGGCGGTCGACGGCCGGGCCCACCAGGTCAGCGTCTACTTCGACATCTCCGGCGAGTGGGCCTCCGGGGACTCCGGCCGGCAGATCACCTGGGACCAGGAGACCACCTCGGGCGTGGTCAACCTGTCGTACCACCAGACGCAGCCGCAGGTGCTCCGGGAGAGCGCGGACACCGCCGAGTGGGGCACGGTCGCGATCTCCGCACCGGCCAAGCCGGGACTGACCTGGCAGATCGGCGCGGACGTCGACGTGCGCAGGCAGTTCGCCACCCAGAGCGCGCTGGCCGACGCCGCCGACGCCGCCAAGCCCCGGGCGATCAACGACCGGTGGCCGGTGTTCGCGCTCAACCAGAACCTGGGTGCGGTCGGCAGCCACCCCTCCGGGCCGTTCGTGATCAGCCTCGGGCAGATCCGCGAACCGGCGGCCAGCTACCTCGGCACGCCTCTGCCGCCGCTGTGGAAGAGCTACTGGCCGTCGTGGCCGGAGATGGTCGCCGCCTTCCTCGGCGACTTCGCCGCCTCGGTCACCCGGTCGGCCCGGCTGGACGCCCGCATCGACAAAGACGCGACCAAGGCGGGCGGCAAGGCCTACGCGGCGCTGTGCGCCCTGGCTTTCCGGCAGGCGTACGCGGGGACGGAGCTGGTCAGCCGCAACGGCGAGCCGTGGGCCTTCCTCAAGGAGATCTCCAGCGACGGCAACATGCAGACGATCGACGTGACCTACCCGGCCATGCCCGTCTTCCTCTACGCCGACCCGCAATATCTGGGCCTGCTGCTCGCCCCGATCCTCGACTACGTCGAGAACCACGCCTATCCGAAGGTCTTCGCCCCGCACGACCTCGGCTCGCAGTACCCGAACGCGGACGGCCACCTCAACGGCACCGGCGAGGAGGACATGCCGGTCGAGGAGTCGGCCAACATGCTCATCATGGCCGCCGCGTACCTGCAGCGGGCCCCGCACTCCTCCTTCGCCACCCAGCACTACAAGATCTTCAAGCAGTGGGCCGACTACCTGGTGGCCAACGCCCTCGACCCCGACCTGCAGAACCAGACCGACGACTTCACCGGCTTCATCGCCCACAGCGTCAACCTGGCGCTGAAGGGCATCATCGGCATCGGCGCGATGAGCCACATCGCCACCATGGCCGGCCAGGCGTCGGACGCGGCCGCCTACCTGGCGACGGCTCGCTCCTACATCGGCCAGTGGCAGGCGAAGGCCACCGACTCCTCGGGCAGGCACCTGAAGCTGGCGTACGACCAGGACGGCACGTGGAGCCTGAAGTACAACGGCTACGCCGACGCCGTACTCGGCCTGGGCCTGGTGCCGGCGTCAGTGGCCCGCACCGAGGCCGCCTGGTACGTGTCCCGCGCCGCCACCGACGGCGTACCCCTGGACATCCGCCACGGCTACACGAAGGCCGACTGGGAGATGTGGACAGCGGCGTGGCTGAAGGACCACCACGAGATCCGCGACCTGCTGATCAACGGCCTCTACACCTTCGCCGACACGACCGGCCAGCGCGTCCCGATGACCGACTGGTACGACACGGTGACCGATCGCCAGAGCGGCTTCCAGTCCCGCCCGGTGGTCGGCGGCTTCTTCGCCCTCCTCACGGTGTAGCCGGGGCGGTCGCGGCTCAACTGAACAGCCAGCCGTACCAGTCGGTGAGGTTGTCGCCGCGGGTCGCCGACACCGTGACCACCGTGGCGGCCGGGTTGACCGACGCCACGTGCAGGCGGCACGCGTCGATGTCGAAGTCCACGTAGGGCAGCAGGTCGAGCTTGTTGATCACGACCAGGTCGGCCGCCGCGAAGATGTACGGGTACTTCAGGGGCTTGTCCGTCCCCTCGGTCACCGAGATGAGCACCACCTGGCCGGCCTCGCCGAGATCGAACCGGGCCGGGCCGACCAGGTTCCCGACGTTCTCCACGAACAGCAGCGACTTCGGCGCCGGGTCGAGAACGTCGAGCGCCCGGTCCAGCGTCGGCGCGTCGAGATGGCCGGCGGCACCGGTGTTGACCTGCACGACGTCGACGCCGGTGCGCCGGATCCGGTCGGCGTCCAGCGCGGTCTCCTGGTCGGCCTCGACGACCGCGATCGACCGCCGGCCGCCCAGGTCCTGGATCGTCCGTTCGAGCAGCGTGGTCTTGCCCGACCCGGGGGAGCTCATGAGGTTGACCGCCCGCACGCCCAGCGCCTCCAGCCGCGCCCGGACGGCGGAGGCGACCTCGTCGCACGCACCCGGCGCGTACATCGTTCCGCCACCTCCATGGAGACCATCGGCTACGTCGGCGCTGCCGTAGGGACACAACAGAATCGGGTTGCCGAGGCGTACGTCAAGACCGCAGGCGCGGCAGAGAGCCCCCGCTCTGATTCGGACACTCAACCGCCGCACGCGGCGTCCGTCGGCCCGATCGCGGACCGCGCCGACAATGCTCGGCGGGCGTGCCTTCGGACATGAAGTCCCCACGCGGTGGATTGACACCGTTACGCGCTGTAGGGCTACTCTGTTACGCACATCACACGTAAGGCCGCATCTTCTGACGGGGGTCCTGTTGCCCCGGAGAGCGGGTCACATGCCTTCCGCGGACACCGGGGAAGTCGGCTGCGACGGCGATCCGGTCGCGCTGTGAGCGACTACCGTTTCGCCGTCCGCGACATCATCTCGGAACCCTATGCCGTGGCCCCGCAACTGACCGCCCGGCTGCGGATCGAGGAGAGCACCGGCGTCCAGGTGCACGCGATCGCCCTGCGCTGTCAGGTGCGCATCGAACCGCAGCGGCGCCGGTACGACGAGGTCTCGGCGGCCGCGCTGCTCGGCCTCTTCGGCGAGCGGGCCCGGTGGAGTGACACCCTCAAGCCGTTCACCTGGATGCATTGCAACGCCACGGTCCCCGGCTTTTCCGGGCACGCCGAGTTTGCCCTCGCCCTGCCCTGCACCTATGACCTCGACGTCATCGGCACCCGCTATCTGCATGCGCTGGACGCCGGCGACATCCCGCTCACGTTCCTGTTCTCCGGCACCATTTTCACCCGGGCCGAATCCGGCTTCGCGGTCGAACCGGTGCCGTGGGCGTGCGAGGCCCATTTCGACCTGCCGGTGTTCGTCTGGCGCCAGATGATCGAGTCCTATTTCCCGGACACCGGCTGGCTCCGGCTCAGCTCCGACACCCTGGTCGCGCTGGCCGAATTCCGGGCCCGGCACGGTGTCACGAGCTGGGACGAGACCATCGACAAACTGCTCGGTGACGCGTCATGACAATCGAACCGCTATCGGAGGAGGAAGACCGCACATGAGGTTTCTGGGAGTGCCCACGATGCCCGCCGCCGGTGCCGTGGCCGACAGATCCTTACCCGGCGCCCGCCGCTCCCTCGAGATCCGCTCGATGTGACCGGGCGCGTCCTGGTCGCGGGGATCGGCAACCTCTTCCTCGGCGACGACGGCTTCGGGCCCGAGGTGGTGCGGCGACTCGCGGCGGGCGGTTCCCCGCCGCCGGGCGTACGCGTCCTCGACTACGGCATCCGCGGTATGCATCTGGCCTATGACCTGCTCGACGGCTGGGACACCCTGATCCTGGTGGACGCCCTGCCCGCGACCAGCGGCCCGCCCGGCCAGGTCATCGTGCGGGAGATCCGGCCCGGCGACCTGGAACCCGGTGACTTCGACGCGCACGGCATGCAGCCCCTGGCCGTACTGGGAAGTCTGACCGCCATGGGCGGAAAGCTGCCGCCGACCGTCGTCGTGGGTTGTCCGGTCGAGTCGACGCGTGAGGGCATCGGTCTGAGCCCGGCCATGTCGGCCGCCGTCCCGGCCGCGATCGACATCGTGCTGGATCTGCTCGACCGCCTGCCGCTGACCGAGCCGCTGACCGAGCGCGGGAGGCCCTGACACGCTCGGTGGTCGCCGCGCTTATCGAGAGTCACGGGCGTCGCCAACTCTCTTTTGAATCGTCGGCGACAAACAAGGGGAGCGCGGTCCTTTGTGCCTCGCCGACAAAGATGTACTCTCCAGTAACATTGACGCTTGACGATCAAAATAGCGCCGGACTAACTTCGGGCTCATCCTTCTTTTCCTAGCGAATTCGCCTTCAGGGAGACGCGAAAATGGATGAGCCCAGTTTCGGCCGTACCCGTTGGCGCCGGTTCGGCCTCCTCATGCTCCTGTCCGGCGGCATCACCGCGGGCATGGTCGGCCTGGTCGCCAACGGAGCGCTCGCGGTCGGCTTCAACGTCTCCGGCCAGAACTTCAAGGTGCGCGCCGACAAGCTCGTGGCCACCGGCTTCGTGCAGTACGGCAGTGTCGACGCCGCCATCGACCCGGGCAGCAACCCGCCCCAGCAGAAGCCGGAGCCGGTCGCCGTCTCGGCCATGAAAACCGCCGAGATCACCAACCTGTGCCAGTCCGTCGTCACCGACCTCGGCGTCTTCGGCAAGGTCACCCTGGTGATCACCGCGGGCGACGCCGGCAAGCCGGTCACCGCCACCGACATGGTCGTCGACATGACCCGCCTCGACGGCGACGCCGACTTCCACTCGATCGAGATCGGCCGCGACGCCAGCACTCTGGACAAGGGCCCGACCAACGACCCGGCCGAGCTGGCCCAGCGCCGCCAGGGCTTCTTCGGCCAGCAGGCCACCTCGGTCACGATCACCAACCTGCAGCAGACCGCCTGGTCGACGATGGCCAGCGAGTTCAACCTCAAGCACCTGTCCATGCAGCTGCACTGGGGCCAGGACGAGTGCTTCTGACATCCCCCAGCGGGAACCCCTGACATCCCCCAGCGGGAACTTCTGACATCCCCTGCGGGAACTTCTGACATCCCCCTGCGAGAAGGAGACACGGCATGAGCCGTAACCGCGTCCTGCGTGCCGCGCCGCTCGGCGCCGCGGCCGCCCTGGTGGCCGGCGTCGGTCTGGTCGCACTGACCGCCGGGCCGGCCCTGGCGGCAACCGGCACCACCGTCACCCCGGCCGGCGACTCGTACTCGGCGAGCCTGGTGCCGGGGACCACGGCCGGCTTCGTCGTCGGCTCGACGACGGTGACGTGCAACCAGTCGGCCAACACCGGCACCATCCCGGCCGCCCCCGACAACTCGAGCGCGGCCGGCCCGGTCATCTCCCCGGTGACCCCGCCGACGTTCGCCAACAACGGCGGCGCCTGCCCGACCAACGTCCTGTTCACCACCGCGACCACGGCCACCAACTCGACCAACGGCTCGTGGACGATCGGCCTGCAGTACGACGCGGCCGGTTCGACCGGCACGATGACGATCCCGCAGGCGGGCGTCGTCACCACGATCTCCGGCCTGGCCACGTGCACGATCACGGTCGCGCCCGACGGCCCGGCCGCGATCACCGGCCCCTGGGTCGCCGGCACCGCAACCGCCGCGCCGCAGCTGGACTTCTCGGCCGGCGTCTCGCTGCCGATCAAGGTGACCGGCGGCTTCGGCTGCCCGACCGGCGCCACGGCGGCGACCTTCACCGCCCGCTACCAGATCACCGACACGACCGACGGAACCCAGCAGGTCACGGTCGCCGAGACGGCGTCCGCCCCGACGACGGATCCCACCGACACCCCCTCCGCCTGACCGAGATCCCCCGATCAGGCACCAGCTCGGCGGCCGCACCTCCACGCGGCCGCCGAGCCGTGTGGTCCCAGCGCCGGCGCCGTGGGTCTCACCCCGGCTGAGGGCCGGCCAGCCGCAGCACGATCTCCAACTGGCGCCGGGTATCGGCCGGCAGCACGGCGATGCGCTCGATCAGGTCGTCGCCGGTCAGCGCCGTCTCCCAGGTGCAGAAGATCTTGCCGCCCCGGGGGAAGGCAACCCGGACGACCCCCAGCCCGGCGATCCCGACCTCGGCGCCGGTGGCGATGATGGACGGACCGGCCGCCGCCAGCATGCGTTCGCGCGTCTCGTCGTCCGCGGCCTCGGCCCCGGTGAGGAGCAGGAAGCCGCGCCTCTGGTCGTCGGTAGCCGGCTCGACCACCCGGATGGCCCGGTCATCGCCGAGAAGGACCACCGGCGTCCGCCCGTCCAGCCGCGCCCACCACACCTCGCCGCTGCGCACGGCACCAGACTGGCACACGATGCTCAGCAACTGTGAGTTATCTGCGCGTTGCCAGCAGCAGCGTGGTCTCGACTGCCATCAGCACCTCGTCGTCGAACAGCTCCGTCAGCCGCTCCAGCAACCGCTGCTGTACGTCGGGCGGCAGCATCCGGAACTGCGAGCGGGTCTGCGTGAGCCCGATGAAGTCCGCCGCCGGCACGGCGAGGCGGTTGAGGTAGTGCCGGCTGGCGAGATCGCCGAACTGCTTCGCGCCGGCCAACTCGTCACCCGGCCATTGGGACCAGGCCAGTTCCGGCGGCACCGACAGAGTCCGGATCGTGACCGTGGGCGCCAGCTCGGCGAAGACGTTCACGAAGGCCTTCTGCAACTGCGCGTCGGCGATCCGCTCGTTGTTCCAGAACAGCGCCAAGGTGCCGCCGTCCGCGAGTGCCTCCGCCGTCAGCGGCCAGCGTGT
The DNA here is from genome assembly GCF_044455125.1 of Actinoplanes sp. NPDC051343. Taxonomy (NCBI): domain Bacteria; kingdom Bacillati; phylum Actinomycetota; class Actinomycetes; order Micromonosporales; family Micromonosporaceae; genus Actinoplanes; species Actinoplanes sp. NPDC051343. The sequence goes on from NZ_JBITEL010000002.1 coordinate 152,648, forward strand.
TTCCGGCGCGGTCCAGTGCCAGGCCTCGGCGCTGAACACCAGCCCGAATCGTTCCGCAGGCCGGAACTCCTCGAAGGTGCGGTGTTCGATCCGCGCGCCGGGGGCGTTGCGGGCCAGGAGAGCCGCCATCCCGGCGTCCGGCTCGATCGCCGTGACCTCGACGCCCCGGCTCGCGAAGGCGGCCGTCGCCCGGCCCGTTCCCGCGCCGATCTCGAGCGCTCGCCGGACCGCGCCGCTGTAGCCGAGGACGTCGTCGAACAGCTCCGGCGGGTAGGGCTTGCGCACGCGGTCATAGACGTCGGCGACTTCCCCGAAAACTCGAGCCTGGACCTTTTTCGCCATGCCCGCACCATACTGATCAACGGGTCGCCTATTTGGTCGGTGCGACGATGCCGTACTCATGGATCTTGCGGTAGATGGTGGCCCGGGACATGCCGAGGGCGGCCGCGGCCTTGATCTTGTTGCCGTTCCAGTCGAGGAGGCTGCGGACGATCGCATCGCGCTCCATCGCCTCCAGCGGGCTCAGCAGTCGCCGGCTGACCGTGCGGCACTCGGGCGGCAGGTCGTCGGGCTGGATCGAGCCGCTGCGGCGCCGCTGGACGATGTTGCGGAGCACCTGCCACAGCTGCTCGATGTTGCCCGGCCAGCTCGACCGGCAGAGCATCTGCATCGCCTCCGGCGAGCACGTCAGCCGGCCGTCCGGCACCAGCCGGGCCAGGAAGAACGGCACCAGCGCCTGCACGTCCTCGAGGTGGTAGCGCAGCGGCGGCAGCTCGACCGTGCTCGGGAAGAAGCGCAGCACGTCGGCCAGGTCGCCCGCGTCGTGGCGCTGGCTCATCGTCATGGCCACCCAGGGCGCTGTCCGGCCGGCGCGGGCCTGCTCCAGCAGCCGGGCCAGGGCGCGCAGTGGCGCGTGCCCGATCCGGTCGGCGTGCTGGATGACCACCGCGCCCTCGCCGCCGTCGATCTCCCGGCGTACGTCGGCGAGCCAGCCGCGTCCGTTCGTGGCCGCGTCGACGACCGCGAAGTGGGCGCCCGGGCTGTCGTGCTGGTGGATCGCCCGGATCACGGCCAGCTTCCCGACCCCGGCCTCGCCCTCCAGGGTCAGCCACTCGCCGGCACTGTAGACGGACCGCACCTGGTGGCATCCGCGCAGCCACAGGCCGCCCGAGCCGACCAGCCCAGGCAGGAAGGCCCGGGGCGACGGCGACGTGGAGAGAGCGGCGGCGCCCGGCTTCTCCGCCATCTTGACCTGCACGATGCCGCCGGTCAGGCGTCCCTCGCCGCGCACCGGCCGGCAGTACATGCGGGCCTTGGCTCCGCTCGGCAGCTCCACCACCAGCGACGCCGTCGGGTTGCGGCCGGCGAGCACCTCGGCCGCCCTGGTCAGCAGCAACGCCTGCTCGGCCGGGTCGAGGGCGTGCCGGGCGGTGTCGTTCATCATCACGACGTCGTTGTTGAGGGCGAAGACGATCCCGGCCGTACGGCGGCAGGTGCGCAGGTATTCCTGCAGGAGTTCCAGTTCCCGGATGCCGCTGTCGGCCAGCATCGCCTGCTGGATCTGCCCGGCGGTCGAGCGGGCCAGCGTCATCAGCAGCGGGTCGGCGTCGCGGCGCCAGCAGGTCAGGTCGATCGCGCCGACGGTCTTGCCGGAGATCGGGTGGTGGATCGGCACCCCGGCACAGGCCAGATCCTCCAGGTGCTCGGCGTAGTGCTCGTGGCCGAACACCTGCATCGGCCGGCCGCCTTCGAGCGCGGTGCCGATGCCGTTGGTGCCGACGTGCTCCTCGGCGTAGCTGAAGCCGGGCGCCAGGTTCACCCGGTCGAGGTGGGAGTCGAGGTCCCGGCCGGCATCCAGACGGGTGAGCACCAGGCCGGCCTGGTCGGTCAGGATGATGCTGATCGGCTGCCCGTCGAGGTGCTCGCGCAGATGGCGCAAGACCGGCAGAGCGCTGCGGGTGAGCGGGGTGTCGAGGTCGGGGTCGCGCTGGTAGGACAGGTCGATCCGGTCGGCGGCCACGTTCCATCGCCGGGACCGCCACCACGAGGCCAGGATGGCGTCGCGGACCTGGTGGGGGTCGACGTCCGAGGCGGTGAGGAACTGTTCTCGGGTCTTGGCGAGTGCGTTGTCGGGGGATCGTTTCGGCGGCATGGGACACCCCCTCGCCGGGCACGCTCGGGTTTCAGACTGGTTACACCGTACGCGTCGACTCGGTGACTCTCGTCTCATGTTGAGACCCCAGATTGTCGCTTCCGCGATGGACTCGGGCGATGGAGCCGGTTCCCGAAACCTTCAACCCGTGGACCGTGGTCAACCTCGTTTTCCACCATCTGGCGGAGCAGGGGCTGCACCCCACGCTGGGCGGCGCCGATCCGGGCGCCCCGGCGGCCGAGTTGCTGCGCGCGTTCGGCATCGAGCCGGCTCCGGAAGGCGACCGGCAGGTGCGGGAGAACGTCAAGAACCACCTCGCCGAGATCCGCGCGGCGTTCTTCGAGCAGGAGCCGTGACTCATTGTGAGACCCCGGCCACGGGGGATAAGGGGTCTGATCACGCTGAAGGACGCCACCTGAGACGAGGAGTTGACTCATGAGTCGGCAGAGCGTGGCCAAGGCACATCAGAAGATCCAGGAACTGTCCTGGGAACCGATGTACCACCAGCCCGTCTCGCACTACGGAACCGACTACACGTTCCGTAAGGCACAGAAGAAGGACCCGCTCAAGCAGGTCCTGCGGTCGTACTTCCCGATGCAGGAGGAGAAGGACAACCGGGTCTACGGCGCGTCGGACGGCGCGATCCGCGGCAACATGTTCCGCCAGGTCCAGGAGCGCTGGCTGGAATGGCAGAAGCTGTTCCTCTCGATCATCCCGCTGCCGGAGATCTCGGCCGCCCGGGCGATGCCGCTGCTGTTCCGCAACGTCCCCAACCCGGAACTGCACAACGGCCAGGCGATCCAGATGATCGACGAGGTTCGCCACTCGACGATCCAGCAGAACCTCAAGCGCCTGTACATGAACAACTACATCGACCCGGCCGGCTTCAACTCGAGCCTCCGCAACTTCCAGAACGACTACTGCGGGACGATCGGCCGGCAGTTCGCCGAGGGCTTCATCACCGGCGACGCCATCACCGCGGCCAGCATCTACCTGACGATCGTGGCCGAGACCGCGTTCACCAACACGCTGTTCGTCGCGATGCCGGCCGAGGCCGCCGCGAACGGCGACTATCTGCTGCCGACCGTCTTCCACTCGGTGCAGTCCGACGAGTCGCGGCACATCTCCAACGGCTACGCCACGCTGCTGATGGCGCTCGCCGACGAGGGCAACCACCAGCTGCTCGAGCGCGACCTGCGCTACGCCTGGTGGAACAACCACCGGGTGGTCGACGCGGCGATCGGCACGTTCATCGAGTACGGCACCAAGGACCGCCGCAAGGACCGCGAATCGTACGCCGAGATGTGGCGCCGCTGGATCTACGACGACTACTACCGCAGTTACCTGGTGCCGCTGGAGAAGTACGGCCTGGTCATCCCGCACGACCTCATCGAGGAGTCGTGGAACCAGATCTGGAACAAGGGTTACGTGCACGAGGTGGCCCAGTTCTTCGCCACCGGCTGGCTGGCCAACTACTGGCGGATCGACCCGATGACCGACAAGGACTTCGAGTGGTTCGAGTACAAGTACCCGGGCTGGTACGACCGCTACGGCAAGTGGTGGGAGGCCTATAACCGGCTGTCGACGCCGAACGGCCACCACCCGATCGTCGCCGAGGACGTCGACTACCAGTACCCGCACCGCTGCTGGACCTGCATGGTGCCGTGCCTGGTCCGCGAGGACATGGTGATGGCCGAGGTCGACGGGCAGTGGCGCACGTACTGCCACGAGGCCTGCCGGTGGACCGACGTCGAGGCGTTCCGGCCGACCTACCAGGGCCGTAGCACCCCCAACATGGGCCAGCTGATCGGCGCCCGCGAGTGGGAGACCCTCTACCACGGCTGGAACTGGGCCGACGTGGTCAAGGACATGGGTTTCGTCCGCGACGACGGCAAGACCCTGGTCGCGCAGCCGCACCTCAACCTGGACCCGTCGAAGATGTGGACGCTGGACCACCTGCGCCGGATGCCCAACCTGCAGAGCCCGAACGTGCTGCTCAACGAGATGAGCACCGAGGAACGCATGAAGTTCCACGCCCAGTACATCAAGGGTGGCCCGGCCGGACGGCCGGCGCGGGACTGACTGCGTCATTGGCCGGCGCCTGCGGCGCGGAGAACCCGGAAAGAAAGAGAGAAATGGGAGAGAAGCACCGCGTCCGGTTCGAACCGGTCGGCATCGAGATCGAGGTCGACGAGGAGCAGACCGTGCTGCGTTCCGCGTCCGAGCAGGGGCTGATGCTCATGCACGGATGCAAGGAGGGCCAGTGCGCGGCCTGCAAGTCGTTCGTCCTCGACGGTGAGGACATCGAGCTCGACCGCTACTCCACCTTCGCGCTGCCCGACTTCGAGAAGGACGAGGGCTTCACGCTCCTGTGCCGGGCCCACGTGTACGAGGACGTGACCATCGAGCTGCTGAACTACGACGAGGAGATCCTGCGCTCGGGGTTGCCGATCCAGAACGCGGTGGCGGAGGTCGTGGGGATCGACCACGTGACGCATGACCTGCGGCACCTGGTGCTGCGGCTCATCGAGCCGGTCGAGCTGACCTTCTTCCCGGGCCAGTACGTCGACATCAAGGTGCCGGGCACCGAGATCACCCGGTCGTTCTCGATGGCCAACACGTCCAGCAAGGAGAACGGCCGGCTCGAGTTCATCATCAAGGTCTATCCGGGCGGCGTGTTCTCGTCCTTCCTCGACGAGCAGCTGAAGGTCGGGGACCGGCTCGAGCTGACCGGTCCGTTCGGTGTCTTCACGCTGCGCGAGGCGACCGACGAGGACATCGTCTTCGTCGGTGGCGGGGCCGGCCTGGCCCCGATCCTGGCGCTGCTGCGCTCGATGGCCGAGCGCGGGATCAACCGGCGCGGCGCCTTCTACTACGGCGCCCGGACCGCCAAGGACCTCTGCTTCGTCGACGAGATCAGGGCCCTCGAGGAGAAGTTGCCGGATTTCAGGTTCATACCCGCGCTGAGTGAGCCGAACGAGGGCGAACCGGGCGAGGACGAGAGCTGGGACGGCGAGGTCGGCTTCGTCACCGAGGTCGTCAAGCGCTATGAGACCGATCTGAAGCGTGCTCACGCGTACCTCTGCGGCCCGCCGCCGATGGTCGAGGCGGCCATGCCGCTGCTGGCCCAGCTCGGGGTGCCGGAGAAACACATCTACTACGACAAGTTCACAACCACAGGTGGGGAGGACTGATGACGACCGCGACGGAACGTAGCGTTCCCAAGCCCGTCTTCACCGACGCCGAGGCCGGCGCCAAAGAGTTCCCGGACTCGAACGCGCGCCGGTTCAACTACTTCGTCCCGCAGAAGCGCAAGCAGACCCACTACGAGGACGTCACGGTCGAGGTGCAGCCCGACCCGCGGCACTACCTCGCCCAGGGCTGGCTGTACGGGTTCTCCGACGGCAAGGGCGGCTACCCGCTCGACTGGACTGTGCTGAAGGCCTGGGGGAGCGACCGGCCGGTGCCGACCCGCGGGCCGGGCACCGGCGGCCAGGGCTACGAGTGGCCGGCCCACGGCTGGCATGAGTTCCGCGACCCCAACGAGGAGTGGGAACTCTCGCTCTACCGCTACAACGCCAACGTCGTACGCCAGGTCAACGCGAACGTCGACGCGGCCAAGCAGGCCAAGGCGTTCGAGCAGTGGAACCCGAACTGGGTCCGGTTCGTGTCGCAGCACGTCGGCGCGTGGATGCACGTCGACCACGGCCTCGGCCTCTACCTGTTCGCCAACGCCAACCGCCGCGGGCCGACCAACATGCACAACACGGCCATCGCGGTGAACAGCATGCACCTGATCCGCGCGGCCCAGGACCTCGCGCTGTATCAGCTGACACTGAGCGAGGAGATCCCGGACTTCGACGGGACCGTGCATCTGGCGACGTGGAACGAGGACCCGGCCTGGCAGGGCGTACGGGAAACCGCGGAGCGCCTCACCGCGACCAGCGACTGGGGTGAGGCGGTCTTCGCCGCCAACGTGGTTTTCCAGCCGCTCGTCGGCGAGCTGTTCCGCAGCCGGCTGGTGATGCAGGCGGCGCCCCGCAACGGCGACTTCGTCACCCCGACGATCGTCGGTGCGGAGGAGTTCGACTTCTCGGAGCGGGATCTGCGCTACACCAAGGCGATCTACGAGCTGCTCACGAACGACCGCGAGTTCGCCGAACACAACAAGCGGGCGCTCAACGGGTGGCTGGCCGACTGGACCGGCCTGTCGATCGCGGCCGCCCGCGCCATGCAGCCGCTCTGGTCGCAGCCGGACGCCAAGCCGCTGCGCTTCGAGGACGCGCTGGACAGCGTCAAGAGCCGCTTCGCCGGCATCGTGACCGACCTCGGCCTGGACATCCCGAAGGAGCTGGAACGGTGACCGAGCAGCGTTTCAAGACGGCCGAGAGCCCGTTCAAGTCGGATAACACAGCCTCCAACATGTGCGGCTTCACGCTGATGAACAACCAGGTCGGCGTGGTGGTGGCCGAGGTGATGCGGGACAAGCCGAACGTCACGGTGACGCCGCTGCCCTCGATGATCCGGGTCGACGCGCTCAACCGGATGGACGTGGTCTACGACGAGGTCTCGGAGGCGCTCGGCGAGGAGCCCGGCTACTTCGACGCCGCCCAGTTCGAGGAGAGCATGTCGACCCACTACGGCCGGATGATCCACGAGGACGACCGGACGATCATGTTCGCCAACCCCGAGGACGCGGCGGAATACATCGGCTTCGACCTGACCGCGGAATCGAGGTAACCGTATGTACGAGAAGGACGGCGAGAAGTACTTCATCGTCGACAGCCACATGCACTACTGGAACGCCGGCCCGGACAACTGGGTGCCGGGCGCCGAGCACTACGCCAAGGGCTGGATCGAATGCTTCCACGCCTACCAGGGGCTCGGTCCCAAGGAGACGCACTGGCCGATCGAGAAGTTCATGTCCTACACCGAGGACGACCTGATGAAGGACGTTTTCCAGGACGGATACGTGGACGTCGCGATCTTCCAGCCGACGTACCTGACCGAGTGGTACAAGGAGGGCTTCAACACCACCGAGAAGAACGCCGCGCTGGGCGCCAAACACCCGGGCAAGTTCATCGCCAACACCCGCTTCGACCCGCGGGACGGCGACGACGGACTCAAGAAGCTTGAGGAGAACGTCGCCCGGTACGGCAGCATCGGCGTGAAGCTCTACACCGCGGAGTGGAAAGACGGCTCCCGCGGCTGGACGCTCAAGGACCCGGCCGCCTACCGCTACCTGGAGAAGGCCCAGGAACTCGGCATCAAGAACGTCCACGTACACAAGGGGCCGACGATCTGGCCCCTGGACAAGGACGCCTTCGACGTGTCCGACGTCGACCACGCGGCGACCGACTTCCCCGAGCTCAACTTCATCGTCGAGCACGTCGGCCTGCCCCGCATCGAGGATTTCTGCTTCATGGCGACGCAGGAGCCCAACGTCTACGCCGGCCTGTCGGTGGTGATCGGCGGGCTCATGCACGCCCGGCCGCGGTTCTTCGCCAAGGTGATGGGCGAGCTGCTGTTCTGGGTCGGCGAGGACAAGATGACCTTCGGCAGCGACTACGGCATCTGGGAGCCGAAGTGGCAGATCGAGGGCTTCGTCGACTGGGACTACCCGGGTGAAGAGTTCGACGACTTCCCGCGGGTTACCACGGCGACCAAGAAGAAGATCCTCGGGCTGAACGCCGCTCGCCTGTACGGCATCGACGTGCCCGCGGAATATCAGCTCGACGCGGGCGAGGGGACACCGGCGGCTCGGGACGACTCCGTCGGTGTCAGTTCCGAGTCGCCGGCGGTCTCGCCGGCATGACCGCCACTCAGGTGGGGTCGCGCATCCTGGCCGCTCTGGCCGGGGTGCGCGACCCCGAGCTGGACGAGCCGGTGACGGTGCTCGGTTTCGTGGCGTCCGCGGTTATCGACAGCGACGGCACGGCTGTCGTTCATCTCCGCCTGCCGACCTACTTCTGCGCGCCCAACTTCGCGTACCTGATGGTGGCCGACGCCTACGACGCGGTGGCCGCCCTCGACGAGGTCCGCCGGGCGGAGGTGGTGCTGGACGACCACTTCGCCTCGGACGCGATCAACGAAGGGGTGGCGGCCCGGGCCGGGTTCATGAACTCGTTCGAAGGGGAAGCGGTCGACGAGCTGGACAGCCTCCGGGCCGATTTTCTGCGCAAAGCCGTTCTGGCCGGCACCGATGTGGTGTGCCGGCCGCTTTCGATGCCAGGCACCTTGACCCTCGGTGAAGTGCCGCCCTCGAAGGATCTTGACCGCCTGCGCCGCCGCCGCGCGGAGCTCGGCCTTCCCGCCGACGACGCCTCGCCCCTGCTCATCGACCCGTTGACCGGAAGCGCGGTCGAGCCCGACCAGGTGCCGCTTCATCTGCGCCGGGCCCGCCTGACCCGCACCAGCCTCGACGCGAACACCGGCATCTGCCGCGGCATGCTGCGGCACCGCTACGACACCGACGGCCAGGGCGAAGAAGCCCCCGCGGAATAGAAGGAGACCCCCTGATGGCCAAGGAACTTCGATTCGGCGCGGACGCGCGCACCCTGTTGCTCAACGGTGTCGACAAGCTGGCCGAGGCGGTCAAGGCGACGCTCGGACCGAAGGGGCGCAACGTCATCCTGGAGAAGATCACCGGTTCGCCGGTGGTCACCAACGACGGCGTGACCATCGCACGGGAGATCCACCTCAAGGACCAGTTCGAGAACATGGGCGCCCAGCTGGTCAAGGAAGCGGCGATCAAGACGAACGACATCGTCGGCGACGGCACCACGACGGCGACCGTGCTGGCTCAGGCGATCGTGCGGGAGGGCATGTCGGCGATCGGGTCGGGGGCCAACCCCGTACTGGTCAAAAGAGGTGTTGATCTGGCCGTCGACCGCCTCGTCGAGCGCCTCCGGACGGTGGCCCGCGCGATCGACAGCGAGCAGGACCTGGCCCGGGTGGCCGCGATCTCGGCCAACGACGACGACATGGTCGGCGGGGTCATCGCGAAGGCGCTGCACACCGTCGGCGACGGCGGGATCGTGACGGTCGAGGAGTCGCCGCGGCACGGCATGAGCGTCGACTTCGTCGAGGGCTTCGAGTTCGACAACGGCTACGTGTCGCCCTACATGGTCACCGACCCGGGCCGGCTCATCGCGATCGTCGACGATCCGTACATCCTCATGACGGCCGAGAAGATCACCAAGGTCCAGCAGCTCATGCCGCTGCTCGACAAGATCATGCGGGAGCCCCGGCCGCTGATCGTCATCGCTGAGAACGTCGAGGGCACCGCGCTGTCGATGCTCACCCACAACCACGTCAACGGCATCTTCCAGTGCGTGGCGGTGCGCGCACCCGGGTTCGGCGACCGTCGCCTGCACAAGCTGGAGGACATCGCCGCGATCTGCGGCGGTGCGGTGCACAGCCGGCACTCCGGCTTCACCCTGGAGAGGATGACCATCGACCAGCTCGGCCGGGCCGGTCAGGTGCGGGTCGACGCCGACCACACCGCGATCATCGACGGTGGTGGATCATCCGACGATGTCGCGTTCCGGCTGACCCAGCTCCGGGCGGAACTGGAACGGGCCTCGTTCGGCGTCGACGAGGACGTGCTGACCGAGCGGATCGGCTCGCTGTCGGGCAAGGTCGCGGTGATCCAGGTCGGTGCGCCGACCCCGGCCGAGCTCAAGGAACTGCAGCACCGGGTCGAGGACGCGCTGTCGGCGTCCCGGGCCGCGATGGCCGAGGGCGTCGTGGCCGGCGGCGGTGCCGCGCTGCTGCACGCCGCGGACGCACTCGACGACCTTGACCTCAAGGACGACTACGCCACCGGCGTCGACATCGTCCGGCGGTCGCTGACCGAGCCGGCGTTCCTGATCGCCACCAACGCCGGCTACTCCGGCGCCGAGACGGTCGCCCGGATCTCCGCCCTGGGACCGGATGAAGGCTTCGACGCTCTGGAGGGCCGCTTCGGCAACATGATCGACATGGGCATCGTCGACCCGCTGCGGGTCGCCCGCTCGGCGCTGCAGAACGGCGCGTCGGTCGCCGGCCTGCTGCTCACCACCAACACCCTGGTGGCCGAGGAGCAGACGCCGTGGGGCGGCAGCGCGTCCCTGATGACCGAGTTCGGCCCGCTCGACGAGGGCCTCAAACAGCCGTCACCCGACTCGAGCACGCCGCAGTCGCTGGGCCTCGGCCCGTCGGTCGCCTAGATGACGGCCGTCGACGCCCGCAACACCCTGACGGTGCTGCGGGCGCGCGGCCGCCTGCGAGGCTCGGTCGCGCTGCTGGGCCCGGCGTTCGTCGCCGCGGTCGCCTATGTGGATCCCGGCAACTTCGCCACCAACTTCACGGCCGGCGCCAAGTTCGGCTACACGCTGCTCTGGGTCATCGTCGTCGCCAACCTCAGCGCCATGCTCGTGCAGTACCTCTCCGCCAAGGCCGGCGTCGCGACCGGCCACGACCTGCCCGAACTCTGCCGGCTGTTCCTGCCCCGCCCGGCCTCCCGGGGCCTGTGGGTGCAGGCCGAGATCATGGCGATGGCGACCGACCTGGCCGAGTTCCTGGGTGCGGCGGTCGGCCTCAACCTGCTGTTCCACGTCCCGCTCTTCCCCGCCGGGCTGATCACGGCCGTCGTCGCCTTCGGCATCCTCGGCCTCGAACAGCGCGGCTACCGCCGCTTCGAACTGGCGATCGTCGGGCTTCTCGGCATCGTCCTGCTGGGTTTCCTGTACGACCTGGTTTCCGTACGCCCGTCCGCGCCCGCCGTGGTCTCCGGTCTGATGCCCGGTCTCGCGGGCAGCGACAGCCTGATCCTGGTCTGCGGCATCATCGGCGCGACCGTGATGCCGCACGTGGTCTACCTGCATTCGGCGCTGACCAAGTCCCGCATCGCCTGCCGCGACGACGCCGAACGCAAGGAACTGCTGCGCTTCCAGCGCCTCGACGTGGTGATCGGCCTCGGCGCGGCCGGCCTGATCAACCTGTCGATGCTGGTGGTGGCGGCCGCCCTCTTCCACGGCGCCGCGTCTTTCGACGGCGATCCGATCTCGGCCGCCCACGAGGGCCTGGGCCGGCTGGTCGGCGGCGGGGCGGCGCTGGCCTTCGCGATGGCCCTGCTGGCGTCCGGCCTGTCGTCGTCGAGCGTCGGCACGTACGCCGGCCAGGTCGTCATGCAGGGCTTCATCCGCCGCCGCATCCCGCTGTTCCTGCGCCGCGCCGTGACCATGGCGCCGGCGCTGATCGTGCTCGCCCTCGGCCTGCCCCCGACCGCCAGCCTGGTCGTCTCGCAGGTGGTGCTGTCGTTCGGCATCCCCTTCGCCCTGGTTCCGCTCCTGCTGGTGACCCGCCGCCGCGACATCATGGGCGTCTTCGTCAACCACCGCCTCACCACGGCAACCGCCGGCGTCGTGGTCACCCTGATCATCGCCCTGAACGCCTACCTGCTCCTGGATGCCGCCGTTCCTTGACATACGGAGACCTCTCCAGCGGGGACACCGGGTTCTTGCCGGGTGGACGGTCGTGCACCTGCTGCGGCGTGGTTATCGGGTCCGCGCCACCGTGCGGTCGGCGTCCCGCGAAGACAGCGTCCACGCGGCCGTCGCCACCGAGATCGGCGCGGGGTACCGCCTCGAATTCGCGGTCGCCGACCTTGCGCGCCGGCCGGGTGGGCCGGCTGGAGGTCGTGGACGTGCGCGACGTCGTCGACCTTCATCTCGACGCCATGACCGCACCGGAGCGGCCGGCCAGCGGTTCCTCGGCGTCCTCGCGCGGCGAGCCGGCGGACCGGGACCGGCCACCGCGGGACTCAGTCCAGGACGGGCAGGCCGGCCGTCCACCGCAGGCCGCGGGTCATGATGGTGTGGGTCTCGGGGACCAGCAGGTCGGCGGGGGAGTGGCCGAGCGTGTTCACGAAGACCCGCCCCGCGCCGAAGGTGCGCGTCCACACGACCGGCATCGTCACGCCGGCCGTCTCCGGGGCGCCGTGCAGGCCCTCGAACGTCGTCGTCGCCAGCACGTCGAGGCCCGGGTCGACGTGGCAGAAGTACTGCTCGGTGTGCACGTCGAAATCCTGGACGCCGGCCGTGACCGGATGGTCGCCGGTGACGGAGACCCGGTAGTCGACGAAGTCGCCCGGGTGGCAGAGGAAGCGGCCGCCGACCATGTACTGGTAGCGGGACGCCTCATAGCACGTCGCGACGACGCCGCCGTGCCAGCCCGCGAAACCGGCGCCCTCGGCGACCCGGGTCACCAGGTTGTGCTCCTGTCCGGCGGTCAGGCGGCCCTCGGTCCAGCACTGCACGATCAGGTCCGCGGCGGCGAGCGCGGCCTGGTCGGCGTACGTCTCGAGCGTGTCCGAGACGCGGACCTGGTGTCCCGCGAAGAGGTCGAGGAAGAGTGACGTGGTCTCGACCGGTGAGTGCCCGGCCCAGCCGCCCCGGACGACCAGCACGTTCACGGGGCCGCCTGCCGCTGCCGCCGGCGGTAGGCGGCCGCCTTGGCCCGGTCGCCGCACCCGCGCATGCCGCACCAGCGGCGCCGCATGCCTCGCGACCGGTCGATGAACGGCCGGGTGCAGTTCTCGTCGGCGCACCAGCGCAGCGCGTGGCGGTCGTCGCCGGCGTGCAGTTCGAGGCAGTCGCGGGCCAGGACGGCCAGGACGGCGTCGGTGTCGCCGGTGCGATGGACCCCGTCCGGTTCCAGTCGCAGCGCGGGCAGCGGGCGGGCGGCCGCCGCGTTGACCAGCCGGCGGTCGGCGGGGTCCGTGCCGCCGCCGTCGAGCAGGGCCCGGACCAGGCGGAACATGGCTTCCCGGAGCTCTCGGGCGCGCTGCAGGCCGGCGTCGTCGACGCTCGGCGGCCGGTCCACGATGCCCGCCTGAACGGCCCAGTCGGCCAGATCACGGGGGGACGCCAGCAGTTCCCCGTCGGTGTGCCCGCGCTCGGTGAGCGTGGGAAGAAAATCCAGCACCGGCCGGTCGGCGATGAACTCGAACTCCACGTCACCATCTTGACCGGTGACGACGCGTCCTGCAAGACTCGGCCGATGTCATCACCGGTCAAGCAGGTGACGGAGGAGGGTCCGGCGGTCGGGCTGGCCCACTACCTGGCCGCCGCCGTGCTCGCGCGCACGGCCGACGAGGGTGCCCGGGTCGCGCTGATAATCCTGGCCCTGGACCGGACGGGGAGCGCTGCCGTCGGGGGCACGCTGGTCGCGACGCTGCTCATCCCGCACGTCGTGGCCGCGCCCGTGGTCGGCGCCCTCGTCGACCGGGCCCGCCGGCCGGCGGCGGTGCTCGCCGGCGCGATCGGCGTCCTCGCCGCCGGCCTCGCGGCCCCGGTCGCCCTGCTCGGTCACGCGCCGCTGTGGACGACCTACGTTGCCCTCGCCCTGGCCGGGTGCTGCGGGCCGGCGGTGACCGGGGGGCTGACCAGCCGGTTGTCCGGGGCTCGTGCCTTCGCATTGGACTCGCTGTTCTACAACGTCGCCGCCATGGCCGGGCCCGCCGTGGTCGGTCTGGTCGCGGCGGCCGCCGGCCCGGGCGCCGCCACCCTCACGCTCGCCGTCGCGGCCGGGACGGGCGCCCTCGGCGTCGCCACCCTGCGCCTGCCCGCTTCCGCCGCCGCGACCCGACGCCTGCCCTCTTCCGGGGACGCCCACCGCCTGCGCGCTACCGGCGGCGCGACCCGACGCCGGCCCTCTTCCGGGGCCGCCCACCGCCTGCGCGCTACCGGCGGCGCGACCCGACGTCTGCGCTCTTCCGGGGCCGCCGCCCGCCGCCTGCCCGCTTCCGGAAGCCGGCCCGCCTCCGGGCCGGCGCGGGCTGCCGGTCTGTTCGACGGCGCCCGCGTCATCGCGAAAGATCCGGCCCTGCGAGCGCTGACCCTCACCACCGCCTTCGGCCAGCTGGGCCCCGGCGGTCTCGCGGTCGCCGCCGCGGCGCGTGCCCCCGAGCGGGCCGGCCTGCTGCTCAGCGTGGTCGCCGGCGGTGCGTTCGCCGGATCCCTGCTGTGGGCCTGGCGGCCGCTGCCGGCGTCCCGCGCGCCGAGGGTGACGGCGTGGGCCATGGTCGGGTTCGGCATACCCCTCGTGGTCGCGGCCGGCGTGCACTCGCTGCCCCTGACCGCGGCCCTGTTCGGGCTGGCCGGGGTGTCCACCGGGCCGTTCGTGGCGGCCCTGTTCCTCGCCCGCAACCAGTTGTCGGCCGAGTCGGTCCGCACCCAGGTCTTCACCATCGGCGCCGGAATGAAAGTGGCGGCCGCGGCGCTCGGTGCCGGCCTCATGGGGTTCGCCGCGCATCTGCCGGCCGGCGCTCAGCTGCTGCTGGTCGCGGCCGGCCCCATCGTCGCCGGCGCCGCGCTCAGCCGATCGAACGCGATCGATTGACCCGGCGAGGCGGCGCGCATAGACTTCGACAACTGTTAATTAGTCTGCCAGATCCTGGGGAGCGGACAGTGCGCCTACTCATCGGCCTCGCGGGGCTCGCCTCCGTACTCATCGCGGGCGCCCCGGCACCCGGCGGGCCCGAACATCCGAAGATCCCACCCGCCGCCGTGGCGACGACCGCGATCCCCGGCTGGATGATGCAGACGTCGGCGCAGGTCGGCAGCGACGCGGCCGTCTCCCAGCCGGGCTTCGACACCGCGGGCTGGCTGCCGGTCAAGGCGCGCTCGACCGTGTACGCCGGCCTGCTCGCGAACGGCCGCTACGCCGACCCGTTCTATTCCACGAACATGGCGTCGGTGCCGGCAGCCCAGTTCAAGGTGCCGTGGTGGTACCGGGCCGACATCCAGGTCCCGGCCGATCGGAACCACACGAGCCTCGACTTCAGCGGCATCCTCTCGGCCTCCGACGTGTGGGTGAACGGCACCAAGGTCGCCACCACCGCCGGCGTCTATCCCGAGCAGAACGTCGACGTCACCTCGCTGGTCAAGCCGGGCACCAACAGCATCGCCTTCAAGGTGCAGCCGAACGACCCGGACAAGAACCTGACCATGGGCTGGATCGACTGGGCCGAGACGCCACCGGACCAGAACATGGGCATCGTCCGCGACGTCGTGGTCCACCGCACCGGCAGCGTCGCGCTGAGCAACGCGCACGTCGTCACCACGCTGAACAGCGACCGCAGCCACGCCGACGTGGTCGTCAAGGCCGACGCCCGCAACACGACCGGCGCCGCGGTGACGACGACGGTCAGCGGTACCGCGGCCGGCAAGGCGATCAGCACGTCGGTCACGCTGGGCGCCAACCAGACCAGGACTGTCACCTTCCCGGCGATCGGCCTCGACCACCCGGCGCTGTGGTGGCCGGCCGGCATGGGCGCGCCGACCCTGAACGATCTCGACCTGAGCGCCACCGTCAATCAGGCGGTCTCGGACACCGCACACGAGCGGTTCGGTATCCGCTCGGTCGCCTCGGCCCTGAACGCGGCCGGCGCCCGCACCTACACGATCAACGGGCGGCCACTGCTCATCAAGGGCGGTGGCTGGGCTCCCGACCTCTTCCTGCGCTGGGATACCCAGTACGCCGCCGACCGCCTGCAGTACGCCCTCGACCTCGGCCTCAACACGATCCGCCTCGAGGGCCACATCGAGCCGAACGAGTTCTTCGACCTCGCCGACCAGATGGGCGTCCTGACCCTGCCGGGCTGGGAGTGCTGCGACAAGTGGCAGAGCATCAGCAAGTGGACCGACGCCGACTACGCGGTCGCCAAGGCGTCGGCGGTCTCCGAGGGCGCCCGGCTCCGCAACCACCCGAGCGTCATCTCGTTCCTGATCGGCAGTGACGAGTCGCCGACCGCGAAGGCCGAGACCAACTATCTCGAAGCCCTGCACTCGGTCGACTGGCCAGACCCGATCGTCACCTCGGCCGCCGACACGTCCTCGCCGCAGCTCGGCAGGTCGGGGATGAAGATGACCGGCCCCTACGACTGGGTGCCGCCGGCTTACTGGTACGACACCGCGCACGGCGACAGCGGCGGCGCCTGGGGTTTCAACTCGGAGACCAGCGCCGGCCCGGACATCCCCACCCTCGACACGCTCAACCGCATGATGACGCCGTCGGAGCTGAACACGCTCTGGACGAACCCGTCGGCCGCCGAATACCACCGGTCCAACTCCGACACCTTCGGCAATCTGAAGCTGTACGGCGACGCATTGACCGCGCGCTACGGCAAAGCGACCTCGCTCACCGACTTCGACAAGAAGGCGCAGCTCGCGCAGTACGAGAACATCCGCGCCCAGTACGAGGCGTACGGCCGCAACTTCCCGTCCGCGACCGGCGTCATCTACTGGATGTACAACAGCCCGTGGACCTCGCTGCACTGGCAGCTGTTCGACCGCTACCTCGACCAGGGCGGCTCCTATTTCGGCGCGCACGAGGCCAACAAGGCGCTGCACGTCCAGTACTCCTATGACAACAAGCAGATCTCGGTCGTCAACCGCAACCACGACCCGGTTTCCGGCCTCGGCGTGAAGGTCGACCTCTTCGACGTCGAAGGCGTCCCGAAATACAGCGCGAGCAAGTCGGGGGTCACGGTCGGCGGCGACGGCGCGCACGCGACACCGCTCACGCTTCCGGCCGTACGCGGTCTGCCCTCGACCTATCTCGCGAGGCTGATCCTGACCGACGCCGCCGGCCACGAGATCGACCGGAACGTCTACTGGTTGTCCACCAGGTCCGACGTCATGGACTGGTCGAACAACGACTGGTACTACGTGCCGACGACCTCCTACGCCGACCTGACCGGCCTGCAGTCGATGTCGTCGAGCGCCGTCCAGACGCTGCCGTACTCGGTGCAGCAGGGCGCGAACACGGTGACCACCGTCGTCCTGCGCAACATCGGCAGCGGCACCGCACCGGCCCTGTTCACCGACGCGCACATCGTGGACGTGAACGGCACGCCGGTGCTCCCGGTCCGCTGGAGCGACAACGAGGTGACGCTGTGGCCCGGCGAGTCGGTGACGCTCACCGCGACCTACCGCACCGCCGACCTCCACGGCTCGGCCCCGTCGGTGCGGGTGTCGGGCTGGAACATCGGCACCACCACGGTCGGGGCGGGCAGCACCGTCCCGCCGCCGGGCGGCCACTAGCCCGGACGCACTGTCCCCGGACACACGGTCCCCGGGCACACGGTCCCCGGCCGGCCGGCGTGCTCCGGAAGGCCGGCCCGGGGAGCCGCGTCGCGCGAAGGGAGTACGCCCGCCGGAGGGGCGTCGACCCGCGGAGTCCGCGCCCGGGGCATCACGGCGGCGAAGGCGGCGACCAGGATCGCGGGGAGAGCGGTCCGCCCGGCGTACGCCAGAAGCAGCAGGTTGGCGACGGCCGCGACCACCGCTGCGAGCCGCAGGCGGCCCGGCATCGTCCGGGCCGCCGACAGCATGCAGCCGACGTAGACCACCAGGATGAACGACGTCGGGATGGTCACCGCGGTGGCGACCGGCACGACGCCGACGCCGATCAGGCCGAGGATCACGACGCCGGAGACGATCAGGCTGATCGGGAACCAGCGGGGCGTCGCCGGTGACGGGCCGCTGACCGTACGCGCGAGGGCCGCGCCGCCGGTGAGGTAGGCGTTGACCGTGCCCAGCGTGAGCAGCACCGCCGCGACCGCCGCGACGACCTGGCCGGCCGGGCCGATCGAGAGGGCGAGCAGCGCGGTCATCGGCACCTGGGTGCCGGCGGCCGGGCCCAGCGCGGCGACCGTGACCGTGGCCAGCGCCAGGTAGATCACCGTGGTGACGGCGAACGCGGCGCCGATCACCCGCGGCAGTTGCCGGCGCGGGTCGGCGAACTGGCTGGTCAGTGGGGCCACCGCTTCCCAGCCGAAGAAGGACAGCATGAGCACGACCGCGGCGCTGCCGATCGACGACCAGCCGTGCGGTGCGAACGGCCGGAAGTTGGCCGCGTGGGAGCTGGGCAGTGCGCCGCCGACCGCCGGCACGAGCACGAGCAGGAGGACCGCGACCAGGGCGAGCTGGACGCCGGTCGAGGTGCGCAGCCCGCGCCGGCTGAGAGTGATGAGCAGGGCGAGCATGGCGCCGCCGGCGAGGGCCTGCCGGGGGTGGCTGGTCGTCAGGTAGCCGGCGCCCATCGTGCAGACGATCGGCGCCCCGGCGATGATGCCGGCCAGGAAGCACCAGCCGGCGGCCCGGCCGGCGCGTTCGCCGAGGCCGGCCGCCACGTATTCGGCGACGCCGCCGGCCGAGCGCAGCGACGTGCCGAACCGCGCGAACACCACGGCGACCAGTCCGGAGAGCAGCAGCAGGCCGGCCCAGGCCAGGACCGAGGCCGGCCCGGCCTTCGCGGCGGCCAGGCCGGGAAGCACGAGCAGGCCGGGGCCGAGGAGTGCGCCGATGTAGAGCGCGATGCCGCGGGTGGTGGTCATGACGCAATGATTGCCAAACGGACGTGCCATGCGATGGCAAAGATTGCCGGTATGAAAGCCGGCCATGCAACGTCGTGCGGCGACCTGGATTCCGGGCCGCATAATGTTGCGATGCCCTCCTTCGACCCCACCGACCGGGCGATCCTGACCCGGCTGCAGACCGACGGCCGCATCCCGAACATCGACCTGGCG
Organism: Actinoplanes sp. NPDC051343; assembly: GCF_044455125.1. NCBI lineage: Bacteria > Bacillati > Actinomycetota > Actinomycetes > Micromonosporales > Micromonosporaceae > Actinoplanes > Actinoplanes sp. NPDC051343. Next base: position 171,376 of record NZ_JBITEL010000002.1, read on the forward strand.
GACGCGGTGAACCTGTCCCCGTCGGCCTGCCTGCGGCGGCTGCGGGCGCTGGAGCAGGACGGCGTGATCGCCGGCTACCGGGCCGAGCTCGACCGGGAGAAGCTCGGGTTGCAGCTCACGATCTTCGTGCAGTTGCGGGTCAACCGGCACGCCAGCGAGACCAAGGACCGGATGGAGCAGATGCTGACCGCCATTCCGGCGGTCGTGGCGTGCTACCTGATCTCCGGCGAGGCCGACTTCCTGGTCGAGATCGCCGCACCGAGCCTGGCGGCGTACGAGCGCATCCTGCTCGACCAGCTGCTCGCCATCCCGCACGTCGTCGACGCCCGGAGCACCTTCGCGATCCGCACCGTCAAGAGCCGCGGCCCGCTGCCCCTTCCGTAGCCGTCAGGCGGGGGCCATCTCGTCGGTGAGGCGCTGCCAGAGCCGCTCGCCCGCGGCGGCCAGGCAGCCGTCGACCACGGCGTCGTCGCCGAGGGCGCTCACCCGCAGCGTGGGCAGGACCGGCGCGTGCGCCCGGACGTGGTCGGACACCCGGTCGAGGAACCCGGCGGCCTGCCCGATGCCGCCGCCCAGCACGACCAGGTCGGGGTCGGCCACCGCGACGATCGCGCAGATGGCGTCGGCGACCAGCACCGCCTCGGCCGAGACCACGGCGGCGGCCAGCGGATCGCCCGCGGCCGCCGCGGCGAAGACCGTGCGGGCCGAGACCGCGTCGGTGAGGCCGGCCCGGCGAGCCGCCTCGACCACGCCCGGCGCGGCCGCTGCCACTTCGAGGCGCCCGCGGCGGCGGGCGTCCTCAGCTTCCGCGTCGGCACCGGCGTCAGCGCCCGCTTCGGCGTCAGCGCCGGCGGGGGAGGTGGCGGCGGGGAAGGCGGCGGGGAAGGCGGCGGGGAAGGCGGTTACGGCGGCGGAGACGGAGGCGGAGGCAGGGCGGGAGGCGGCCGGAGCCGGGAGGAAGCCGATCTCGCCGGCCGCGCCGTGGGCGCCGCGGTGGAGGCGGCCGCCGATGACCAGGCCCATGCCGATGCCGGTGCCGACCGAGACGAAGGCGAAACTTTCGACCTCGCGGCCGTGGCCGTGGGCCTGCTCGGCCAGCGCGGCGGCGTCGATGTCGTTCTCCAGCACCAGCGTGTCGCCGAACGTGGCCCGCAGCTCGCGCAGCACGGTCGGCTCGTCCCAGCCGGGGCGCCCGCCGGTCAGCTTGAGCGCGTCGCGATCGGGGTCGTAGATGCCGGGGCTGCCGAGCACGGTCTGGCCCACCTCGGACAGCTTGACCCCGGCCTCGGCGCACAGCATGCCGGCCAGGTCGGCCAGCTGGGCCACGGTCGCCGAGCCGTCGAGGTCCTTCGCCTGCAGCGTGGTGCGGGCGCGCACGGTGCCGGTCAGGTCGGCGAGCGCGCCGCGGAGGAAGTGGCTGCCCACGTCGAGGCCGAGGACGAAACCGGCTTCGGGGTTGACCTCGTAGAGGACCGCTTGCGGTCCGGGCACCCCTTTGCGTACGCCCGAGGTGCGCACCAGCCGGGCCCGCTCGAGGTTGGTCAGCGCCTGGGACACGGTGTTCTTCGCGAGGCCGGAGACGCGGGCCAGGTCGGCGCGGGAGAGCTCACCGGCGGCGCGGATGTGGGCCAGGACCAGCTGTTCGTTCATTACCCGGATGAGCTGCGGCCGTGCCGCCGAGCCGCCTGGCAACATCCATTTCCTCCGTTACCGATCTTTAACGCGATTCGACGAGCTGAAGTCTTGCTCGGCCGAGATCGATAGTCTAGCTTCCTATCAATCACGAGATTGTCTAGGTTCTGAACAATCCTAACCACGGCTAGGGTGTTCGGAGGTAGAGGGAGTACGGGTTGAGTTCTCCGGTCGTTCTCGGCATCGACTTCGGCGGCACGAAGACCGCCGTGGCCGTGTGCGAGGCGGACGGCGCGATGCTCGGCTCCGCGTCCGTCCCGGTCGGCTCCGAGCGCGACGCGCACACCAACGTGGCCGGCGCCGTCGAGGCCGGCCGCGTCCTGCTCCGGCGGATCGCCCCCGGGCGCCCGCTGGCCTCGATCGGAGTGTCCACCTTCGGCATTCCCGGTCCGCACGGCGTCGCGCTCGCCCCGGCCATCCCCGGGTGGGCCGGCCTCGCACTGGCGCGCGAGATCGGGGCGGCCTTCGACGGCGTACCCGTCAAGGCCGCGACCGACGTCAAAGCCGCCGCCCAGGTGGAGGCCGGGCGCGGAGCGCTCGCCGGGTGCGACCCCGCCATCTATCTCAACCTCGGCACCGGCCTCGCCGTCGCCCTGGTGGTCGGCGGCCGCGTGGTGGCCGGCCGCAACGGCGCCTCGGGCGAGATCGGCTACAACCTGCGCCACCTCTCCGACGTCGGCCGCTCGCTGGGCGACCGGGTCATGTTGGAGGACGTGGTCAGCGGCGGCGCACTGGTCGCCGCCGCCCGGGCCGCCGTGCCCGGGCTCGACGGCGTACGCGCCGTCTTCACCTCGACGACCGAGCGTCCCGCGCTCGGGAGGCTGCTCGACGAGTTCCTCGCCGAGCTGGCGTTTCATCTGATCAACCTCACGAACGCGGTCGATCCCCAGCGGATCGCCGTGGGCGGTGGAATGGTGCGCTCCTGGGACGTGATCGGTCCCCGGCTGCGGGCGGCGCTCGACGCGGCCGTCCCGTTCCCTCCGGAGCTCGTCCCCGCCGCGTTCCCCTACGAGGCGCCGCTGATCGGCGCTCTGGCACTGGGTGTCGAGGCCGGCCACGAGCGGCTCTTCGGCACCCCGGCCGCTTCACCCTCCGAAGAAGTCCCGAGCCCCCGATAGCGATGAAGAAGGGACGGCGAGCATGAGGCGCAGCAAGGCCCTGATCGCCCTGATCGCGCTGAGCACGGTCCTCACCGCGTGCAGCAGCGGATCCAAGCCGAGCACGGCCGCGTCCAACCCGGCCGACGACGCGAAGGCCGCCGGAACCGACGGCCCGCACAAGCCGGGTGGCACGGTCACCATCTCCAACGAGCAGGGCCAGACCTGGCCGTGCCAGTTCAACCCGTTCAACCCGAGCAACAACCTGCAGTCCCTCGGCTTCATCTACGAGCCGCTGGTGCACGTCGACGTGGTCGGCAACGCCAAGGAGACGCCGATGCTGGCGAGCTCCTACGAGTGGAGTGCCGACCAGAAGACGGTCACCTTCACCATCCGGGACGGCGTGAAGTGGAGCGACGGACAGGCGCTGACCGCCGACGACGTCGCGTACACGTTCGAAATCATGAAGAAGACGCCGGCCACCGACCTGTACTCGCTGTGGACCGGCGCCGGGCTGACCAGCGTCACCGCGACCGGCAACAAGGTGGCCTTCGTCTTCAACGGGGCCGCCAAGACCTACTTCTACCCGCTGGCCGGCGAGATCGGCATCGTGCCGAAGCACATCTGGTCGACCGGTGCCCCGGCCGCCCACCCCGACACGTGGGCCGACGCCAAGCCGATCGGCAGCGGTCCGATGCTGATGGGCACCTGCGGCCCGAACAACATCGAGTACACCGCCAACCCGGCCTTCTGGCAGCCCGGCAAGCCGAGCATCCAGAAGCTGGAGTACCCGGCCTACCTCGACAACGGCCCGGCCAACAACGACCTGGCCTCGGGCAAGGCGCAGTGGGGAAGTCAGTTCATCCCCAACATCAAGACCTTCTACCTCAACAAGTCGAAGAACAACCACACCTGGTCGCCGCCGCTGCTCAACGTCGGCCTGTTCCCCAACCTCGACCCGTCGCACAAGGCGACCAGCAACCTGGCCGTACGGCAGGCGATCGCGGCCGCGCTCGACCGCAACCAGATCGCGCTGATCGGTGAGGGCGGCCAGCAGCCGGCCGCCAACCAGAGCGGCATCGTGACGCCGACCTTCGAGAAGTACTTCGATCAGGCCGGTCTCGCCGCGGCGGGTTACGACAAGCCGAACGCCGACAAGGCGAAGCAGCTGCTGCAGGGCGCGGGTTACTCGACCAGCAACCCGCTCAAGCTGAGCGTCATCTCGATCACCGGCTACACCGACTGGGACGCCTCGCTCGCGGTCATCAAGCAGCAGCTGGCCCCGATCGGCATCGAGCTGACGGTGGACGACCTGGCCCAGCAGACGTTCGACAACCGGCTCTTCACCGGCAACTACGACCTCGCGTACTACGCCGAGCCGAACAGCGGCCCGACGCCGTACTACGAGATGCGCCAGCTGATGTACTCGAAGAACTCGGCGCCGCTGGGCAAGCAGGCCTCGTCGAACTACGAGCGCTACAACAACCCGGACGTCGACAAGCTGCTCGACCAGTACGCGACGGCCGACGACGCGACCCAGACCTCGATCATCAAGCAGATCGCGGCCTACTGGATCAAGGACGTCCCGATGATCCCGACGACCGAGTCGGTCGACTGGTTCCAGTACAACACCGCCGACATCCTCGGCTGGCCCACCCCGAGCAACCCGTACGCGGAGCCCTCGGCCTACCGCTCCATCGACGCCGAACAGGTGATCCTCCACCTGTATTCGCAAGCGGCACAGAAGTAGTGGGGATCCGCCCATGAGGTTCGTACTCAGACGCCTGGGCTTCTTCGTGCTCACCTTGTGGGCGGCCCTCACCGTGAACTTCTTCATCCCCCGGCTCATGCCGGGGGACCCCATCCAGGCGCTGCAGGCGCGCAGCCGCACCCGGCTGTCGCCGGCCGCCCTGCAGTCGATGCTCACCGCGTTCGGCTACAAGCCGCACGAGAACATCTTCAAGCAGTACTTCGTCTATCTGGGCCACATGTTCACCGGCAAGTGGGGCGTCTCGATCGGCTCCAACCTCGGTGAGCCGGTCGGCAAGATCGTCACCCAGGCTCTGCCGTGGACGCTCGGCCTGGTCGGCGTCGCGACGATCCTCGCCTTCATCATCGGCTCCCTGGTCGGGATCGTGGCCGGCTGGCGGCGCGGCGGTGCGATCGACTCGATCCTGCCGTCGGTGTTCGTGGTGACCTCGGCCCTGCCGTACTTCTGGGTCGGCCTGCTGCTGATCCTGGTCTTCTCGGTGTGGACCAACGGGTTCCTGCCGGCCGACTTCAACTACGACAGCGACCTGACGCCGGGCCTCAACGGCACGTTCATCCTCAACGTGCTCCAGCACGCGATCCTGCCGGGTGTGACGATCGTGGTCACGGCGGTCGGCGGCTGGGTGCTGACCATGCGGAACAACATGATCACCACGCTGGCCGAGGACTACGTCCGGATGGGCCGGGCCAAGGGCCTGCCGAACCGGAAGATCATGTACCAGTACGCGGCCCGCAACGCGTTCCTGCCCAACCTGTCCGGCTTCGCCATGTCGCTCGGCTTCGTCATCTCCGGCGCGATCCTGGTCGAATACGTCTTCAACTATCCGGGCCTGGGCTACCTGCTCTACAACGCCGTCTCCAACACCGACTACCCGCTCATGCAGGTGCTGTTCATGCTGTTCACGGTCGCCGTACTGGTCTCGGTGCTGATCTGCGACCTGGCGACGGCCTGGCTGGACCCGCGCGCCCGGGCCAAGGGGTGATCAACCGATGACCGCATTGCTGACCACGGCGGCGACCGCCGAGCCGGCACCGACCCGGCGGAAAAAGGGCGGCGCGCTGCGTAACCTCCGGCGCAACCCCAAGGCGCTGACCGGGCTGATCATCTTCGTGATCTTTCTGGTCCTCGCGATCGTGCCGCAGCTGTTCACCTCGGTGCGCGACCCCAACCGGCTGGCCTTCGCGCCGTCGATCCCGCCCGGCCAGGACGGTCACCTGCTCGGCACCACCGCGCTCGGACAGGACATCTGGGCCCAGCTCGTCTACGGCACCCGGCAGTCGCTGGTGATCGCGGTCGTGGCCGGCCTGTGCGCGACCGTCCTGTCGGTGCTGGTCGGGGTCTCCGCCGCCTATCTGGGCGGGGTGGCCGACGAGATCCTGTCGATGCTCACCAACATCTTCCTGATCCTGCCGACGTTCCCGCTGATCATCATCCTGGCCACCTACGCCGGGAAGGGAACGCTGACCGTCATCCTGGTGGTGCTCGTGCTGACCGGTTGGTCCTACGGGGCCAACCAGTTGCGGGCCCAGGCGCTGTCGCTGCGCAACCGCGACTTCCTCGAGTCGGCCCGGGTCCGCGGCGAACGCCGGTCCTACATCATCGTCTTCGAGGTGCTGCCGACGATGACCTCGCTCATCGTGGCCAACTTCCTCGGCGCGGCGCTCTACTCCGTACTCACCGCGGCCGGCCTGCAGTTCCTCGGCCTCGGTGATCCCAACTCGATCAGCTGGGGCACGATGCTCTACTGGTCGCAGAACCAGCAGGCGCTGCAGAGCGGCATGCCGCTCTGGTCGATCGCGCCCGGTCTTTGCGTCGCCCTTCTCGGTGTCTCGTTCGCGCTGCTCAACTACGCGTTCGACGAGATCAGCAACCCCGCTCTCCGGCCCGTCAAGAGGAGGCGCCGTGCCCCTGCTCAGCGTTGATGATCTGCGGGTCGAGTACGCCACCGGCGATCAGCCGGTCAAGGCGGTCGACGGCGTCAGCTTCGAACTCAACGAGGGCGAGTTCGTCGGCGTCGTCGGCGAGTCCGGCTGCGGCAAGTCGACGATGCTGTTCGCGATCGCCCGGCTGCTCAGCCCACCGGCCGAGATCGCCGGCGGCTCCGTCCGGTTCGCCGGCAAGAACCTGGTCACGATGACCGAGAAGGAGCTCAACGTCCTGCGCTGGCGGGACTACTCGGTCGTCATGCAGAGCGCGATGAACGCGCTCAACCCGGTCGCCTCGATCGGCGCCCAGTTCGCCGACACCATGAAGGCGCACGGCCGGTACAGCCGCCAGGAGATCCGGGACCGCTCGGTCGAGGTGCTCAAGCTGGTCGGCATCGACGACATCCACCTGAAGAGCTATCCGCACCAGCTCAGCGGCGGCATGCGCCAGCGCGCGATGATCGCGATGGCGCTGCTGTTCACCCCCGACCTGGTCATCATGGACGAGCCGACCTCGGCCCTCGACGTGGTCGCGCAGCGCTCGCTGATGGTGCAGATCAAGGAGCTCCAGCAGCGGCTCGGCTTCGCGGTCATCTTCGTGACCCACGACATGTCGCTGGTCAGCCACTTCTCCGACCAGCTCCTGGTGATGTACGCCGGTCAGGTCATCGAGACCGGCCCGACCCGCGCGGTCTTCGACTCGCCCGCCCACCCGTACAGCCAGGGCCTGCTCGACGCGTTCCCGTCCATCCGCGGGCCACGGGTTGAGCTCACCGGCATCCCGGGCAGTCCGCCCGACCTGGCCCGGCTCCCGGCCGGCTGCCGGTTCCAGCCGCGCTGCCCGGTCCGCTTCGACGAATGCGCCACCGTGCTGCCCGATCTCTACCAGGTAGGCCCGGCCCGGAGCAGGTGCCTGCTCGACGCCCCTGAGCGAAAGGAGGCCGCCCGATGACGCCACTGTTGGAGACCCGTGGGCTGACCCGGCACTTCCGGGTCGGCGGCACGTTCTCGCGCAAGCGGCTGCACGCGGTCGACGAGGTCGACCTGACCATCGGCGAGCGCGAGATCGTCGCGCTGGTGGGGGAGAGCGGCAGCGGCAAGTCGACAATCGCCCGCCTGCTCGCCCGGGTCCACGAGCCGACCGGTGGCGAAATCCTCTACCAGGGCAGACCGCTGAGCCAGATCCGCGGCCGCAAGGACGAGCTGGCCTACCGCAGCGACGTGCCGATGGTCTTCCAGGACCCGTTCAGCTCGCTCAACCCGGCCTACCGGGTCAAGCACGGCATCCTCCGCGGGCTCGTGCTGCACCGGCCCGACCTCAACGGCGACCAACGGGAGGCGGAGGCCCGGCGGGTGGTCGAGGCCGTCGGCCTCCATCCGGCGGCCGAGATCCTCGAGCGTTTCCCGTACGAGCTGAGTGGTGGACAACGGCAGCGGATCGGGTTCGCGCAGGCGCTGGCCTACCGGCCCAAGCTGATCCTGGCCGACGAGCCGGTGTCCATGCTCGACGTCTCGATCCGCATCGGCCTGCTCAACGTGATGGCCGGTCTGCGCGAGAACGAGGGCGTGTCGATCCTCTACATCACGCACGACATCGCCAGTGCGCGCTACGTCTCCGACCGGGTCGCGGTCATGTACGGCGGCCACCTGGTCGAGCACGGCCCGACCGAGGCGGTGCTGAGCCGCCCCAAGCATCCGTACACCCAGCTGCTGCTCTCGGCCGTGCCCGATCCGCGCGCGCCGCTCGACCCGGACGCGGTCAAGGACCGCGGTGAGCCGCCCCGGGTCGTGGACCCGGCGCCGGGGTGCCGGTTCCGGGCGCGCTGCCCGTTCGCCATCGAACGCTGCTCGGTCGAGACGCCCCGGCTGCGCGAACTCGGCGTCGACCACCAGGCCGCCTGTCACGTGGCCGTGGCGGACACCGACACCGCGGTGGGCACGGGCACCTGACGTACGTACGAAAAAAGCTTGCCGCCGGGAAGCCGGCGGCAAGCCTCACTTCTTCTTCTTGCCCTTCTGGCTCTCCGCCGACGGCAGCGCCTGCGGCGGGTGGGCGGCGAGGTAGTCCTTCAGGATCGGCGTGCCGACCTTCACCAGGTCCCGGGCGCGCCGATCGACGTCAGCCGGCGTCGCGTGCTGCATCGCCGGGACGTGAATGGCGATCGACCCGGTGAACAGGATCAGGTCGTCGACGGTGCCCGGGAAGTCGCGGCACATCTGCACCGAGGCCTTGAGCTGCGACTCCGGCAGGTACGCGACGTGCTCGGCCATCCCGGCCGCCCACGCGTCGGCGTGCACCAGGTACCCGGCGGGCAGCCGGCCCGGACCGCCGACCACCGCGAGGGTGGCGTGCCGTGGCCCGTCGTCCGCCGACGCCTTCAGGATCATGTAGCCGATCATGCCGGCGCCCAGCACCAGTGGGATCCCGATGGCCGCCTGGGCGTTGCCGGACATCGCAAGGATCACGACGCCGAGCACCGCGAGCATGACCGCGCCGCCCATGATCGTGCTGCCGCCCTCACTGCCCTCCTCGGATTCGGCCTCGTCCAGGCAGCGTCGGATGATCGTGTCGAGAATCTGGTCGCGGGGCTGCCAGAGGTCTTCACGGACCGGCAGCGTTCGTTTCGAGTGGCCCATCGGCATCCTTTCCTCACGGGCCTGCGGGGGTGTTCAACCAGCGGTATCGGTTGCCGGGCCGCCCCGGTTGAAGGAAATCCGCCCCGGGTTGAGTACCGTGCTTGCGGTGAGCCTCCGGGAGATGAAGCGGTCGCGGACCCGCCAGGCGCTGGTCGACGCGGCCTACGAACTGTTCTCCGACAAGGGCTTCGAGGCGACGACGATCGCGGAGATCGCGGCCCGGGCCGAGGTGGGCACGCGCACGTTCTTCAGCTACTTCCCGACCAAGGAAGATGTGCTGTTCCCGTCCAGCGACGCCCGGGTGAAGATCGCTCTCGCGGCGATCGCCGGCCGGGGACCGTCCGAGGGGCCGGCGGCGGTGTTGCTGAGGGCGCTGCGCGAGGCCGGTGATGCCAATGACGACATGACCGGGCCGCTGGCGGCGATGCGGATCGAGCTGACCTTCTCGGTCGCGTCGGTGCGCGGCCGGGCGTTGCGGATGCAGTGGGAGGCTCAGCGGGAGATCGCCGGCGCGCTCGCCGCGGCCTACCCGTCCGAGCTCGACGAGGTGAGCGCGGCCGCCCTGGTCGGCGCCTTCGTCGGGGCGATCACCGGCGCGCTGATGACGGTGCTGCAGGACCCGTCCCGCCGAGCCGACCCGGCGGCGGTGCGGCGCGCGACCGATCTGGCCCTCCGCCCGTGGGCCGACCGGTGAACGACGTCGTCGGCCGCTGCACCAGGCCCTGAACGCGGGTCAGAAGGCCGCCCGCAGGATGGCCAGGGCGTCGGCCTCGCTGACCGGGCGGGGGTTGCTCGGCGGGGCGGCCTCGGCGATCAGCGCCGCCGCCTCGGGGAGGCGGTCCTCGGGCATGCCCAGGGCCCGCAGCGAGCGCGGCGCGCCGACCGCGTCGTAGAGCTTGTCGAGCGCGGCCGAGGCGTCCGACGCGTCGAGGGCCCGGGCCAGGCGGGCCACCGGCTCCGGGGCCGCCGGGGCGTTGAACGCCAGCACGTGCGGCAGGACCACGGCGTGGGTCCGGGCGTGCGGCAGGTCGTAGGCGCCGCCCAGCACGTGGCAGATCTTGTGGTGCAGGCCCGAGCCGGCGCCGGCGAAGGCCAGCGCACCCAGGTAGGCGCCGTACAGAGTCGACGACCGGCCGTCCGGGCCGGTGGGGTCGGCGTACACCCGGGGGAGACCCTCGGCCAGCGCGTGGGCCGCCTCCAGGGCCAGGGCGGTGTCGACCGGGTTGACCCGCGGCGCCCACAGCGAGTCGACGCAGTGGGCCAGGGCGTTGAGGCCGCTGGCGATCGACATGCCGACCGGCAGCGTCAGGGTCAGCGACGGGTCGTAGACGACGGTCCGGGGGAGGACACGTACGTCCACGCCTGTCGTCTTGCGGCCGCCCTCGGTCAGACCCCAGACCGGGGTGACCTCGCTCCCGGCGTACGTCGTCGGAACCGCAAGAATCGGCAGTCCGCTGGTCATGGCCACCGCCTTGGCGGTGCCGGTGGCGGAGCCGCCGCCGACCGCCAGCAGGAGGTCCGCGCCGGTCTCCCCGGCCCGCCGCCGTGCCGCGGCGGCGACCTCGACCGGCACGTGCATGCGAACCTCGTCGACCGCGCCGGCCATCGGGAGGCTTGCGGTCAGCGCCGCGGCCTGCGCCCGCGCCGATGGCGCGGCCACCAGGAGTACGCGCTGAGCACCCAGACGGTCGACCTCGGCGGCCAGCAGCGTGCGGCCGGCGTCCGCGCCGAAGACGACCCGCTGGGTGTAACTCTGATGCTCGAACATCACGCCGACCATTTAAGCCGCTGTCCCTGCCGTGATCACAGTCCGGCTCGCTTTCGGATTCTTCGGCGTAAATCCGGAAAGCCCGACTCCATTGTCGGATTTCGGACGGCTCTCCGAGGTGTCGACGCCAGAAATTTCACTTCTGCCTGGTCACTCGGCATGCCCGCGCCGAAGCAACGGAGGCTAGTACTCCTTGTGTTTGCCTCGTTACTCATTGATGGCGCTCTCCTGGCGGCCATTGCCCAGGATTCGAGCGCTGCGGGCGCGGGGCGTGCGGAGTGCCGCCCGCCGCACACCTATGGGGTGACGTCCCCGTTTGCCGAGCCGGCCGCCCCGAACCACCCTGCATGCGACGGATCCGGCCCGCCGCCCGGCCGGGAATGTACGCCGTCGGATCAAGCCGCGACCTCGCGCTGAGTGATTGTGCACTGATAGCACGCTGTGATTCTGACCGTGCCGCGGGGTACCGACCCGATCCGCCCTGACCAGGGTGAATCAGTCGACTTGGTTGCGCCCCTGTTATACGCTGCCGACACGCAGCTACCAGAGGATCGCCCATGTTTAGTGCAGCAGTGATCACTGATCGTAATGGGAGTCTCGACTGGGTCGTGCTGGGTTGCGCACGGTTCGATTCGGCCGAGCAGGTGTGGCGTGCACCCGCCACCGACGGTGCCGTCCTCCGCTGGGACGGCGACGAGGTCGCCGAGATGATCGTCGAGCCGTTCTGCTCCCGCTGCGCGGGCGCCACCAACGGCTTCCTCATCGGCACCGGCTTCGACGAAGACCTGGCGGCCCTGCGCCTGTGCGACGGTTGCGCGCTGGCCGTGCACCCCGCCGAGATGCTCCGCTGGATCCCCCTGACCGCGGTCTCCGCCGAACTGGGCGTCCCCGTGCGGTTGGGCGACGTCGACCCCGGCCGCCAGGAACGCCACACCCTGACCGTGCTGGACGACCTCGAGGCCGCGATCGTCGCCGACGAGCTGCGGGCCCGCATCGACGACCCGGCCTGGCGCGAACGCATCGCCCGCGGGGCGGCGGCCAATCCCCAGGTGGTCGTGGCGGTCGCGGCCGCGGTGTCGGCGCTGAGCGACGCCGAGGTGCTCGACCTCTACCCGTCGCTGGCCGACCTGGGCCACAAGCTGCCGCGCTCGGCCACCCGCTGGCTGGAGTCGTCCGGACCGGTGGCCGCCGCGCGCCTGAGTCTGCCCTGCCTGGGCGCCGGCGCCTGAGCCTCGGCGGGCGCCGCCGGAAGTGCGGCGGTGATCGTCGCGGTCACGTCTGAGACGTGACCGCCGTTCGATCGGCCGTTTCGTTCCTCCCCGAGTTCGCCGCGCGGACGGTCGACTCGTTCACCGCGCCGCGGCGGCACCTCACGACCGGCGGCTTGGTGATCGACCTGGTCGCCGCCCCGGTTGCCCTCGGGCTCACCTCTGGGAATCGTTCTCGACCGCGACTGGCTCAACCCGAAACTGAGACTGCACTGAGTGCGGAAAGATAGTAAGTGCCAAGCCGCACCGAGTGCGGCTAACGTCGGGCCATGCGAACGATACTGATCTCCGGGGCCGGCGTTGCCGGCCCCACGCTGGCCTACTGGCTGGCGCGCGCAGGCTTCCAACCGACGGTCGTCGAGCGGTCCGCCGGCCAACGCTCCAGCGGCAACCCGGTCGACGTGCGTGGCCCGGCCCTGCCGGTCGTCGAGCAGATGGGCATCGCCGACGGCCTCAAGGCCAACGCCACCCAGGCGACCGCACTGCGGTTCGTCGACCGGAACGGCCGCCTGGGCCGTCGCATGACCATGGGGTCGGACCGGAGGAACGAGGTCGAGATACCGCGGGCCGACCTGGCCCGCGTCCTGTTCGAGGCGGCCCGCAACGACGGCGAGTTCCGCTACGACGACTCGATCGCCGCGATGACGCAGGACGCGGGCGGCGTCGACGTCACCTTCGAGAGCGGCACGGAACGGCGTTTCGACCTGGTCGTCGGCGCGGACGGCCTGCACTCCAACGTGCGCCGGCTGGCGTTCGGGCCGGAGACGGACTTCGTGCGCCACCTCGGCGTCTACGTGGCGACCACGGCCCTCGGCGAACCGGCCGGACAACCGCACGACGTCCTGCTCCACAACAGCCCGGGCCGCCTGGTGTCGATCCACCCCGCCCGCGGCGCGGCCCTGGTCGCGTTCATCTTCCGCCACCGGGCGGTGGAGAACTTCGACTACCGCGACGGCGGTCAGCACCGGCGGATTCTCGCCGATGCCTACCGGAACGACGACGGCTGGCGGGTTCCCGAACTCGTGGACACCGCCCGGAAGGCCGACGACCTCTACTTCGACGCGGTCAGCAAGGTGGTGCTGCCGTCCTGGTCCGACCGGCGGATCGTGCTGCTCGGTGACGCCGCGGCCTCGGTGTCGTTGCTCGGCGACGGCTCGAGCATGGCGATCGCGGGCGCGCACACCCTGGCGAACCAGCTGCGGCAGGCCGACTTCACCGTCGCGTACCGGAACTACGAAGCCGAGCACCGGCGCCGCACCGATCCCCGAAGGCGCGGCGCCGGGCTCGCGGCGGCGATGCTGGTCCCGAAGAGCCGGGCGGGCATCGTCGCCCGTAACGCGGCGGCCAGGTTGCTCCCGGCCGGCCGGTAACTCAGGAAGGGGCGAACCGGGCCGCCCGTGATGAAGGGACCGGAGCCAGGTAGAGCCGGGTCCGGAAGGCGACCACGTAACGGTCGCCCGAACGCAGCCCGACCATGCCGTTGCCGACCGGCACCGGGCAGAGCGCCGAGCCGGTGGCGGACCGCTCGAAGCGGAGCGAGGAGTCCCCGGCCCGCAGGTAGAACCCGGGGAACCGCGCCGACTCCAGCGCCACGCACCCGCCCGGGGCCGCGTGCGCGACGAAAACCGAGCGGGACCGGCCCCACGAAACCAGCGAAAGGGTGCGACCGACCAGAGAAGACTGCCGGGGCGGCGCCGAGGAGCTGTGATGAACGGGCGCCGGCGCCTTCCGGCGAGCAGCGGGCGACGACGACACGGTGCGCGAGGGCGACGGCGACGCCGAGTGCGATGGCGATGGCGATGGCGAGGAGGACGACGGCGAGGGCGACGGCACCGGCATCGGACCCAGCCGGACCGGATCGGCGACGGTCACCTGGGCGACGGCCGGCGCGGAGCCGGCCCGATCGGCCAGCACGATGAACGCCGTGCCCCCGACGGCCAGCGCGACCAGGCACGTCACGGCGACCCGCAACCGGACCTGACGCGGGTCGTCGACCGGGACGAAAGCGGGCAGCGCCATCGGCCGCCGACCGGCTTCGCGGGGCCGGACCGGGCGGAAGACCGGCACGCGCGGCGGCGGAGGCGTCACCAGCGGCGGACGGCCCGGCAGTGCCCGCCGGGCCGGGAACGCTCCGAGCCAGCCGCCGATGCGCAGCCCGTCACGCTTCGAGCCGTCGCGTAGCGGGTCCTCATTGGGCATTTGACCGTCTTCCGGCTCGGGCTAAAGGCCTACTTAAAACTTGCGATAAGCCATGTTGGTAGTAATGGCCACTATTCGCAAGGGGTTGATCACGCGGAATCAGCGAACCTTCCGATCGTCGAACCGGCCGGGCCCGCGCCCCGTACTCCACGTCGACGACCACAGACCCGAGGGGGCGCCCCGTGGACCCCGACGACCAGGCAAAAACCACCGATTCACCAGCCGGGCGGTCCGGCCCGGCCCCGAGGGCCGCAGGCGGCGACGGTACGGCGTCCGGGTCCCGTGGCGGCCCGGATGAGTCTGCGGAGGCGGCCGGCGGCGGCGGTCCGGCCAGGACGCCCGGCGACAGCCGAGCCACGCTGGAGCTCGCTCCCCAGTCGCGTTTCCAGCCGGCCTTACGGCCCGCCGAGCGGGCTGAGCGGGCTGAGCGGGCCGGGCACGTCGAGCGGGCGGCGAGCGCTGACCGTGCGGGGCGCGTCGAGCGGGCGGCGAGCGCTGACCGTGCGGGGCGCGTCGAGCGGGCGGCGAGCGCTGACCGTGCGGGGCGCGTCGAGCGGGCGGCGAGTGCTGACCGTGCGGGGCGCGCCGAGTGGGCGGCGAGCGCTGACCGTGCGGGGCGCGCCGGCCGGACCGAGAGCGCCGGGCCGGCTGACCGTGCCGGGCACGTCGAGCGGGTGGGGAGCGCCGAGCGGGCGGGAAGTGCTGGGCACGTCGAGGGGGCGCGGGGCGCTGCGGGGGTCGGGCTCGCGGGGTTGGCCGGGGCGGCTGAGGGGTTGCCGGGGTGGCCGAACATTGCCGACTACTGGCCGGATGCTCCGCAGCGGATGGGGCCGCCGGCTGACCTGCACGAGGAGCCTGGGGCGGCCCCTACCCGCATCGGTGCCTCTTGGCAGGCGGGGGCGGCGGTCGGCGACGGCATGGGGGTGTGGCCGGGCCGGGACGGGGCTCCGCGGTCGGTCGGGGCCGGGTCGGAGGTGGGCTCGTCCGGTGCCGGTGCTGCGTGGCGGACGGCGGTGGCCGGGGGTGAATTCGCTGCGGAGCCGGGCCTGGGCGGCGGTGGCGCGGCGGGGCAGGCGCCGGCCGTGCGGGCGGCTGTGCTCGGGCGGGCGGTTGCGACCTTGGCGCCCCGGCGGTGGGGGCGGGTGCTGGCCGGGGGCGGCGTGGCGGTGCTGTTGCTGTTGGGGGGCGGGGTCGTCGCGTACAAGAAAATGGCGCGGGAGACGCGCCTGGCCGGACCACCGCCGGTGGTCGTGGTCTCGCCGGGGCCGTCCGGGAAGATGGGACCCGCGGTTGTCCTGCCGTCGCCGAGCCCGTCCGCGACGAGCGGCCGGCCGGCGGCGCAGCACAGCGCGCGAACCACGCCCGGCCGGCCGGCGAAGGGCACGTTCGTGCTTGTCGACGACGTGTCCGACATTACGGTCCGGACGGCGGAGCTCGGCAACGGGATCGTCAAGGTGAGTGTGCCGGACGGCAGTGACGCGCGGCCGCGGACCACGGTGGACGGGGGCGCGGTCCAGCTCGGCGTGCGCGACGGCGGCCGCAACACCGACCTCGACGTGCAGCTGGACAGCCGGGTGTCGTGGACGATCCGGTTCGGTGGTGGGGCTCGGCGGATGAGTGTCGACCTCAGCGGGACCAATGTGCGGAGCGTGACCTTCGACGGGGGAGCGGCGCGGATCGACCTGCGGCTGCCGGCGCTCGGCGGGACGCTGCCGATCGCCATGAACGGCGGCGTCAACCGGTGGCGGATCGTGACCGACGGGCGGGTCGGGGTGCAGCTGGTGGCCCGTCGCGGTGCGGGCGACGTCGAGCTCTACGGACGGGATCGGGGCGGGATGGACCGGGGCGATCGGGTCAGCGCCGACGGCCGCGACGGGATCGACGTGAACGCCTCGGCCGGGTTCGGGTCACTGACGGTGGTCGGGGCGTAGGGGCCGGCAGAAGGCGCGCAGATCGGCGACGCGGGGCCGGACCCGGCGGACGTCAGTCGCCCGGGATCCAGCTCGGGGTCTGGAAGGACTGGGTGGGCGCGGGCGCGACGGGGTCGGCCGCGGTGCCGAAGACCGCGCAGACGGGATCGTCCGAGCGAAGGAACCCCTTGGCCGACACCGGGTCCGGGTCCGTGGTCGACTTGTCGAAGATCAGCAGGGTGCCGCCCTGGCGTCGATTGACGTCGCCCGGCGACAGCTCGATCGGCCGTCCCTGGTGGTCCCAGTGCCCTCCGCCCCAGGACAGACGGACCTGCTCCCGCTGACGGCGGACCGGATCGGCGGAGGTGATCTGTACGTACACCTCGCCGCGATAGCCACCCGGGAACGTGAACGGAATGTCCTCGGCAGCGGCGCACGGAGCGCCCCAGTGCCGGTCCACCGGTGGTGGCAGCAGCCGCAGCTTCTTGAAGGCGGGCTCCAGCGCCGTGCTCGGAGGTCGCGGCCATGGCGTGACGACAACCGCGGCCACCCCCACGGCCAGCACGGCGACGAGGACCCACGCGTACCACGACGGCCGGCGGCGGGCCGAGGTGGCACCACATCGCCGTCGTCCGTCGACAAAGTACGGTCTGGGTAGCCCCCGCCGGCCTCGACGCGGCCCCGGCCGCGTTCGTGAGGCTCGATTCCGTAGCGCGCGGAAAGATTCCGGTGATGACAACCGATCCCGGCTCGTAGAGTTGCCGGCGGCCCTGGACCGCATCGGCCGGGGCCGGCCGGCCGGTGCGCTGCCCGGGCGGCGCCCGGCGGGCTGACCATCGGTCGCGGAAAGCCGGCCGCCGATGTCGATTCGCCGGTGCCGCCGATCGTCACCTCGGAGAAGATCCGATCGAGAGGAGCATCCTGATGCGCTACGCCATGATCATTACCGGGGACGAGTCGCACTGGTTCGGCCCGGCCGTGGAGTCCGGCCTGATGGACCAGGTCGACGCGTGGTGGGAGAAGTGGCACCAGGCCGGGAAGATCGTCCGGGGTGGTGCCGAGCTCGACCGGTCGACCAAGGCCAGGACCGTCGGCCCGGGCCCGGACGGCCCGGTCGTCACCGACGGGCCGTTCCTGGAGCTCAAGGAGGTCGTCGGCGGCTTCGTCCTGCTCGAGGCCGACGACATGGACGCCGCGGTCGAGGTCGCCGCGGGCTGGCCGGGCATCGCGCACGGCGACCGCATCGAGGTCCGCCCGGTCATCACCCGCGAGTGAGCCGCTGCGTGAGCAGGGCCCGCTCGGCCGGGTTGGTCGCGCAGGCCAGCGCGGCCTCGTTGGCGGCGTCCGCCTCGTCGATGCGCCCGAGGTCGCGCAGCAGACCGGCCCGCGCCGCGTGCCAGAGCCGATAGTCGCCGAGCCGGCCGGCCAGCGCGTCCACCTCGGCCAGCGCCACCGCCGGCCCGTCGACGACCGCGGTCGCCACGGCCCGGCTCAGCCGCACCACCGGCGACGGGCGCAGCACCACGAGGTGGTCGTAGAGCGTGCGCACGGCCGGCCAGTCGGTGCTTTCGTAGCTGGGCGCCAGCGCGTGCTTGGCCGCGATGGCGGCCTCGAGCTGATAGACACCCGGGCGGTCCCTGCGGGCCGCCCGGGCCAGACGGGCGAGAGCCGAGCGGATCAGGTCCCGGTCCCATTCCGTACGGTCCTGCTCGGCCAGGAGGACCAGGTCCCCGTCGTCGAACCGTGTGCCGGCGCGTGACTCGTGCAGTTCGAGGAGGGCGGCGAGCCCGTCCGCTTCCGGCTCGGCCGGCATCAGGATCGCGAGTTGCCGGGCCAGCTCGAGGGCCTCGCGGGCCAGTTCGCGGCGCTGGGGTACGTCAGGCGAGGAGGCGAGGTAACCCTCGTTGTAGATCAGGTAGATGATCGCCAGGACGGCCGGGAGGCGCTCGGCGTACGCCTCGGGAGCCGGTGCCTCGAAGCGCACGCCGCCGTCCCGCAGCTGCCGTTTCGCCCGCACCAGGCGTTGCGCCATGGTGCTGGTGGGCACCAGGTAGGCGGCCGCGATCGTCTCGGCGGGCAGCCCGGCGACGGCGTGCAGGGTCAGCGCGACCCGCGACGGCCCGGGCAGCGCCGGATGGCAGCAGGCGAACAGCAGCGCGAGGCGGTCGTCGCCGGTCGGTTGCCCAGGCGGCTCGGAGGCGAGGGCGGCGAGCTTGTCCCGGCCGTTCGCCTCCCGCCGCAGCCGGTTGACGGCCCGGTGCCAGGCGGTGGTGACGAGCCAGCCGGCCGGGTTGCCGGGCACCCCTTCGGCCGGCCAGCGCCGCAGCGCCTCGGCCGCCGCGTCCTGCAGGGCCTCCTCGGCCCGGTCGAGGTCGCCGAGCCGCCGCGCCAGCACGCCGAGCACACTGCCGGCGTCGGCCCGCCAGACCTGATCGAGTGCCTGCCGCGCGTCGCTCATCCCGTCCATCCTGCCCCGCCGCCCGGAGCCGCGCCGGACGGGATCGCTGACCCGGGCGGCCGTCAGAGACCGGAGCCGAAGGTGCTCCCGATCCAGTTGGCCAGGCGTTCCAGGTCAGGGTCGGTGTCGGCTCGGGAGCGGAAGAACCGGGCGTACTCGTGCAGCTCGTCGCTGGTCCGGTCCTCGATGTGGCACATCAGGTCGACGATGGCCGGGCGGCCGCGCAGATGACCGGGGCCGGGCCGGTCGCCGCGGATCAGGGCGCGCAGGTCCGGCCGGGGCAGGATCGGCAGCCAGGTCGTCGTCAGCGCGCGGCGCAGGCCGGCGGTCAGCTGCTCGGTGACGGCGTCCAGGGTGGCCGGCGTTACCGCCCAGAGTTCGGCCGGGTTGCCCGACGACCACGTCAGCCGGGAGTGGTAGACGCCCCGGGCGTACTGCGGTGGCTCGGCCCGGGCCTCCTCCAGGGACACGTCGGCGAGGTACGCCGTCCACGGCAGCAGGTGGTTCGAGATGTTCAGCATGAACTCGGCGCGGTCCGGGAAGCCGCTCGGCACGGTCTGAGGGCTGAGCAGGATGGCGTCGCCCCGGTCGCCCGGGACGGTGAGGGTGCGGCTCCGGCCCGGCTGACGCCGCACGCCCAGGTCGGCCAGGCGGCTGCCCACGTCGGCGAAGAGGGCCCGGAGCAGATTCATCCGCGCATCGTATTGAAGGCTCACTCCTGAGTGCGGCCTGGAACGACCTTGGCGGTCGTACGCTGAGCGGATGGGGCAGCGCATTCTGGTTACCGGGGCCCGGCGGGGGATCGGGGCGGCGATCGCCGTCGGTCTGGCCCGGCCCGGCAAGACGCTGCTGCTGCATCATCTCGGCGCGGCCGACGAGATCGACAGCGTCGCGCGGCTGTGCCGCGACCTCGGTGCGCGCACCGAACTGCTCGATGCCGACCTGGCCGACCCGGAGGCCGTGCGCGCCCTGGCCGAGCGAGCCGGCGCGGTCGATGTGCTGGTCAACAACGCGGCGCGGGCCTCCAACGTCGACCTGGGCGGGCTGACCGTAGACGAGTGGCAGGCTACGTTCGCGGTCAATGTGACCGCGCCGATGCTGTTGTGTCAGGCCCTCGGGGCGGGCATGGCCGAGCGCGGGTGGGGCCGGATCGTCAATGTGGTGTCGCCGACGGTCCGGATGGGCGGGCCGAGCGGACCCGCGTACGTCGCCAGCAAGAGTGCCCTGATCGGCCTGACCCGGTCGCTCGCCCGCGCCCTCGGCCCGGGCGGGGTGACCGTGAACGCGTTGTCGCCCGGCGCGATCCGCACCGAGGGTGAGGCCGAGCTGGCCGGTGGACGGGAGGCCGAGACGCACGCGCCGCTGGTCGCCACGCAGGCCATTCCCCGGGCGTTGCTGCCGGAGGACCTGGTGGCGACCGTACGGTTGCTCGCGTCGGACGGCTCGGGCGCCCTCACCGGCCAGGTGCTCGAGGTCGGCGGCGGGCTGGTGTTCCGCTGACCGTGCGCGGACGTGTTGACTGCATCAACTGTTGACGGATGCGATGCAGTCAACATGTCCGGTCGCCGACGCTCAGCCGCGGTCGGCCACCGCGCTGTCGACGGTCGGCATGCCCGACCAGTCGGAGGAGGCGACGCTGGCGTGCTTGCTCGCGACCAGCGCGACGCGGGCCTGGGCGGCCGCGGTGTCGCCGTTGGTGACGGCCGGCGCGATGTTCTGCACGTCGGTCATGACGAGCAGGTAGTGGTTGTTGTCGTACCAGGGCAGGTCGATGCCGCTGGTGGTGACGTAGGAGTTGGCGTCGCCGTCGAAGACCACGAACCAGGGGCGCAGCGACGTGTCGCTGTAGCGGGTCCGCGGGTCGCCCGGGGCCGCGTTGTGCACGGCCGGGAAGATCTGGGCCTTGCTCAGGGTGCCGGCGGCCTTCAGGGAGTTGAGGTACTGGGCGTACTCCTTGTCGGTCCACAGGGTGTCGGTCGGGTTGGACTCCTCGACCGTGCCCGGGATGACCTCGACGATGACCTTGCCGGCCAGCTGGGCGCGGGTCGGCCAGGCGTCCGCCTTCGCGGCGGCGTCCAGCGAGGCGTACGAGCCGAGCAGGTCGGACGGCTTGAACACGGCCGGGCCGAGGTGGGCCGCGATCGCCGCGTCGAGCTGGGCCGGGCCCTGACTGGTGCGGCTGGAGAAGCCGGTCTTCAGCTCCAGCTTGAGCACCAGCGGGCCGGCGTCCGGGTGGGCGCCCAGCCACACGCGGATGTCGTCCAGGCAGTACTCGAGGTTCTTGTTGGCCCCGCCCGAGTAGAGCTGGGCGGGGCTGGTCGCGGCGACGCAGTTGTTGGCGTTACCGAGCGGGTTGGAGTGGCTGACCTTCCATTCCCGGGTGACGATGTCGGGCCAGACGTCCAGCTCGATCAGGCCGGGGTGCTCGTCGAGCGCCTGGGCCAGGTAGCCGAACGTGGCCGGGTCGTAGGTGTTGTGGATGCCGACCGTCGTGGTCCGCGAGACCTTGCTGTCCGGGCCGGCCGCCGAAGCGGGGGCCGCGGCCGCCGCTACGACAGCGGCGGCCGCAAACACCGCGACGGCACTGCGGGTGAGGGAACTGTGCACCTGGACCTCCCCTGTGGCCGGTCCTGCACCGACCACCTACGCAGAGATCCCAATCGATGAACGTGAACGGGTCCAGTACTTGAAATGGCCGGTTCTCATGAGTTGGCGGGCTCCCCGGGGACCGAGAACAGCGGCTGCCACGGCTCGTCCGGGCCGACCGGGTAGTCGGTCGAGGGGCTGTCGCCCTTGGTGGACCAGCGCGCCTGGTAGGGCAGGCCCTCGAAGAGGACCTTGTCGCCGCGCACGTAGACCGTCGTCCCGTTCCACGACGCGGTGACGCCGGTGACCAGCGGGACCGGCTTCGGGGCGCTGTCGCCCGACACGACCGGGCCGATCACCGACCACGGGGTCGGCGAGTTCGGGCTGCCGGCCGCCGCCGGATCGACACCCGAGCTGGACCACTTCGCCTCGTAGACCACGCCGTGCCAGACCACCTTGTAGCCGCCGGGATACTGCGCGGTGAGCCGCCAGACGGGGTACGGGCTGGTCTTCGGGTCGTCGACGACCGCCTGCTGGTTGGGGATCGCGATCGCCTGCTGGCTCGCACCGACCGCACGACCGGGCAGGCCGGCGAAGACCGACGAGAAGGCGAGCGCGCTCTGCGGCACGCCACTGCACGTGTTGGAATGCACGACCACGTTGGTGAAGGTGCCGGTGCACGGGGCGTCCCGGTTGATCGACCACATCGAGACCCGGCCGAGGCCCTTCTCGACCGCGAACGATGCCAGCCCGCGGGCGTTGTCGAGGGTGAACCGCTCGGCGTCGACGTCGTTCTGCCCGATCATCGGGGTGGCGCCGATCCGCGACCACACCTGCGACGAGGTCAGCTGCACGCCGAGCCGCAGGTAGAGGTCGGAGAGCTGCTTGTGGGTGGCGTTCAGGGCCCGGGTCGTCAGGCCGAGCATGTCCGGGGTGCCGGTGTCGCCGCCGAAGTCCATGGTCATCAGGTTGACGCCGCGCAGCTGCACCCCGTCCGCGAGCGTCGCCCGGACCGCCTCCAGGCCATCCGCGGTCAGCCCGTCCGGGCTCACCGGAAGCGTCAGCCAGACGTCGAGCTTGCCGTCGGACTGCAGCGCCTTCACGGCCACCGCGCGGCGCTGGATCGAGGCCGCGTCGGCCAGGGCGGTGCCCTCGACGTCGAGGTCGAGCGTGCCAACGTCGTACCGCTTGACCAGCTGCCGATAGGCGTCGGTGAGCTTCGCCTGGTCGGCGCAGCCGACCGCCAGCTCGGTGTTGTTCGCGCCGCCGACGCTGAGCATCACGTTGCCGCCGGCCGCCCGCAGCTGGCTGATCCGCCGGTCGAGGTCGAGCGAGTTGCTCGCCTCGTCCGGAGTGTAGGCGCCACCCCAGCTGGGCGCGCACGGATCCCGCGGATCGGCGACGACGAAGCCGAGCGCGACGTCGTTGGCCGGGTTGGCCGACGGGTCCTGGAACTGGAACGTCGGGGTCAGGGTGACGTCGACGTACGGTACGGCCCACGACTTGGCGGTCGGGCCGGAAGTGTTCCGCAGGTGCAGCACGGCCGCGGTGCCGCCGGCCCCGAGGGCCACCAGCACCAGTACGAGGATGCCGACGCGCACCCAGGAGAGCCGCTCGGTCGGACCTTCCGGCTCCGGCCAGTCCAGGTCGTCGAGCGGGTCCACGGAGTGTGGGGTGGCGGCGAGCATGGCTGCCCTTTCCGTCGGGGGACGTCACCTTTCAAAGTCGGCAGACGGAACGAGGAATGAAGAAGGGCGGCAAACCTTCATGCAACCGGGCGCCGCCGCCGATGGGAAGAGCGAACCGATCATCAGTGAAGGGCGACCCGAATGCCGCGCAACTCGGTGGATCAGCGAACACCGGACGCCAGACGCCAGTGGGGTGCCGACCGCCGGTCCGATCCCCACCCGCTCGTGTCGCCACCCGTCTCCGAGGGCCGGATCGCCCGGGGCCGGCTGGCGATCGTACTCACCATCGCCGTCTGGGCGTGCTACATCGTCTACACGGTGATCGAGCAGTTCATCGCCGGCAAGGCGAACAGCGCGCGCCTGGTGGTCGAGGCGATCGTGTACATGGTCGTGGTCACCGGGCTGGCCGCCTCGGCCACCGCGTACCTGATCACCCGGATCGGGTTCTTCTACCGCAGCCGGGCCCATCACCGGGCGCCGCGGATCGCGCTCGACAACTTCCTGGCCACCGACACCCCCTCGGTGACCGTGCTCGTCCCGTCGTACCAGGAGGACGAGCGGGTCATCCGGACCACGCTGCTCAGCGCGGCCCTGCAGGAGTACCCCGGCCTGCGCGTGGCCCTGCTGATCGACGACCCGCAGCAGCCGAAGAACCGGGCCGCCCGGGACCTGCTGCGCAGCGCCCGCGCGCTGCCCGCCGCGATCGAGACCGAGCTGGCCGTGCCGTACACCCGGGTGCGGTCGGCGTACGAGCGGTTCCTCGAGTCACCGGCCGGGACCGGCGCCGAGGAGATGCGCAACCTGGCCGACGAGTACCGGTTCGCGGTCGCCTGGCTCTACGGCCTGGGCCGCCGCCAGGAGATCATCGACCACACCGACGCCTTCTTCGTCGACCACATCGTGAACGCTCTCGCCGACGACCTGGGCACCATCGCCGAGGCCCTCGAGGGCGGCGCGGGCGAAGAGGCCGCACTGCCGGCCGAGCGCCTGCACCAGCTCTACCGCCGCCTGCTGGCGATCTTCGACGTGTCGGTGACCAGCTTCGAGCGCAAGCGGTACGTCTCGCTGTCGAACGAACCCAACAAGGCCATGAACCTCAACAGTTACATCGGCCTCATGGGTGGCAGCTACCAGGAGGTCAACACTCCGCTCGGGGTGGCACTGGTGCCGGCCGTGGCGGGCCGCGGCGAGCTCACCGTCCCCAACCCCGACTACGTGCTCACCCTCGACGCCGACAGCGTGCTGCTCCCCGAGTACGCGCTGCGGCTCGTCCACCTGATGGAGCAGGGCGCGTACGCCCAGCACGCGGTCGCGCAGACGCCGTACAGCGCGTTCCCCGGCTCGGCCACCCGCATCGAGCGCATCTCCGGCGCCACCACCGACATCCAGCACATCGTGCACCAGGGCATGACCCACTACGGCGCCACGTTCTGGGTCGGCGCCAACGCGGTGCTGCGCAAGAAGGCACTCGACGACATCTGCGAGGTCGCGTACGAGGGTGACTGGGAGATCCGCCGCTACATCCAGGACCGGACCGTCATCGAGGACACCGAGTCGACGATCGACCTCGGGGTCAACGGCTGGACGCTCTACAACTACCCGGAGCGGATGGCCTACAGCGCCACGCCGCCCGACTTCGGCTCGCTCGCCATCCAGCGGCAGCGCTGGGCCAACGGCGGCCTGCTGATCCTGTCGCGTCTCAAGGACCAGGTGCGCGCCCGCAAGGCACGCGGGCAGAAGAACCGCTTCGGCGAGCTCTTCCTGCGGGTCAACTACATGGCCTCGATCTTCTGGAGCTCCGTGTGCCTGGTGATCATGCTGGTCTACCCGTTCAACAAGGAACTGCTCAACCCGATCCTGCTGCTGGTGTCGGTGCCGTACTTCCTGATGATGAGCGCCGACCTGAAATATCTCGGCTACAAGCGCATCGACGTGCTGCGGATCTACGGGTTCAACCTGATCCTGCTCCCGGTCAACCTGTCGGGAAGCTTCGCTTCCCTGCTGCAACTGCTCACCGGGGAGAAGAGCGCCTTCAAACGTACGCCGAAGGTGCGTAACCGGACGACGGCCGCGACCACCTACCTGCTGCTGCCCGTGGCGATGATCGCGCTGTGCGCCTGGACGGGCTGGCGCGACATCCTGCACCACAACTGGAACAACCTGATCTTCGCCGCGCTCAACCTGACGCTCTCGCTGTACGCGATGGTGGCGTTCGTCGGGATCGGCAACACGATCGTCGACCTCCTGACCCACCTGCGGAACTGGCTGTACCGCCCGGTCAAGCCGAGCCGCAAGCCGGCTGCCGGCAAGACCACGCCGGCCACCCCGACCGGCGCGATCGGCGACTGGGCGTCGGTGCTGCACTACCGGTCCGAGAAGGGCGGCTCGTCCGGCCTGGTCGCGGTCCGGTCGAACCACGCGGAGGCGAACGCGCTGCGCGGCGCCGGCCGATCGCTGGGTTCCAGCTCGTTCGAGGAGTTCAGCTTCTTCACCGTCTTCCAGCCGATCTTCGAGCTGGGGTCGGGCGACGTGGTCGGCTACGAGGCGCTGACCCGGTTCGCCGACGGCAGCAGCCCCGCCGACGGGCTGGCGGCCGCCGCCGAGCAGGGCGTGCACATCGACCTCGACGCGGCGCTGATCCGGGCCGCGCTGGCCTCGGCCGAGTCGCTGCCGACCGGCACCTGGCTCTCGATCAACGTCTCGGCCGACCTGCTGCGCCGCCCGCGCGAGCTGGCGCCGCTGCTGGCCGAGGCGTCCCGGCCGCTCGTCCTGGAGATCACCGAGGGCACACCCGCCGACGTGTCGGAACTGCCGGACCACGTACGGATCGCGGTCGACGACGCCGGCGCGGGCTACGACACGCTCGCCCGGGTGGAGACGCTGAAGCCCGCCTTCCTCAAGCTGGGCCGGGCCGCGCTGGCCGGCGTAGAGAACGAGGACGCACGCCGCGCGGCGGTCCGCTCCCTGGTGTCGTTCGCCACGTCGCAGGGCTGCACGGTGATCGCCGAGGGCATCGAGTCGGAGGCGCAGCGGGCCGCTCTCGCCGAGTGCGGGGTACCGCTGGGCCAGGGCTTCTACCTGGGCAAGCCGGCCCCCGCCGACCGGGCGGTGGCCTCCGCCCAATAGGGGTCGATCTGGCGGGAGGGGGCCCCGGCTTCGGCCGGGGCCCCTCCCGTACGCCGCGACCTCAGGTGTTCTTGCAGGGCGAGCCCTTGCCCTCGTACTTGCCGGGGGGTTGACGGAAGGTCGCCAGCACCTTCGCGCCGGCGGGCAGCGCGGTCATGCCGGCGTAGTCGTTGCTGCCCGGATGTTTCCGGTTCCAGTCGTCCCAATCGTTGCGGATGACGGCCAGCGCGGCCGGCGACGCATCAACGATCGCGTAGTTCCGGGCGTAGGTCACCGCTTCGTCGTATCCCAGCCCGTCGGTGAACGACCAGGTTCCGTCGCCGTGGATCACGAAGGTGCGCGCCTGGAACAGCCCCATCACGGGCGGACGGCCGGAGGCGTCGCAGGTGTCCGGATCCGCCCGGTTGACGACGGCGATCCGCTCGTGGAGATCCGGTCGCCCGACGAATCTGCCGTTCACCGCGAAGGGGCCCGTGATGGGTGCACCGTTGTTGAGCAGCACCGGGCAGATGGTCAGATCCTTCGGCGCGGAAACGATCTGTACGTCGACCACGCCGGGCTCTCCGACATGGTGGTCGCAGGCGGACGTCCCGGTGGGGGCCGGGGCCGGGGTGCTCGCCGGAGTGGTGACGGGAGGTGCCGATCCGCCGGCCGGTCCCTTCTCCGCCGGGGCGCCGGCGGCGACGCCCAGGCGGTGACCGGCCAGGCCCCCGCCGATGCCGAGCGCGACGAACAGGCCAACCACCAGAATCACGACGTTGAGCTGCATCTTCACCTCGCGGTGTCCGGACTGCCAGAGTCGGATCACGACGAGGGTGAGGGCGGCACCGCCCGGATCCGGAACGGGTGGGCCATAAAGGCGGAATCGGGCGCGGACGGCCGCTTCGGGTTCGGGTGCGGCTAGAGCACCGTCACCGCGCTCGTGCGGATGGTGATCGGGGCGGAGCTCAGGTCCGCGATGCCGTCGGGGTTGCGCAGGTGCACCGAGCGGCGGCCGTAGAAGACCAGGCCGCCGGCGGTGATCGGCTCGAAGGCGTAGTGGGCGATCGGCGAGTTGCCGGTGACGTCGGGGGAGTAGTCCATGCGGCGCAGGAGCCGGTCGTCGCCGTAGTAGAAGGTCTGGGACCGGTTGTGGTTGGGCAGCTCGGCCGGGAACGTCACCGCCAGCCGGCGCCAGGTCTCGCCGCCCTCGGACCACGGGGCGATCTCGGTCGCGGTGACGCCGGGGTAGGTGAACAGGAACGGCTCGGCCATGTAGTTCCAGTTGGCGGTGCCCATGAAGTACGCCAGCTGGATGCGGTCCCAGGTCACGGCGTCGGTGTAGGGCGGGTAGGTGGCGAGCGGGTCGTCGCTCGCCTCGAGCAGGGCGCCGGTGCCCTCGCGGATCTCGACCCGGGCGGGCCAGGCGCTGAACAGCGCGGTCAGGCTGCCGTCGCTGAAGGGTGCGAGCGTGATCCGCTGGTGCCGGGTGTCCATGGTCATGGTCTGCGGCCGCCGGATGCCGGGGCGGCCGCGCCAGTCCCAGAACGGGCCGTCGACCTCGATCGTGGCCGTCAGCTGATCGGCCGCCTGCCAGCGGGCCAGGCCGCCGTGCGCCGCGAGTACGCCGTCCAGCAGATCGCTCATGCGAATGCCTCCTCGGAAAATGACCGACCGTCTTGGTCCCAGTAGAGCGCAAGATCGAGCGAACCCGCAAGGTGATCCTCTTGACAAGACACCGTTGGTGACGGTTTCTAGGCATACGGCAACGGGGCCGAGCAGAGGAGCGGAAGATGCGGATCAGTGACGTACTGAGGGTCAAGGGCGAACAGGTGATCACCGTCGAGCCCGGCGTCGACGTGACGAGGCTGCTGGCGGTCCTCGCCGAACACAAGATCGGTGCCGTGATCGTCTCGCATGACGGCAAGCGGGTCGACGGGATCGTCAGCGAACGCGACATCGTGCGCGCACTGGCCGCCCGCGGCGCCGGCGTGCTGACCGAACCGGTCAGCGCCATCCACACCACGCAGGTGCGCACGGTCGAGCCCGACGCCGCCCTCGAAGACGTCGAGCGGCTCATGACCGAGCACCGCTTCCGCCACGTCCCGGTCGTCGTCGACGGCATCCTGAAGGGCGTCGTCAGCATCGGCGACGTGGTCAAGAACCGCATCGACGAACTCGAGGCCGAGCGCAGCAGCCTCGCCGGCTACATCACCGGCGAACGCGAACATCCTTAGCAGGGCCTTCACGCGTACGCGTGCAGCCCCGCCAGCAGAGCGGCCAGCCCCGCCTTGGCATCGGCGAAGAGCATCGCCGTCTTCGGATCGGTGTAGAGCTCGTTGTCGATGCCGGCGTAGCCGTGACCGAGCGAACGCTTGATGACGATCACGCTCTTCGCCTGGTCGACGTCGAGAATCGGCATGCCGGACACCGGGTTGCCGGGGCGGCGGGCGGCCGGGTTGGTGACGTCGTTGGCGCCGATCACCAGAACCACGTCGGTCCTCGCGAACACCGGATTGATCTCGTCGAGGTCCTTCAGCTGGGGGTACGGCGCGTTGGCCTCGGCGAGCAGGACGTTCATGTGGCCGGGCATGCGGCCGGCCACCGGGTGGATGCCGTAGCTGACGTCCACCCCGTTCTCGGTCAGGGCCTGGGCGAGGGCGACGGCCTCGTGCTGGGCCTGCGCGGCGGCCAGGCCGTAACCGGGGACGATCACGACCTTCCCGGCGTACGCCAGCTGGATCGCTGCGTCGTCGACGCTGATCTCGCGTACCGGAGCCGAGCCCGACCCGGCAGCGACCGCGACCGCGTCGCCGGTGCCGTAACCACCGGCCATGATGGCGCTGATCGGGCGGTTCATGGCGTCGGCCATCAGCTTGGTCAGGATCGCACCGGCCGCACCGACCAGACCGCCCGCGACGATCAGCGGGTTGCTGTCGAGCACGAAGCCGGCCATCGCGACCGCGGTGCCGGTGCAGGCGTTGAGCAGCGAGATGACGACCGGCATGTCGGCGCCGCCGATCGGCAGGGTCAGCAGCACGCCGGCGGCGAGCGCGGCCAGCGTGATCGCGGTCAGGGCGACGACGCCGCCGTGGCCGGCCACGAAGAGCGTCGCCAGGACCACGGCGATCAGGGTCAGCGCGGCCGCGATCAGCCGGCCGGCCGGTACGACGATCGGGCGGCCCGGCACCCGGCCGGCCAGCTTGCCCGAGGCGATCAGCGAACCGCTGAACGTCACGCCGCCGATCGCCACGTCGAGGACGCCGGTCACCGAGGCCGAGGTGGACAGGTCACCGGTGTGCTCGATCGCGTCGGTCAGCGCGATCAGGGCCGCCGCGCCGCCGCCGACCGCGTTGAACAGGCTCACCAGCTGCGGCATCGCCGTCATCTGCACCCGGCGGGCGGCGACCAGGCCGGCCAGCGTGCCGGCGACCAGCCCGACCACCAGCACGACCACGGCGGTCGTCCCGACGGTGTGATGCCAGGCCAGCGTGACAACCGTGACCGCGATGGCGCCCACCATGCCGGCCGCCGAGACGCGGTTGCCCCGGCGGGCGGTGGCGGGCGTGTTCATCAGGTGCAGGCCGACCACGAAAAGCGTCGCGCACAACAGGTAGATCAAGTGGACGATCGTGTCGAAGGCACTCATGACCGCCTCCGGAACATCGCGAGCATGCGGTCGGTGACCACGTAACCGCCGGCGACGTTCATCGCGGCGAAGAAGGCCGCGACGAACAACAGCACATAGCCGGCGACGCTCGACGTCGCCGAAGCCAGCAGCAGCACCCCGACCACGACCACGCCGTGGATCGCGTTGGCGCCCGACATCAGCGGCGTGTGCAACGTCGCCGGCACCTTGCTGATCACCTCGAACCCGACCAGCAGACTCAGCACGAACACCGTGATGTCGGCCATCAGCAGTGGACTCACGACCGGATCTCCTTCCGCTCGTCGAGCAGCTCGCGGACCCTCGGGTTGACGACCTTCCCGCCGTGCGTCACCACCACGGCGGCCTGGATCTCGTCACCGAGATCCAGGGCCACCGAGCCTTGCGGTATCAGAGCGGCGAGCAGGGCGATCAGGTTCCTGGCGTACGCGGTGGAAGCCGCCTGAGGCATCGTCGACGGCAGCCGGCCCGCGCCGATCACGGTCACGCCCCCGGCGGTGGCCGTCCGCTGCTCCGGAACCGATCCGGCGACATTGCCGCCATGCGGGCCGGCGGCCAGATCGACGACGACCGAGCCGGGGCGCATCGCGGCCAGGGCCTCGGCAGGAACCAGCACGGGTGGCCGCTTCCCCGGCACCTGGGCGGTCGTGATCACCACGTCGAAGCGGGGGATCGCCGCCGCGAGCGCCCGCTGCTGCGCGGCCGCCTCGTCGGCGGCCAGCTCGCCGGCGTACCCGTCGGTCCGCTCGGCCGACCCGGTGCCCGCGCCGGCCAGATCCAGGACGGCGGCGCCGGTCGAGGTGATATCGGCGCGCGCGGCGTCGCGTACGTCATAAGCCGTGACCAGCGCGCCCAGCCGGCGTGCCGTCGCAACGGCCTGCAGGCCGGCCACGCCGGCGCCGAGCACCAGGACCTGGGCCGGCCGGGTCGTCCCGGCGGCCGTCATCAGCATCGGGAAGTAGCCGCCGTAGGCCTCGGCGGCCACGATCGCCGCCTGGTAACCGGCCACATTGGCCTGCGAGGTCAGCGCGTCCATCGCCTGGGCCCGGCTCAGCGTGCGGGGCAGCAGGTCCAGGCTGACCGCGGTCACCCCGGCGACGGCCAGCCGTTGCGCCAGGCCCGGATCGGTCAGCGGGCTCAGCAACCCGACCAGCAGCTGGCCGTCCCTCGCCTCACCCACATCGGCCGGCGGATCGAGACAGACGAGCACGTCGCTCGTCGCGTACACCTGCCCGCGACCGGCCGTCGCGGCGCCCGCCGCGACGTACTCCTCGTCGCCGAACCAGGCCCGGCGCCCCGCGCCGGTCTGCACCGTGACCTCCACGCCCAGCCGACGCAGGCGCTGCACCCCGTCCGGGGTGAGCGCCACCCGGCGCTCACCCTCCCCGGTCTCCTCGAGTACCCCGACCGTAGTCATTCGTCCTCCGCTGCACTTACCTGGGAGCGACCCCCGGACCCCACGTTACGGCGGTTACGCCGGGCGGGCCGGTCACGGCCGTCCCGTTGCCCGAATTTCATCGACCGGCACCATGGACCGTGACCGCCTCAAGCCTGATCAACGGCGTGCAACATGGCGAGCAGACCGTCGATCGCCCCCCACTCGTCAGTCGGAATCGGATCCGGGGAGAAGTGCATCATCCGGTTGCGGATCCTTACCACGGAGCGGACCTGGTCGAGGAACGGCGGCAATGGCCTCCGCAGGAATATTGACCTTGACGCGGCGATGCAGGCGGCGTTCGCATTCTTCGATCTGAGTGAAGGGTTCGGCGAGCTCACCGAATCGGTTGGTGAGATCGGCGGCGGTGAGGATGCCGCCGATCGTCCTCCCGTTCCGCGAAGGGTCCCGGTTGTCGTGTCGTTCGCCTCGACGCCCGACTTGATCACCTGGATCGTTTCGCCGATCGATCCTTCCGTGACGGGCGGAGTCGTGGTGGACAGCTCGTCCTCCGTCGGGCCGGGGTCGGCACCGGTTTCCGCGATCGCCGCGAGTCGGCGGGCGGCGCCGAACCGCTGGAGCTGGCAGATGGTCAGCAGCGATCCGATGCTGTGTTGCAGGTCGGTCCGGATGTTCGACTTCGGTTGCTGCCGCCGGATCCAGTGAACGGGCCGAATGTGCCGCATGTCCGGCGCCCAGTCCTCGTGGTATTCGTATCCACCGGCGACCCACGCTGCGGTCAACGAGGCCCCCATCGGCGGTCGTCGGGGGTGCTACCAGGAGATCCACTGAGGATGGACGGGCGCCGGCCGGTCTTCAACCCTC
The DNA here is from genome assembly GCF_044455125.1 of Actinoplanes sp. NPDC051343. Lineage (NCBI taxonomy): Bacteria > Bacillati > Actinomycetota > Actinomycetes > Micromonosporales > Micromonosporaceae > Actinoplanes > Actinoplanes sp. NPDC051343. The sequence goes on from NZ_JBITEL010000002.1 coordinate 203,407, forward strand.
CGAGGGGAGACCGAGCCGTTCGTAGGATCCATTCCGGAAGCAGTCCAGGGTCGGCCCGTGGGGGAGCGACTGCGGCCGGGCGTCCGGTCGGTCCAGGGCATCACCCTCACCCTGCCGCTGACGATCCCGTCGGCGCGGCTGACTTCAAGGTGCCCCGGGTGCGGGCGCTCCTGCCCACCTGGTCGTACCCCGGGCACGGTGCGCAGGTCGGCAAGTTGTTGCGGGGACGGGTGCCGATGCGCCTCGGCGGGGTGCGACCGGGCCGCAGCTGCGACCTGCGGCTGGAGACCCACGCTATGGCCGGCCGGATGCGGCTGCTGGGGATGCATCGCCGGCCGGTCCTGACTGTGCACGCCGACCGGCTGCACGGCCCGCTGGACGAATTCACGACAGTCTGACCGGCCCGCCCGAGATGTACCGAAGATCGTCGATCCGATCTAGGCTGTGTTCCGTAACACGGGTGGGCGATGCACGGCGCCCCGGGACGCGGAGGTGCCAGCTTGACCGGCCAGTTCGACGAGGGAGCGCGGCGCCGCCCGGAATCCCTCGAAGACCTTCCGAAGCCCCAGCCCGTGCTCAACGAGCCGACCCAGGCGCTTCCCACGGTCCAGCCGCTGAAGGTTGCCGCCCGGGCCGTCATCGTCTACCAGGAGACGGTCCGCCGCCCGTGGCGTCTGTGGGCCTTCACCGCCGTACTGGTCGCGCTCACCGTCGGCGTGGTCCTCGGCCAGACGGTCGCCTTCGAGCCCACCTACCGGTCGGGCGGCAGCGCCAACGCCGCGGTGGTGCCCACGCTGCCGCCGATCTCGTCCCCGGCGCCGTCACCGTCCTGGCCCGACGCCGCGCACCGCCTGACCGCCCCGCTGGGCCGCACGAAGGCCCGCACCCTGGTCCTGACCGGCACCTCGTCGCTCCTGCACGTCCACAGCGCCGACCTCGGCAGGTCGCTCTACGAGATCGCCACCGTCGACCGCAGCGCCGTGCCCCGCCTGACCAGCACCAGGCAGGCCGCCACCCTCGAACTGATCCCGACCGGCGACAGCGGAACGGTCGGTGCCGACATCCAGCTCAACTCCCGCGTCGCCTGGACCCTCAAGCTGGCCGGCGGCCTCAACGAGCAGAGCGTCGACATGCAGTCCGGTGGCCTGGCCGCCCTTCAGCTGACCGGCGGCAGCGCCCACACCGCGCTGCTGCTGGCCGCCCCGAAGGGCACGGTCCCGCTGTCGGTGAAAGGCCCGCTCGGCAACCTCACGGTGAGCAGCCGCACCGGCGTCCCGCTGCGCCTGAAGCTCACCGGCGGCGCCGGCGCGACCGTCATCGACGGCAAACCCCGGGCGTCCCTCAAGCCCGGTGCGACGGTCACCCCGACCGGGTGGTCCAAGGCCAGGAATCGGTACGACCTGACCACCGCCGGCCAGGTGACGAGCGCCGTGATCACGACCACGCCACCGCCTCGCTGAGGTCGGACGGGGAGAAGATCCGTGATCCTGGCCCGCCGGACGGTCGTACTGCTGACCTGCTGCCTGAGCGTGTTCCTGGTCGGCCTCGACGGGACGATCGCCGCCGTTGCCCTTCCCTCGATCCAGCGGGGACTCCATGCGCCGGTCAGCGGCCTGCAATGGACGATCGACGCCTACGCGCTGGTCATCGCCTGCCTGCTGATGTTCTCGGGGTCGCTGGCCGACCGGTTCGGCCGGCGGCGCGTGTTCCGGGCCGGGCTGGCGATCTTCTCGGCCGGCTCCCTGCTGTGCGGCGTCGCGCCCACCCTCGCGGCCCTGGTCGGGTTCCGCGCGCTGCAGGCCGTCGGCGCGTCGATGCTCGGCCCGGTGGCGATGTCGATCGTCGCCACCACCTTCCCCGAGCCGGCCGCGCGCGCCCGGGCGGTCGGCGCCTGGGGAGCCGTCGGGGGCCTGAGCATGGCGAGCGGTCCTGTGCTCGGCGGTCTGCTGGTCGGCGGGCTCGGGTGGCGCTCGGTCTTCTGGGTCAACGTGCCGATCGGTGTGCTGGCCCTCTACCTGACCCACCGGTTCGTCCCCGAGTCGAAGGCCGCACGCGGCAAGCGGTTCGACCCCCTCGGCCAGTTGCTCGTCGTCACGATTCTCGGCCCGGTGACGGCCGCCGTCATCGAAGGGCCCCGGCACGGCTGGGGATCACCGCTGATCGTCGGGCTGTTCGCCCTGGCCGTCGTCTCCGTACCCGCGCTGGCAGGCGTGGAGCGCCGGCGGTCCGAGCCGCTGGTCGACATCCGGTTCTTCGGCGATCCGGTGTTCTCCGGCGCCCTGGTCATCGGGCTGATCGCGCTGATGACCGTCGGCGGCTTCCTGTTCCTCAACACGCTCTACCTGCAGGAGGTACGCGGCTTCAGCCCGCTGCACGCGGGCCTGCTCACGATCCCGGCGGCGGCCGCGATCGCCGTGTTCGCGCCGATTTCGGGACGCCTGGTCGCCGCCCGTGGACCGCGGCCGCCGCTGGTCCTCGCCGGGCTGCTGCTGGCGACCGGAACCGGCCTGCTGATCGGTGCCGGGAGGTCGACGAGCGCCTGGTACCTCGTGACCGCGTACCTCCTGGTCGGTGCGGGTTCGGGCCTCGTCAACACCCCGATCACCAACACGGCCCTGTCGGGGCTCCCGCGCGACCAGGCCGGCGTCGCCGGGGCGATCGCCTCGACGGCCCGGTCGACCGGCGGGGCGATCGGCGTGGCCGTGACCGGTTCGATCGTTGCCGGAAGCCCGGCCGGACTCCTCACGGCGAGTCACGCCGCCTGGACCGTACTCGCCGGCTGCGGCAGCGTGACCGCGCTGTTCGGTCTGATCCCGCTCGGGTTCCGTCGACCGGCGCCGAGCACGCAGGCCGTGGAAGCGGAGGTGGCCGCAGGGTCACCACGTTGAACGCCGCCCGGTCGCTCGCGCCGACGGGCGCGCCGCCGAGGTGGTGGTCGCTCTGCCGGAGGAGGCGGCCTTCGACGGCCGGCCGTTCGACATCGCGCTGGTCCGGGTGCACTCGGCCAACCCCGCCGGGGCCGCGCGCATCGGGCAGGCCTCGCGGCGGTGGGAATATCGGGTGCGGATCGATGCCGGTTCGGAGGCGCTCCGATACCCGTTGTAGCACTACGCTCCGAGTCACGATCTCTGAAAGAGGGGCCATGAGCGTTCTGCAGAGCCTGGTGTCCGGACTCCGCGGCGGCGGGATCGAGGTCGTCGACCTGACCGCGCCGCTGTCGAGTGAGACCCCGATCCTCAAGCTGCCGGAGCCGTTCGCCGACACGGCGACGTTCAGCCTCGAGGAGATCAGCCGGTACGACGACCGCGGGCCGGCCTGGTATTGGAACAACATTCACACCGGCGAGCACACGGGCACGCACCTCGATGCGCCAGTGCACTGGGTGACCGCCAAGGAGGGCGAGGACGTCTCGCAGATCGCGACCACCAGGCTCGTCGCCCCGGCCGCGGTCCTCGACGTGTCCGAGCGGGTGGCCGCCGACCCCGACTTCCTCTTGAAGATCAGCGACCTGGAAGCCTGGCAAGCCGAGCACGGGCCGCTTCCGGAGGGCGGGTGGCTCTTCATCCGTACGGGATGGGACGCGCGCTCCGACAGCCAGGAGGCGTTCCTCAACGCGAACGAGACCGGCCCGCACACCCCGGGCGTCTCGGTCGAGGCCGCGAGGTGGCTGGCCGACGAGGCGCCGATCATCGGGGTCGGGGTGGAGACGGTCGGCACCGACGCGGGCAAGGCGCACGCGTTCGAGCCGCCGTTCCCGTGCCACACCTACGTGCTCGGCGCCGGCAAGTACGGCCTCACCCAGCTGCAAAATCTGCGTCTGCTGCCGCCGACCGGCGCGGTCGTGATCGCGGCGCCGCTGCCGATCGTCGGCGGTTCCGGCAGCCCCACGCGCGTGCTCGCCCTCGTCGAGAGATGACCACGGTCGCCGACGAGGTCGGCCGCACCCTGGCCGAGCTGGGTGCCGACCACGTCTTCGGGGTGGTCGGCTCCGGGAACTTCCACGTGACCAACGCCCTGGTCGCGGGCGGCGTCCGATTCGTACCGACGCGCCACGAGGCCGGAGCGGCGACGGCGGCCGACGCGTACGCCCGGGTCAGCGGCCGCGCCGCCCTGGTCTCGGTGCACCAGGGCTGTGGTCTCACCAACGCGATGACCGGTATCGCGGAGGCGGCGAAAAGCCGTACGCCCATGGTCGTCCTCGCCGCCGAGCCGGCGGCGACCGCCCTGCGCTCGAATTTCCGGGTCGACCAGGACGCGCTCGCCCGCGCGGTCGGCGCGGAAAGCGACCGCGTCCACGGACCGGAGACCGCAGTCGCCGACACCACGCGCGCCTGGCAGAAAGCGGTCGACGAGCGCCGCACGGTCCTGCTCAACCTGCCGCTCGACGTCCAGGCCGCCCCGGCGGCACCCCGCAAGATCCGGCCCAAGCCGGTGTCGTGGCCTCCGCAGGCCAACGACGAGGCGGTGGCCGCGGTGGCAGCACTGCTCAGCCGATCCCACCGGCCCGTCTTCATAGCCGGCCGCGGAGCAACGAACGCCCGCGCCGAACTGGAAGAACTCGCCGACGAATGCGGCGCCCTGCTGGCCACCTCGGCCGTCGCCAAGGGACTCTTCGAGGGCAACCCGTTCAACCTGGACGTCTCCGGCGGTTTCGCCACCCCGCTGGCCGCGGAACTGATCGCCGGCGCCGACCTGGTCATCGCCTGGGGCGCCTCCCTCAACATGTGGACCACCCGGCACGGCACCCTGGTCAGCCCCACCGCCACCGTCGTACAGGTCGACCTCGACCCGGACGCCCTCGGCGCCCACCACCGCGCCGACCTCGGCGTGGTCGGCGACGTTGCCCTCAGCGCGGTCGCCGTGCGGCACGCGCTCCCGGCGCCGGGCGCCGGCTACCGCACCGAAGCCCTCCGGGAACGCATCGGCCGCGAGGGCCGGTGGCGCCTGATTCCGTACGCCGAAGACGGCGACGCCACCCACATCGACCCCCGCACGGCGACGATCGTCCTCGACGACGTGCTACCCGCCGACCGGGTGCTGGCGATCGACTCCGGCAACTTCATGGGCTACCCGTCGATGTTCCTGTCCGTTCCGGATCAGCGAGGCTTCTGCTTCACCCAGGCCTTCCAGTCGATCGGCCTGGGCCTGGCCAGCGCGATCGGCGCCGCCCTGGCCGCACCCGGCCGGCTGCCGGTCGCGGCCTGCGGCGACGGCGGCTTCCTGATGAGCATCGCCGAGCTGGACACGGTGAAACGGCTCGGCCTGGGCATGCTGATACTCGTCTACAACGACGACGCCTACGGCGCCGAGGTGCACCACTTCGGCCCGGGCGGCCACCCCCTCGACACGGTCCGGTTCCCGGACACCGACCTCGCGGCGATCGCCCGGGGCCACGGCTGCGCCGCGATCACCGTACGCCGCGAGCAGGACCTCGCCCCGGTCGCGCAGTGGCTGGCCGGCCCCCGCGACGTACCGATGGTCGTCGACCTGAAGATCACCTCCGAGCGCCCGTCGTGGTGGCTGGAGGAGGCGTTCAAGGGCCACTGAGGGGTCCGGGGCCGTTGTCCGGGTCAGTGGTGTGCGCCGGTTCGGCCGAGGGTTGTCTCCGGCGTCGCTGCCGGCCGGGTCCATTGGGGCACCGGGCGGCTCGTCGGGCCCCACGTGGCGTTGCCGTCCGCGTCCGCACGCCAGTACCAGCACGGCTCCCCGCCCTTGGGCCATCCTTCGGGGCTGACCTGCCAGGCCTCGCCCCGGCCGTACGGCGTCATGTCGAGCAGTGCGAACGACCCGCTGGCCGGTTCGGTGCCCCGGCCGGTGGTGCGGTAGGTGAGGAACACGCGCTCGCCGTCGCGCAGAAAACAACTGAAATAGCCCATGTCGCCGCCGATCGGTTCCGGCACGTCACGCACCGAATACCACGGCTGGGTGTAGCCCATGAACTCGACGAACGGGGCCACCTCATCCCACCGGCCCGGGGTGAGCACGGCGAAGGAGACCCCGCGCGCGTTGAGGTAGGTGGCGTCCCGCAGATGCCAGGCCGACACCGTGCAGCCCTCGCACTGCCCCTGATGGGGCGCCCCGTCATGCCACATGTGCTGGTAGACGAGGAGTTCGTCACGACCCTGGAACAGGTCCCGGAACGGCACCGGCCCGTCCGGGCCGACGACTTCGACGCCCCCGTCGATCTCGACCATAGGCAGCCGCCGCCGCGCCGCGGCGATCGCATCGCCCTCGCGGGTATGCGCCTTCTCCCGGGCGAGCAGCTCGTCCCGGGCGGCCTGCCAGGCATCCAGGCCGACGATCGGCGGCCGCCCGGAAAGTTCGTTCGTAGTCATGGCTGACTCCCTTCTGCACCGGAGACGTCGAAGCTGCCGTCCCGACTTCGACATCATGACGAGAAGACACCATCATTCCGGACATGCCGAACGATCCGGCGCGCGCCGCCTCACCGCCGGCTGTCGCGGTCAGACCCGAGCCGGTTCGGTTGACGGCTGGGTGGTGGTTGGCGTCGCAGTGCGAACGGCGACCGCGAGCAGCACGAGCAGGAGGTACTGCACGAGTTCCGCCGCCTGCGAGGCGGGGGTCGGTTCGTCGCTGCCCTGTAAGAAGCCCAGCAGCAGGTATCCGATGCCGAAGATGAGAACCGCCCAGCGCTGCCAGCCCAGGACTCGCCGCTTGACCGCGACCAGGATGCCACTGACCAGCAGACTGAGGGTGCCGAGGATGCCGCCGATCGGGAAGAAGACGGTCAGCGGGCCGTTGTCCTCGTTGCCCTGGGTGAGGAAGCCGATACCACCGACGGTCAGCGACAGCCAGGCGATCCAGTTCAGCGCGAGGATGGTACGGGCCACGCGGCCGTCTCCAGCCGGGTGCGGGGCGGCGAGGCCGAACATGAGCACCGCGGTGCCGAGGAGAAGTGCGGTGGCGAGGGTTTGCGTGAGGTACCAGGTCGGGCTGCCGATCGACGGGTCGACGAAGGCCTCGAGGGCCCACTCGACGAGCCAGAGCACGCCGACGACGATGCCGATGGTGCCGGCCGTGCGGGCCTGACGGATGCGCTCCATGGGTACTCCCGGGTGGGTGGCTGGTGTGGACTGCCGCCTACGGTCCGCCGTGCCGCCCTCGGAGTCATCGGGCCGGACACCTATCCCGGCTCCCATCTTCATCTGGGTGCAAGCTCCTATGGCCCGCGGGCGCACGGGGGCCGCAGGATGTGGGTATGCCTGAGCGATCGCGTGGCCCGGCCGTCGTCTTCGCCGGGACGGTCGGACTGGTCGCCGCCGTGTGGGCCATGTGGTTCGCCGGCGGACTGACCTTCGCCGACGCGGGGGACGCCTATCTGCTCAACAACACGGTGATGACGCTGACGTTCACGGCGTTCGGTGCGCTGGTGCTCACATATCGGCCCGGGCACCGCATCGGCCGGCTGTTCCTCGCCTACGGGCTGTTCTACGCCGCCAGCACCGCGGCCCTCGGCGTGCTGTCCGGGTGGCTGAACCTGTCCCCGGCGTGGGAGAAGGCGGTCGACGTCTTCGGCATCATGATCTGGGCGCCCGCGCCGACGATCTGCCTGCCGCTGATTCTGCAGCTCTTCCCCGACGGCAAGCCGCTGTCGCCGCGCTGGCGGTGGCTCGTGCCGGCGACCATCGCGCTCGGTCTGCCGTTTGTGTTCGCGACGGTGCTGGCGCCCGGCGCTCTCGCGAACGAACCGATCGCGGACCGGAGCCCGCTGCTGGGCCCGGACGCGACGGCGTTCGCCGGCGTGATCCTGCCCTTCACCGTGCTGGCCGCGGCCGCGGTCGCGCTGACCAGTGTCGTGGTGCTCGGCCTGCGCGCGTGGCGTTCGCGCGACGTGCAGCGGCTGCAACTGCTGTGGCTGCTGTGGGCCATCGGGGTCTTCCTCGTGCTCAATGTGCAGCGGGTGGTGACCACCGACGGCCCGATCATCTTCGTGCTGTCCCTCGCGCTGGTTCCGGCCGCGGCGACGATCGCCATCGTGCGCTACGGCCTGTACGACATCCGCGTCATCATCAACCGCTCGCTCGTCTACGGCGTGCTGACCGCGGGCGTCGCCGGAGCGTACCTGGGCATCGTCGCCGTGCTCGGTCCTCTCGCCGATGAGCACGGCTCGACGGGGCCCATCATCGCGGCCGGCGCCGTCGCGCTGGCATTCGCGCCGGCCCGCCACCGGCTCCAGACCGTGGTCGACCGGCTGATGTACGGCGAACGCGCCGACCCCGCCGCCGCGGCCGCCCGGGTCGGCCGCCGCCTCACCGGCGACCTCGACAGCGTACTGCGCGCCGTCTGCGAGTCGCTGCGCCTGCCCTACGCCGCGGTCAGCGCCGACGGCCGGCTCGTGGCCACGTACGGCGAAGTGCCCCACGTGCGCCACTCGGTCCCGCTCGACCTCGGCCGCAGCGGAGGCCCACCCGCCGACCTGCTCATCGGGCTGCGCAGCGGGGAACGCCGGCTGGCCGCGGCGGACCGCCGGGCCCTCGAACTGCTCGCCGCACCGATCGGCCTGGCCGTCCATGCGGTGCGGCTCACCGGCGAACTACGGCAGTCCCGGACCCGGATCGTCGCCGCCCGGGAGGAGGAACGCCGCAGACTGCGCCGCGACCTGCACGACGGTCTCGGCACCGCGCTGACCGCGGTCACGCTGAAGGCCGACGCGGCGCACAACGTCCTGCGGGTCGACCTCGACCGAGCCGGGGAGCTGCTCCTGGGGGTACGCCGGGACATCACCGAAGCGATCGCCGACATCCGCCGCCTCGTCTACGACCTGCGCCCGCCGGACCTCGACGAACTGGGCCTGGTCGCCGCGCTGCGCCAACGCGCCGAGCAGACCTGGTCGCGGGATGTCACCATCACCCTCGACGTCCCCACCGAACTCCCTGCACTACCGGCCGCGGTCGACGTGGCCGCGTACCGCATCGCCACCGAAGCGGTCACCAACACCGTGCGGCACGGCCGGGCGACGACCTGCCAGATCCGACTCCGGATCGGCGACCACGGCGACGCCATGCACGGGGGCGCACCGCGCGCGGCGGCGCTGCACCTGGAGATCTGCGACAACGGCACCCATACCGGTGAGCCCTGGCACCACGGCGTCGGCCTACGTTCGATGCACGAGCGGGCGGCCGAACTCGGCGGCACGTTCACCGCCGGCCCCAGCGACACCGGCGGCCGCGTGCACGCCCTGCTCCCCCTGGAGGCACCGTGATCCGCATCCTGATCGTCGACGACCATCCGCTGATGCGCGAGGGCATGCGCGCACTCGTATCGTCCTACGCCGACATCGAGGTGGCAGGCGAGGCCGCCGATGGCGAGGACGCCCACCGCGAGGTCCTGCGCACCGAACCCGACGTCGTCGTCATGGACCTGCACATGCCGGGCACCAACGGCGTCGACGCGACCCGGGCGATCCTGCAAGCAGCGCCGACCATCCGGGTGCTGGTCCTGACCATGTTCGAGGACGACGAATCGGTGTTCGCGGCGATGCGGGCCGGCGCATCGGGGTACCTCATCAAGGGCGCCCAGCAGGAGGAGATCATCCTAGCGATCCGTTCCGTCGCGGCCGGCCAGGCGATCTTCGGCCCCTCGGTCGCGAAGCGCATCATCGCCTACTTCTCCGCCGCCCCCACCACGGCCGCGCGTTCCGCGGAGCCGTTCCCCGAGCTGACGATCCGGGAGCGTGAGGTCCTCGACCTCATCGCCGCCGGCCGCCCGAACAACGCGATCGCCCGAACACTCGTCATCAGCACCAAGACCGTGAGCAATCACATCTCGGCAATCTTCGCCAAGCTCCAGGTCGCCGACCGGGCCGAAGCCATCGTCCGCGCCCGCGAAGCCGGCCTCGGCCAGCGCTGACCGAGGTCGCAGCAGCTGATCCTGGCGCCCGCGTCCGCCGCTGGTCACCGAACACCGGGGCGCTGCCCGGCCCGAGCCCGGCCACGATTTGATCAAAGGGCGGTGCGCGACCACCGCCGATCATGCACCACGTTGACCGCCAGAACGATTTGACCGGGCGCACGCACATGCCGCCGATAACGCGCGCGATTCAGGCCTGATTCGCGTCGATTGATCTTCTTACCGTTGTCGTAGCCGCGAGTCTTTACCTACGGTGTCGGCGCCCTTGGCGCTCTGGGAGTCCGGGACCCCTGCCGATGGCTCGGGTTCACGGCCCTGTGCGATACGGGGCTTGACCCGCAGCGCGGCCAGCAGTTCTCTGTGACGCCGGCGTCTTCCCAGCGCACGCAGTACCAGTACACCGTCTGCCAGGGCGGCAAGTCCGCCCGCAGGTACCGCCACGGGCACCCCGAGCGCACCAAGGTAGAGGATCGCGTTGACGATCCCGCGCCGCGGGTGTTCTCGGGCCGGCCGTCGCCGCTGGGCTCCGGCAGCAGGTCCTTGACCAAGTCCCACTGGGCGTCGGTCAGGGCAGAGGGATAGCCGCGGCGCGATGACACCGCAACACCGTGCCCGACACGACCGTCTTGATCACACCGCCACACCGTCTACATGAGAACTCCTTCAAACACTCACTTTAGAGGGCCGCCTTCGTCGGGTCGCCCGTAATGAGCTCTTCTCTCCTAATGCGAGCGTGAGTCTAGATCCGCCATAAACGACGGTTGATGCCTGACTCCACGGGGATACGATGGTCGTCGGTACGTCGGATCTGGAGGACCGATGGCGAATCCGGCAAAGATACTTGACTGGGCACCCCTAAAGGCCGTTCGCGACCTCGTAGCCACGGCTAAGGCAATCTGGATCTCTGTCCCTGTTGTCGTGGGCGGTATTGCCTGGGCGGCCGCCAAGGCCGACTATCCCACTAACCAGGCCGTCGTTGCTGTTTCTGTCGCTGCTACAGCCACCATTTCCGTAGCTTTTGCTGCATTTTGGTTAGGTTGCCGAGTGGGCGAACGGCGATCATACGACGTGATTTCTAATTGTTCGATTCACTTGGTAGAGAAGGTCCATGGTCACCATCGCTATACGTGGAGAAGGGAACTCGAGATTCGGTCGCGTCAGGATGGATTGCGGCTCATTATGCAACGGTGGTACGCAACGGGCCAGAGCTCGAAGTCCGTTATTGTCAATCCGTTGGTACATGGACAGGCGATCTTCTCCACTGGTGAAGCTGAGCAAGACCAGACCGTATATCGCTGGATATACCTTGGGCGACCTTTAGCGAAGGGAGAGCGCATCAAAACAGGAATTGAATGGATTTACGAGGATGACGTGATTCCTATGAGACCATTCGTTGTCGTTGCGCCGATGGTCAAGACCAGGTACCAGAAAATTACTCTTAGGTTTCCTTTGGCCGATCAACCGAAGTCAGTCGAGGCGTTCGTAGCGCCATATTGGAAGTTTATCAAGCAACCAACTCCCGTCGTCGACGACCATGGGAAACCGAAGTGCACCACGGAAGCGGCTGGCATGATTGACTATGTAATAGAAACAGGGAATCCTGTGGTTGAAAGGGCGATTGGAATGCGGTGGGAGTCACGGTAGCTTCGGCCGAAGTCGTGCCTGCCGCCGGTGAACATCTGCGCCGCCTGCTGCCGCAACCGTTCCGGCTGGTCAACACCACGAGACGATCGCCCCCGCCCCGGAGTGTGCCTAGCGGGCGGTGTAGCCCCCGTCGATAGGCAGGCTCACGCCGGTGATCATGGAGGCCTCGTCGCTGAGGAGGAAGGTGATCGGCCCGGCGATGTCGTCCTCGGTCGCCCAGCGGTGCAGCGGCATCTGGTCGAGGAACGGGCCCTCGATTTCGGGCCGCCCCCAGTACCAGGCCGACATCGGTGTCATCACCACGGTCGGGTTGACGCTGTTGACTCGGATGCCGTGGGCGCCGAGTTCGAGCGCCGACACCCGCGTGATGTTGTCCAGTGCCGCCTTGGACGACCCGTACGAGATGTGGCCGTTCAGCGCGACCAGCGCGGCCTGGCTGGACACGTTGACGATGGCGCCGCCGCGGCCGAGGCGGATCATCGACCGGGCGGCGTACTTCGTGACCAGCAGGGCGCCGCGGGCGTTGGTTGCGATGACCTTGTCGAAGACTTCGATGTCGGTGTCCTGGGGGGTGGCGATCTCGCCGCCGTAGCCGCCGCAGTTGACGACGCCCCACAGGTCGAGGTCGCCGAGGGCGCCGGCCACGCTCTCCTCCGACGTCAGGTCGAAGGCGAGCGTGCGGACGCCCAGGGCCTCGAGTTTGCCGGCGTCGCGCCCGGCCGCGATCACGTCGGCGCCGCGCGCGGCCAGTTTGCGGACGGTTGCCCCGCCGATGCCGCCGCTCGCGCCGGTGACCAGGACCGTGCGGCCGTCGAAATCGTTCATGTCCGGGCGACAGCGGGCGCCAGGCGGGCCGTCGCGCGGTCGACCAGCCGGAGCACGTCCTCGCGGGTGCGGTAGTTGCGGTCGTTCCATGTGGTCAGGTCGCGTACCCGGGCCGCCCGCACGGCCGGGGACGCGACCGGGCCGACCTCGGTGCCGGTGTCGAACAGGGTGTGCCACAGCGCGTCGATGGCCGGGTAGGCGTATTCGGGGCGGGGGCTGAGCAGCCAGCCGCCGTGCATGACGGCGCCGACCAGGCAGGCCGAGACGACGTTGCGGCGGTCGATGCGCCAGGGGAAGAAGCGCTGGCTCGATCGGCGGCGGCCGGTCGGGGTCTCGACCTCGTACCAGGTGTTCTGCGTCCATCCCCGGGCGATCACGCCGCGGGTCGCGCTGAGCACGGCCAGCGCTTCCTCGTGCCGGCTCGGGGGTGGGGTTGGGGGTTGAGGGTTGGGCAGGAACCGCTTGACCAGCTTCGCCGTGACGGTGTTCGGCACGTGCACCTCCCGGTCGACCGACGGGACAAGCTTTGATTGTCGCTCTTCGGCCCGGGGCCGGCAAAGGTACCTTGTGACGCCCGTCACTCGGCCTCACGGTCCTTGCGGCGGCTGCCGTCCCGTGCATGTCCGACGATCGACCGAAGGGATTGACCGACAATGCACAGGATCGTCATTCTGGGCGCCGGCTATGCCGGCATGGCCGCGGCGATGAGTCTCGCCGGCCGGGTGCGTCGCCGCGACGACGTGCGGATCACACTGGTCAACGCGTCGCCCCGGTTCACCGAGCGCCTCCGACTGCATCAGGTCGCCGCCGGTGGGCAGCTCGCCGACCTGCGGCTGCCGGACCTGCTGCGCAGGACCGGCATCGCCCTGGAGATCGGGTGGGTCACGGCCGTCGACGCTTCCGCTCATTGCGTACGCGTGGACGACGCCCGCGTCCTCGAATACGACACCCTGGTCTACGCGCTGGGCGGGGTGGCCGACGTGTCCACCCCGGGTGCGGCTGACCACGCGTACGTCCTGGACAGTGACCGTGACGCCCAGCTGTTGTCCGCCGGTGTCCGTGCGGGCGGCGCGGTCGTGGTGTGCGGCAACGGCCTGACCGGGGTCGAGGTCGCGGCCGAGATCGCCGCCCGGTCCGCCGCCGGCGTCACCCTTCTCGGCCGCGCGGAGCCCGGCGCCGAGATCGGGCCGCGCGCCCGTTCCTACCTGCAGGGGGCGCTGCGCAGGCTGGGCGTCTCGTCCCGCGGCGACGTCTCGATCACCAAGGTGCTGCCGGACGGGGTCGAGCTGGGAACCGGCGAGGTGGTGCCGGCCGACGTGGTGGTCTGGACGGCCGGCGTACGGGTCTCGCCGCTGGCCGCGTCCGCGGGCCTGACCACCGACTCCCGCGGGCGCATCCTCACCGACGGGTTCCTGCGTTCGGTGTCGCACCCCGATGTCTACGCGGTCGGCGACGCGGCGGCGATCCGCCAGGACTACGGGATCATGCACGGCACCTGCCAGAGCGGCATGCCGACCGGTGTCGCGGCGGCCCGGTCGATCGCCCGCTCGCTCGCCGGCCGCCCACCGAAGGCGTTCCGGTTCGGCTACGTGCACACCCCGGTCAGCCTGGGCCGCCGGGACGCGGTCATCCAGTTCACCCGGCGCGACCACACCCCGGGCCGGTTCGTCCTCACCGGGCGGCCCGCGACCTGGTACAAGGAGACGGTGAGTTCTTCGCCCTGGGCGTCCTTCGGCCGGCTGTTCGGCACGCCCGCGGTCGGTGTGCTGGGCTGGCGCCGATGACCGCGTTCGACGATCACCGCCCGCTGCTGTTCACGGTCGCCTACCGCATTCTCGGCAGCGCGGCCGACGCCGAGGACGCGGTGCAGGACACCTGGCTGAAGTGGTCGTCGGCCGACCGGTCGGAGGTCGCCGACCCGCGGGCGTACCTCGCGCGCATCGTCACCAACGTGGCCCTGGACCGGCTCCGGTCGGCCCGCGCCCGCCGCGAGACGTACGTGGGCCCGTGGCTTCCCGAGCCGATCCTGACGTCGTCGTCCGGCGACGACGTGGCCGCCGCCGAGTCGGTGTCGGTCGCCCTGATGGTGCTGCTCGAGTCGCTGAGCCCGCTGGAACGGGCGGTGTTCGTGCTCAAGGAGGCGTTCGCCTTCAGCTACGCCGAGATCGCGTCGGCGGTCGACCGCTCCGAGGACTCCGTGCGGCAGGCGGCCCACCGGGCCCGCGGGCACGTACAGGCCCGGCGGCCGCGCTTCCACCGGTCGCGGGCCCAGCAGGAGGCGGTGACCACGCGGTTTCTCGCCGCGGCGGCCGGCGGCGACATCAACGAGCTGATGGAGATGCTCGCCCCCGACGTGACATTGTGGACCGACGGCGGCGGCAAGGTCCGCGCCGCCCGCAAACCGATCGCCGGTGCCGCACGGGTCGCCGCCTGGATGGCCGGGGTCTCGAGCCGCCCGTACGAGGGTGTGCTGCTGTCGGAGATGGCCGCCGAACTGGTCGAGATCAACGGAGCGCCGGGCATCGTCTTCCGGGGCGCGGGCCGGGTGATCGGCACGCTGACCCTGGTGCTGGACGCGTCGGGCCGCGTCGCGACCATCCACAACGTCGCCAACCCCGACAAGCTCACCGACATCACCCGCCGGTCGGTGCATCCCCTCTCCCAGCCGCAGGAGCTTCCTTGATCGACAAGATCGCCTGAATCCATCTGGCCGGCGGTGCCGTGCTCAGCACCCGCTCGCGGGGTAAGGACGCCTACTACCTCCCGGGCGGGGAGCGAGAGCCGGGCGAGACCGACATCGAGACCCTGGTGCGGGCGATCCGCGAGGAGCTCGGCGTCACGATCCGGCCGTCGTCGGCGCGGCATCTGGGGACGTTCGAGGCGCAGGCCCACGGCCACGCGTCCGGCGTCACGGTAGGAAAACGGTAGAAACGGCTGGCAAGGTCGGCCGATTGCGCTTCACCCATTTGCGGAAAATGAATTCCGAATCGGTGGAGTGACTGCTGGTGATCTTTGGCCGGACTGCTGTAGCCTTCGGTCCATCGTCGGAATGAATCAAAGGGACAGTTCATTTGTTGGATGGTCCCCAATGGACTCTTCCTGCGGTTTTTCGGAGCTTGAGGGCAGGCGATGGCGGATCCGGACGATTTCTCGGCGTCGTTTGACCGGCTACGTGTCGATTCGGCGCTTCCCCGGGAATTAGGCATTCACAGTGCTATTTCCGCGGGCGGTGACGATGACCTGCCGACCTATGTCAAACGCAGTTTCGATTTTCAGTTGCGGGCGGTGCTGTCGGGGAAATTGCCGGATCGCGGGAGTTTCGTCGTGCTGGTCGGCGGGTCGTCCGCGGGCAAGACGCGATCGCTCTACGAGGCCGTCTACGAACTGGTGCCGGACTGGTGGCTGGTGCAGCCGTCGGAGGCGTCCGACCTGTTGCGGGTGCGCAACGCGCCGCCCCGGACGACGGTCTTCTGGCTCGACGAACTGCAGCAATATCTGGGTGCCCGGCCGGCACTGACGTTCGAGTGCGTCCGTTTGCTGCTGCGGCACGGCAACCTGGTCGTCGGCACGCTCTGGCCGGATCAGTACGCGAAGTGGACGGCCGGGCGCGACGACGTCCACCGGCTGATGCGCAGCGCCGACGCGATCTCGGTCGCGGAGTCACTCGATATACGCGAATTGTCGGAAGCGCGCGAGGTCGCGCTGCGGGACACCCGGATCGAGGACGCGTTGCGGCCGCGCGACGTCGGCATGACCCAGGTGCTCGCCGGTGGGCCGCGGCTGGTGATGAGCTGGGACCAGCCGGTCAACGCGTACGCCAAGGCGATGATCACCGCCGCCGCCGACGCGCATCGGCTCGGGGTGCAGTCGCCGCTGAGCGCGGAGCTGCTCGCCGAGGCGATGTTCGGCTACCTGAAACCCCACGAGCGGGTCCAGTCGGCCGAGCACTGGCTCGCGGCCGCGGTGCCGAACGTCGCCGATCCCCAGCACGACGGGGTGTCGCCGCTCTACCCGGTCGACAACGGCCGGGCGGGCACGCTCGCCGGCTACACGATCGCCGACTACCTGGCCCAGCACGTGCGGCGTGAGCGGCGCAGCGAGCCGGTCCCGCACGAGGCGTGGCAGGCCCTCGTGAGCCTCCTGCCCCGGGCCGACGACCTGCGGCGGGTGGCGGCGAGTGCGATCGCCCGCCTGCGTTTCCGGTACGCCGAGGGCGCGCTGACCAGGCTCGCCGAGGAGTTCGCGGACGACAAGGCGGCCGTCGAGCTGGCCGATCTGCTGGTCCGGCAGGACCGCTTCGACCATGCCATCGCCGTCCTCCGGGGCCGCCTGGACGCCGACCCGCCCGACCTGGTGGTCACCAGGAGGCACCTGAGGATTTCCGAACTCCGGCGGCACGTCGACGAGCTGCGGCCGCCGGCCGGTCCTCGCCCGCGCGGCATACCTCGCGAGGTCGCCGGGATCCTGTTCGACGGCGGCCTGAGCGGCGGGCTACGCCGGGATGCCGCCGGTGGCAGCGCGATCGCCGCCGAACGGCTGGTCGAGGTGCTGGCCGACCGCGGCTCGGTGGGGGAGTTGCGCGACCTGGCCGACGGCGGAGACCCGCGGGCGGCCGAGGCGCTCGCCGACCTCTACGCGGCGTGGGGCGACGTGCCGGCGCTGCACGAGCGGGCCGACGCCGGGGACGAGGCGGCCCGGCTACGGCTGTCCAAGCTTCAGCGCGCTCGGTCGCACCGGCCCGACGCGAGATACCAGATCGAGCAGTTGCGGGCCGAGGTCGACGAGGGACGCAGCGAGGCGGCGCTGCAGTTGTGCGCCCTGCTGTTCGAACTCCGCGACGAACCCGGCCTGCGGGCCGAACTGGACGCGGGCACTCCCGGCGCGGCCGAACGACTGATCGCCCTCTTCACCGCCCAGGAACACCGGTCACTGATCGCGCTCCGGGCGTACGGCCTCGAGGCGGACGGCCGGATCGTCGCCCCGGAAAACATCTCGAAAGGATCCTTCGATGGCTGAGCTGTCCTCGGTCGACTACGCGTTCCTGGCCGTCCTGAAGGCTGAGGACCGCGAGATCTCCAACAACCAGCTCAACGAGATCTACGGGTTCCGGCTGGTCGGCAAGTCGCTGAAACGGCTGCTCGACGCCGAGTTCGTCGTCACCGACAAGAAGAGGTCGCCCTACTGGCATCAGCTCAGCAGGAAGGGGGAGAAGGAACTCGCCACGCCGTGGGGGCTGGACGACGATCACGTCGACAAGGGCGAGGGGCGCACGGCCCGCGACCGGCAGCTGTGGGCCGGCCTGGTCGCGCTGCAGAACGTGCTCGCCGCTCGTCCCGGCGCCGCGGTCCCCCCGGCGGATCACGCCATCCCGGCGGCCGCTGCCGGGGTGCCCCGCGATCTCGACCGCCGCATCCGGGACGCGTACGGAGAACTGGCCTCCACCCCCGGGACGTGGGTCGATCTCACCGCCCTGCGCAGGCACCTGGCCGATGTTCCGAAGGCCGATCTCGACCGGGCGCTCAAGGCACTGCTGCGCGACGACAACGTGCGGCTGGAGCCGGAACCGTTCGGGCATCGCGTCGGCGACGCGGAGCGCGAGGCGGCCGTGCACATCGGCGGTGAGGACCGGCACAAGCTGGCGATCGGCTCGCGATGACCGAACAGGAGCGCACCGCCCTGGCCGCCCTCCGGCTCAGTTCGGTACAGGCACCGGACGACGTGTGGCGCCGCTCGCCGTTTCATGTCGAAGGGCTGCACGACGCGGTGGCCCAGGACGTCCGCGACGGCATCGCCCGGGCCGAGGAGAGTCCCGACGCCAATCAGGAGGGACTTGTTCTCGAAGGACGGCAGGGCGCCGGGAAGACACACCTGCTCGGGTGGGTTCGCGAGCAGGTGCAGGACCGGGGTGGCTACTTCTTCCTGATCGGGTTGCTCGACGGCCGCCAGTTCTGGGACGGGCTGCTGGTCTTCGTGCTGGAAGGCCTGGCCCGCGAGGTGGCGCCCGGCGAGACCCAGCTGCGGCTCCTGCTGCGGCGGCTGGCGTCGCGGGTCGGCGCTCCCCGGGCGGACCGGCGGGCGGTGATCGGGGAGACCGACCTCACCCCGGACGCGCTCAAGACCTTCATCCGCGGGCTGTCGGACTACGACTCCTACGTCGGGCTCGAGTGCCGGGACACGTTGCGCGCGCTCGCCCTCCGTGCCTCGGACGACTATGAGCTTCAGGACATTGCCGACGATTTCTTCGCCGGGGGTGAGGAGTCGCCGGAGGTGCGGGAGAAGTGGGGCATCCGGCACCGGTCCCGGAAGGCTCAGGACATCGTGCACCAGATCTCCCTGCTGCTCGCGCTGACCGGTCCGTCGGTGATCGCGTTCGACCAGATCGACACCGCGGTCGCGCAGTCGGCGATCGAGGAGGACCTGGCGAAGGTGGCGGGCAGCGAAGCCGACGTGCGGGCGGCGGCCGTGAACGCCGGGATCGCGCACGGCCTGAGCGACCTTCGAGACAGGACCCGCCGTACTTTGATTGTCGTGGCCACGCTGGCGAGCACCTGGCAACTGATCGAGCAGAAGGCGCCGGCGTCGTTCGCGCCCCGGTTCCGGCGCCGCGTGGTCCTTCAGGGAATCCGGCATCCGCGCATCGCCCGGGAGCTCATCGAGAAGCGGTTCGCACCCCGTTTCGAGGCGGTTCACTTCCGGCCGGACTATCCGACCTGGCCGATCCGGGAGGAGGTCTTCGAGGAAGCGCTGGACTACACCCCGCGACGACTGCTCGAGGAGATCGACCGGTACATCCGCTCCTGCCTGGTCAGACGGGAGGTGCGAGAGCTGTCGAGTCTCAGCGACGTGCCGCCGGAGGACACGGCGGCCAAGGCATCGGCAGCCCTGGTACCCGAGGCGCCGGAGGATGAACTGCAGCGGATCGAGGCGCGCTTCGAGGAACTGCGGCGAGACGCGGACGTGACGTCCCCGCTGGAGCACGACACCGAGGACAGCACGTTCCCGGCCCTGCTCGCGGCCGGCCTGCAGGCCTGGATCGTCGAGCGCGGCGAGCGCGGGACCCGGTTCAGCATCGACCCGCCGCCCAGCTCCAAGCCGGCCCTGCACGCCCGCCTGCGCCGCGAGCTCGACGAGCGCTCCGAACAGGAGCGGGAACGTTCGTCCGACCAGTCCCGCGCCGAGGACCAGATGCACTGGTCGTTCCGGGCGATCAGCGACACGCACCACGGGGTGGCCGCCCTGAGCCGGCTCCGTCGCGCCCGGACAGCGGCCGGCCTGGCGGCGGACGTCACCAAGCGGAAGCTCTTCCTGCTGCGCAACGGTGACTGGAGCCAGTCGGCGAAGACGCAGGACGAGGTTCAGAGGCTCAAGCAGGACGGTGGCGTGACTCTGACCGTCGAAGAGGCCGATCTGCGCGTGCTCACCGCACTGCACGAGTTGCGCAACGAGAACCTGGCGCACCTGCACGCCTGGCTGGTGCGCTACCGCCCGGCCGAGCAGATCACCCTGTTCAAGGAGGCCCTGGCCGACGCCGACGCATGGCCCGGCGTGCCGCCGAAGCCGGAAGCGCCGCCGGAGGCCGAGGGCGGCTTCATGATCGGTTCCGACCAGCCGGCCCGGCTGAAGCTGGAGTCGCTGAGTAAGCATGTGGCCATCTTCGCGGCGTCGGGCTCGGGCAAGACGGTGCTGCTGCGCCGGCTGGTCGAGGAGTGCGCGCTGCTCGGGGTGTCGGCGATCGTGCTCGACCCCAACAACGACCTCGCCCGGCTCAGCGACCCGTGGCCGGATCCGCCCGGTGGCTGGTGGCCGGGAGATGCCGGGCGGGCCGACCGCTTCCACGCCGGGACCGAGGTGGTCACCTGGACGCCGCGGCGCGACTCCGGGCGGCCGCTGAGCTTCCGCCCCTTGCCCGACTTCGCCGCCGCGCTCGAGGATCCGGATGATTTCACGGCGGCCGTCGAGGTGGCGGTGACCGCCCTCGCCCCGCGGGCGCAACTGGTGGGCCGGACCCGCGCCGCCCATCTCGGAACGGCCGTGCTCCGGGAGGCGGTGGTGCATTTCGGCCGGCACGGTGGGCGTGACCTGCGGGGGCTGGTCGACCTTCTCGCCGATCTGCCGGACGGCCTGAGCACGATCGACAGCGCCGAGAAGATCGGTGCCGGTCTGGCCCAGACGCTGGCCGCGTCGATGGTGAACGACCCGATGTTCGGTGGTGGGGGGACGCCGGCCGATCCCGGCACGCTGCTGACGCCCTCGCCGGGGAAGCGCGCCCGCATCTCGGTGATCAGTTTCATCGGGATGCCCGGCGACGATGCGCGGCAAGGCTTCGTCAACCAGCTGCAGATGGACCTGTTCGCCTGGATCAAGCGGCACCCGGCCCGCGAACGGCCGCTGCTCGGGCTGCTCGTGATGGACGAGGCACAGACGCTCGCACCTTCGGGCGCGATGACCGCCTGCACGCAGAGCACGCTGGCGCTGGCCTCCCAGGCCCGTAAGTACGGTCTCGGGCTGGTCTTCGCCACGCAGGCGCCGAAGAATCTGCACAACCGCATCCCCGGCAACGCCGCCACGCACTTCTTCGGCCGGTTGAGCGTGCCCGTCCAGATCGAAGCGGCCCGCGAGATGGCCAAGGTCAAGGGCGGCGACGTGCCCGACATCGGCAACCTGACCGTGGGGGAGTTCTACGTCGCTCTGGAGGGCGAGCCGCCGTACAAGACCCACACCCCGATGTCGCTCAGCTATCACCCGCGCGCCCCGCTCACCGACGAGGAGGTCATGCGCCGGGCGCGCTCGCGCCCCTAGAGGTGCGGCCGGAGCCTCTCCGCCAGGTCGGAGAGGCCGATCTCGTCGAGCGCCTCCGGCAGGTCGGCCAGCCGCCGCTGCTGTTCCAGCCACCGCCAGAGGTCGTGCGATTCGTCACCGGCCCGGAACCGCCGCGTCTCGTGGGCGGGCACGCCGAGAAGCCCGGCCACGTCCGGCCAGCGGTATCGGAGCTGGAGCGTGAACTCGTGCCGCACCGGGCCAGGAACGGGCATGGCCGGAGGTGGCGGTTTCAGCAGCCGTTGGAGAAGCTCGAAGAGCACTTCGGCGGATGCCCTGGCGGCGAACGCCTTGAACCGGTCGTCCTTGCCGGGGTCCGCGTGGTCCATGACGCCCTTGGCGACCAGCCAGTGCCGAATCTGCTGGTCGCGCGCGACCGTGGCGATGGTCGCGGCCTCCATGTCGACGGCCAGGGTGTCGCGCTTGCGGACCTCGA
Organism: Actinoplanes sp. NPDC051343; assembly: GCF_044455125.1. Taxonomy (NCBI): domain Bacteria; kingdom Bacillati; phylum Actinomycetota; class Actinomycetes; order Micromonosporales; family Micromonosporaceae; genus Actinoplanes; species Actinoplanes sp. NPDC051343. Next base: position 224,999 of record NZ_JBITEL010000002.1, read on the forward strand.
GCTCGGCCCAGATCCGGGAGTTGGCCCGGACGGAGCTTCCGCTGGCCATCGCGCCGGGCCGGACGACGAACGGCATCCGGTCCGGCCCGTCGACATCGATGTAGAGGACCTGCTCAATGTGTGTGCGGCCGGGCTCGGTCAGGACGAACTGGCCGTCCTGCCACTGGACGAAGCCGCTGGCTCTCAGCCGTTCGAGCCGGGTTTCCCAAGTGGCGCGCGGAAAATAGCGGTCCTGGGACGGGTGATTCCGGGGGTTCTGCTTTTTGAGGAGCCTCTCCAGGTACCAGAGTTCGGCCTCCTCCTCGGTGGCGACGCCATGGCTGCGCAGGCCGGACGGTTCGAATTCCTGTACCGCGCGAACCCATCGGTCTTCCAGCTCGAACGCCTGGTGATCGGCGCGGAACTGCCGGGCCGTCTGCTTGCCCTCGTCCCACTCGTAGGCCGAGGTGGCGACTACCACGTCGCCCGGCGCGGTGGCACCGGGCTTGCCCGCACAGACACCACACATCGCCAGGCAGGCCGGTCGGAGCCGATGGGCCAGGATCGTGGTGATCGGGCTGGTGTTGCGCCCACCCATCCGGGTCGGGCGGGCCAGCGCCACCGCCAACGTCCCGTACCGGGCGGTGGAATAGGGCGCGGGCTCGTCCTCGTCGTGGTCGGCCCACGACGACAGCCCGCCCAACGCCCGGGCCGCGTCGTACTCCTCCTTGATCGCCGTGACGACGAGGACGTCAACGCTGTGCACGGAGCTCCTTCGGTCGGCGGAACCGCCCGCCGGCCCGCCAGCCGACGGGCGGCGGTGCGAGTCTCGCCGGTGGTTCTTCCGGTTTTCTTCCTATGACGCCCGCAGGAGTGGCGGGTTGAGGGCCTGCTCGCCGCCCGGCCGGTAGAGGGCGGCCGGCCGCCCCACCTCGGGGATGCGGCGTTCGCCGGTCGGTTCGACGAAGCCCGGCGTGTTGAGGACCTTGCGGTTGAAGTTGCGCGGGTCGAGCTTGTGGCCCCAGACCACCTCGTACACGTTGCGCAGGTCGCCGATGGTGAACGACGGCCCGCAGAACGTCGTGGCCAGCGTGGTGAACTCGAGTCTGGTGCGGGCGCGCTCGACCGCCTCGTCGAGGATCTGGTCGTGGTCGAAGGAGAGCGTGCCGCGCACCTTCTCGACCGGGGTCCAGGCGGCGCTGCGCGCGTCCGACCCGGCGGTCGGCAGCGGCAGGTCCGGCATGATGGTGAGGAAGGCGATGCTGACCACCCGGCCGCGCGGATCGCGGCCCGGTGCGCCGTACGCCCGGAGCTGTTCCAGATGCAGCCGCGTCCCGTCGAGCCCGGTCTCCTCGGCCAGTTCCCGGACCGCCGCGTCCTCGATGTCCTCGTCGCCGCGCAGGAAGCCGCCGGGCAGCGCCGGTCTGCCGCGGAACGGCTCGTTGGCCCGCGTGATCACGAGTGCCTGCAGGGCGTCCTCGCGAACGGTGAGGATGGCCAGGTCGACGGCGAGCCGCAGGTACGTGTGCTCCCGGCTGATCATTGCCCGAGCGTACTGAAAATGTCTTTTTGACACAAACTAGCGGGGTTTCCCGGCCGCCCAGATCTGGTCGAGTTCGGCGAGGAAGTGCTGGTACCAGGTGTGATCGCGGCCGGCGTGCAGGGTCAGCGCGGCCTCGGTGCCGGCCGGCGTGTGCGAATAGATGTCCACGTGAAGCCGGCCGCCGGGGCGGTGGCGGTCGACCGCGAGGATGCCGAACGCCGGCACGAAGTCGAGCAGCCGCACCTCGATCCGGCCGGGCATCCGGTCGAGCAGGTCGAGGGTCGGGCGCAACCGGTTGGCGAAGACGTCGGCCGCGCCCGGGTTGCTGCTGCGCCGAGCCGCCTCCGCCAGCACCTCGCCGTGCGGGTCGATGACGGCGATCCGGACCGTACCGCCCCGGCGCAGGCACTGCCCGAGGGCCGCGGCGTGGTTGCGGACCGTCCGGTTGAGGGTCACGCCGACGATGTCGATCTCGGTCGCGTGACTCAGGTCGGCCTCGGCGCCGGAGGCCGACGGGTGCAGCAGGCGATCGGCGGGCGGCCGGTCGACGAGGTGCCGGCGGGTGAGTTCGAGCAGGCCGCGCATCTGCAGGCGGGAGTGGAGCGACCCGGCGGCGAGCGCGGCCAGGGTGGCGAGGGTGGCTCCGGAGAGGAGCGGGCCGCCGGCCAGGCCGAGCATGCCGAGCACGCCGACGGCGAGTGCGACGGCGAGGGTGGCTACCAGGTCGAAGGACTGCCAGATGCGCGCCACGGTCGTCCTTCCTCAGGGCGGTGACTATCCGTGGATTCGACGATACCAGGAGTTAGTGTCAGAGTGACAAGAAATATCCTGGCCGCGTAGCAGCAGGCGGCGGGCGACGTGCGTGCGCACCTGGGCCGGAGGCAGCCAGAGAATGCCGCCGGGGGAGCAGACCGGCAGCAGCGGCGCGCCGGCATCCGAGGGGTGCACCACGACCACGGCGCCGACGACGAGTCGGCGCACCAGGCGGCGCAGCAGGCGCACCGACCCGACCAGCGGCTGCACCGACTGGCCGATGTACGTGCCGTCGCAGAGCACCGAGCCCTCCGCGGTGACCGAGTAGGAGCCCGACGGCCAGGCGACCGACTCGACGAGAAGCAGGCGGGCGGTGGTGCTGACCGCGAAACCGATCCGCGGGGCGCCCTGCGCCACCCGGACCCCCGCGTACAGGCGTACCCCGGGGTGATCGGCAACCGCGTTCAGCAGCGCTCCGGTGCGGTCGGCCGCCTCGCGCACGCTCATGCCGATCGGGCGTAGCGAGCGGCCCTCCTCGTCGGTCAGGCTGTCCAAAGTGCCGCGCAGGCGATGGGCCATGGCGCTCTCCCTCACGGTGGATCGACGGGTCACCGCGATTGGCCCACAGTGAACTACCGGATTACTTCCCATCGGCGATATACCCGTCGAGGTACTGGTTTCCGGCTACCTCAGCTCCTACCGTGGCGGCTCACGGGAGAGGGACGGCCCATGATCTACGGCATTCTCGGCGATCTCGAGGTTCGCGACTCCGGCGGCGAGCCGGTCGAGCTTCCGCCCCGGCGCGCCCGCGCGGTGCTGGCCACGCTGCTGCTGCGGGCCAACCGCGCGCTCTCCGCCGACGATCTGATCGCCGCCGCGTGGGGTGACCGCGACATCGACCCGGCCCAGCTGTACAAGGCCGTCGCCGCCCTGCGCAAGGTCTTCACCGCCGCCGGGCGCCCGGGCGCGCTCCGGACCCTCAACCGCTACGGCTACGAACTGCGGGTCGACGAGGACGACCTCGACATGTTGCGGTTCCGTGGCCTGCTGCGGCGGGCCGACGAGCGGCGCGGCACCTTCCCGGCCGAGGCCGCGCTCCTGCGGGAGGCCCTCGCGCAGTGGCGCACCAGCCGGCCGCTGTCCAACATGCACCTCGAGACGCTGACCGGCGAGATCGAGGCGCTGCGCCGGCAGCGCAAGCGGGCGGCGACCCGGCTGTTCGAGACCCAGCTCGACCACGGCGCCTACGCCGAGGTCGTCGAGGAGCTGGCCGCCTTCGCCGCCGAGTACCCCCAGGACGCGAAGCTGTGCCGGTTGCTGATGACCGCACTGCACCGCGACGGCCGCGCGGAAGAGATCCTTCCGGCGATCGAGAGGTACGAGGACGCGGCGATCAGTCCCGACAAGAGTCTGCGGCGCCTGGCGTACACGATGGTGAGCGCAAGCGGCGCACCCGGCCCGGCCCCCTTGGTGCCGCGGCAGTTGCCGCCGCCCCCGCCCTATTTCGTCGGGCGCGACGGCCTGCTCGCCGAGGTGCTGTGGCTGCTGCGGGAACCGCGGCTGCCGGTGCTGGCGATCTCCGGCCCGGGCGGCATGGGCAAGACCGCCCTGGCCCTGCGCGCGGCGCACGACTCGCTGGTGTCCTACCCGGACGGCCAGCTGTGGGCGGATCTGCGCGGGACCGAGGAGCAACCGGCCGATCCGGCCGAGGTCCTCGGCGAGTTCCTGCGCGCGCTCGGTGTGCCGTCGGTGCCGGAGACGCACAGCGAGCGGGCCACGCTCTACCGGTCCACCATGGCCGGCCGCCGGATGCTCGTGCTGCTCGACGACGCGGCCGACGGCGCCCAGATCCGCGATCTGCTACCGGGCGGCGGCCGCAGCGTCGTCCTGATCACCGGGCGCCGGCGGATGCCCGACATCGGCGCGCCGACGCACCACGTGGCACCGCTCGGCGCGTTCGACGACGAGACCGCGGGCGAGCTGTTCCACCGCATCGTCGCCGACGCGCACGTCGACCTGGCGGGGGAGGAGGACGCGATCGGGGCGGTCGTCCGGCTCTGCGCCGGCCTCCCGCTCGCCGTGCGCATGGCGGCCTTCCTCCGGGTCGAGGCATTCCATCGATCGACGGGAGAGCTGCTGCGGCAGCTCACGGTGCAGGGTCCGACCGCTTTCGCGTACGGGGCGGAGAGTCTCGCCCGCACGTTGGGTGCCGGGCTGATACCGCTCGACGACCGGGCCCGCCGGCTGTTCGTCGGTCTCGGCCGGCTCGCGCTGCCCACCTTCGCCGAATGGACCGCGGCGGCGGTGCTCGGCGAGCCCGGGCCGGCGGCCGGTGACGCGCTGGCCCAGCTGGCCGCGGTCGGCATGGCCGACCCCGTCGCCGGGGTGGCCCGCTACCGCTTCCACGACCTGACCCGGGAGTACGCCCGGGGCCTGGCGGCGACGTCGCCGGAGTGGGCCCACGACCTCGCCGACGCCCCGGTGCGGGCCGGCCGCGCGCTGCTCACGCTGGCCCGGCGGGCGCACACCGCCCTGTACGGCGGGGACTTCGACGTCGCGCACAGCGACCTGGCCGACGTGGAGGTGCCGGCGCTCGAACTGGCCTCGGCCAGCTCCGAACCGCGGGTGTGGTTCCAGCGCGAACGGGCCAACATCCGGGCCGCGGTCGAACAGGCGGCCGCGCTCGGGCAGGCCGCACTCTGCTGGGACCTGGCCGTCTCGGCCCACGAGTTCTACGCGATCGGGTCCTACTTCGACGACTGGCGGGCCACCCACGAGATCGCGCTCGAGGCCTGCCGGGCGGCCGGCGACCGGCGCGGCGAGGGCGTCGTGCTGACCATGCTGGGCATGCCGCCGCTGGTCGCCAGCGGGAGCGCCGGAGTGTCCGGGGTGCCCGAGCTGTCGCGGGCGGTGCGACTGCTGTCGGAGACCGGCGAGCGGCACGTGCTGGCGGTGGCCCAGCGGACGCTGGCCAACGCGTTGCGGCGCAACGGCGAGCTGGCGCGGCCGCTCGAGCTGTTCACCGAGGCGCTGGCCCACTACCAGGAGAGCGGCGACCTGGTCGGCAGCCAGCAGGCGCTGCGCTTCATCGGGCAGTCGCACCTCGACCTCGGCGACCCCGCCTCGGCGGTCGCCGTGCTGCGCGAGGCCGAGCGGATGGCCCGGCAGACGGCGTCGGCCCGGGTGGTCGCGCCGGCGCTCTACTGGCTCGGCCAGGCCCGGCTCGCGCAGGGCGACCTGGACGCGGCCGCGGCGGCATTCGACGAGGTGCTCGCGCTGTCGCCGCCGTCGAGCGGGGTGGCGCACGCCTATGCGTTGCACGGGCTGGGCGATCTGGCCCTGGCGCAAGGGGACGTCGCCGAGGCGGAGACGCTGCTGTCGGACGCCGCGGTGTTCGCGCGCGAGGGTTCGGACGCCGGTCTCGAGGCGCGGGTCGCCCTGTCCCGGGCGGCCGCCCTCGCCCTGTCCGGCCGCGACGCCGACCGGGTGGACCTCCTGCGGGGCGGTTCCTACGGCGGTTCGGCCAAGCTGGCGATCCGCGTGCAGGCCGAGCTGGCCGACGCGTACGCCCGCCTCGGCGACGCGGAAGCGGCGCGCGAGGCCCGCGAACGGGCGATCGATCTGTACGACCGGGGAAACGTGCCGCCGGCGGACCGGCTGGCCCTTTAATGTCCGCTTGACACGAACTCCCGACGGGGGTTAGTGTCACTCCGACAGTAAGGTTCGTGCCCCGACCGAGGCGTACGACCGGAAGGTACGCGGACCCGCTGTCGATCGCGCGCATCGGCACCCGTGGGGAGACCGGCCAACCTCCCGCCATCGCGTGTGCCTCCACCAACCAACCGCAACCTTTCACGAAAGGAAAGGTCATGCGCGCACGTCGTCGTTACGTCCTCGCATCACTCATCGCGGCCGTCGCGGTCGCCCTCACCAGCCAGTTCGGCGCCGCCCCGGCGTCCGCCGGGCCGGCCATCCACTGCCCGGGCAGCACGACCTGGGACGACCTCCTGCAGCGCTGCGTCTGACGCGGCCCTCTGGGCCGGCGGCACCTCGGTGCCGCCGGCCCGCCCGCTTGACCTCGCCCCTGGGGCAGGGCCCAGACTTCCGCCATGCTTCTCCCGGCGGGCGAATTCGCCGACGGCGGCGCGGCTCACGCCCAAGGCCCTCCGGCTCCACGCCGAGCAGGGCCTGCTGCCGCCGGCCGAGGTCGACCCCGCGACCGGTTACCGCTACTACGATCCCGGCCAGCTGCCCCGGGCCCGGCTGATCGGGCGGCTGCGCGCCCTCGGTCTGCCGCTGGCCCGCATCGCGTCCATGGTGGAGCTGAGCCCGGCCACCGGCGCGCTCGAGCTGCGCTGGCCCTTCGTGCGCTCGATGTCGGCCTCCCAGCGGCGGCTGCGGGCCGAGCGCGACCGGCTCGACGAGCGGGCCGCGGTGATCGAAGCACTCCAGGAAGGGCCGTCACCGTCGCTCGTCTCGCCGTCCGGCTCCGGGACGCGCAGGCTCGCAAGATCCTCAGCCGGCCCGCCGGATCGACACGACCCAGCTGCCGCAGCACATCGCCAACTCCGAGCGCGACATCCGGGCCCACCTCGGCCCGTCCGCCGAGCCGCGGCTCCTGTTCTTCGAAGACCTGGTCACGCCCGACCGCGCCGGCGTCGTCGAGGTGGCGGTGCCGTGCTCGGGCCCGGTCGAACCGATCGCCGACCTGCACGTCCGCCTGGCGCCGGCGCACACGGCGGCGTGGCTCGCGGTCCCGCCCGACCACGAAGACCTGCCCCCTGATCCTGCGCGTCCACGACGCGGTCGAAAGCTGGATCGACCACCACCCCGGCCTGCGCATCTGCGGCCATCCCTACGAGACGGCACCGGGCACGGGGGCGTCGTTCGGCGTCTCCGTGCCCGGTCATGGAGGTCAACACCGTTCCCCACCTGCTACGGCGTCGGCATACGCGGAACCGCGACATAGAAGTCGGGCTCCTCAGTGGGGCTTCGCCGGCCGGCCGGGGATCACGGCGCTAGGCGATGCGGCGGTTGGCCGGGACGAAGCACGACGACGTGACCTGAGAGTTCATCGTTGCGGATGAGGTCGATGACCGTATCTGCGAGCACCGGCAGCGGTATGGGCGCCGGCCGGGCCGCGCGTTCGCCGGCGGTCATCGCTGCCAGTTCAGCCTCCGCCCGTGCGGTGCGTACCCAGTCGGGCACGACACAGGTGATGCGTACGTTGTCCGATGCGAGTCCGGCCATCGCGGTGGTGAAACGGATGAGCCCCGCCTTCGCCGCGCCGTACTCCGGCCATTCGTACGGCTGGTGATCCAGGCCCGCGATCGACGCGACGTTGACCACGACGCCACCATGTGCCCGCAGTGCGGGCAGAGCGAACTGTGTAGCCAGCATCGGGGTTCGCAGATTGAGGTCCAGGACTGCAGACCATTGCGCCACCAGCGCGTCGGGATAGCGGGCCGTGGGCTGTCCGCCACCGGCGTTGTTCACCAGGATCTGCAGACCGCCGAACCGCTCGACGGCAACGTCCACGAGCCGCCCGACCTCGCGGTCGTTACACAGATCGGCGTTCACCACGGTCGCCTCACCGCCGGCGGAGGCGACCATGCTGAGCGTCTGAGCGCAGCTGCTGATGTCGGCAAGGACGAGCCGCGCGCCGAGTCCGGCAAGCCGGCCCGCGATCGCCTGCCCGATCCCCGCCGCCGCACCGGTAACCACCGCGACGGAGCCATCGATCTCCATGGACGGTGATTTTGGCACGAGCCTCCGACATTTCGTCCGGGATCGATCCGGCGCACCGCCCGACCGAACCCGCCATCCATCACAAGACCACGTGCACGGATCTGGCCGCTGACAATGCTCGGTGCGCAGTGTTGGCAGCGTTTCCGCGACGAAGGCGTGACTGCGATCTATGGGCCCGGGCGGCGTCTGGCTGCCGTGGCGGTCAGCCCGTCGAACGGCCCGCAGGTCCGGCTCGACGACATCGAGCTGATCTTCCGGCCGCCCTCGCATGTGCGTTCCGACCTCCGGGAGCTCGCCACTCGAGAGGGGGTGCCGATACGTGTCAACTGGAGCGGTGATCCCGAAGTGGCTGCGTGGGGACTCTCCATGGGGGCCGAACAGCAGTGGGCCCCAATAGAACGTCACCAAAAGCGCCTCGACACGATGTGCACTGCGGCCCTTTTCGTCTGCCTTGAGCTGGCCAACGATCCGTATCAGACTGCGCCGGTCATCACCTGGCGCGACGTGCGCGAGAAGCGACCCAACTCGGGGACGTGGCCGGTGAAGCCCGAGGCCGAGCGTCCGCGTTGGGACTGGACGCCGATGACGAGGGTTGGACCGTTGCGGTTCGGGATGGATCCGCAACAGGTCGCGGCCGGGTTGGATGGTGAGGAGCCGGCGATTCGCCAGGGACGTTTCCCCTTGCCGGTTTACCGGACGGCCGGGCAGTGGACCCTTCAGGAAGACCATTTCGACGTCGCTTGGGTGACACCGGCTTGCGGTTCGCCCCCGACGGCGCTCCGGGGCTGGAAAGCCTGAACATGTTCGTACGCGCCACCAGGGCTGGCGACGACGTCATCAGCGAAGCGCGAATCTGCGCCGAGGGCTGGAACTACGAGGGATAATCAGGAGATCGGCTCTGCGGCGCCGGCCCGAATCGTGACGCTCAAACGTCGATCCGATCCGGAGACTCATCCGGATGTGGCCGCCGATCGCGTGCCCCAGGCGGTAGGGGGCCGTCACGCACTGTGTCGTAGGCCCAAGACCGGCTTGGTGCAAGCTCATGCCGATGACAGTGCACTCGATCATGCCCGTCGAGTGACGATATATCTCGTCCGGGTTGCGGTTGGCGGCGGCCATTCCAGGTGCCGATCGTGAGTGCTTCCAGTTGGTCTGTACGTGGCGCCGGAGGACTTCTGCGGTCTGCGGCGTCCTCGACGCTGGTGAGCTCGCCGCTATCGGCTACCAGGTCCGGGCCGGCTGTTCCTGGTGGAAACTGCCCGCGCAGGTGGCTCGCCGTTGATGATGGCCTCCAGCAGCCGGCGGGAGGTTTCCAGCTCCTCGATCGCAGCGCCGATCCGCCGGCTTTCATCGGTCAGGTCGGCGCGCATTCGGGGGCAGGTCGGGGCGAGGAAGCCGCCGTCCTCGGAAACGCACGGCAGCACGCTCGCGATGACGCTCGTGGACAGCCCCGCCGTCAGCAGGGATCGAATGCGACCTACCGTCTGCACATCGGACTCTGCGTAGACCCGGTAGCCGCTGGGCAGACGGTCCGGGCGCAGCAGGCCCTGCTCCTCGTAGTAGCGCAACAGCCGCTCGTTAACACCGGTACGCCCGGACAGTTCGCCGATGCGCATATGCCCCCCGTCACAGGAGATTGACTCTCACATCCATGTCAAACTTTAGCCTCATCCCATGCGAGCTGTGCAGATCGACCGCCACGGCGGCATTGATGTCCTCACGTTGCGCGAGGTGCCGACGCCAGTGCCCGCCGCGGGCGAAGTCCTGGTCCGCACGATCGCCAGCAGCATCAACCCGGTGGACTGGAAGACCCGCGCCTGGGACCGGGGTCCGGCGTTCCCGATGACTCTGGGCTGGGACCTGTCCGGCGTCGTAGCGCACAGCACCGTGCCGCGGTTCGCCCCCGGCGACCGGGTCATCACGATGTCCGGGCAGATCGCCACCGGCCTCGGCACCTGGGCAGACCTCGTGCCCGCCCGCATCCGGACCGCGGCGCCGCAGCGGCTTGCCCTCGTCGAGGCGGCGGCGCTGCCGCTCGCGGGCCTTACCGCGAGTCAGGCGCTCGAGCGGGTCAAGCCCGGGCCCGGCGAACGCATCCTCGTAACCGGCGCGGTCGGCGGCGTCGGCTCGCTGGCTCTCCAGCTGGCCCGCCGGTCGGGCGCCCGGGTGACGCACTGGTCTCCCGGCCCGGGCATGTGCCCGCCGCCCGAGGCCGGTGGCCTGCTCGGCAAGGTCATCCTGACGTTCTGAAGGAGGCGCAACCATGTCCGAGTCCGAGGACGACGTCAAGCAGCTGCTCGCGGGGACGAATCACGCCGTGGTCGGAGTCAACCGCGCCACGGGGCCGCCGCAGCTCACCGTCGTATGGTTCCTGTGGGACGGCGAGACGTTCCGATTCAGCACCACCCGCTCGCGGGCGAAGTACCTGAACCTGAAGCGCGACCCATCCATCTCGCTGCTCATCGACGACTTCGAGAAGAACTTCTACGTCGTCGCGTACGGCCGGGCAAGGCTCATCGAGGAGGGCCACGACGCGCTGGCCCGCCCGCTGCTCGAGAAGTACCTTCCCGAGCGCACCACGGATCCACAATGGACGGCAGACCGGGTGATCGTCGAGCTCCGCCCGGATCGCCTCATCACGGGCCGGTAGCGGCGCCACGGCGTCCGCCGGCGCCGCTCACCAGGATGTCCGCGACCTCCGACAGTGCCGACCACGTCGTGCGGCGCAGCGGCGTCCGGGGGACCTTGTCGGTGGCGTACTCCCGGATCGGGCGGCGCCAGCGGTCGATGACGTGGTTCGCCGCACTCGCCCGCGCGAAATCGACGAACTCGCCGTCACAGTGGGCCATGCCTCACATTCCCCATACTTCACCGACGCGCACGCGTCCCAAAAGATTCACCGGCCCCTGCAACCTCAGCGGGTGCTCGCCCGTCTTCCTCACCGCAACGGACCACTCCAGAATCGCAGAGGACTCGCATGCCATCGAAAAGGAATCGCTGGGTATATGCCGCCGGGGCGGCCGTCGCCTGCGCCGGCGTGCTCGTCGGGGCCCACATCGCCGTCGCCGGCACGGCATCGTCGGCCCCGGCCCCGGCCCCGGCCCCGGCCCCGGCCCCGGCCCCGGCCCGCGCAGCCGCAGAACTCGCGCCGCCATCGAAAGCGGCAGCACCGAACCCGCTGGGGACTGTCGTCCCCACCGGCCTGGGCGCCAGCACGAGTGGCGGGTGGTTGCTGTATGCGGTGCCGATCGACGACAAGCAACTCCCCCATACGCACTTCGGGCTGATGCTCGGCCGCCGGTTGGCGGACGGAACACTGACCGGGGACGTGATGACCAACGAGACCGCCGGCCCGGACCGGGCGAAAGGCTTCCACGCCGGGCAACGCGCCATGACCGTGGACGGAGGACAGACACCCACGTTCGGCTACTACGTCGGACCGGCTGCCCGGATCACCACCGAAGCACACGGCAACACCGTCATCGCGAGACAGGCGCGGTGGAGCGAGGACCCATCCGTGATCTTCTACTGGTTCTCGCCGGCGACGTCCGTGTCCAGCCTTACCGCGTATGCATCGAACGGGCATGTTCTGGCCGCCGTGAACGACGGCATCGGAGTGGGCTGACTCGTCGAGTAGCCCGTGGTGATTACACCGCGGGCTACACAGAACCTTGGGCTCAAAGTCGTTGGAATCTTCAAGGTCTTGGTACACAGCCCTATTCGGTAGAACCCGGCATTCCGGAGGTCGATAAAGTGGGCGGTGCCGCCAGAGTCGGCACGTGGCCCCCGATCAGAAGGACGAGTGGATGACCGCTCCTGGCGTAGTGGACACCGCAGCGTTGTCGATGTTGTGGGATGACCGGTGGCCGGGCTGTTCGAAGCTGCCCTACGAGCTTCGCAATGCCAGCGATCGCTGAATACGGTTTCACGTCGCGTCACGACGGCGTCGACCAGTTGGTCGAGCTGCAGGTCGGGCAAGTAGCCGGGCTCGCGCTCCTCGTGCGACAGCTCGGACAAGCCCGCGAACCGCCCGGTCACGGCCAGGAACCTAACCGGTGAGGGTGCGGGCGAGACGGCCGGCCTCGGTGACGAGGCGGGTCCGGCCGGGGTGCGCGGCGAGGGCGGCCACCTCGGGCAGGTCGGCGGCGGCGCCGATCGCCGCCGCCGCCGAGGCGGCGAGCGCCAGCAGGTCCGGGGTGGCCTGCGGTGGGCGGTCCATCCGCAGCAGAACGGGTACGAGCGTGCGCGCGATCGTCCAGACGACGTGCGGCGCGCCGTCCCGCTGGACCTGGGCGAGCGCCGGGACGATGCGCCCCAGCACGACGCGGCCGGCGGTCAGCAGCTGGCCGAGTTCCCGGCCGACCAGCGGGGCGTCGAGCCCGCCGGTCGAGGCCAGGTGCAGCAGGGCGTCGACGGCCGGACGCCGGTCCTGCTCGTAGCGGGCGGCCAGACCGTACGCCAGGCAGAGCGCCATGGCCGGCCCGAACGGCCCGCCCGCCCGGGCGAGGGCCGGCAGGACGCCGGTGCCGCCGTGATGGTCCTGGTCGGCGGCCGGCACGAGGAACGGCTGGACGTGCGCGGCGACGATCTCCCGGTGGCCGGGCAGCACCATCGGCCAGCCCTCGGTCGGTGGATGACCGGCGAAAATTGTCAGACCCGGCTGCTTGACTTTCTCCCCACCCGGCAGGGGCGGGGGCTGGCACAGCACCTTGGACGCGGCCGCGCGCTCGATCGGCGCGTCGACCGGGAATGCCGGTGGAGGCAACGGGCCGCTCGGTAACTGCAGGCAAGGCAGGGTGGCCAGCCGCCGCATGGGCGGCCCGGGCAGCACGGTTACCGTGACCGGCGGGTCGGGCAGGCCGCCTTCGCGCAGCCACGTCGCGAAGCGCCGGCCGGCCGGGGAACACAGGCGGGCGGCCGCCCCGGTGACGGCGGCGTCGACCCGGCGGGGCAGGCGCAACAGGGCCTGGGCCAGATCGAGACGGCCGGGCTGCCAGCCGTCGGCGTCCGCCGCAGCGAGGCGGAACAGGACCCGGGCCGGGTCGACGTGGCCGTCGCGCAGGGACGGATAGGCGAGCAGGAACGGCGGTGGCCGGCCGGCGTCGAACTGGGCCGCGAGTTCGGCGACCCGGGCGCCCAGCAGACCGAGCGGGCCGTCGTCCGGGGCCAGGTCCGTGAGCTGGGGCAGGAACGGCGCTACGGCGTCGGGGGAGACGGCTGCCGCTTCGACCAGGCCGGCCAGCAGGCGCTCGATGTCGAAAGGGGAGGCCGGCGGGTCCAGGGCGGGAGGCGGCATCGGTCCCGGCGCGTACGGCTTGGGGGCCGGAGCGAACGACGGCGCGCGAGGCGCGGCAGCCAGGCCGAGGGCTTCCGAGGCCTGGCGCCGGAGGTCCCCGCTCAGGGACGGCAGTTCCGAGCGCAGCCGATCGAGCCCGCCCGGATGGGCCCTGAGCAGCCGCAATGCCTGCTCGGCCAGGTCGATGCGGGGGTTGGACAGGCCGGTCGCCGCCGCCGACAGCAGCTCCGGCACCGCCTCGGGGTGGCGGTCGAGGGCCTCGTCGAGCCATGCCAGCTGGGCCCGGACCAGCTTCTTCTCGGTGCGCGTCAGCACGGCGGCGCTCGCCTCGGTCAGCGCCGACGGGTCCAGGCGGCCGGCGTCGTCGAGCATGTGCAGGGTCTGCTGGCCGAGCGTGGCGAGCGCCAGGGGCGAGCGCAGGAGGGCGAGGTAGTCCGGCGCGTGGGCGGCCCGTTCCGGGAGAGCCGGGTCGAGCAGGCGGTGGATCTCGAGGATCGGGCGCAGCGCGCCCGGCTTGTCGCCGTCCCGGAGGCGCTGCAGGACCAGCCGGATCAGCGCGGCCCGGTCGATGCGCCCGGCGGTGGCCAGGCGGAGCAGGGCGGCCGGCCAGGCGTCGTCCAGGCAGGTGCCGAGGCCGGGGAGTTCGAAGACCGCGGGCAGCAGCGCGTTCAGCCACGGGTCGGCGGCCAGGCGGGCGGCCAGGGTGCGCGGCACCGTGGAGGAGAGCGAGCGGATCCAGCCGGCCACCATCCCGGGCGTGGCCGGCGGCGGCACGTCGGCCGCTCGGAGCACGGCGGCGGTGAGGGGCCAGTCGGGGTCGCGGGGGTTCAGGCGGGTGGCGAGGCCGTTCGCGACGGCGGGCATCGACGGGCGGCCGGGTGCGGCCAGCACGTCCACCACGGCTGTGACGGTCCGGCCGGGGAGGTCGGGAAACCTCCGCAGCCAGGAGACGATCTGCGCGGCCCGGGGCAGGCAGGCGGCACCGGCGACGCAGAGGGCGTCGGAGGCCGGGGACGGGGAGAGCGACCTCAGCGTGGGAACCAGCGCGCGCCGCGACTTCTCGTCCAGCCGGAGCAGGGCGTCGGCGACCGCGGGCCCGTCGGCGCCGGCGATCAGGCGGAGCAGGTCGCCCATGATCGGACCGTACCCGGGGCGGCGCGGGCGCCGGGGCGTTTCCCGCGGTTAAGGTCGGGCGCGTGGGAGCGGAATATCGGATCGACCCGGAGACCGGCGAGTGGCGGATCGTCGCGCCGGAGCGGGCCGGTCGCCCGAGCGACATCGCCGGCGGCGGCGAGGCGCAGTGCCCGTTCGACCCGGGCCATGAGCACATGACGATGCCCGAGGTGCTGCGGGTTCCGGCCGGCCGGTCCGAACCGTGGCGGGTGCGGGTGGTGCCGAACCGCTATCCGATTCTCGACGGCGGCGGGGAGTGGCCGGCGGCGACCGGCCTGCACGAGGTCGTCATCGAGTCGCCCCGGCACGACGGCGACCTGCGGAGCGCGACGCCCGGCGCGGTGCTCGAGGTGCTGACGGCGATGCGGGACCGCTGCCGCACCATCCGGCGGGAGCGGCGCCCGGCCGCGATCGTCGTCTTCCGCAACCACGGCGCGGCCGCCGGCACCTCGCTGCGGCATCCGCACAGCCAGATCATCGCCCTCGACCAGGCGCCGCCGGGCCTCGCCGGACGCTGGGAGCGGGCCCGCGAGTTCCACGAGCGCACCGGCCGCCGCCTCCACGACGACGAGGCCGCGCGCGAACGGTCCGATCAGGTCCGGGTGGTCCACGACGCCGGCGGCATCCTGGTCTATCAGCCACGCGCCGCGGCGGTCAGCCACGAGACGGTGCTGCTGCCCGACGACGAGGCGGCCGGGCTGGCCGATGCCTCGGACGAGGCATTGAAAACCATGGCGGGGTCGCTCCCGGCGGTCGCTTCCGCGCTTGCCGCGGTACGCGACGACCCGGCCTACAACCTCGTCGTCCACGCCGGCCCGGCCACCGGCCCGGACGCCGCCCGCTGGTACCGCTGGCACATCGGCCTCTACCCGCGGGTGAGCCGCCGGGCCGGCCTGGAGATCGCGACCGGTCTCGGGGTGAACCCGACCGTCCCCGAGAAGACCGCCCCGATCCTGCGGGCCGCCTTCAGATCTGCAGTGCGTGAGCCATCGTCGTCTGCTCCTCCAGCACCTCGCTGATGCGGGCCTGCACCCCGTCCAGCTGACCGATCGTCTCGCTGGTCGCGCTGATGCCGCCGGACACCGATTCGGCGCTCGCCTGCAGCGCGGTGATCTGTTCGGACACCCGCTTGGTGGCGTCCGCGGTCTCCCGGGCCAGTTCCTTGACCTCGCCCGCGACGACCGCGAAGCCCTTGCCGAGCTCGCCGGCCCGCGCGGCCTCGATGGTCGCGTTGAGCGCGAGCAGGTTGGTCTGGTCGGCGATCGACGAGATGATCTGGATGACGTCGCCGATCGCGTTGGAGGCGTCGCCGAGCGCGGAGACGTCGCCGCTCATCGCCGACGCCCGGCCGACCGCCTCGTCGGCCACCCGGGTCGCCTCGCCGGTCGCGGTGCGGAGCCGTTCGACGGTGTCGAGCAGGGCCCGGGCGTTGGCGGCCGACATTTCGGCGTTGCGCACGATGTCGAGCCGCTGCGACACCAGCTGCTGCACGTTGCGCAGCGCGTCCGCCCGCGACTCGCTGAGGTCGACGTACTCGGTGGTGAAGAAGTCCATCGTGCCGATGATCCGGTCGCCGCTGACGATCGGGAAGCAGACGCCGGAGCGGACGCCGGCCCGTTGCGCGGCCGGCGCGCGTACGCAGTCGGTGAGCTCGCCGATGTCGCGGACGAAGACCAGGTCGCGGGCGCGCCAGGCGCGGCCGGAGAGGCCGACGCCCTCGGCGAACGTCGCCGCCAGGGTGACCTTGCGGAACTCCTCGCCGGCGTTGCCCGACTCGGTGCGGAACCGCAGGACGTTCTCGTCCTCGTCGATCTGCCAGTACGACCCGTACGCCCAGTGGAACGCGGTGCGCACCGCGTCGAGCGCGGCCTGGATCGTGATCTGGGAGTCGTTGGTGTGCCCGAGCGCGCTGACCACCGCGGTCACCGCGAGCCGGTCGTCGGCCAGCTGCCGGGTGGTGTACGCCGCCAGCGCGGCCAGCCGGATCTGGTTGCCGAGCCGGGCGATCGCGGTCCACTTGCTCAGCAGAGCGGCATCCGGGTTCGGGGCGCCGGGCGTGTAGTACTCCATGATCGCCGCAACTTTGCTGCCGCGCTCGGTCGGCACGGCCGATCCGGAAAGGCAGCCGCCGCGCAGCGCGGCGGCGAGCCGGGAGTCGGTGCCCGGGCTGCTCGCGTCGGCGTAGGCCGGCCGGCCCGTGCGCAGAGCCAGCTGCACCAGCGCCGACGGGCCGGGGCCGAGCGTGTCGGCGAGCGGCCCGGCGGCGTACGCGAGCTGCGCGGACGAGCCGTCGACCGTCCAGATCGCGGCGTAGGGGAGGTCGTAGAACTCGACGTAGGTGGACGCCCAGACGCGCCACGAGTGCGCCTCGTCGGTGACGCCCTCGAGGTTGTTGGCCAGCTCCTCCAGTGCCTCGATGTCGCGGGGCACGGCGAGCAGTGGCGGTGGCGCCGCGGCAGCGCGGTCTCGGAACAGACCCATGACGACAATCTACGGAGTGCTGTTCACGTTCCACCGGACAATTGATAGAAAGCCTCATGGGCGACTACCGGCAGGCGTACGCGCGCAGCATGGACGACCCGGAAGGTTTCTGGCGGGAGGCGGCCACCGCGATCGAGTGGACCCGGGCGCCGCAGCGGATCCTCGACGACTCGGCGGCCCCGATCTACCGGTGGTACCCCGACGCGGAACTCAATACGTCCTACAACGCTCTCGACCGGCACGTGGCGGCCGGACGCGGCGGGCAGACGGCGCTGATCTACGACAGTCCGGTGACGGGCGTCGTCCGCGCGTACACCTATCAGCAGTTGCAGGAAGCCGTCGCCCTTTTCGCCGGAGCCCTGCGGAGGCTCGGTGTCGCCGGAGGCGACCGGGTCGTGCTCTACATGGCGATGGTGCCCGAGACGGTGATCGCGATGCTGGCCTGCGCACGGCTCGGTGCGGTGCACTCGGTGGTGTTCGGCGGGTTCGGCGCCCGCGAACTGGCGGCCCGCATCGACGACGCCCGCCCGAAGGTGATCGTGGCGACCTCGTGCGGGGTGGAGGCCGGCCGGGTGGTGCCGTATCAGCCGATGCTCGACGCGGCGCTCTCCGCCGCCCGGCATCGGCCGGCGCGGTGCGTCGTCGTGCAGCGCCCGCAGCAGCCCTTCGACCTGGTCCCGGGTCGCGACGTGACCTGGGACGCGGCGACCGAGGGCGCGGAACCAGCCGGCTGTGTGCCGGTCAAGGCGACCGATCCGCTCTACATCCTGTACACCTCCGGCACGACCGGGCGGCCGAAGGGCGTGGTGCGTGACAACGGAGGTCACGCGGTCGCCCTGCGCTGGTCGATGGAGGCCATCTTCGCGACCGGGCCGGGTGACGTCTTCTGGGCCGCCTCGGACGTCGGCTGGGTGGTCGGCCACTCCTACATCGTCTATGCGCCGCTGCTCACCGGGGCGACGACCGTCCTCTACGAGGGCAAGCCGGTCGGCACCCCCGACGCCGGCGCGTTCTGGCGGGTCGTCGAGCAGCACCGGGTCACGGCGATGTTCACCGCGCCGACCGCCCTGCGCGCGGTGAAGAAGGAGGATCCGTCCGGCCGGCTCGCCGCCGGGCGCGACCTGAGCAGCCTGCGGCTGCTCTTCCTGGCCGGCGAGCGGCTCGACCCGCAGACCTACGAATGGGCCGGCGACCTGCTCGGCGTCCCGGTGATCGACAACTGGTGGCAGACCGAGACCGGCTGGCCGATCGCGGCCAACCCGCGCGGGCTCGACGACCTCCCGACCAAGGCCGGGTCACCCTCGCTGCCTTCGCCCGGCTTCCGGGTACGCGTCGTGGACCCGGCCGGCAACGATCTGCCGCCGGGGCAGGACGGTTCCATCGTGCTCGGACTGCCCCTGCCGCCGGGTTGCCTGCCCACGCTGTGGCAGGACGACGAGCGCTACCTCCGCTCCTACCTGTCGGCGTTCCCGGGCAACTACCTGACCGGCGACGGCGGCCGCTTCGACGCCGACGGCTACCTCTACGTCATGGGCCGCACCGACGACGTCATCAACGTGGCCGGGCACCGGCTGTCGACCGGCGCGATGGAGGAGGTCCTCGCCGGGCATCCGGCGGTCGCCGAGTGCGCGGTGATCGGGGTCGGCGACGCGTTGAAGGGACAGGTCCCGCGGGGCTTCGTGGTTCTCAAAGCGGGATTCGACGGTTCCGGTGTGGAGGATGAGCTGGTCGGCCTGGTGCGGGACCAGATCGGGGCGGTCGCCGCGCTGCGCCGGGTCGACGTGGTGGCGGGCCTGCCCAAGACCCGGTCCGGGAAGATCCTGCGCCGCACCATGCGGGCCATCGCCGACGGGCGGGACGAGGCGGTGCCGTCCACGATCGACGATCCGGCGGTGCTCGACGCCCTGCGGCCCGTGTTGCGCTCGGCGACAAATTCGCCGACCCGGGGATAGTTGTCCGGCTCGATCTTCCGTACGGTGCTCGCCATGACTTCAGGACGAACCGGCCGGCTGACGCGACTGTTCCGGCCGAGCATGCCCGGCCGGATGGCCGGCGACAAGATCCAGCGTGGCGTGCTGACCGTGGCGATCGTGCTGCTGGTCGCGATGATCGTGGTGGCCGTCCTGCTCGGCCTGTTCAGCCACGAAGGCGGCGCCGGGGTGACGTCGTTCGTGCTGTTCGCGGCGGCCGCCGCGGCCGGTGCCGGGCTGGGCTTCCTGTTCGGGCTGCCCCGGGCCCGGGTCTCCGACCTGACCGCCGACGGGCCGGCCGACGTTCCGCCGGTCCCGGCCAAGGCCAGCACCTACTACCTGACCAACTCCAACCTGATCAAGGTGTCGGACTGGCTGACCACCATCGTGATCGGCCTCGGCCTGGTCAACCTGGGCAAGCTGGTGCCGGCGGTCCGTTCGCTGTCGCACGCCCTGGAGGCCCCGCTGGGCAACGCGCCCTACTCCGGTGCGATCGGCATCGCGGTGCTGATCGTCGGGCTGCTCGCCGGGTTCATCCTCGACTACCTGTGGACCAGCATCCGGGTGCGCGAGCTGCTCGAGGAGTCGGAGCGGCAGAGCGAGGAGCACGTGCCCGAACTGCGCAACCGCACGCTCGCCGAGGCCCGCGAGGCGGTCGCCGACAAGCAGCTCACGCTGGTCGTGCCGCCCGGCACGCCGGAGGACTCCACGGTGGTCGAGCAGACGCTGCCGCCGGGCACCGCGGTGCCGCCCGGAACGGGGCTCACCGTCACCATGCAGGCCCCCGCGCCGGCCCCCGCCCCTCTCCCTGTCCCGACGAAGGTCGACGCCGACTCCACCCAGCGGCTCAAGCTGTCGTGAGTTCGCTCAGCGCGGCCTCGAACACCTCGTGGTGGCGCTGCACGTCATCGGCACCTGGCCGAAGAGGTGGCCGGCGCCCGCGTAGGCCGCGGCCGACTCCGGGTTGCGGTCGGCGAAGGTGGCACGCTCGCGCGCCGCGAGCGCTTGCCGCCGTACGCGATCGACACCGGATTCCGTCGTCATGGCGCGACGCTACCAACGAAGCTTGTCCTCCGCGAGGTCCGCACAACTGAATCCGCAGCCCATTGATTCGTGGCGCACCTCGGGTCTACGGTTCGATCATCGTCGTGGAGAGGTGGTCGTCGATGGACGAATTGCCCCGAGTGTCCACCGATAAGGCCGTCGGTCCGGTCGATGCGACCATGGTGCCCCGGTTTGCCGGGCCGCCGACCTTCGCCCGGCTGCCGACGTTGTCCTCCCTCGATTCCGCGGACGTCGTCATCGCCGGGGTGCCGTTCGACTCCGGGGTCAGCTACCGGCCGGGCGCGCGATTCGGTCCCGCCCATATCCGGCAGTCCTCGCGGCTGCTGCGTCCCTTCAACCCGGCGCTCGGAGTCGCGCCCTTCGGGGTGCAGCAGGTGGCCGATGCCGGCGATATCGCCTGCAATCCGTTCGACATCGCGTCGGCGATCGGGCAGATCGAGGCGGCGGCCTCCGCCCTGCTCGCGGGCGGGCGCCGGCTGCTGGCGCTCGGCGGCGACCACACCGTCGCCCTGCCGCTGCTGCGGGCCGTGCACGCCGTGCACGGGCCGGTCGCGGTGCTGCACTTCGACGCCCACCTCGACACCTGGGACACCTATTTCGGTGAGCCCTACACGCACGGGACGCCCTTCCGCCGGGCCGCCGAGGAGTCCCTTCTCGACTTTCAGCACAGCGTCCACGTGGGGATCCGGGGGCCGCTCTACGATTCCTCCGACCTCGCGGACAGCGCCCGGCTCGGCTTCCTGGCGATCCACTGTGCCGAGATCGAGCGCGACGGCCTGGCCGCCGCCGTCTCGCGCATGACGTCCCGGCTCGGTTCGGCACCGGTGTACGTGTCGGTCGACATCGACGTGCTCGATCCCGCCTTCGCGCCGGGCACCGGCACACCCGAGGCGGGCGGCATGACCAGCCGCGAGCTGCTCGCCATGCTGCGGACCCTCTCCAACGTCGTCGCCGCCGACATCGTCGAGGTGGCGCCGGCCTACGACCACGCCGAGATCACCGGGATCGCGGCCGCGCATGTCGCATACGAACTCGTGAGTGTGATGGCCAGGGAGGCGTGACCGATGGCATCGATCGCCGGAGTGGAAGTACGGTCCATCGACTATGTGCCGCTCGACGAACGGCACGGCAGGGTGTGGAGCCAGGGCCCGCTCTGGTTCATGAGCAACGCCCAGATCGCCACCCTGGCGGTCGGCACGTTCTCGGCGATCGGCGGCGGCAACCTGATCTGGTCGCTGCTCGCGATCGTCCTCGGCGCCCTGCTCGGCACGTTCTTCATGGCGTTCCACGCCGCGCAGGGCCCGCAACTCGGCCTGCCGCAGATGATCCAGTCGCGGCCGCAGTTCGGCTACGTCGGCGCGCTGCTGGTCTGGGCCTTCGCCTACCTGCAGTACGCCGGCTTCAACATCTTCAACACGATCCTGGCCGGCGACTCGCTGCACGCCACCGTGCACGGCCCGGCCAAGGTCTGGATCGTCATCGCGACCGTGCTCGCGGCCGTCGTCGCCCTGATCGGCTACGACCTCATCCACTCGGTCGAGCGCTGGCTGTCGGCCGGCTTCCTGGTCATCTTCGGCATCCTCACGATCGCGGTGTTCCTGCTGCCCTACCCGGCCGGCTCGTTCGACCTCGGCGGCTTCCACGCCACCCCGTTCCTGGTGCAGTTCGGCGCGGTCGCCGGCTACCAGATCAGCTGGGCCATCTACGTCTCCGACTACTCGCGCTATCTGCCGCCGACGGTCGGCATCAAGCGCACGTTCCTCTGGACCTACTTCGGCTCGGCGCTCGGCGGCATCTGGCTGATGTGCCTGGGCGCCGCACTCGCCTCGTGGGCCGGCGACAACTTCGACACCGTCAGCTCGCTCCGTCAGGCCGGCGACCGCGTGTTCCACGGCTTCGGCGGGATCGTGCTCGTCTTCGCGATGCTCGGCCTGGTGTCGGTCACCGCCCTCAACATGTACGGCGGCTCCCTCACCCTGATCTCGGCCGCCGACTCGTTCCGCAGCATCCGCCCGACCAGCACCGTCCGCATCGTCACGATCGTCTTCACGGCGGTGCTCTCGCTGGTGCCCGCACTGCTGATCGGCGCCGACTTCCTGACCAACTTCGAGGACTTCCTGCTGCTGGTCCTCTACCTGTTCGTCCCGTGGACCGCGGTCAACCTGGTCGACTACTACGTCGTCCGGCGCGGCCACTACGCGATCGCCGAGATCTTCAACCCGCGCGGCCTCTACGGCCGCTGGGGCTGGCGGGGCATCGTCTCCTACCTGGTCGGCTTCGGCGCGATGCTGCCGTTCCTGAGCACCAGCAAATACACCGGGTTCGTGGCCGATGCGATGGGGGGCGCCGACATCTCGTTCTTCATCGGGCTCCCGGTCGCCGGCCTCCTCTACTGGCTGCTCGCCCGCACGATCGACGTCCAGGCGGAGACGGTGATCGCCGACCGTGAGGCGGCGCAGCTCGAGCGGCTGGCCGACGCGCACGCGCGGCCGCAGGAATGACCTTTGCCGACGCGTACGCCCTGGCCGCCGCCCTCCGCGGCGGCCGGGCCACCGCCGTCGACGTGGTCTCTTCCGCGCTGGCGGCGATCGCCCGCCGGCAGCCCGATCTCAACGCGATGACCGAGGTCCTGGCGTCGTCGGCGCTGGCGTCGGCCGAGGCCTCGGACCGCCGCCTCGCGCGGGGCGCGGGCGGGCCCCTCGAAGGCGTGCCGGTCACGGTGAAGGACCACATCTGGCTTGCCGGCGTACGCGCCACCAACGGGTCCCTGGCCTACGCCGATTTCGTGCCGCCCGAGGACTGCGTGGCCGTGCAACGGCTGCGCGACGCCGGAGCCGTGATCGTCGGCAAGACCAACAACCCGGAGTTCTGTTACCGGGGCGTCACCGACAACCTGGTCTTCGGCCTGACCCGCAACCCCCGCGACCTTTCGCGCACCCCGGGCGGCTCGAGCGGGGGAGCGGGCGCCTCGGTGGCGGCCGGCCTGACCCACCTGGCCCTCGGCACCGACGGCGGCGGCTCGATCCGCATCCCGGCGAGCTTCTGCGGCGTGGTCGGCCACAAACCGTCGTTCGGCCTGGTGCCGAAGGAACCCGGATTCAAGGGCTGGAAGTCGTTGTCGGTCGACGGCCCGCTCGCCACCTCGGTCCGCGACGCCGCCCTGATGCTGTCGGTGATCGCCGGCCCGTCCGCCGCTGACGACACGACCGTCCCCGTAGACGTGGGCGACGTGACCGGCGCGGCCGTCTCACCGGGCACGCTGGCCGGTCTGCGCATCGCCTACTCGGCCGACCTGGGCTTCGCGCCGGTCGACCCCTCGGTCCGCGCCGCTTTCGCCGCGGCGGTCGCGCGGCTGGCCTCCCTCGGCGCCGAGCTGATCCCGGCCGCGCCCGGCCTGGGCGACCCGACCGCACTCTGGAACACCGTCGCGCTGGCCGAGGGCTACGCCTCCGAGGGCCCGCTGCTGGCGTCGTGGCGCTCCCGGATGTCCGACGGGACGGCCGCGATCGTTCAAGCCGGCGCCACGATCACCGCGGGGGCCTACGTCGATGCGCTGCACGAGCGGAACGCCTACTCCGCGGCCTGGGCCGGCTTCTTCTCCCGATACGACGTCCTGGTCACGCCGACGATGCAGATGACCGCATTCCCGGTCGGCCGGCTGCGCCCCGAGACCATCGAGGGGCGCCCGGTCGACCCGTTCTTCGACGACTGGTGCACCCTCTGCCTTCCGGCCAACCTGGCCGGCCTCCCGGCCACTTCGGTCCCGGCCGGCACCGACGAGGCCGGTCTCCCGATCGGGCTGCAGGTGATGGGTCCCCGCTGGTCGGACGCCCTGACCCTGCGGGTGGCCGCGGCGTTCGAGAGCAGTCGGCCGCCGATCTGAACCGGTCGCGTCAGCCGAGCCGGATCGCTTCGACCGCCCCCTCGCCGCCGTCGCTGACGTAGGCGGTGCGGCCGTCGGGCGCGACCGCGATCGACCGCGGGCTCCGCCCGACCTTCAGCGTCGCCACCTTCTTCCCGTCGGGCAGATCCAGCACCGTCACCGAGTCGCCGCCCTCGTTGACGACCGCGATCCGGTTGCCCCCGATGCCGACGCTCTGCGGATGATGCCCGACCCGCACGGTCGCCCGCGCCTTCCCGGACCCCAGGCTGATGATCGTGGCGGTGTCACCGTCGTAGTCGGCCACCACCGCGGTGCTCCCGTCGTCGGTCAGGGCCAGATGATGCGGGCTGTGCCCGGCCGGCATCGGCCCCCGCACCCGGCCCGTCGCCCGGTCTATCGGCGAGACCGCGTTCGTCTCATGGTCCGCGATGTAGGCGGCCTCTCCGCCGAAGGCGACCGCGTGCGGGCTCGGCGGCACGCGGATGTCGGCGACGATGTGCCGGCTCGCCGGGTCGATGACCTGAACCCGATCGGCCCGGTGGATCGGCACCCAGACCCGGTCGTCCGGCGCGACCGCCAGCGCGAACGGCATCGGTCCGGTGGGCACGACCGCCTCCAGCACGTGCGTACGGGTGCCCACGATCGCCACGCCGCTGCCCGTGATGTCGTCGTTGTACATCGCGACATAGGCCTGCGTGCCGTCGCTCGACAACGCGACGAAGCGCGGCACGAAAGGAAGCGTCACCCTGGCCCGGACGAGGTGCCGCACCGGGTCGACCAGGAACAGTTCGTGCGAGCCCTGGTCCGCCACGTAAACGGTGTGACCGTCCGGCGAGACCGCGAGGCCTTCCGGTTCCCGTCCGACCTTGATCCGCCCCAGCACGGCCGGCCGGACCGGTACCGCCGCCGAGACCGGCATCCGATCGACCTTCGCCCCGGCAACGCTGCTGCCGGGAGTCGCGGCGTGGCCGCTCGCAACGGCCGCCGGAGTCGCGGCCGGCCGGCCGCCGCCGGGAGGACGTTCGTCGCCGCGCGCGTTGACCGTCACTCCGGCGACGACCGCGACCAGGAGTGCCAGCCCCGCCCCGGCACCGGACCGCACCATCCGCCGTCGAACCGGGGTCGCCCGCGCCGCGGCGCCCTCCGCCGGCTGGAGTGGCTGCTCGGCCGGCTGCGGGTCGTCGATCGGCGCCGGTCGGTCCGGGCTGCTCCCGAGGGCTTCCGCGGCCGCGGCCGACACCGTACGGCTGTCGTCGTCCGCCAGGCGCCTCAGCACGCCGTGCGCGACTTCCCGGCCGCCGTCGCCCACCGCCGCCAGCTCGTGCACCGCCGCCAGCCGGACCGCGGCCGACGGATGCGCGACCAGATTGAGCAACTCCGGCGGCAGCGACACGACGCTGTCCGGCTTGAACGGGCTGCGGGCGACGTAAAGGTCACCCCGGGTTCCGAACTCCCACTTGCACGGCGTCTGATGCCCCGACCGCTCGCGCACCCGGTCGTACACGTAGTCGTACAGCTCGTCGAGCGCGATGAAACCGTCCCGGTCCCGGTCCGCCTCGCCGGTGCGGATGCCTTCGGCGAGGGCCGCGGTGAAGACCGACGGCCGCGCCGGCCGCCCCTCGCTGACTCCGGCGCCCTCGAACGCGTACTCCATCGCTGTCGACGCCGTGATGACCACGCGGCCCCGGCTCTCACCGAGGCGTGCGGGGCGGAACCGGTCACCGACGTCGATCCGCGCGTCGGCTCGCGCGAGTACGCCACGTTCGAATGCCCCGCCGTAGCAGCAGTCCAGCAGCAGCACGACGCGCTGGGCCCGGCTGCGCTGCATCATCCGGCTGATCCAGGCCGCCTCGACCGCGGTCGACGCGAGCCGGTCCGGCACGGTGTTGGTCGCCGCCAGGTAGAGCTCGCCGTCCAGATCCTTGAGTCCATGGCCGGAGAAGTGCAACAGCACCAGGTCGGACGGCCGCCGGTCGGCGAGCAGCGCGTCGATCTTCTCGCACGTCGTCCAGGACGTCGGGTTGTGCAGGAACTCCATCCGGAACCCGCCGAGGCTCTCGTCGCCGAGCACCTCGGCCAGTGCCGCCGCGTCCGCCGAGGGCGCGGCGAGGTCGCGGAGCCCCGGGTCGTCATGGCGATCGACCGTGACCACCAGGGCGAGGCGGTCATTCCCGATGTTCACCACTACGCTCCCAAAATCCCGAATGTCGCACGCTGGGGATAATGGTGACGCGGCGGGTGTTGCCGGGTAAGTCCCTGTTCGCGTACGCCCGAACGGGCGCTCACCCACACCGGACGGCCAGTCCGGCTCGACAATTGCTACGGCCTCGGGGCGGCCGGTGCGGACCGGTTGCGTGTCACCGGCCGCGAGGTCATGACCCGGCCGGCTGCCGTCCCTCCGGCGACGCGGCCTGCGGGCCGGCGCCTGCGCCGCGGAGCAGACGATCCAGCATCGCCGGTCCGGCCGGGGCGGTCAGCGACAGCACCACGCGTACGCGCGGACCCGCGCCCGCCTCCTGAACGACCCGGCCCGTCGCCGGGTCGACGCCCAGCTTGAGCAGCGGAGCGTCGCCGGGGGTCACGTCACCGACCGCAACGGCCGCCGCCAACGGGTCGTGCAGCGCGATCTCGCGCTCCTCGAACCGGGTCTCGTAGGCGTCGAAGTAGACCGGCAGCATCTCGTGCAGCGCGTCGTTGAGCGGCGAACCGCCCAGCCGCTGCCAGTCGCCGGTCGTCCACCGATGATCCAGCGTCACGTCGAGCGGCACCAGCGTTACCGCCCAGCCGGCCGCGAACACGGCCGCGGCCGCCGCCGGGTCGACGGCGATGTTGAACTCGGCGTGCGGGTTCACGTTCCCGCGTACGCGTAGAGCGCCGCCCATGACCGTGACCGAGGCGACCAGGTCGGGGAGCCGCGGCTCGGCGCGCAGCGCCGCCGCGAGATTGGTGCACGGCCCGGTGGCGAGAACGTGCAGCGCCCCGGCGTGCTCCCGCGCCAGGTCGACGAGCAGGCCGGCGGCCGTGCGAGGGTCGTGCGGGCGGCCTTCGGGCAGCACCACCCCGCCGACGCCGTTGTCGCCGTGCACGTGGTGCGCCCCGTCATGGTGCTCACCCACCCCGACCGCGACCGGAATGTCGGCGCGTCCCGCCAGCGCGAGCAGGCCGGCCGTGTTCGCGGCGGCCTGCACCGCCGAGGTGTTGCCGTTGACGGTTCCGATTCCGATCAGGCGGACGTCGTCGTGGGCCAGCAGCAACCCGATGGCGAGCGCGTCGTCGATGCCGGTGTCGCAGTCCAGGTAGAGCAACATCCACTGTTTCTACCGTGTCCGGGTCACGTGCACCCCGCCGGCGAGGCTGTATTCGCGCACCCTGAGCACTGTGCCCGGATCGCTGGCGCCCGGCTCGACCCGTACCCCACCGAACAGCCGGAAGCCCTCCACCCGGACCTCGAGCTCCGGCGGCACCTGCAGCGACACCCCGCCGACCAGCGAGACCTTGGTCAGGATCGGCGTTTCGCCCGCGGGCAGTTCCACCTCGTCGAGGTCGAGGTTGGCCCCGCCGATCGGCGTGACCACGACCATGTCCTTCGGCATCCGCCACCGGCCGCGCATCTTGACGCCGCCGAGCAGGCTGACGTACCAGGCGGCCCCGTTACGACCGGTGAAGATCGGTGTATCCATGCCCGGAACGTTAATCGACCTCGATGCCCCGGATCCGTGCCGGATGTCATGATCCACCGGGCTAGGCTCGCTGACGTGGGAGAACGCGAACTCGACGTCCTCACGGTCCGGATCTACGAGCGGCCCGGGGCGGCACCGATCGTGCCCCGCTGGCTGACGGCCGCCCGCGCCCACCTGCCCGAGGCGCTCCCGGTGCGGTTCGGCGACACGGAGCCGCTGCGCGGCCGCTTCGGCCGGGCGGGCGAGCAGGGCCTGCTTGCGGCGTACGCGTCGTCCGACCAGTTCCTGTTCATGATCGGCTCGCCGCCGGTGCACCACGCGTCGGTGGCCGCACCCCCGGGTCCGAAGTGGGGCCTGACGGTCTCGCACAGCTTGGACGTCGAGACCGGTCCCGACGACGAGCGGGTGCGGCGCTTCGCGCCGGCGCTCGCCGGCCCGGCCACGGTCTACATTTCGGCGTCGGTCGCGGGCGGCCTGCTGCTGGACGGCCGTACGCTCGTCGGCCCGCCCACCGACCCGCCGGAACCGTATCTGGCCGCCCTCGGCGACTGGCTGGGCCTGCCCCCGTCGCCGCCGTCCTGGTGCTGGTTCGGCCCCGGCTACGTCCCGCTGCTCCGCCGCGCCGTCAAGGCCGAACCGCTGGCGGGCGGCCTCTTCCGGACCGGCGGCCCGTGGGTACCCGCCCGGCTCCGCGCCCGCCCGCACGAGAGCGACCCGGCCAACCGCCACGCCCGGCGCATGCCCCGAGGCCTACGCCGCTCAGCCTGGCGCCAGATGATCGACGCCGTTCGCTCCGGCGGCCGGTGATCGGCGTCGTCCGTCCTGGCATCGGATGGTTGACGTCGCTCGGCGTGGGTCAGACGCTCGGTGTCGTTCGGCATGGCGCCCCGACGTTCGGTGTCGCCTGCTGCATTGCGCAGCAACATTGACATGTTGATTGCCGCGTCACCGCGTCAACATTGATTCAGTCAACATGTCATCGGGATGCGCTAGCGTGCCGTCCGTGCGTTTCGCTCCGGGGCAGGTAGTGCTGCGGCGCTACGTCCGCGCCTCCACCTACAGCTTCGTGAAGCCGATGGTCGTGGTCCGGGACGACGACGAGGGACTACTCCTGTGGATGCGGGCCGGCACCGAGGTCGCCGGCCTGGAGGACGAGGACAACCGCACCCTCCACGCGATGCCGCTGGGCGAGATGCGTGGGCCGCGGCTGGTTCGCAAGACGTGGGGCGACAAGGACGTCCTGATCCTGATGCCGCCCGGGGCCGCGCACTCCGTGTGGTGGTTCTTCCGGCGGGGCGAGTTCGCCGGGTGGTACGTCAACCTCGAGACACCGCACACCCGTCAGGAGGAGGGCGTCGACGCGACCGACCTGGTGCTCGACGTCGTGGTGGCGCCCGACCGCTCCTGGGTGTGGAAGGACGAGGACGAACTGGCCGACCGGATCGGGCAGCCGCACTACTTCGACCGGGCCGGCGCCGACGAGATCCGCGCCGAGGGGGAGCGCGTCATCAAGCTCATCGAGGCCGGCGCCTACCCGTTCGACGGCACCGGCACCGACTTCCGCCCGGATCCAACCTGGCCGCAGCCCGCCCTGCCCGCCGGATGGGACCGCCCGGGCCCCTACGCCTAGCGCGGCTGGGCCCGCGGGCTGAGTGCGCGCGTGGTTGCGGGCATACCGCGTCCGGGTCTCCGGGCTAACTGCGTCCGGCGCGGCTCAACCGACGTCCGGCCTTGTCATCAGGGGTGAGCGGAGCTGGTTGAGCAGGTTGGGGCCGGTCAGCGGGACCAGGTTCCAGGTCGCCGACGCAACTGGGCCGTCGATGGTCAGCCGGAGGCGGTGCGGGCCGGTGATGACGTAGAGGTCGGCGACGAAGATATTGCCCTGCCAGGCGCCCGTGGCCACCACCGGGCGGCCCAGGGGCGAGCTTTCGCGCCACTCCCGATGGCCGATCTCGATGTCGACCGAGTTGACCGGCGAGGTGGGGCATGGCGCGTTTTCGGATCGCGGCGACCGGCCGGCCGCGGGCGGGATTTCGAGTCGCGGCAGCCAGCCGGCCGGGTGCGGGGCCGGTGACGGGACCGTGGGCAGGTTTTCCAGGCGAAGTCGCCAGCTGGCGGGGCCCGGGTCCAACGACACCGACGTTCCCCACGACGGGATCCTGGCCCGGGCGGGACGGTCCGGGGCGTGGTCGCCGGTCACGAGCGGAAGTGACAGTCGCTGGAGCCGCAGCGGCAGGGACGGGTCGTCCGGTGCTGCGACGTCGACGGCCGGCAGGAGGCAGTCCCAGACGGCGTCCAGCACGGCCTGCCCGTGCGGGGTCGCGGCGGTCACCGCCACGACCAGGTCGTGCGACGGGATCACCAGGCAGAACTGCCCGAACGCACCGTCACCTCGGTAACCGTGGCGGGACATCCACAGGTGATATCCGTACCCCTGAAGGTGGTCGATCGTGCGGGACCCGTCCTCGAACTGGAGCGTCTCGACGCGGCGGGTCGTCGCCCGCACCAGCCAGTCGCGGGGGATGAGCCGGCGGCCGCCGCGGAGGAGTAGTTCGCCGAAGGCCGCCATCGCCTCGGTGGTGAGGTGCAGCCCGTGGAAGCCGAAGGTTTCGCCGCTGGCCACCCGGTCCCATTCGGCGCCGGCGATGCCCAGCGGGGCGAAGAGGCGCTCGTCGAGGAAGTCGGGCAGGCTGCGGCCGGTGACCCGCTCCACGATGCGGGCCAGGACGAAGCTTGTCGCGTTGTCGTACGCGTGCCGGGTGCCGGCCGGGTGGGGGAACGGCACCCGCAGGAAGCCTCGGACCAGGTCGTGCGGTTCCAGCGTCCAGGCCTCGGCCAGGCTGTCGCCGGCGTGGCCGGCCGTCATCGTCAGCAGGTGCTCGACCGTCAGCGCGCTGTCGTAGGCGGGAAGGACGTCGCCGAGCCGGGTGTCCAGGGAGAGCAGGCCGTCGCCGATCGCGATACCGGCCGCCACCCCGGTGAACGACTTGGTCAGCGAATAGAGCAGGTGGGGCCGGGACGCCGAGAACGGCGCCCACCAGCCCTCCGCGACGACGTGCCCGTGCCGCACCACCATCAGCGAGTGGCATTCCTCCGGTAGCCGGTCGAGCAGTGCCGCGATCCCGTGCGGCGCGATGCCCTCGGTGGCCGGGGTCGAGCGCGGCAACAGGCCCATCAGGGTTGCGGTGTGCTGCCGAACGCGCTGAAGAACCGGTCGCGGAAGTCGCTCATCGGCCACACCGGGGCCTTCGTCGACGGCCGCAGGCCGTCGTCCCAGCCCCAGCCGCCGATCGCCTGCAGGACCGCCGGGTCGTGGGCGACGATCGCGACCGGGACGTCGTGGCTCGCACCGTCGCCGGAGACGATCGGGGAGGCCTGGTGGTCGCCGAGGAAGACCATGACCAGGTTCTTGTCGCCGTACTTCTCGACCCAGTTGATGAGTGTCGTCAACGTGTACACGATCGACTTACCGTACTCCAGACGGACCTGTTTCCTGTCCGACCAGAGTGACCCCGGCCTGGTGCCGTCGGCGACCATTTTCGTGTAGACCGAGCCGTCGCCGATCTGGTTCCAGTCCGGCAGGTAGTCCGGGATCGGGGCCCACGGGGTGTGGCTGGAGACCAGCGGCATCTCGACCATCAGCGGCTTGCGGCCCGGCACCTGGTACTCGATCTTGTTGAGCTGTTCGAGCGTGTACTGGTCGGGCATCGGTGCCCAGCTGAAGCGGGGGCCGGCGTAGCCGAGGTTGCGCGAGTCCCACACCGTGTCGTAGCCGTAGAACTTGCCCTCCGGCCACGCCTTGGTGGTGCCCGGCATGACGCTCACGGTGTGCACGCCGATCCTCTTGAATGCGCTGGTCAACGTCATGCGGTCGGAGGAGACGAGGTCGCGGTAGCGCTGCTGGTTGTTGATCCACAGCCCGGACTCGAAGGTGGAGTGGGCCAGCCAGCTTCCCCCGCCGTACGTCGGGGAGGTGAGCCATCCGCTTGCGGAGGCGAACCCGGAAGCCTTCAGGGACGCCGTGCCGTTGTCCAGAACCTGATCGATTTCGGGCGCCAGGCCGGGCGCCTCGACCGCACTGCGGCCATAGCTCTCCACGAAGGTGAAAACCACGTCCTTGCCGCGCAAGGCGGTCAGCATCCGGTCCGCGGGCGTGTTCCGGTACGCGTCGACCTGCACTTCCTTCTGGAAAGCGGCCTCGTCCTTCAGCCCCGCCTGCGCCTGCCGCACGCGGTCGAAGGCGTACGTGTAGGTGCTGCGCGCCGCGACCGGCACCGACGCGGCGAGCGACAACCCGGTGGAGAACGCGAGCACCCACGCCAGCGCGACGCCGCCGGCCGTGAACGCGGACGCCTTCCGGTGCGCGCCGACCAGCCGGCCGAGCCGCAGCAGCGCCCACGTGCAGAGCGCCATCACGATCACGACCAGCAGCCCGATGGCGGCGACGGCACCGATCGCCGCCGCCCGGCCGTACGAGTCGGCCACGAAGTTGTAGGCGTCGTCGAACAGCACCCAGTCGAGCACCGGGTCGAACGGCCGGTTCAGCTCGTCGAAGAAGCCGATGTCCAGGCATTTCTCGACGACCAGCCAGCCGAGAAGGACGCCCGCGACGACGGCCACCACGCGCCGGGCCTTCGGTGGCAGCACGACCAGCAGGCCGAGCAGGATCGCGCCTTCCACCGGGATGCGCGCGAAGCCGGGCACGGTCAGGCGGGACAACACGTTCGGGAAGATCAGCGCGGCGAAGACCAGGAGGCAGGCCAGCACCGTCAGGGCCCGGCTGTCGAGCACAGCGCGTACACGTGAGGTTCCGGCCTTTTTGCCGGCGGTGTCGACAGTCCCGGCGTCGGGCTCGGGTGCCGGGGTGTCGAGGTCGATCGGCTGCACGACCGGGGGAACGGAAACGAGCGCCGGAAGGTTCAGAAACGGCTCGGCCGGGTCATCCGATTTGGGTCATCTGACGCGCGGGGCGTTCCCGGCCTTTCGGCCCTGGCCGCATTTGCGCGGGCGAGCGATGCTGTCACCGGAGGTGGGGCCGGACATGGAGGTAGTCCTGGTGATCGCGAGCATGTTGCTGCTCGCGAGCGTGGCTGCTGCGGTGGCTCTCGACCGGGGACCGTTCTCGGCGCCGCCGGCGCGGCCGGGCATGGCCGGGTCGCTCGCTGCCGGCCAGATCGGTGCGGGCCAGATCAGTGCTGGTCACCCCGAGACTCCGGCCGCCGGCCGGTGGGTCGGTCACGAGGCGAGCGTACGCGCGTGCAACGACCTACAGGCGCAGCTACGCTCCGGCCGTCTGAGCTGCGCCGCCTACCGTCGTGCGATGGCCGACGTGTCCGCTTCGCACGACCGCCGCCACCCGTTGCTCATCCCGCCGGAGGCGTGATCTTCAGGCCGCCCGCCGCGACGGTGGCGCGGACCAGGTCGAAATCGGGGTCGGCAACCGGGCGTCCGTAGTGGTAGCCCTGCAGCAGCCGATAGCCGAGCCGGTAGAGGGCGGCCGCCTGCTCGGCCGTCTCGACGCCCTCGGCGACCGCGGTCAGGCCCAGCCCGGCGCTGACCTGGATCAGGGCTTCGGCGATGACGGCGTGGCGGCCGGCCTCGGTGATGCGGTCGACGAACGACTTGTCGACCTTGAGGGTGTCGACCGGGACGGTCTGCAGCAGGCCGAGCGACGAGTGGCCGGTGCCGAAGTCGTCGAGCGCGATCCGTACGCCCAGGGCCCGCAGCTCGTGCAGCGCGGTGACCGCCTGCCCGCCCTCGAAGACCGCGGTCTCGGTGACCTCGATCGTCAGGCACCCGGCGGGCAGTCCGGTGACGGCCAGCGTCTCGGCGACGCCGGCCGCGAAGTCGGGGCGGGCCAGCTGGCGGGCCGAGACGTTGACCGAGACCTGCTCGGGGGCGCGGTCGCCCAGCTCGGCGCGCCACGCGCCCAGGCGGGCGCAGGCGGTCTGCAGGATCCAGGCGCCCAGCTCGACGATCAGGCCGTTCTGTTCGGCGACCGGCACGAACTGGACCGGGCTGACCAGGCCCCGCTCCGGGTGCTCCCAGCGGATCAGCGCCTCGACGGCCCGGATGCGGCCCTCGTCGACAGGGACGAGGCGGCCAGGAGGGCCAGGCGCGCCGGGCCTACGCGGGCCTGGTCGCGCTCGCGGGCAGCACCGGCCGCCTCGCTCATCGACGGGTGCAGGGCGGCCGCGGCGAACAGGGCGTAGGCGGGCAGCCAGATGAGGCTGCAGATCCCGTACGCCGGGTGGTGCAGCGAGACCAGCGCGAACGTCGCGTCCCCGGCGGTCAGCAGCGTCACCGCGAGGCCGAGCAGGCGGTCGCTGGTCGTGATCCGTCCGGTACCGCCCAGGTAGAGCCGGGCCAGCAGGGCGACGAGCAGAACGTCCCAGCACGGGTACTCGGTGCCGAGGATCCGCTGCGCGACCGAGGCACCGGACCCGGCGGCCACCGGGTGCAGCACGAACACCCAGAACGCCAGCCCGATCGCGGTGGTCGCCATGGCGGCGTCGAGCAGCCCGGCCACGTTGCGGCCCTGCCGGGCCCGCAGCATCGCGAGCAGGCCGATCGCCATCATCGGATAGGTCAAGGTGTAGAAAAGGTCGGCGGTCGACGGGTACGGCACGTTCCCGTGCTGCTCCTGGTAGCCGGCCACGATCGCGTTGGCGACCGTGGTCGTGAGGCCGGAGGCGGCGAAGAAGTACCAGACGCCGGAGCGGCGCGGCCGGTGCAGCCGCACGCCGGCGACCACCGCGACGGCGCAGACGAGCCCGAACGCGGCGAAGGTCAGCCGCTGCGGGGCGGTGTCGCGGGGCAGCAGGAAGTACCCGATGGTCGCCAGGGCACTAGCCCCGGCCCACCAGCGCCATGCGTTCCGCCGTGCCGACACGTCCTGCCATCGGCACCGCACGGCCCGACTTGAGCGCGCCCGCTAGTACAGGGCCAGCACCTGGTCGGCGATGCAGGCAGGCTTGGTCCCCCCGTCGATCTCGGCGCGGGTGCGCACGACGATCCGGGCGCCGTCACCGAGCCGGCGCGACTGCACGAGGCGTACGGAACCTCGCAGGCGGTCCCCGGCCCGCACCGGAGCCTGAAACCGCACCCGGTCGAAGCCCCCGTTGACCACGAAGGTGACACCGTCGACCTGAACGACCTGGGTCAGAAAGGTCATGCACAGCGACAGAGTGAGCGCACCGTGGGCGATCGTGCCGCCGAACGGTCCCTCGCGCCTGGCCCGCTCCGGGTCGACGTGGATCCACTGCCGGTCGCCGGTCACCTCGGCGAACCGGTCGATGCGGCCCTGGTCGACCTCATGCCAGTCGCTGACGCCGAGGTCGTCGTGGGCGAGCAGGTCGTCGATCCCGGAGAAACGCATGCGGCCACCCTATTCATAGGGTCTCCACAGCATCCGAAGGGTCGCCCCGGGCCGCCGGCGGCCGATTGCCAGAAGCGTGCCGCCTTTCCCCGACCCTGACGCCTGCCCTGGGCAAAGACGTCTGCCCTGGGTGGTGACGCCTTCGGGCGGATGACGCCTGTCCTGGGCGATCGCGCCTGTCCTGGGCGATCACGCGTCGTGGGAGGTGACGCCTTTCCCTGGGCGGTGACGTTTTCCGTGGGCGGAGACGTCTGTCCCGAGCGGTGACGCTTCCCTAGACCGTGACGTCGACCAGGTGCGAGCCCTGCACGTGGGCGATCTGCCGGCGGCTCTCCACGACGGCGGCCTTGTCGGCGGCGATCACCCGGGCATCGGCGTTGGCGAGCGCGTCGACCGACAGCTGCTGCCAGTCCTTGCGCAGGTGCACCCATGCGTTGTGCGAGTCCCAGCGGTGACCGTCGTCGGATCCGATTCGCGTGGTCATCTCGCAACTCCCTTCGCTCCACATTTGCAACCGCCCAGATCGGTTGCGAAACGGTTGGCTTAAGCGTCCGACCTGTGACCTGCGCCATCCGCGCCGAGCGTGGGGAAGGTGCCGAAGGGCCCGATCGGCCCGCTCGCCAACGTCATGGACAGCTCGCCGAGCGGCATCATGTCGAGCGGCGGAAGAGCCGGCTGCACCCCGGCGACACCCAGCGTGATGTGGGGCCGGTAGTCGGCGCCGACCGCACCCAACGGGGCCATGCCGCGTGCGGCGCCGAACTCCAGGTACTCGCGGTGCAGGGCGTCCAGGTCCGGGCGGCGGACGACCTCGACACCGAAGTAGATGCCGCCGGTCGGAACGTAGTAGTCGCCCTCCGGGACCGGCACGTAGAGCAGGCCGATCACCTTGACCGTCAGCTTCACAGGGTTTCGGCTCACGTGCTCCGCGATCTCGGCGTCCCGCTCGCCGGGGACGTCGAAGTGCAGGACGGAGACATGCGGCGGGGCGTGGTCACCCAGCTGGTTGAGTGGCCGGGCACCGTGGCCGATGGCGTGCGAGAGCTCGGTCAGGGCGCGGGCGGTCCGCGCGTCGGGCAGGAGCACCACTCCGTAAGCCATGGCGATCACTATGCCGCACAGGTGGCCCTGTGGCGCATGTGCCCGCAGCGCCCTGCGGTCGACGCTAGGCGGCTTGCTCGCGCAGGCCTACTCTCCCTCGGGCACCTACGCTCTGCGGCTTACTCGCGGCGGCCGAGTCTTCTGCGCTTACGCTCTGCGGCTTACTCATTCGGGCCTACCCCCTGCGGCTTACGCCCGGCGGCCCGATGTGCGGGATTCGCTCTGCGCGCCGGTGGGCTGGCTTACGCCCACGGGCGGAGGCAACCGATCCGCACCGGGGCTGCCCGGCAGATCGGGCCGTGGGCGGCCGATTGGGGCGGCGTGCGTACCCACCTACTCCTCGACCAGGCCGGCGACCTGCTGCTGAACGGCCGCGCCGGTAAGGCTGCCCACCTGCTGACGCCGGTCGTCGGCGAGGAACCGGCCAACGTCGGCGCCTGGCAACTGCTTGCCCGGGCGCGGCTCGACCTCGGCGACCCGGCCGCGGCGCTCGACGCGGCCCGGTCCGCGCTGCGCCTCGACCCCGGTGGGCTGGAGTCGTTGTACCTGGCCAGCGCCGCCTACTCGGCGACCGGCCGGCACGATCTGGCGATCGCGGCCGCCCGGACCGGCTGCGCCGACGACCCGGGCAACCCGCGGCTGGCCGAGCGCCTCGGGCGGGCCCTGCTGGCGGCCGGGCGGGTGGGCGAGGCCGAGATCAGCCTGGGGGCGGCAGCGGAGTTCGCCCACTACGACGCGGACATCCAGGTGGCGTACGGGGTGGCGCTTTTCGCGGCCGGACGGCCGCTCAGCGCCCGCGAGGCTTACGGCCGGGCGCTTCGGCTCGAGCCTTCGCACGTACGCGCGCGGCTCGAACTCCGCCGCCTGACGACGGCCGAGAGCGGGATTGTCGACGCGGAGTCGCTGGTGCGGGTGTCGGACGCGTACGCCGAAAGCCTGCGCGTGCCGCCCGGCGGCCGCGCCCCGGTCGACCGCCGTGCGGTCGTCGCCCACCTGTCCGCCGTCGTGCTGGCGGTCAGCCTGCTGGCGCTCCTGGCCCTCGGGGTGGTCGACCTGGTGTCGACGACGGCTGTGCCGACGCAGCTCAGCCTCTCGCTGCTGGCGCTGGCGGCCGGGGCGGCCGGGCTTTCACTCCTGAGCCGCCGCAGCCGCTGATCCGGGCCCTCGACGCGGTCGGCGCATGGTCGAGAGGGCGTGGGATACGTCTGTCGCGGCGGGGCGGCGTGGCCATCGGTCAATCGGTGGTGGGTAGAGGCGGCGGCTGGTGGTCCGTCGTTGTGGTCGGGGCCGTTGGCTTGTCGGGGTGGCCGAGGTCCCGGCGTTCGTTGTGGTCGTGAAGCCGGATCGGGTTGTCCTGGTCGGCGTTCCGTGGGGCTCGGTCCGCCGGCTTGTCAGCGCAGCTCCACCAGGTGGGCGTGATGGCGCTTCCAGAGCGCGGCGCGTTCCGAGTCCGTCGTTGCCGTGTGGAGGGCGGTCACTAGGGCATCGATCTCGGGGGTCATGACGGCCAGGACGTCGGCGCCGGACGGGTCGGCGGTGGCGAAGGTGTGTGCGGTGCCGGCCGGGACGGTCGCGTGCTCGCCCGGGCCGAGTTCGGTCCAGGCGTCGCCGATCAGGACGCGGAGGCGGCCGCGGAGGACGCAGAAGGCCTCGTCGCCTCGCTCGTGGACGTGCGGTGGGGCCTGGAAGCCGTCGTAGTGTGCCAGCTCCCACCTGCGGATGACGAAGTCGGCCATCTCGCCTTGGTACCAGCTTGCCGGAACCAGTGCGAGTTTCGTCGCACCGATAGCGGACAGTCGCCTGCCTTCGTTGACACGCCGGCGGTCGTCGTCTCGACGAACGACGCACGCCGTGCCCGGCGGGCGGTATCCGCCGGGATCTCGAGCTGGGCGGCGTCGTCGCCGCGGTGTACGGCTCGGACCGGATCCGGGGCCGTCATCGGATGCTGATCCGCCGGCGTAGCGAGGTCGTGTCGGACAATCAGCAAGACGGCCGTCGTCATCAGCGCGAAGTCCGCGGGCGCAGGGTCCTCGCCCCCGCAGGCGTCCGTCTCGCTTGACCTCTTGCGCGTCGGTCCGGCAGCCAGTGCAGCTCGTGCGCCAGGTTTTTGGCGACGGCGCGGATGCGGCGGTGCAGCGGCGACTGCTCGCGTGGGGGGACCAGGTGGATCGTCAATTGCTAACGATCCTTTCTGAGCCTGTCCCGTACCGGTCTTTCCCTCGACCGCACATCAAGCCCTAACCTGCGCATATGACGATTCAACCGACCGCAGTACCCGTCGCCGGGATCGATCGATCCCAGTGTCAGTTCGATGTCGGACGTGTCCGGCCGAACACCGGAGGTTTCCATGGCTAAGGGCTACTGGGTCAGTGTCTACCCCGCCATTTCCGACCCGGAGAGGCTGACTGCCTACAACAAGCTGGCCGGTCCGGCTGTCCGGGCTGGGGGCGGGCGCACCCTGTCCCGTGGCGGTCGGGTCGTCGCCCACGAAGCCGGAATCACGCAACGCGTCGTTCTGGTCGAGTTCGACAGCTTCGAACAGGCCGTCGCGGCATACGAGAGCGAGGCATACCAGAAGGCGCTGGTGGCCCTCCCCGACGGCGTCGAGCGCGACTTCCGCATCATCGAAGGCATCGACTGACCGGCGGGCCCGGCCGTCGCCGAGCGTCCGTCACCTGATACGCGCACGGTGCTGAACGAGCAGGTCGTCCAAGGCGGCCACGACGCACGCGATGCCGGAAATGCGGGATTCGCCCGGGCAAGCGCTTTCCTGAGGATGTTGACTGTTCGGGGCGGAGCGATTGAGCCGTTCCTGATCGATCGGTATGAATGCCGGAACGGATCGCTGACGATCAGACCGGAGGACCGGCATGCCGCGACTCTCTCGCCGTACGCTCCTGACCGCGACCCTCGCCGCAGCCGGTGGCGTCCCCGCCGCGAAGCCTCACCGGACGTCGGCGGCATCGACGAAACCGGGGGAGACGGCGCTCCACTGGCTCGACGGGCGGCCACCGGAGACCGCGGGCGGGGCGGCCTGGGGGGTGCCCTGGCCCCGGGGCGTACTCCCCGCCCACACCCCGCTGGCCCTGACCGACGGGAGCGGCGCGCCGATCGCGGTGCAGACCTGGCCGTTGGCCTATTGGCCGGACGGTTCGCTCAAATGGACCGGGCACGCGATCGGCGGGGGCAGCGAGCGGGACCGCTACCTGCTCGGCCCGGGTGAGCCGCACCCGCCGGCCACGCCGGTCACCGTCCGGCGGCAGGGCGCGGACATCGTGCTGGCCAACGGGACGGTCGAGGTGCGGCTGGCGACCCGCGGGCCGGTGGCGATCGTCAGCCTCCGGCGCGGCGGCCGGGTCACGGCCGGGAACGGGCGGCTGACGCTGCGCCTTCAGGACCGGCCGGACGACGAGACGGTCGTACCGAGGCAATCGTCGTACCTGGGCTATGTGGAGAAGGCGGAGATCGAGCAGACCGGCCCGGTCCGGGCCGTCGTGCGGTTGTCGGGGACCTACCGGCGTACGTCCGGGGGCCCGCGCCGGATCCTTCCCTGGACCCTCCGGGTCTATCTGGCCGCGGGCGAAGCCGCCGATGAGGCCGCCGGTGCAGTCGCCGGCGAAGCCGTGCGGCTCGTGCACAGCTTCACCTGGGACGCCGACGCGGGCCGCGACTTCGTGCGCGGCCTCGGCCTGCAGGTGGACGTGCCGATGACCGGCGAGACCTACGACCGGCACATCCGGTTCGGTGTCGTCGGCGGCGGCGTCTGGGGCGAGCCGGTGCGGGTGCTGACCGGACTGCGCCGCGACCCGGGCGCGGCCGTCGACGCGGCACAGGTGGACGGCACCCCGGCGCCGCCGCAGTCCGCATGGAACCCGCAGGTCAGTGGTTCGTACGGCCAGTTGGCCCAGTGGAACGACTTCCGGATCAGCCAAGGGTCGGCCCATCACTTCACGGTCGCGAAGCGGACATCGCCGGCCGGGCGGTGGCTCACGCATGCGGGGCGCGGCCGGCGGGCGAGCGGTTTCGGGTACGTGGGTGGGCCGTCGGGCGGGCTCGGCTTCGGGCTGACCGAGTTCTGGCAGCGCTTCCCGAGGGCGCTCGACATCCGCGGCGCGGCCAGTGGCACGGCGCAGGTCACCCTGTGGTCGTGGGCGCCGGATGCGCCCGCGATGGATCTGCGGCACTACGACACCACGGCGCACGGGCTGGACCTGGCCTACGAGGACGTCCAGGAGGGGTTCAGTACGCCCGAGGGGATAGTGCGGTCGGACGAGATGGTGCTGTGGGCGTACGCCGCAACGCCGTCGCGGGACCGGATCGCCGCGCTGTCCCGGGCCCTGGAGGCGCCGCCGCAGATCGTCGCCGATCCGGCGGCCTACCACGCGGCGGGCGTCTTCGGGCGCTGGAGCCTGCCCGACCGCAGCACCCCGGCACGCGCCACCCTGGAGAAGGCCCTCGACGACCAGATCGCCTTCTACGCCGGGCAGGTCGACCAGCGGGACTGGTACGGCTACTGGAACTACGGCGACGTCATGCACACCTACGACGCCGACCGGCACGAGTGGCGCTACGACGTCGGCGGCTACGCCTGGGACAACGCCGAGCTGGGTACCGACGCGATGCTCTGGTACGCGTTCCTGCGCTCGGGCGACCCGGCGGTGTTCCGGCTGGCGCGGGCGATGACCCGGCACGTGAGCGAGGTCGACACCCACCACACCGGGCGGTTCGCCGGGCTGGGCTCGCGGCACAACGTCTCGCACTGGGGCGACGGGGCGAAGGAGGCCCGGATCGGGGAGTCGTTCACCAAGCGGTTCGCCTACTACCTGACCGCCGACGAGCTGCTCGGCGAGCTGATCCGGGCGTCACTGCGGGCCGACCGCACGCTGCTGACCGTCGAACCCCTCCGCGAGGTGCTGCCGCCGCAGACCCTGGCACCGACCCGGCTGCGGATCGGCCCCGACTGGTACGCGCTGGTGAGCAACTGGCTGACCGAGTGGGAACGGACCGGTGACGTGCGCTGGCGGGATCGGATCGTCACCGGGATGACCGACATCGCCGCCTTCCCGGCCGGGCTGTTCACCGGGGAGGCGGGTGGCGCGGTCGGCTTCGACCCGGCCACCGGCCACCTGACCAACTTCGGCAAGGGTGACTACCTGGGCGGATACAACCTGGCGATGGCGTTCGGCGGCGAACAGATCCTGTGGGAGGCCCTTTCGCTGGTCGACGTGCCGGCCTTCGAGGCGGTGTTCCTGGACTTCGCGCGCTATGTGCAGGCCCCGTCGGCCGAGAAGATCGCGCGGTACGGCTTCGACTTCAACCCCGGCGTCTTCCCCACCATCTATTCGCGGGTGACCGCCTGGGCCGGAGAGGCGACCGGGGACAAGGGCCTGCGGCAGCGGGGCTGGGACCAGTTCCTGAACGACCCGGCCGGCAAGCCCTGGCCGGCGGCGGTCACCGTCTCCGGCAGCCGCGTGCCCGAGCCGGTGCAGGAGATCCCGGCGGGTGATTTCGCGACCAACGACGCCGCCCAGCGCGGCCTCGCCATCATCGCCCTGCTGGCCGTCGCCGCGGAGGAGGCGCCTGTGTAGGGTCTCGCCATGGCGGAGTGGGTGCGGCTCGGGCTCGACATCGGACGGTTCGACGACGCGACGTTCGATCCCCGCGGCGTCGTGATCGCCCGGCTGGCGGACAAGTGGGCCGGGATGTCCGCGACGTCGCTGGGTGCGGATCAGGGTGTCGCGTTCTCCGACATGACCGGCGTGCTGCGTCCCTACCGCGGCGGCGGCCTGTCACTGGCCTGAAGCGTGCGGCCGGCTACCGCCGGCTGGTCACGTTCCACCATCCGCGCAACGAGACCGCGATCGCGATGAACCGCCGTCTCGGCTTCACCGGGCCCGGAGACTGAGCCAGCGGTAAACGGGGGAGGCCGTCACGCGGCGAGCATCGCGTACCGGCCGCCGGAACCCACCAGCGTGTCGTGGGTGCCCTCCTCCAGGACCCGGCCGTGGTCGACGACCACGATCTGGTCGGCGTCGCGGATCGTGGACAGCCGGTGGGCGATCGTCACCGTGGTGCGGCCGATGGCCAGTGCGTCGAAGGCGCGCTGCACCGCCCGCTCGGTCTCGGTGTCGAGGGCGCTTGTCGCCTCGTCGAGTACCAGGATGCGCGGGTCGCGCAGCAGTGTGCGGGCGATCGCGATGCGCTGCTTCTCGCCGCCCGAGAAGCGGTGGCCCCGCGAGCCGACCATCGTGTCGTAGCCGTCCGGCAGCGACGCGATCAGGTCGTGGATCTGCGCCGACCGGGCGGCCGCCTCGATCTCGGCGTCCGAGGCGGACGGCTTGGCGTAGCGCAGGTTCTCGCGGACGGTCGTGTGCATCAGGTAGGTCTCCTGGGAGACCACGCCGAGGACCGACGACAGGTCTTCGAAGGACAGGTCGCGCAGGTCGACGCCGTCGATGGTGATGCGGCCGGAGTCCGGGTCGTAGAGGCGGGCGATCAGCGCGGCGATCGTGCTCTTGCCGGAGCCGGTCTCGCCCACGATCGCGAGCGAACCACCGGCGGGCACGTCCAGGGTCAGACTCTCGACGGCGGGGGCGGTGCTCCCCGCGTACGAGAAACTGACGTCCTCGAAGCGCAGGTGGCCCCGCGGAGCCGTCAGCGGCACCGGGCGGGCCGGCTCTTGGATGTCGATCGGCAGATCGAGGTATTCGAAGATGCGCGCGAACAGCGCGAGTGACGAGGTCAGCGAGACACCGACGTTGAGCAGGCCGAGCAGCGGGCGGAACAGGCCCGACTGCAGGGCGGTGAACGCGACCAGCGTGCCGATGCTCATCACGCCGCGGGTCGCCGGGAGGCCGGCGGCCAGGTAGATCACGGCGGGGATGGCCGCGAACAGCACGCTCATCGACGCCATCCGCCAGCGGCCGGCGAGTTCGGAGCGCAGTTCGAGGTCGATCAGGCGCTCGGAGGAGGCGGTGAAGCGCTGGATCAGCGCGGGCGCGGTGCCGAGGGTCTTGCTGAGCTGGACGCCGCCGATCGACAGGCCCTCCTCGATGGTGACGTTGAGGTCGGCGAGTTCCTTCTGGCGCTGGTCGGTGATCTCGCGGCGCATCCGGGCGACCCGGCGGGTCAGCCACACGGCCGGCGGGAGTACGACCAGGGAGATCAGCGACAGCCGCCAGGACAGGGCGGCCATGGCGACCGCGGTGGCGATGGTCGTGGTGAGGTTGGCGGCGATCGACGTGGCGGTGGAGGTGACGACCGCCTCCATGCCGCCGATGTCGTTGGTGATGCGGGACTGCACCTCGCCGGTGCGGGTGCGGGTGAAGAAGGCGATCGACTGCCGTTGCAGGTGGGTGAAGACGTCGGTGCGCAGGCGGTGCATGACCTTCTGGCCGACGGCGGTCGAGATCCAGGTCTGGACCACGCCGAGGACGGACGTGACGGCGGCGACGCCGACCATCCCGGCGACGAGCATGGCCAGCAGGCGTACGTCGCTGTGCGGTAGCGCCTGGTCGAGCACCGCCCGCAGGAGGAAGGGCGAGGCCATGCCGACGATCGACGAGGCGACGATGATCAGGACTACGACCGACAGGGGCCACTTGTGGTCGGTGAAGAGGGCGCCGATGCGCCTCAGGGAGACGCTGCGGGCCTGGGCCTTTTCGGCGGCGGTGTTCTTGCGGCTGGGGCGGGGCAAGGGCGGATCCTTTCGGCGACGACATGCTGAGGTTACCTCATTATGAGGCTGCAACGCCGTCGCCCGGTAGGGTATTCCGGGTGACTTCCCCTTCCCCGGACGGTGACCGCCTCGCCGAGGCGTTCTGGACGGTCGCGCGCCGCCTCCGGCACCGCACCAAGATCGCGCTCGAGCCGTGGGACCTGTCGCCGTCGCTCGCCCGGGCGTTGAGCGTGCTGGCCCGCGACGGGGAACTGCGGCTGAGCGCGCTGGCCGAGAAGCTGCGCATCGTCCCCCGGTCGGCGACCGAGGTCGTCGACGACCTGCAGCGCATGGCGCTGGTCACCCGGCGTCCCGATCCCGACGACCGGCGGGCGGTGCTCGTCGCGCTGACTGAACGCGGTGCGCGGATCTCGCAGGCCATTCTCCAGGCGCGGCAGGCCGAAGGGGAGCGCTTCTTCGCGGCGCTCGACCCGTCGGACCGGGCCGATCTGGCGCGCGTTCTGCGCAAGCTCAGCGAACTGTAGCCTTCGCGAATCGCTCGGCGACCCGCCGGACCGCAGCCGTCA
Source organism: Actinoplanes sp. NPDC051343 (assembly GCF_044455125.1). Taxonomy (NCBI): domain Bacteria; kingdom Bacillati; phylum Actinomycetota; class Actinomycetes; order Micromonosporales; family Micromonosporaceae; genus Actinoplanes; species Actinoplanes sp. NPDC051343. The sequence continues at coordinate 269,293 of NZ_JBITEL010000002.1, forward strand.
GTTCCGGGCCCTGGTCGACGACGAAATCGAACGGGACCGAGGCCAGCCATTCCTGCGCGTACATCGCGGGGTTGCTGGTGCTGCCGGTCAGCACGCAGCGGTCGTCGCCGTCCGGTTCCAGGCGGCCCATCGGCCCGCGGATCCACGGCGCGACCTTGCCGAGCGGCGCATGGAAGATCACCCGCGTCGGATATCGCCAGCCGGCACCGAGATTCTGTTCCAGCGCCGCCACCGGATCGAGGTCTTCCGGCGGCGCGAATGCCTGCGCCGATTTCCGTACGCCGTGAATCCGGTCCACCCGGTACGTCCGGATGGCGTCCGCCCGATGGGACCGGCACAGCAGGTACCACCGGCCGTAGCGCACGACGACCGCCCACGGATCGACGTCCGTGTCCCATTCGTCGCCGCTCTCCGCGCGATAGGTCACCGACACGCATCGACGTTCGGCTACGGCGGTGATGAGCGTGCTCACGGTCGCCGGGTTCGGCCGGGCCGGGTTGCGGTCGGGTGCCGCCGACGCGTACGCCCGCAGGGCCGCCGCCTGGCGGCCGATGCCCTCGGGAAGCGCCCGGATCACCTTGCTGAGCGCCTCGCCGATCGGATCCCCGGTGTCGATCGCGCCCGGCTGGCCGTCCAGGATCGCCATCACCAGCCCGAGCGCCTGCTCCTCGGTGAAGACGACCGGCGGCAGGCGGGTGCCGCGGCCGAGCCGGTAGCCGCCGTACGGGCCGCGCGCCGATTCGACCGGGATGCCGGCCTCGCGGAGGATGCCGATGTAGCGGCGGGCCGCGCGCTCGGTCACCCCGAGGTGCTCGGCCAGCTGATCGGCGGTGGTCCCGGGGCGGGCCTGCAGGAGTTCGAGGGTGCGGAGGGCGCGCGCGGTAGGACTCGGCACGGGTTCGAATGTACCGGAAGCCGAACGTCCGGAATCGGTCCTAGGTTGTCGTCATGACTTACCTACTTGCGGGTGGATTGTGGATGCCGCCGTCGATCTGGGACCCGATCGTGCCGCGGCTGGAAGGCGCGGTCCCGGTGACTCTGCCGGGTCAGGGCGACGGCAACACCGCGGCGAGGCTGGAGGATCAGGTCGCGGCGGTCGTGGCGGCGGTGGACGCGGCGACGGACCGGGTGGTGGTCGTCGGGCACTCGGCGGCCTGCAGTCTCGCGTGGCTGGCCGCCGACCGGCGGCCGGCCCGGGTCGCGGCGGTCGCGCTGATCGGCGGGCTGCTGCCGGACAACGGGCAGAAGTACGCCGACCTGTTCCCGATCGCGGACGGGCTGATGCCGTTCCCCGGATGGGAACCGTTCGAGGGGCCGGACTCCGACGACCTGTCCCCGGCGCAGCGGGCGGCGCTGGCCGAGGCGGCGATCGCCGTCCCGGAGGGCGTCGCGCGGGGCGTCGTACGGCTGACCGACGAGCGGCGCTTCGACGTGCCGGTCGCGGCGATCTGCCCGGAGTTCACGCCGGCCCAGGCGCGGGAGTGGATCGAGGCCGGGGACACCCCGGAGACCGCCCTGGCCAAGCACCTCGACCTGATCGACATCGACTCCGGGCACTGGCCGATGGTGACGAAGCCGGCCGAGCTCGCGGCGATCCTGGCGGCGATCTGAGGTGATGTCCTGGCTTCTGGACTCCGACCCGGCGATCGCCTGGCAGGTGAGCTCGGATCCCGGGCTGCGCGCGCGGGTGGCCCGGGAAGGGTGGGGAGCGCGCCTTCTGGCACTGCAGGGCGCGGACGGGTGCTGGGACGGGGGCGCGTGCTTCCCGGCGTCCTACCGGGGTCCGTCCGACGAGGAGCCGGGGCAGCCGTGGACCGCCACCATGCACAGCTTGCAGACCCTGCAGATCTTCGGCCTCGACCCGGCCGGGCCGTCCGCTCGCGCGATGATCGAGCGGGTGGCCGCCGGCTGCCGGTGGGAGCACGAAGGCCAGCGGTACTTCGACGGCGAGGTCGAGGAGTGCATCAACGGGCGGACGATCGAGACCGGGGCGTACTTCGGTGTCGACGTCTCGCCCCTGGTGGCGCGGGTCCTGAGCGCGCAGAAGGCGGACGGTGGGTGGAACTGCTATCCGTCGCCGCGGTCCTCGTTCGACACGACGATCAACGTGCTCGACGGGTTGCTGGCGTTCGGCGGCTCGCCGGAGGTGCGGGACGCCCGGCGTCGCGGCGAGGATTATCTGCTCGCGCGGGGGCTGTTCCGCCGGCTGAGCACCGGCGAGGTGGTCAAGCCGGACTATCTCGACTTCGCGTTCCCGTACTACTGGCATTACGACGTGCTGCGGGCGCTCGACTACTTCCGGCGGGCCGGCCCGCCCGACCCGCGGATGGCCGGGGCGATCGACGTCGTGCGGTCGAAGCGGCAGCCGGACGGACGCTGGCTGCTCGACCGGATCCATCCGGGGCGGGTGCATTTCGCGCTCGAGGGCGGGGTGGGCACGCCCAGCCGGTGGAACACCTTGCGGGCGCTGCGGGTGCTTTCCTGGTGGGAGGGCGCGCCCTAGTCGGACATTTCGGGAACGGTGCATTCGGGCTCGGCGGCCGGGATGTGCGGACGTCCGGGCCGACATCGCGGCGGTCCGACTGACGACGATCACGGTCTTGAGCAGGCAGTCTTGGCCGGGTCGGGCTGGTCGGAGCGTCGTAAAGGGGTGTATCGGGTGTCGGAGCAGCGCCGGATCGGGCGGCGGAGCGTGCTGGCCCTGGCGGCGCTGACGTTGCCGGCCGGGTGCGCGACCGTTCATCGTGGCCTGAGCACCGCCGGGCCGGGGACCGTTCCGGCGGCACCGCCCACGACCGCCTCCCCGTCCCCGTCCCCGTCCCCGACCCCGTCCCCGACACCGTCATCTGGCCGGAGCCCGGGCCCGGGCCCGAGCGCGACGCCGGCCGCGACACACACGACGACGCCCCCGGCCTCGGACGGTCGCGGCGGCCCGGTGCCGTTCACACCGGGCAAGCTCATGTCCGGCTCCTATCTGGCGCTGAGCGGCCTCTCGCTGCCGGGCAGCCTCGCCCTCCGCCGGCGCCAACTCGGCCGCGAGCAGCGGATCGTGCACCGGTTCTACCCGTGGGACGGCTACGTCCCGACCAGCGAACCCGACGTCAGCAGGCACAGCATCCTGATGGTGTCGTGGCACGGCGCCCCCTACCGCCGGATCAACGACGGCTCCTCGGACCGGCTGATCGCCTCGGTGGCGAAGAAGCTGGCCGGCATGCGACGGCCCATCCTGCTGCGCTGGGGCTGGGAGATGAACGGCGACTGGTTCGAGTGGGACGGTTCGCACAACGGGCAGGACCCGGGCGGCTACGTGACGGCGTGGCGGCGGATTCATCGCATCTTCCGCGAGAACGGGGCCACCGACATCGCCTGGGTGTGGAGCCCGAACTGGAACTCGGCGCCGGACGCGTCCTGGAACAGGTTCCAGCGCTACTACCCCGGCGACGACTACGTCGACTGGGTGGGGGTGTCCGGCTACGACTTCTACGGCGAGTCGCCGGCGACGTTGTTCAGCGCGATCGTCACCGCGTACGGGAAACGCAAACCGATCATCCTGAGCGAGACCGCCGCGGTCGACCTGGGCGCGCACACCAAGGCCCGCTGGATCAGGAAGCTGGCCGCGTGGGCCGCGAAGACGCCGTCGCTCGGCGCCGTGGTCTGGTTCGACACCGACACCCAGGACGGCACCGACCACAACTTCCGTCCGGACACCGACACCGAGGCGCTCGCGGCCTACCGCGCGATGGTCCGCGGCGACCGTTTCTCCGGTTAGTCCTCGACGCAGAACTCGTGGCCTTCCGGGTCCTGCATCACGACCAGGCCCTCGTGGCGGGCGAAGACCGTCGCTCCCAGCGCTTCCAGCCGGGCGACCTCGGCCTCGATCCCGTCCGGTGCGCGCAGGTCGAAATGCATGCGCAGCTTGGCGGTCCGCGGCTCGGGCACCTTGCGGAACCACAGCGCCGGCCCGCCCCAGCCGGGCGCCTCCACGTACGCCTTGCCGGCGGTCGCATCCTCGTCCAGCTCGCCGCCGAGGGCGGCGGCCCAGAACCGGGCCACCACGAGGGCGTCGGCGCAGTCGAAGGTCACGCTTTTGATGTACGTCGGCACGACGCCCCCTCGGTCAGCAGCGCCTTCGTCAGGTAGACGCTGTTCGGATCGTCGGTGTAGCCGGCGAACGGCCCGCACGCCTCGAAGCCGAACCGGGCGTACAGGGCGCGTGCCGGGGCGAAGAAGTCCTCGGCGCCGGTCTCGAGGTAGAGACGCTCGTAACGCCGTCTCCGGGCCTCCTCGACGATGTGCGCCAGGAGGGTGGAGGCCACGCCGCGCCGCGTCGCGCCTCGGGCCGTACGCATCGACTTGAGCTCGCCGGTCACCGCGTCCAGTTCCTTGAGCGCGCCGCACCCGACCAGCCCGTCGGTGTCGTGCACCGACCAGAACGTGATCTCCGGCTTGCGCAGGCCGTCGAGGTCGAGCGCGTGGACGCTCTCGGGCGGGCTGATCGCGTACATCTCGAGGACGTGCTCCTCCAGCAGGGCCCGGATCCCGGGCCCGGAAAGGTCGTCCACCTCGATCTTCATGCGGTCAGCCTAAAAGATGGTTTGACTTCGCTCGTACTCGTGCACGTATACTCGCGAACGAGTAACCGAGGGGACGAGTGACGATGGCGAAGAAGCGGGCGGTCAGCAACCTGATGGCGTTGGCCGTCCTGTCGACCGTCGTCGTGCGCGACCTCCATCCGTACGAGATGGCCGGCGTCCTGCGCGGCTGGGGCAAGGACCAGGACGTCCCGATCAAGTGGGGATCGCTCTACACGGTCGTGCGCAACCTGGCCAAACACGGTCTTCTGGAGGAGGTCGCGAGCGGGCGCGAAGGCCGGCGCCCGGAGCGGACGGTCTACCGCATCACCCCGGCCGGCCGGGCCGAACTGGCCGACTGGACACGGGAACTGCTGTCGGCCGTCGAACACGAGACGCCGCGGTTCCGGGCCGGGCTGTCGGTGATGTCGGTGCTCGAGCCCGGCGAGGTGACGACGCTGCTGCAACAGCGTGTCGCCGAGGTGTCGGCGGCGATCGCCGCCGCTTCGGAACAGCTCGCGGCGTACGCCGAAGAGGTGCCGCGGCTGTTCCTCATCGAGATCGAGTACGACATCGCGATGCTCCGCGCCGAAGCGGCCTGGATGGAGTCGCTGATCGCGGAAGTCGCCGGCGGCACGCTCCCCGGCCTCGAGCAGTGGAGGTACTTCCACGAGACCGGCCGGGTGCCCGACGACCTGGCCGAAACGGCCCGGAAGTCCGTCGAGAAATGAACCCTGGTGGCCTGCTGCAACAGGCCACCAGGGCGGTACCCACGGACCGGACCCGGTCAGCAGGCGGCAGTCGCAAGGATAACCGGGCCGGTCCGTGGTGGTTTTGTCCACCACCACGGAAGGAATCAGAAAATGACACGAGCACGCACCGCCATCGTGATCGGCGGCGGCATCGCCGGCCCGGTGACGGCCCTCGCGCTGCACCGCGCCGGCATCGAGGCGACGATCTACGAGGCTCATCCGGGCACCGCCGACGGCTTCGGCGGCCGCATCGCCCTCGCCCCGAACGGCGTGTCCGCCCTCGGCATCGTCGGCGCGGCGGACGCCGTGGTCGCCGCCGCACAGCCGATCGACCGCACGGTGATGGCGGTGGGCGGCCGGCGGATCGAGATGCCAGGCATCTCAGGGGCGGGCCCGATGCAGATGATCGGGCGCGCCGACCTCTACCAGATCCTGCGCGACCTGGCGGTCGCGGCGGGCGTGCGCTTCCTGCACGGGAAACGGCTTACGGGCGTACGCGAGGAGCCGCAAGCGGCGACGGCGCTGTTCGCCGACGGATCCGAAGCCCGGGCGGACGTGCTGATCGGCGCGGACGGCGTGCACTCCACCGTCCGGGGGCTGATCGATCCCGCGGCCCCCGGGCCGCGATACACCGGGATGCTGGCCTTCGAGGGCCTCTCGCCGGCCCGGGTCGACAGTGACCTGCGGACGATGACGTTCGCGTTCGGCCGCAAGGCGTACTACCTGTACTGGCCGGTGCCGGCGGGCGGCGCGGTGTGGGGCGTCAACCTGCCCAGCACCGCACCGCTGACGATCGCCGAGGCGCGGTCCACCCCGCCGGAGCAGTGGCTCTCGGAGCTCCTGGCGACGTACGGCCCGGACACCCCCGGCGGTGACCTGATGCGCGCCACCCCGCCGGAGTCGTTGCTGGCCAACGGGGCGCTGCACATCATGCCGCCGGTGCCGCACTGGCATCGGGGCCGCATGGTGCTGGTCGGCGACTCGGTGCACGCCCCGTCCAACAGCTCCGGCCAGGGCGCGTCGCTGTCGATCGAAAGTGCGGTGCAACTGGCGCGGTGCCTGCGCGACCTGGACGTGCCGCCGGCGTTCGCCACCTACGAGAGGTTGCGCCGCGCGCGGGTCGAGGGCGTGGCCGCCCAGGCGGCGAAGGTCAACCACGCCAAGGCGCCCGGCCGGCTCGGGCAGGCCGTCCTGCCCCTGCTGATGCGACCGCTGATGAAGATCGCGATGAAGCCGGAGAAGACGCTGGGGCCGGTGCTGCGCTACCGCATCGACTGGGACGCCCCGGCCGGGGAAGACCGCCCGCCGGTCCGAGATCGTGCAGAGTCCCGGCTGTTCACGGGTCGGCCGCGGGGCTGATGTCCGGCCCATGAGGTCTGCCCGGAGAGCCGCCGCCCTCTACGCCGGGCCGGTGCCGGTGCTCCCGCCCGGCCTCGTCTGGTGGCTGGCCTTCCTGCTGATCGTCGCGGCCGCCGCCCGGACCGCACGGCTGAACCGCCCGGTCGAGATGGCAATGGCGGCCGCGCTGCTCGCGGTCGTCACCCGGCCAGGCGTTGTTCCCGGCGGCCAACGTGCTCCACCAGTACGGTCCCGACGCGTGGATGCCGTACGCCGGCCCCGGGCCGCTGACCCCGCAGGGTCAGCTGGAACAGAACCGGGCGGAAGCGGTCGACCCCTACGCCGCCCTGCTGTTCCTCGGCGCGGTGGCGGCGGCCGTCCTGGTCGTCCGGGCGGTGACCGCCTGCGTACGCACCCGCGGCGACGCCTCGGTCGCGGCGTTGCCCGCCGCATAGACCCGGACCGTCCGGCCCGGCGCGCCGTCCGTTTCGCCGCCCGTCACCCCCACCAGAACGTCGTGGCGATGATCGCGTAGAGCGCGATCAGCGTGACGCCCTCCAACCAGGTCGACTCGCCGTCGAAGACGATGAACGTCGTCGCCAGCACGGCGATCGCCACCGCCATCACCAGCAGCGGAGCGAAGACCAGGGTCAGCGTGGTGGCAGTGAACAGGCTCAGCAACACCAGCGCCGGCGCGAGAACCAGCGCGACCTGCAGCGGACTCTGGATGATCACGCTCATCGCGAAGTCGGCCTGGTTGCGGTAGGCCAGCTGGATGCCGATCACGTTCTCGATGGCGTTGCCGGCGATCGCCACGATGACCAGGCCGGCGAACGCCTGCGACACGCCCAGCGAGGTGATCGCCGGCTCCAGCGCGGACACGAACCAGTCGGACACCAGCGCCGCGGCCACGCTCGCGCCGGTCAGCATCGTGAGGGCCAGCCACAGCGGCCACCGCGGACCCGCATGCTCCTCGGCCCGCTTCTCATCGGGCGCCTTTCCCGGCTCCGCGGAAGCGGAGCGCTTGAGCGCGGAAGGCAGCGACAGCAGGAAAACCCCCAGCAGCACGGCGGAGACGACCAGCGAGAGCGCCTTCTCGTGCGGCGCCGCGGGGGCATGCACGTACTGGGCGAGGCTCGGCATCACGAGGGCCGCGGTGGCCAGCACCATCAGCACAGTGGAGGTGCGGGCCCGGTCGGAGTCGAACCGCTGCCGCCCGTGCTTGAGACCGCCGACGACGAACGCCAGACCGAGCACCAGCAGAATGTTGGACAGGATCGAGCCGATGATCGCCGCCTGAACCACGGCGAGCAGCCCGGCCCGGAGGGCGAAAAAGCCGATGAACAGCTCCGGCAGATTGCCCAGCGCGCTTTGCAGCACCCCGGTCGCGCCCGGCCCGAACCGGTCGCCCAGCTGCTCGACGCTGCGCCCGACCAGCGAGGCCAGCAGCGCCACCGCCGCGCCGGCCACCACGAACGCCAGCACGGCAGGCATTTTGCCGTAATGCATGACTCCCGCCGCGGCGACAGCAAGCACGCCAACGGCCAGCACCACAAGGTCCGACTTGCTCAGAATACGTCCGCTCACGGCGCCATGATCTCAGACCGGCGGCAAGTCGGCTGGACGGCCTCTGTGAGTCGTCTGAGAGCCCATCATGCGCCCGCGCGTCGGTGTGGAACCCGGCCCCGGGCCGGTCCCCGCGTTCGGACGGGTGTCACCAGAAAAGTATGAGGAACCGGCCGCCTCGGAACATGTAGCGGGCGTACAGGCCACACAGCAGGGCTGCGGCCAGGGCAACCAGTCCCGGCCCGACCATTCCATTGCCGATCGCCAACACGCTTGCACTCAACGCGGCAGCGGCGGCGATCGACCAGAATCCGCCGAAGATCACGCGAATAATTATGGCGGCCGCGCTGAGGCCGGACGTCGATTGTCGTCCCGGCGCGTGCCCAGCATCATCCGGGGGAACGGCATACGTTTCCCGGTAGCACAAAGGGCAAACGGTCGCTGCCACCGGTCCTCCCATGTTAGCGCAATTGTTCGTGACGCATGTCAGCTCGCCGGACCCGGCGGCCCGCGACTCCGTCGCCATTGGAAATGACCGCCTCCCTGCCTGAACGGCACCACGTTGGAATTCTCCGCGCAATGGGGCAACGGTGCCCGATCGCGGATCCGGAATGCACCGGCCGTTAGGGCCGGGTGAATCGAATGATCGGGGCCGTATGCCAACCGGCTAGCGTAAAGCTGTGCTCGGCGGCGGCCGGTCACCACAGCGATCGAATTGGTAACATCGCGCCGAGCCGGATCGGTTCAGGCGCCGGCATCGGCTCGCCGGCCTCTCCTGCTCGGCGAGCAGAGCCGACCGGCCGTTGCGTGTAGAGCGCCCGCCGAGTTGCACGCCACCCCCGTGGCAGCGGCGTCATCAACGCGCATCTGCCGCTGACAAAGGGCGGCGAAGAATGGTGCTGAGCTACCGTCGCGCCAGCATCTCGGTCTCGACGGCACTCGCGACGTGCGGGCTCGGGCAATCTTCCGTGCGCTCGACGGTCGCCGTCGTCCGCCTCGCGTTCCTCAGCCTCGTCGAGCGCGCCGCTGCCAGCGGGACGGTCTGGCCCCGGGTGACTCCTGGCCGCGAGAGAACGCCGGCTGTGGTGCCGCCAGGTTCGCGGGCCTGCCAACCGGACGGCCGATGCCTCCGGATAACAGGCGGCTTCGGTGAAGGGTCGTTCACCCACCTGAACGGCCGGCAGGGCTTCGTAGGCGCCGTCGTCGCGTTCTGTATCTCCAAGGCTTGATCACAGGCGCAAATCCAGCCGAATTGAGTGCGTCGATTTAGTGGAGGTTTAGGCTCGACGGATGGCTTGTGCAAGGGTGTCGATGTTGGCGTCGTAGGTCTTCCTGTCGGTGAGGTCGAGGGGTTGTCGGACTTTTGCGTATGAGGGTAGGTCGACGGGTTCGGTGAGGATGGGGATGAAGCGGCGGCCGCCGTCGAACGCCGCTACCGGCAATCCCTGACCATCAAACACGAGCTGGGCGACCGGGCCGGCATGGCCCGTTCCATTAGCCCGCTCGGTGTCTTGCGTGCCGAAACAGAAGAGCCCACCGAAGCAGTAACTCTCCATTGCCAGGCATTGGCGATTCGCCTCGAAATCGGCGCCCTCAGGCCGGATTAAATATATCCGGACTCCGTGAACTCCGCAAAAAAGTCGGCGAGAAAACTTTCACGACACGATCGCGAAGATGCTTGGCGAACGATCCTCCCAGAATCTTGTTAACCTGCTCGACCACGAGGATCTTCCGGATCACTAATGCGGTCATTTGCCCGTGCCCGGCGCACTGATCTGCCGCTGATCCCGCTCGGCGGCTCAGCGATGGCGGTTACGCCGGGTCATCGCGTCGTCGGCCGATTCACGCACGCTCGTGCCGATGTCAGTTACGGCAGATCTCTACTCCGCGAGCGCACCACGCTCATGTGACAAGCGGGTTGACGTTGTCGCGGCGTCAAGGTGTTCCCTTGAGGGGTGAGGATCGGAGAACTCGCCGGCCTGGTCGGCATCAGCACCCGTGCCATCCGGCATTATCACCGGATTGGTCTGCTGGCTGAGCCCGAGCGCAGGGCGAACGGCTACCGCGAGTACTCGCTGCGGGACGCCGTCGAGCTGGCCCGGGTACGGCGCCTGACCGAGCTGGGCCTGAGCCTGGACGAGGTGGGTGACGCGCTGGCCGATGACGGCGGACGAGACTTGGCGGAGATCCTTTATGAGCTCGACAGCGATCTCGCCCGTCAGGAGGAGGACATCCGCAGGCGCCGGGTCCGGCTGGCTTCGCTGCTGCGACAGGCCGAGACCGGGGCCAGGGATTTCGGGCCGGCACCCGTCTCTGCCGGACTGGCCGCGCTGTTCGACCGCTTGGCCGACGTCGCGGCGGGAAAGCCGGAGCCGGAGCCGGCGATGGCGGCGAAGGACCGCGAGATCCTGGCTCTCCTGGAGACAGCGCCCTTGGCCCGCGACTCTGGCTGGCTCAGCCAGCTTGCACGGGCACTCGACTCCGATCCCGGAGCCGCCGAACAGGTCTACGCGGTTTACGCACGCCTCGATGGGCTGGTCGGCCTGCCCGTAAACGATGCCCGGGTCGAGGAGACCGCCCTGGCCCTGGCGGCGGCTGTCCCGGAGACGATCCGGAAGGCGATCCCGTTTCCCGAAGGGGAGCTTGAGGACACGGCCGGGGGTTTTGCCGCGGCGTTCTACGCGGACTTCGCTCCGGCCCAGGCCGCCGCGATTCGTCGCGCCATCGATCTGATGAGGAAATCATGACGGTCCGTACCGCAAGTCGTCCGCTGCGGAAGGCGGTGTGGTGGTCGATCGGGGCTCGGGTGGCCGGCGTGCTGCTGCTGGCGCTGTGCGCCATGTTTGGAGTCCACGTCGGTTCCACGGTCCGCGTCGCTCTGCAACTGGCGACGACTGTGCCGCTCATTTTTCTGGTGGCGAGGATGGCCATGACCTACGTCCGCTACCGGCGCGGCGGCCTAGCCAGGCGGCCCGCTTCTTACGCCATCGCCGCCGATATGCTGTCAGTTCCAGGGCTCAGGCTCATGATTCACGAGTTCCGGCTCTACACCAGCATTCTGCGTCTGCTGACCGGCCGCTGGCGGCACGGCGTGCGAGACGGTGACATCGCGGTCCCGTACGCGTCCGGCGGTGCGGGCCTGCTGATCACCCTTGTCTGCGTTTCCGTCATCGAGACGGTGGTTCTCGCCTTCGTTATCCCCTGGCCGCTCGTCCGCGGGATCACGCTCGCCCTCGACGTATGGGGCGTGCTGTTCTTCCTCGGCCTATTTGCCTCCTTCGTGGTCCGTCCCCACGTCATCGGCGCGGACGGCTCGCTGCGGCTGCGCTCCGGCGCCCTTCTCGACATCCGGATCCCGGAGCAGGACATCGCTGCCGTCCGGATCGAACGCCGGATCGCGCGTGGCAAGAAGGGGACAGTTGACGATGACGGATGCGTCGAGCTCTCCCAAGGCGGCGAGACAACCGTCACGGTGGAGCTCACCCGGCCGGTGGCATTCATGCGCCCGCTGGGCAAGCATGCCCTTGCGCGCGTCTTCCACTTCTACGCCGCCGACCCTGCCGCCGCCGTCGCCGCCCTCCGCGTCCGCGCATTGCAGAACGTTCCATAAGCGAAGTCAGCCGAGCCGGAACGACACCGCAGTATGGCAATCGCGGGCACGAGGATAAACGGTGCCGAGACCGAGTACGCGGATCAGCCGCGGTCAGGGCGATACGTCGGCGGGATAAGACGTTCGCAAAAAAAGCCGCCTGTCGCCTGATGAGCCTTGAGATAGCCATCGAGTGCATCTTGATCACCCTGGGCGTCACGGTTGGCGTCGACGCGCACCGATTGCCGGCCCCGAAGACAGTCCGGAATCCTCTTAAAGACAGGCCCAGCTGATAGCAGTCCTTGTCTTCTTTGGGCCCGACCCTAGGATCATTGCATCCGAGGTCACCGCACCGGTCTCGGAGGTAGCCCGCTCTGTCGGCGTCGGTAAACGGGCTTCCGGTGCAAACGGGGGCGGACCGCTGCTCCAACGGGACCTGCACCCTCGCCGGCGACGTGGCCCGCTGGTCCTTGTTATTGCGCAGACAGCTCGTCGATAACCGTCACGACCTAGGGCAAGGGATCGTGGGGGCAGCCCCAGTAGTCGTAGATGCCGCACACGACGAACACGCCCGTGCCGAGACGGCGCAGTGTAGATCAACTGCTACGCACGCTTACCGACCAGCAGGAACGCACGGATCTGCCGCGGACAATATGCGTAAGCCCGTGACTCGGTGGTGGGATGTGGTGGCTGAACCGATGCGTTGCCGGCGCCGGGTGGCGGGGGCTCGCTCGCGCGTACGTCTTTAGGGGGTTGTGTATTTGTCCCAGAAGACGACCTCGTCGAGGGGGCGCCGCTTGGGCTGCGACCAACGGCCGCGGCTGGGGTAGCCCAAGGGGATCAGGGCCATCGTGATCGCGTTTTCCGGGAGGCCCAGCAGCTCGCGCACCTCGGCCTCGTGGCCGGTGTAGAGGGTGGTCAGCGTGGCGCCGATACCGTACGCCCGGGCGGCCAGCATCAACTGCTGGACGGCGCCGTAGATGGAGGCGCCGAGGCGGGGGTTCTGTGACTTCGCCGGGCCGAGCAGGACCGGGAAGATCCAGACCGGGGCCTCCTCGAGGTGCTCGGCGAGGTGGCCGCTGGAGCGGAAGACGGCGTCCAGCTTGCCCGCGGCCTCGAGGTCGGCGCGGCGGGCGCCGTAGTTGGCGTTCCAGCCCTCGCGGTACCACTCGGCGATCTGCGACTTGACCGCCGGGTCGCGGACGACGATCCACGCCCAGAGCTGGGTGTTTCCGCCGGACGGGCCGCGCACGGCGGCGTCGAGCAGGGCCCGGATGACGTCCTCGGGGATCGGCTCGGTGGACAGGTAGCGGCGGGACGGGGTGGAGTGCAGGGCCTCGATTACCGGGAGGGCCTCGGGTTCGTGGGACGGCATGGAAGGAGACCTTACCCGGCGGTAATCGGGTGGCCCGCGTACTGGGCGGAGAACCGGAAGCGCAGTGGCCGGGCGGCGTACTCCTCGAGGGCGTGCGCGATCCACCCGGCGGTCCGGGCGACGGCGAAGATGGTTTCGCCGGCATGCGCCGGCATGCCGTTGTGCAGGGTGAAGGCCGCGAGGGCCAGGTCGACGTTCGGGTGTACGCCGCTGCGCGTACGCATCGTCTCGACGATGTGGCCCGTGACGTCCCGCACCTTGCCCGCGGGGAGTTCCGAGAGCAGGGTCGTGGCCCGTGGATCGCCGTCGGGGTAGAGGTTGTGGCCGAAGCCGGGGATCGGGTCGCCGGCCCGCAGGTAGTCGGCGATGGTCGCGACCGGGTCGTTGCGGGTGACCGCCTCGGCGAGCAGGCCGTGGGCGAGGCCGCTGGCCGCGCCGTGCAGGGGGCCGTCGAGGGCGGCCAGGCCGGCGCCGACCACGGCGTACGGGTGGGCGCGGGTCGACGCGGCCACCCGGGCGGCCAGGGTCGAGGCGGCGATGTCGTGGTCGGCGAGCAGGATCAGCGCCGCGTTGAGCAGGCGCAGGTCGGTCCCGGTCGGGTCGCGCAGGCAGAGACGGTGCCACAGTGCCTCGGCCAGCGAGGCGGGCGCCACCGGGATCACCGCGCTGGGCAGGGCCCCGACCATGGTGGCGAGCAGGGCCCGGCCGGTGGCGGCCACCGCGGTGGGGCTGGTGTCGAAGCGCAGCGGGTCGGCCGCGGCGGCCGCGGCCACGATCACGCGGAGGTGGTCGGTGGTGCGGGCCGCCGGCGGGAGCGCGGCGGCCACCGCGCGGCCCACGGTGAGCAGGGCGGGGGCCGGCGTCAGGCTGACGTCGACCAGTTCGCCGGTCCACAGGAGGCTCACGACCGACTCGAAGCGGGTGGTGAAGGCCAGCTTGGCTGCCTCGTGGCCGCGGTAGAACAGGCTGCCGTACTGGATGAGCGTGATGCCGGTCTGCACGGTCGGGGTGGTGGTCTTCCTGCGGGCGGCGACGAACGCGTCGACGTCGGCGCGGGTGAAGAGGCTGCCCTTGCCGTCGGCGTTGCGCCGGCTTTTCAACAGGCCGCGGGAGACGTACGCGTAGACCGTGGAAGGCTTGACGCCCAGTCGGTGGGCGACGTCGTCGGTGTTCAGCATCGGTTCGGCGGCCATGTGCAGATACTCTCATGTTGACTGCATCAACATTGACGTCAACATTGTCCACATACACATTGAAGTCATGTTGACAGTCAATCCAGGTCTTGCCGGTGTCGTCGCGTTCGACACCGAGATCGCCGAGCCGGATCGCGACGGGGGGTCGCTGCGCTACCGCGGCATCGACATCCGTTCGCTGGCCGGGCGGGTCTCGTACGGGGATGTGTGGGGGCTGCTCGCCGACGGCGACTTCGCTCGCGGCCTGCCCCCGGCCGAGCCGTTCCCGGTGCCGGTGCACTCGGGCGACATCCGGGTCGACGTGCAGGCGGCGGTGTCGATGCTCGCGCCGCACTGGGGCCTGCGGCCGCTGATCGACATCGAACCGGCGCAGGCACGGGACGACCTCGCGCGGACCTCGGTGATGATGCTGTCGTACGTGGCGCAGGCGGCGCGCGGGCCGCGGCTCCCCGCGGTGCCGCAGCGGGTCGTCGACGCCGGCCGCGGCGCCACCGAACGCTTCATGATCCGCTGGCACGGCGACCCGGACCCGCGGCAGGTGGCGGCGATCGACCGCTACTGGATCTGCGCCGCCGAGCACGGGATGAACCCGTCGACCTTCACCGCGCGCGTGGTCGCCAGCACCGGAGCGGACGTCGCGGCGTGCCTGTCGGCGGCGGTCGCGGCGCTGTCCGGGCCGCTGCACGGTGGCGCACCGGCGCGGGCGCTCGGGATGGTCGAGGCGGTCGAACGGTCCGGGGACGCGCGGGGGTACGTGCACCAGGTGCTCGACAGCGGGCAGCGTCTGATGGGCTTCGGGCACGCGATCTACCGGGCCGAGGACCCGCGGGCCCGCATCCTGCGGGAGGCGGCGCGGGAGTTGGGGGCGCCGCGCTACGAGGTGGCGCGGGAACTGGAGAAGGCGGCGCTGGCCGAACTCCGGGAGCGCAAGCCGGACCGGGTGCTGGAGACCAACGTCGAGTACTGGGCGGCGATCGTCCTCGACTTCGCGCAGGTGCCGGCCGAGATGTTCGCGGCGATGTTCACGTGCGCGCGGACGGCCGGGTGGAGCGCGCACATCCTCGAGCAGATGCGGCTGAAGAAAATCATCCGCCCGTCGGCGGACTACGTCGGGCCGGGGGAGCGGGCGGCGGATGCGCTGCCGGGGTGGGAGGACGCCCGCAAGCGGTACGCGGACTGAGTCGCCGGCGCCCGCACGACGGCCCGAGGTCACCCATGAGGAGAGGTCCGGGCGATGTCACACGAGGTTTTCCGCCGGCCCACCCGTTGGGGTACTCCCCGCCCCGGTCATCGGACATACCGGGCGTATGGGACTAGCGTCGGAGGGGTGGATCGTCGACGGTTTCTGATCACCGGGCTCTCGCTCAGCGGGATCGCGTACGCCTGTGTGGGTGCGGGGGCACGGGCCGCCTCCCGGACCACGACCGACACCCCTCCGGTCGTGGTCCGGGAGGCCGGCCTGCCCGGCTGGCCGCTCTTCGAGTGGGAGCAGCCGGGCGGGTTCTTCAACCCGGGCGAGGGCGTCATGCAGCCGCCGCGGCTCGCCGTCTACGCCGACGGGACGGCCTACGCGGACGCGGCGGCCCGGCTCCCGCTGCCGCCGGTCTGGGTCACCACGCTGCACGACCAGGCCCTCGGCGTGCTGACTACGCCCGCCGGACTGATGCGTGACCCCGACAAGCCGCCCCCGGGCGACCGGCCGTTCGACCAGGTGCGGGCGCGAACCCCGTCCGGCGGCTACCTCACGGCCCGCCTCGAGGGGTGGCAGGACGGGGACCCGCAGCACGCGTACCCGCCGCCGGTGCGCGAGCTCTATCAGCAGGTGGAGGCGATCCGGCGGCACGTGCTCCACGCCGGCACACCGTGGCGGCCACCCGGCGTGATGCTCGGCGTCGTCTCGATCGACTACCGGCCCGACCACTGTCGCGACTGGCCCAAAGGCGTACCCACGCCCGGGAAGCAGCTCTACCAGGAGATCCGGTTGCCGCACGGTCCGCACGGGCTGCCGCGGGCCACCGAGAAGGTCTGGCCGATGTACCGGGTGGGCAGCAACCGGTTCGTGGCGGCCACGTGGCGTCGCCTGCTGCCGCACGAGATCACGTAACGAGGTCGACGATGCGGTCGGCCACCCGGCCGGCACCCGCCCCCAGCAGCAGGGTGTAGTGGTTGACGTCCGGGACCAGTTCGGCGTCCCGGCCGGCCACATCGGACGCCGCGTACATGCCGGGGTCCTCGTCCTGCAGGCCGCGCGGCGCCCACAGCAGGGGGAAGCCGTCGGCCGGGGCGGCCGCCGTCAACATGTCACGCGTGTCGGCCCGTACGGCCTCGAGCAGGCACGACGACCCCGATCCGGTGAAGTCGCGCGCCACGTAAGCCGACATCTCCGGCGTCCAATAGCGTCCGAGCGCCGGGTTCTGCCGGAAGTACCCGGAGTACGCGTCCACGGAGTCGAACGTCATCGACAGGCGGGTCATCGCCGGTCCGATGATGGCGTGCAGGGCGTCGTCGACGTCGATCCCGGCCGGGACCGGCAGCGGCAGGCCGCCGTCGACCAGCAGCACCGACGACACCCGCGACGGATAGCGGGCGGCGGCCTCGGTCACCACGAACGCACCCATCGAATGCCCGGCCAGGGCCACCCGCGACAACCCCAGATGATCGGCGACGGCCATCAGGTCGGCCGCATGCGCGGCCATGCCATAGGGCCCCGGGAGACCGGCACTGCGGGCCCGCCCCCGCAGGTCGGGGGCCACCAGGCGTACGCGGCCGGCCAGCGCCCCGGCCACCCGGGCCCAGGACAGCGCGTTGGCCGTTATCCCGTGGGCTACCAGCACCGTCGGCCCGGAGTCGCCCCAGGACACCGCCCGCAGGCTACCTCCGGCCACCGGTACGTCGATCTCTTCCATCCCCGCAGCCTAGAAGCCGGACCCGGCCGCAACGAGCGTGCCCGGCCACATCGGCGGCCGCCGGACCATGTCGCCGGCACCCACCGGGCAGAATCGGCCGCATGCGCATGGTCGAGACCGGCGACGGCGTACGCCTGCGGACATGGACCACCGGCACCGCGACCGGCCTGCCGCCCGTCCTCCTGATCCACGGCGGCCCCGGCCTCTGGGACTACCTCGGACCCGTCGCCCGGATGCTCGAACCGCTGACCACGGTGCACCGCTTCGACCACCGCGGCTGCGGCGGCTCGGACGCGTCCGACGCGCACACCTTCGCCCGCTACCGGGCCGACATCGAGTCGCTCCGCCGCCAGTGGGGCCACGAGACGTGGTCGGTCGTCGGTCACTCCTTCGGAGCGACGCTTGCTTTCGCGTACGCCGTAGCCCACCCCGACCGCACCAGCGCGCTGGGCTACCTCTCGGGTCCGGGCCTCGGCGACTGGCGCGGCCCGGCCGCCGCCGAGGCCGCCCGTCGCATGACCCCGCGCCAGCGGCAGCGCCGGGCCGAGCTGGAGGAACGCCCGAACCGCACCCGCGACGAGGAGACCGAGTACCGCGCCCTGTGCTGGTTCACCGACCACGCCGACCGCGAACACGCCTGGGAATGGGCCGTCGAGGACGCGAGCGTCGACCGCCCGATCAACTGGACCGCGAACCGCGCGCTGATGGCCGAGACCAGCCGCCACGCCGAGGCCGAGCTCCTGGCCGAGGCCGAGTCCAGCGCCGACCGGCCGCGCCTGCTCCGGCGGAGTGCCGCGCATCCGGGTTCCGGCGCCGGGCGCATCGGCATGCCCTGCTGGTTCATCCACGGTGCGGGGGACCCGCGCCCGGTCAGCACCGTGGCGGCACTGGCCGCCGCGATCCCGCAGGCGACGCTGAACGTCATCGAGGGCGCCGGCCATCATCCCTGGCGCGAGCGACCCGGCGAGCTCACCACCCTCCTGCGGGCCCTCGCAACCGGTGCAGCCGCAACGCCAGCTGCAGGTCGAGCGCCCGCCCCGGGTCGTGCCAGTCGGCGCCCAGCAGGTGGGCGATCCGGTCCAGCCGCTGAGTGACGGTGTTGACGTGTACGTGGAGCGCCTCGGCCGCCCGGGCCAGGCTGCCGCCCGCGCCGAAGTACGCCTCCAGGGTCTTGACCAGGGCGGCCCCTCGCCGGGAGTCGTAGTCGAGCACCGCACCGAGGCGGTCGTTCACGAAGTCGCCTACCCCGTGGCGGTCGCCCAGCAGCAGGCCGACGTAGCCCAGTTCCGACCCGCCCGCCCCGTCCCCGGCGCGTCCCAGGGCTACCAGCGCCGTGGCGCACGAGTCGGCCTCGCGGTAGGCGCCCGCCACGGCGACCGCCCCGACCGCCGGGCCGGCGCCGCCCGCGGTCACCGGGCGGTTCAGGGCCCGGCCCATTTCGCGGGACACCTGCCGGGCCGCGTCGCCGGCGTCCGACCCGGCCAGCATGAGGGCTACCCGCGCACCCTGCGCCGCGGCGAGACCACCCCGCCCGCCGGCGAACGACCGCGCCCACGACAACGCCCGCTGGCGTAGTCCGCTGCCACCGTCGAACGAAGCATCGAACGATCCGCTGGACGAACCGAGGGGCGCACCGGGAGGTGGGGCGTCGAAGGACGCGACCACGACCACGTGCGGCGAGTCCAGGTCGACGCCGAGGCGGCGGGTGCGGGAGCGCAGTGCCTCGTCGTCGCGTACCGGGCGGCTGATCAGGTCGTCCAGCAGTTCGCCGCGGACCTGTCCCTCGGCCTCGGCGACCGTGCGCCGGAACAGCAGCAACAAGGCTGTCACCTGCGCGGCCCGTTCGAGGATCCGCTGGTCGGCGCCGGCCAGGTCGCCGGCGGGCCGGAACACCAGCGCGCCCAGGTCGTCCGCCCCCGCCACGACAGCGGCAATGTACAGGTCTCCCCGGCGTACGCTCCGGCCCTCGCCGCGGGAAGCGGCCACCGCCTCGCTCACCGGGACCTCGTCGCGGCCCGGCGGATCTCCCACCGTGGTCGCGGTCGCCAGTGAACGGCCCGACGCGTCCAGCACCAGCACCGCCCCGGCGAGCACCTCGACCAGGTCGGCCGCCAGGTCCTCGACGCCGCCGCCGCGCAGCACCAGCGCGGTCATCCGGTCGTGGGCGGCCGCCGCCCGCTCGACCGACGCGCTGTGGTCCTGGATCGTCCGGTTGGCCGCCGAGAGGGACGCCAGCGCCTCCTGGGTGTCGGCGAGCAACCTCGCCGTGTCGATCGCGATCGCGGCGTGCGCGGCCAGCGAACCGAGCAGCGCGACCTCCTCGCGGGCGAACGGCCGCTCGGTGCGATTGGCCGCGAAGAGTACGCCGATGACCGCCGAGCCCAGCCGCAGGGGTACGCCGAGGATCGCCACCAGCCCCTCGTCGTGCACCCCGTGGTCGATCTCGGTGGTGTGCGCGAAACGGGGGTCCTGCCCGTAGTTCGCGGTGGAGTACGGCGTACCCGTGACCGCCACCAGACCGCCCAGGCCGGCGCCCGCCGGGAGCCGGAGGCTCTGGAAGCTGGCCGCCACGGAGCCGTCGGTGATCCGCATGAACGTGTCACCGCGGGCGGGGTCGTCCAGGGTGAGGTAGGTGACGTCGGCGCCGAGCAGGGTGCGGGCCCGGTGGACGATCGCGCGGAGCACCGCGTCGAGATCGCGCAGGCCGGCCAGGTCGCTCGCGGTGTCGTAGAGCCCGGACAGTTCCTCCTCGCGGCGCCGCCGGCGCTCGAGGAGGGCCCGCACCTTCAGCGCGGCGAGCTTGACCTCCTCGAGGTCCTTCAGTTCGGCCGGCGGGGCGCCGGCCGCCCGCGCCGCCAGGACCGGGCGTTCGAACTCGACCGGTGCGGCCTCCCGGGCCAGCAGTTGAAGGAATTCGGCGAGCATCAGTGCGCGGTCCAGCCGCCGTCGATCGTGATCGACGACCCGGTGATCATGTCGGCGACCGGCGTGCAGAGGTACGCGAGCAGTTCGGCGACCGTCGACGGCTCGATCAGCTGCTTGATCGCGGCCCGGTCGAGCATGATCCGCTCGACGACCTCGGACTCCGGGATGCCGTTGACCGCGGCCTGGTCGGCGATCTGCCTGTCGACCAGAGGCGTACGCACGAAGGCGGGGTTGATGCAGTTGGACGTAACCCCGTGCGGGGCACCCTCGAGGGCGGTCACCTTGCTGAGACCTTCCAGGGCATGTTTGGCGGTCACATAGGCCGCCTTGTAGGGCGACGCGAGCAACCCGTGCACCGACGAGATGTTGACGATGCGGCCCCACCCCCGTTCGAACATGTGGGGGAGCACCAGTTTGATCAGACGGTAGGGCGCCTCGGCCATCACCCGCTGGATCAGGGAGAACTTGGCGTCCGGGAACTCGATGATGGGTGCCACGACCTGCAGCCCGGCGTTGTTGACCAGCACGTCGACGTTCGCCGGCAGGTCCCTGATCCGGTCCAGGTCGCCGAGATCGAGCGCGATCACGCGGCCACCGGCCGACCGGGCCGCCTCCTCGTCGATGTCGACCGCGATGACCTCCGCGCCCGCCGCGGCCAGGCGGATCGCGCACGCCCGCCCGATGCCGCTGGCGGCGCCGGTCACCATCGCGGTGCGTCCGGACAGATCCAGGTCGACCACTCGTGCCGTCGTCATGAAGGCGAACCTATGCGCATCCCCGGTGGCGCGCACATGTGTCGGCCGCACACACCATGGTCACCGCGGACGTAGATTCAGGGCATGACACGTTCGGAGATCGCCGGGTTGACGTGCGCACAGTGGTCGCCGGGCGAACGCCCCACGGTGCTCGCGCTGCACGGGCTGACGAGCACCTCGGAGGTGTGGCGTGCGCTCGCCGAGGCGTTGCCCGGTACCCGGGTCGTCGCGCCCGACCTTCCGGGGCGCGGCGGCTCGGCCGATGTGCGGGTCGGGCCCGGCCTGGCCGGGCATGCGGCCGCGGTCGTACGCCTGGTGAATGAGCTCGATCTCGACGAGGTGACCGTGGTCGGGCACTCCATGGGTGCCTTCCTCGGGCCGCTGGTCGCCGCCGGGCTGGGCCGGCGTGTCCGCCGGGTGGTGCTGCTCGACGGTGGCGTGGCGCCCGAGCCGAGCCTGCTCGTGCGCCGGCCGGTGGTGCGGGCGCTGTTCGGCCTTCAGGTGCGGCAGCTGTCCCGGCGGTGGCGGGACGTGGAGTCGTTCGTGCGCGCGACCAACGGCAACGCGATCGCCAACCGGGCCGACCTGCGCCCCCGGCTCTTCGAGTGGGCGTCCTACCTGCTCGACGGCCCCGAGGGCAACCTGCGCGCCCGGATCGACGGCGGCCGGCTGGTGGCCGACGCGGTCGACTGCCTGACCGGGGAGGCAATGCTGCCGTTGCTGTCCGCGCTCGACGTGCCGGTGCACGTGATGGTGGCGAGCAACGGCAAGGACGACAACGCCGGGCCGTTCCTCTCCGACCGTGCGATGGCCACCGGCAAGGCCCAGCTGCCGCGCATGACTTCGGCCCGGCTGAGCGCCAACCACCTGACGATGTTGTTCGACCCGGCGGTGATCGCCGCCATCAAGACCCGGCCCTAGAGCAGCGGCGCCGGCGCCCCGTCCGGTCCGGTGACCTCGCACAGCCGCCACTTGCTGTCACTGCCCTTGGTCAGCGTGACGCTGAGTGTCGTCGGCGCGTAGGGCGCGATCGTGGTGATCACGGTGCCCTTCTTCTGGCCCAGCACCGGCTCGGCGGCCCGGCCGGCGACCACGATCAGGCCGACGGTGTTGCCGGCCGGCGCGGACGGCCCGACCACCTGGGTGATGACCGGCGCTACGGCCTGCACGTAGGTGTTGCTGTTCAACAGGCCGGAGACCTGCTGCCCGAGCCGGCCGGACATGCCGCAGCCGGGCATCGCCACGTTGCCGGTCATCGACGGGTCGGGGTTGCCCAGCAGCCACTGCCCGTACCCGGTCAGCGACTTCACGATCGACTGCCAGTTGGAGCCGGTGGTGCCGAGACCGGGCGCGCCGGTGTGCGCCTTCGGGGTGGCGACCGCGATCACCCGCATCGGGGTGGGCGAGGCGGTGGCCTTGGGGGCCGTCGTCGGCGTCGCCGTCGCACTGGCCGTCACCGCAGAACAACCGCTCAACGTCGCCACGACGGCAACACCGAGCACAGCCAGCTTGCCGCGCATCGTTACTCCTCGGTTCCCCCGCCCGACCGTCCATGGCCGGGTTCCGTGGCAGCCCTATCGGCGGCCAGGGCTCCGACTTTCGGTTTCGCTCCCTGCGCGTACGCGCGGAGCTGCCGGTGATCCGCCGATCGCCCACCCGTGAGGGCGGATCTCCAGCCCGGCGCCCGGATGCTCGCCCCGAACCCGCTGTGCACCCGGGGCCTGTTCACGGTGGAGCCCACCTCGTCGCACGGCTGCGGCGGACGTGAACTCGTCGGCCCGGCAGATTTCCGGTCACCGGCTCACCGCGTACGGAAAAACGGCAGTGACCCCTCGCGGTCGATGAAACGTCCCGATCCGTGCCCGGGACCTTCGGTCGCCAGGGTGACGATCGCGTCGGTGCCCTCGGTGACGGTCTGCGGGCCGGTGTTGCCGTTGAGGTCCGTGGCCGTGTAGCCCGGGTCGGCCGCGTTGATGCGCACGTCCGGCAGGGCGCGGGCCAGCTGGGTGGTCAGCATCGTGAGCGCCGCCTTCGACGCGGTGTAGGCGGGGGCGATCACCTTCGACTCGGGGCGTGACGGGTCGTGGGTGGCGGACAGTGAGCCCATGGCGCTGCTCACGTTCACCACGACCGGGTCGGCGGATTTCCGGAGCAACGGCAGGAAGGCGTTGGTCGTGCGCACCACCCCGACCACGTTGACGTCGAGCACCTCCGCGAGGCCGGCCGCGGTCACCTCGCCGTGCGGGCCGTGGATCCCCGCGTTGTTGATCAGCACGTCGATGTGGCCCTCGTGGCCGGCCACGTCGCCGGCCGCGGCCGCGACCGACCTCTCGTCGGTGACGTCGATCCGGACGAACCGCCCGCCGAGTTCCCGGGCCGCCGCCGCGCCGGCCTCCGCGTCGCGGGCGCCGACCAGCACGGTGTGACCGAGTGCGATGAGCCGCCGCGCGGTCTCGTGGCCGAGGCCCTTGTTCGCCCCGGTGATGAAAGTGATCGTCATGCGGTCAACTGTCGGCCGGGCCCGGCGGCCGCTCCAGGGAAGGCTGTTACCACCCTCGCGGCGGCCGGCCGCGTCACAATCGCTGCATGACCGAACTCGGCGGCACCCTGCGCGCGTGGCGCGACCGTCTCACCCCGGCGGCCGTCGGACTGCCGGCCGGGCACGGGCGCCGCGCCAAGGGACTACGCCGCGAGGAACTGGCCGGGCTCGCGGGCATCTCGGTCGACTACGTCGTACGCCTCGAGCAGGGCCGCTTCGCCACCCCGTCGGCCCAGGTCGTCGCCGCCCTCGCCCGCGCACTGCGGCTGACGGCCGACGAACGCGACCACCTCCACCGGCTGGCCGGCCTGATGCCACCCGCCGCCGGTGTGCTCACCGACCACCTGCCGCCCGGCATCCAGCGCGTGCTCAGCCGCGTGGGCGACTCGGCGGCCGCGGTCTTCGCCGCCGACTGGCAGATGATCTGGTGGAACCCCGCGTGGGCCGCCCTGCTCGGCGATCCGTCCACGACCCCGCCGGCGCTGCGCAACTTCGCCCGCGACACGTTCGGCGTGGCCGGGGACGCCCCGGTGCTGTCCCGCTGGCCGGTGGTCTCGGACGCCGAGGACATGAAGGACGCCGCGATCGTCTCCGACCTGCGGCGAGCGACCGGCCGCTTCCCGGGCAACCCCCGGCTGACCACGTTGATCCGGGACCTGACGGCCGGGAACGCCCGGTTCGCCGCCCTCTGGTCGTCCGGGGTGGTCGCCGCCCACCGCGAGGACCACAAGGTCGTCCACCACCCGGTGGCGGGCCCGATCCACGTCGACTGCGACGTTCTCACCGACTCCGACGCCGAGCTGAAGATCGTGCTGCTCACCGCGGCTCCGGACTCCGAGGACGAGACGAAGTTCCGGGACCTCAGCCGGGCCGCCCCCGCGGCGCGTACATGATCAGGGCGACGCCGACCAGGCAGACGGCGGCGCCGATCACGTCCCAGCGGTCCGGCCGGTACCGATCGACCACCATGCCCCACCCCAGCGAGCCGGCGACGAAGATCCCGCCGTAGGCCGCCAGGATCCGCCCGAAGCTCGCGTCCGGCTGCAGGGTGGCGACGAAGCCGTACGCGCCGAGCGCGATCACCCCGGCGGCGACCCACCACAGCCCGCGGTGCTCGCGCCGGCCCTGCCAGATCAGCCAGCACCCGCCGATCTCGGCCAGCGCGGCCAGCACGAACAGGAGCAGCGAGCGGACCACGGTCATGCCAGGAACCTACCCGGGCCCGGCCGGCCCGGGGCGGCGACAATAGGGCGATGGATCTCCGGCCCGCGCGCCCGGGCGAGGCGGCGCTGCTCAGCGACCTGGCCCTGCGGTCCAAGGCCCACTGGGGCTACGACGCCGCGTTTCTCGAGCGCTGCCGGCCGGTGCTCACGCTGCGGCCCGGTGAGGTCGAGTCCCGGCACACGGTGGTCGCCGAGGACGGCGGGGCGGTTCAGGGGTTCTACACGATCGACGGCGAGGAACTCGGCAACCTCTGGATCGACCCCGCTCACCTGCGCCGGGGCGTCGGCCGCCGCCTCTGGGAACACGCCGTCGAGACCGCCCGCCGGCTCGGCCGGGCCGAGCTGCTGGTCGTCGCCGACCCGCACGCCGAGGGCTTCTACCGGGCCATGGGCGCGGTCCGCGTCGGCGAGGTGGCGTCCGAGGTCGACCCCGGCCGCCGGCTGCCCCTGCTGCGGGCGCCGCTCCAGCCGAGGGCGACCCGCGGCGGCCGTGCCGCTCTAGCCGAGCGCGACCCACAGCGGCCCGCGGCACTCTAGCCGAGCGCGAGCCGCCGCGGCGACAGCCGTTCGAGCAGCGCCGGGTCGGACGCCCGCCCGGTCGCCGCCCGCAGGAAGTGCAGCGGGTCCGGCGCCCGGCCGCCCGGTCCGAGCAGCAGGTCCTGCAGCACCTCGGCGGCGGCCGGCGTCAGCCACGACGGCACCCCGGCGGCGTCGGCGAGGTCGAACCCGTGCACGGCCACCTCGACCACCCGCGTGGTCAGGAAGTCGTCGAGCAGCATGGGGTCGCCGTGCCGGGTCCGGACCACCCGGCCGGGCGGCTGAGCACGGCAGGCCGCGGCCACCTCCGACACCGTCGCGGCGAACGCCGCAAGCTCGTCGTCGACCACGGCGGACCGGGCCGTCGCGACCCGGTCGGCGTTGGTGGCCGGGCTGAACCGGGCGTCGGGCCGGTAGTAGTCCACGGCCGGGACGGTCGCCTCCGAGGGCGCCGGTGCCGCCAGCATCGTCGTCACCCGGCCCACCGCGACGCGTACGTGCGCCAGCAACTCGCGGACGTCCCACGGCGCGCACCGGGTCGGCCGCGACCACCGGCCCGCAGGCAGCGCGGCGACGAGGGCCTCCGACTCGGCGACCAGGACGTCGAGCATCAGTACGCCTCCAGGAACGGCCTCACCAGCGCGGCGAACTCGTCCGGGCGTTCGATCTGGGGCATGTGGCCGGTGTCCGGGAACAGGTGCGACTGCGCGGACGGGAAGGCCAGCCGGGCCGCCGCGAGGTGCGCCGACGGCAGGATCAGGTCGCGCGACCCCCACACCAGCAGGGTCGGTTTCTCGAGCCGGGCCACCTGCGGCAGCAGTTCCCGCCGCCAGGCCGGCGCGACGCCCCACACGCCGCCCAGCGCCCGCGCGGCCTGGAGGTAGACCGCCGCGAAGTCGGGCTGCCGGGCGATTTTCACCGCGGTCTCGATGCGTTCCCTGGTCACCAGGGCGCCGTCGAAGAAGATGCTGCGTTCGGTGCGGCGGGCGATGCGCGGGTCGGCCATGCGGCGCAGCAACGGCCGGCCGACGCCGGGCAGCGCCAGGATGCGGAGCGCGGCGGTCACCGTACGCCCGAAGCCCGCGCTGTTGACCAGCGTGAGCGTACGCACCCGGTCCGGTTCGTCGACCGTCATCCGCATGGCCACCGCGCCGCCGAGCGAATTGCCCATCAGATCGGCCGGCCGGTCGACCGAGAGCGCCGACAGGGTCGCCCACACGCCGTCGGCCAGCGAGCCGAGGGAGATGACCGGGGCGAGCCGCTGCGACAGCCCGAATCCGGGCATGTCCAGGCTGATGATGCGATGCGTCGAGGGCAGCCGCGAGTGCTGCAGTTCCCAGTCCTCGAGGCTGCGCCCGATGCCGTGCAGCAGCACGATCGGCGGCCCGCCGGCCGGGCCGGTCTCGTGATAGCGGATGCGCGCCCCGGAGACCTCCACGTAGTTCACCGCGCCGCCCTCCGCAGGATGCTCTGGTGCCCGGCCGGGAAGAGGCGGGCCAGCAGGTCGGGCACGCGCGCGCTGTTCGCGATCAGCACCCGGGCCTTGCGGTGCCGCACCGCCGCCAGGATCTCGGCCGCCGCCTTCGACGGCGGGTAACTCAGCAGCTTGGCGAACACCTCGCGGCCGGAGGCGGCCTCCTCCGGCGGTACGCCGCTGCCGGCGCGCGCGTTCTCGGCGATCCGGGTCCGTACGCCTCCCGGGTGGACCGTCGTCACCCCGACGCCGACCTCGCCGAGTTCGGCGTGCAGCACCTGGCTGAGTCCGCGCAGGGCGAACTTGCTGGCGCTGTACGCGCTCTGCCCGGGCGGCGCGATCAGTCCGAAGAGGCTGGACACGTTGACGAGGTGGCTGCCGGGGGTGGCCGTGAGCAGGGGGAGCAGCGCGTGGGTGAGCAGCATCGGCGCCCGGAAGTTCACGTTCATCACCGTCTCGAATTCCTCGACGGTGACCTGCGAGAACCGTCCGCCCAGCGCGATGCCGGCGTTGTTGATCAGCAGGCCGAGCGAGGGCAGCGAGCTCAGCAGCGACTCGGCCAGCCCGTCGACGGCTTCCCGGGAGCCCAGGTCGACGACGCGGGACTCGACCGCGACGCGGGGATAGGCGGACGACACCTGGGCCGCGACGTCCTTGAGCCGGGTGGCGTCCACGTCGACGAGCACCAGCGAGCTGCCCCGGGCCGCAAGCCCGTGGGCCAGCTGTTCGCCGATCCCGCTGGCCGCGCCGGTCAGCACCGCGGTCCTGCCGGCGAACACGTAAGGCTTCATGCCCTGGCCCCTTCGAAGATCATGTCCTCGGCCACGTCGGTCCGGCGCGCGGCGAAGACGTCCCGTAGATAGTTCTGCCGGACCAGCCACGGATCGCGATCGCCCTGGCGCGGGAATTTCTCGAGTGCGCGCTGAACGTACCCGGAACTGAGGTCGAGCAGGGGACGGCCTCGACCACCGGGGGTCTTCGGCGTGGCGACGGCGTAGCCGTGCCGCGCCATGTGGCGCAGCAGCCGGCAGACGTAGCGCGACGACAGGTCGGCCCGCAGCGTCCAGGACGCGTTGGTGTAGCCGATGCAGTAGGCCAGATTGGGCACGCCGTCGAGCATGAGCCCGCGGTAGGCCGTGCGTGATCCGATGTCGACGGGCGTCCCGTCGAGTGACACCTCGACCCCGCCGCACGGTATCAGCGAGAGCCCGGTGGCCGAGACGACGATGTCCGCCGCCAGGAGTTCGCCGGATGCCAGCCGGATGCCCTCGGCCTCGAAGGACGAGACCTGGTCGGTCACGACGGACGCCCGGCCGGTCTTCACCGACGCGTAGAGGTCGCCGCCCGGTATCACGCACAGCCGCTGGTCCCACGGGTCGTAGACCGGCTTGAAGTGCCGGTCGACGTACTCCTCGTCGCCGAGCCAGCGGACCGCCACGGTCCGCAGCAGCTTCCGGACGGTCTGGGGCCGCCGCCGCGCCAGGTGGTAGAACCCCTGGGACAACAGCACATTCTTGGCCCGCACGACCCGGTTCGCCGGCTTCGGCGGCAGCGCCCGGCGCACCGCATCGGCGATCACGTCGCGCCGCGGCAGCACGGTCAGATAGGTGGGGGAGCGCTGCAGCATGGTCACGCTCGCCGCGGTCCGGGCGAGCGCCGGCACCAGGGTCACCGCGGTGGCTCCGCTGCCGATCACCACGATCCGCTTCCCCGCATAGGACAGGTCGGACGGCCAGAACTGGGGATGGACCACCTGCCCGGCAAACGATTCGATTCCGGGGAAGTCGGGCTGGTAACCCTGTGAGTAGTCGTAGTAGCCCGCGCAGGCGTACAGGAAGTCGCAGCTGACCGACGACCCGTCGGCCAGCCGGAGCTCCCATCTCGAGCCGGCGGACGACCAGTTCGCGCCGGCCACCCGGGCGCCGAACCGGATGTGCGGCGTGATGCCGGCCTCGTCGGCGGTCTCCACGATGTACTTCCGGATCTGCGCACCCGATGCCAGCGACTCGGCCCCCCGCCACGGCCGGAACGGATAGCTGAGCGTGAACATGTCGGAGTCCGAGCGCACCCCCGGATAGCGGAACAGATCCCAGGTCCCGCCGATCGCGTCGCGCGCCTCGAGAATCGCGTAGCGCGTGCCCGGTCGCATCTGCTGGAGCCGCCAGGCCGCGCCGATCCCGGACAGGCCGGCGCCGATGATGAGGACGTCGAAGTGTTCGGTCATGGCGCCAGTCTGGCCATCGGCGCGGCGACCAGACTTGCCTTCGCGCGACACTGATTTACCCTGTGACGACATGGGGACGATGGTGCGGGCGGCCGGGCTGCGGGGACTCCCGGCACTGATCGACGAGCTGGGCGGCGACGGCCGGGAGTTGTTTGGTCGCTTCGGCGCCGACGCGGCCGCGCCGGCCACCGACGACGCGGTGGTCGAGTCGATGGCGGCGGGGCTGATCCTGGAGGCCGCCGCGACCGAACTGGACTGCCCCGACCTGGGCCTGCGCCTGGCCGGCCAGCAGAACATCAGTGTGCTCGGCCCGCTGTCGCTGGCGATCGAGAGCGCGGACACCCTCGGCGAGGCGCTCGACTGCGCCACCCGCTTCCTCTTCGTGCACAGTCCCGCGCTCACCGTCGGCCAGGTCGGCGACCCGTCGGGCCGCCCCGGCGTGGTCGCCCTGTGCTACGGCAGCACCGAACTCGAACCCATGCCGCCGCAGTCCGCCGACCTCGGCCTCGGCCTCCTGCACCGCAGCGTCACACTGCTGGCCGGCGGCCGCTACGGCCTGCGCTCGGTCCACCTGCCGCACCGGCCGCTCGCCCCGGTCGCCCGCTACACCGAGTTCTTCGGCGCCGACGTCCGCTTCGGCCAGGCGAATGCCCTGCTGCGCGTCCCGCAGGCGCTGTCCGCCACCCCGATCGCGGGCGGCAACCGGATGCTCCACGCGGCCGCCCTCGACTACCTGAGCAGTCACTATCCGGCGCCCTCGCTGTCGGCGGCCGAGCACGTCGAGCGCTTGATCACCCAGGGTCTGGGCTCGGCGCCGGTCGACATCTCGGCGATCGCACGGAACCTCTCCACCCACCCCCGCACGCTGCAACGAAGGCTTTCCGCGGAGGGCACCGGCTTCGAACAGATTCTGGATTCCGTACGCCGGAACGCCGCCCACCGCCTCATCACCGGCACGTCGATCCCGTTCACCCAGATCACCGCCATGGTCGGGCTGACCGAGCAGTCCGCCCTTACGCGCGCCGTACGCCGGTGGTTCGGGTCATCTCCGCGCGATCTGCGGCGGAGTTCCTGAGCGGCGGCTATCCTCAGCCGATGTTCTCGCCCCAAGGCCCCTCGCTGCGCGAACTGACCGTCCAGGCGCTCTCCTCGGTCGAGCACGGCTACGACCTGCTGGCCCCGAAGTTCGACTACACCCCCTTCCGCACCCCGTCGCGCATCCTCGCCGCGACGACCGACGCACTGTCCGGCCTGGGCCCGTTCGACCGCGGGCTGGACGTCTGCTGCGGCACCGGAGCCGGGCTGGACGTCCTCGCGCGGGTGTGCCGCCGCGGCTTCACCGGCGTCGACTTCAGCGCCGGCATGCTCGCCCAGGCACGGGCCGGCCACCCGCGCGCCGAGCTGGTGCGGGCCGACGCGCGGGCGCTGACGTTCGACGGCGACTTCGACCTCGCGGTCACGTTCGGGGCGCTCGGCCACTTCCTGCCCGCCGAACGCCCGGCCGTCTTCCGGGGCGTCTTCCGGGCGCTGCGGCCGGGCGGGCTGTTCGCCTTCCCGACCGTCGCGCCGCTGCCGCTGACCTCACCCTGGTACTGGGCGGCCCTCGGCTTCGACGTCGCCATGCGGGTCCGCAACGCCCTCTGGCGGCCGCCGTTCGTCATGTACTACCTGACCGCCGAGTTCGCCGACCTCCGCACCGACCTGCTCGCGGCCGGCTTCACGGTGAGCGTCCGGCCGCTGCCCGCCCTGGGCACCCGCGGCGACGGCACCCTCCGCTGCGGCCTGCTGCTCGCCCGCAAGCCGTCCTAGAACCCGATCGGCTCGCGCAGCAGCAGGACGGTGGCGCGGCCGGGCCGGGGCTCGGCGTTCAGCACCAGCAGGCGGTTGACGGCGCTGGGCGCGCCGTACGCCTGCTGGGTGCGGGCCGATTCGAGCGGCAGCACGTGCTCCTCGATGCGGCGCAGCGCGTCCTGGAGCGTGGGCACGACCTTCTGCGCGCCGACGACCCAGATCGCGCGGGCCGCGCCCCCGGCGTAGGCGGGCAACTGGCTGCCGCTGCCCGAGGCAGCGACCAGCGAGCCGGTCTCGGTGACCGCGTTGACGCTGCCCACGACCACCTCCGGGCGGCCGAGCAGCTGCCGGTACTCGTCGGCCTGCGTCACCCGGTCCATCGCCAGCAGCCGCGGCCGCAGTGCCCGGTAGCGCCCGCTCGCGTTGATGTCCTCGTCGATGCCGGAGAGCCGCAGCGTCTCGCTGGCCGCGGTGAACACCTCGGCGCCGTCCGGGACCAGCTCCCGGACCCGGGCCCGGGCGGCCGCCGCGTCATCGAGGATCTCGACCCGGAAGCCGTTGGCGGTCAGCGCGGTCGCCGCCACGTCGAGCCGCGGCCCGGGCGCGAAACCGCCCAGCGGCGACGGGTCGACGTAGCGGACCTCGTAGACCCGCTCGGCGAACCGCCAGCCCTCGGGCGTACGCCGGTAGCGGTCGTGATAGATCGCGTAGTTGAGCCCCTGGCGCCCGTCGAGCATGCGGGCCAGCTCGTGGATGTACGCCCGGCCGGTCGCCACGTCGCCGTCGAGCCGGATCGTGCCCGGGTGGTACGTCTGCACGAAGAAGTCCCACTGCTCCTGCAGCTTCTCCCCGCCGGCCCGGATCTCCTCCGGCCCGGTCAGCTCGATCGGCACGTTCGGCATCCGCAGCACACCGTCGGAGGTGAACAGCCCGGCCAGCCGCGCCCGGTCGCGCATCATGGCGCAGTCGGTGAACTCGCCCCGCAACGCCTCGATCTCGACCCGGTCGGCGACCGCCTGCAGATCACTCATCGTCTTCCCCCTCGTGAATCGTTCTCACCGGTCCGACGACACACCCGGCCCGAATGTCAGGCTCACAAATCCACGGCCAGAATCGTCAGAGGGGGGTGATGGCAATCATGGGAGAACGGTCGCAGCTGCTCAACCTGGCCTACCGGATGCTCGGGTCGCTCGCCGAGGCCGAGGACGCGGTGCAGGAGGCGTACGCCCGCTGGTACGCGATGCCGGCCGAACGGCAGGAGCAGATCGCGTCACCCGGGGCCTGGCTGAGCACGACGACCAGCCGGATCTGCCTCGACCTGCTCGGGTCGGCCCGCATGCGCCGGGAGCGGTACGTCGGCGAGTGGCTCCCCGAACCCGTGCCGGACCGGGCCGGTGACCCGGCCGAGCGGATCACCCTCGACGAGTCGATCAGCACGGCGTTCCTGGTGATGCTCGAGTCGATGACGCCGCCGCAGCGGGTCGCGTTCATCCTCCACGACGTCTACCGCTACTCGTTCGACGAGGTCGCGGACATCGTCGGGCGTACGCCCGCGGCCTGCCGCCAGCTCGCCTCGTCGGCCCGCCGGCGGGTGCGCGAGGCACCGGCGCCGGTGGCACCGGCCCGGCAGGCCGAGGTGGTCCGCGACTTCCGGGTGGCGTGGACGGCCCAGGACATCGAGTCGCTGATCGGCCTGCTCGACCCGGACGCGGTGGCGATCGCCGACGGCGGCGGCCGGGCCGTGGCGTTCCGCGACCCGGTGGAGGGCGGCGCGAACGTCGCCCGCCTGCTGGTCTGGCTGGTCGGCCAGGTCCCGGCCGGCCTGGTCATCGCCGAGAGCACGGTCAACGGCCGGCCCGGCCTCATCGCGCGGCTGGACGGCGTCACCACCACGGTCTACGCCTTCCAGCTCACCGGCGACCGCATCAGCCGCCTCTGGATCGTCCGCAACCCGGAGAAGCTCCGGCTATGGTCCGAGGACCCGCTCGGGCCGCCGGAGCACGAGCCGGCCGAGTCGTAGCGCCGTCCGGACCGGCAGAAGCGGTCCGGTGACGTCAGGGACCGGCGCGGAACCAGGGCGGGGTTCCGGTTCCGGAGAGGCGGACGCCGCCCCAGGGGTCGGGCTCGCTCACGCGTACGGAAATCTGCTCCGCACCCGGCAGCACGAGGGTCGCCGACCGCAACCCCGCCGCCACCTGGTCGCACAGCGACCTCGAAGGGCCGGTGCGGCCCGCCCAGCGGAAGCGGCCCTCCAGAGGCTCGAACCGGGCCGAGAGGCGCACCTCGACCGGAACGCCGTCGAGCACCGCCGGTCCTCGGTAGCCGAGGTCACTCATGGCCGGTCTCCTCCCGATAGGCCGCCAGCCCGCCCGGCACGTCGGCGGCCTGCCGGATGCCGGAGACGCCGCTCCACAGGAAGGCCGTCAGGTAGTCGCCGAGGGCCTCCCGGCTGATCGGCTGCTGTTGCCGCAGCCACCAGTCGCCGACCGACTGGACGTAGCCGACCACGCCGTAGGCCCAGGGGAGCGCGGCGCCCGAGTCGAGCCCGCGGGCGCGCAGGCGGTCGCCGAGGATGCGGGCCAGGCCGCTCGCGACCGTGTCGACCACGTCGGCCACGACGTCGCGGCCGCGGGCGATCTCGGGCTGGTGGACGACGAACTGGTAGAGGTCGGGGTCGGCGGCGATGTGGGCCAGGTAGGCGTCGATGGCGGCGGCTATTGCCGCCTGCTCTTCCCGTACGGAGGCGACGGCCGGAGCGATCGCATCGAGCACCATGCCCGCCGCTTCCTGGCCGACGGCGAGCCAGAGCTCGGACTTGTCGGCGAAGTAGCGGTATAGCACGGGCTTGCTGACGCCGGCGTGGGCGGCGATCGCGTCCATGCCGACGTCGGGGCCCAGCCGGCGGATCGCGTCGATGGCGGCCGCGGTGAGTTCGGCCCGGCGCTGTTCGCGGTGGCCGGCCCAGCGGCCCTTGCGCCCGTCGGCGTCCGGATTCATGCTACTAGAAGTAACTGTTACCGCCGGTAACGTCAAGGAGCTTCTCATGACGGCAGACCGCCTCCTCCGTGCCTCGGCCGAACACTCCTACGACCCGGACGTCGAGATCGACTGGGATGCCCCGCTCGCCGACGACCTCTACTTCGTGCCGCCGCACCGGTCCAGCCTCTACGGCACCCCGCTGTGGGATGCCCTGAGCGAGCAGCAGCGGATCACGCTGACCCGGCACGAGGCATCGAGCATCGCCGGGCTCGGCATCTGGTTCGAGACGATCCTCATGCAGTTGCTGATCCGCTCGTACTACCGGGACGATCCGACGACCGCCTCCTCGCAGTACGCCCTGACCGAGGTGGCCGACGAATGCCGCCACTCGGTGATGTTCGGCCGCATGATCGACAAATTGGACACTCCGGTCTACCGCCCGGACGGTGTCAACGCGGCCCTCGGCAAATGGATCGCGGCGACCGGGACCGGCCCCCGCATGTACGCGGCGATCCTCATCTGCGAGGAGATCCTCGACACGCTGCAGCGCGAGGCGATGGTGAGTGAGCAGGTGCAGCCGCTGGTCCGCATGGTGTCCCGGGTCCACGTCGTCGAGGAGGCCCGGCACGTGCGCTTCGCCCGCGACGAACTGGCCTCCTCGGTTCGCGCCGCCGGTCGCGCGCGGCTCGCCTTCGACAAGGTCGTGATCGGCCGGGCCGCCTACCTGTGCGGCACCCGGCTGATCCATCCCGCGGTCTACCGCTCGGTCGGCATCGATCCGGCGGCCGGCCGGCGGGCGGCCTGGGCCAACCCGCACTACCGGGAAACGCTGCGCTGGGCCGGCGAACGGGTGGTGGCGTACCTCTCGTCGCTCGACCTCGTGGCGGGACCTTTGTGGAGAATGTCCGGCTTGCTCCCGCTGCTTGACCGATGAGTCGCGTCGCTATCGGCCGGACGGCCGGTGGGTGTTTCCCGCGCGGCATGCGACAGTGGCCGCCGAGTCTGCTGCCCCCCGGCCGGCTCGGAAAGGATCACGACCGATGGACGACGCCCTGCGGGCCTACGGAGCCGGTCACGCCGACGGCCTCGCCGGCGAGGCCGACGAGGGCCGCCTGGCCGACCCCGACTACCGCACCGGGCTGACCGACGGTCAGCTGGCCAAATTCGAGAACGAGCTGATCGCGGCCGTCCGGCGGGCCCTCGGTGAGGCCCGGTGAACACCATGGACGACGAGCTCATGGCGTACAACCTGGGCCGCGCCGACGGCGGCGCCGGCCGCCGCGACACCGCCCGGGCCGACGACCCGCAGACCGGCGCCGACTACCGGATGGGCTTCCTCGACGGCCGCATCGAGGTCTTCCAGATGCTCGCCCAGGTCCGCAAGTTCCTCGACGACGGCCACTAGATTCCTACGGCCGGGTTCCCAATGGCCCGGGCGGGCCGGCGTCGACGACCTGCATGGAGAGTTCCAGGGAGTCGAGCCAGAACAGCGACTCCAGCCACCACGTCATGCCGGCCTCCGCCAGGCCGGCCAGGTCGGCGTGCTGAGGTTCGTCCCAGGCCGGGCTCGCGTTGCCGCGGACCACGATGTCGAAGGGACGGTCGCGCGGCATGGCGGCGGCCAGTCCGCACACGTCGTCCGGCGTGAGCGTGCGCTCGCCGGGGTTGGGGAAGATGCCGTCGGCGCGGGCCGCGCGTTCGAGGACGCGCGGGTGGCCGGTCGAGCTGCCGATCCAGATCGGGAGCGGGTGCGGCTCCGGTGTGGTGGCGTCGAGGCTGACCCGGTAGTGCTCGCCCTCGTGGCGGATCTCCTCGCCCGCCCAGATGCGCCGGACCAGGCCGAGGCCCTCGTCGAGCCGGGCCGACCGCAGCCGCTCGCCGGTCTGTTCGCCGAACGCCCCGAAGTCGCCGGTCTCGTCCGATCCCAGTCCGGCGCCGAGCACCAGCCGGCCGCCGGAGAGCCGGCTGACCGTGGCCGCCTGGCGGGCGACGACCCACGGGCGCCGCCGCGGCAGCGGGGTTACCATCGGGCCGAGCCGGAGGCGCTCGGTCACCTGGGTCATCGCCGCCAGGGTGCTCCAGGTGTCGACGATCGGGCTCCGCGCCCCGGTGACGTGATCCCAGAGGAAGACGCCGTCCCAGCCCGCGGCCTCCGCCCGGCGGGCCAGTTCGACGAGGTCACGTGGATCGCCGAACGGCCCGAACGGTGGCAGGTAGATTCCGTAGCCGACTGTCATGAACCGAGATCCTAGAGCGCCGGCCCGGCGCCGGCCCTACCGTAGCAGGGCGCTGACCACCGCCTTGGCGAACTCGGCCGGCTGCTCGACGTGGCCGAAGTGGCCGCTGTCCTCCAGCACCGTCAACCGCGCGCCCGGGATGCCGTCGGCCGGCATCCGCGCCCAGCGCGGGCCGCAGATGAAGTCGTGCGCGACGGCGGTGGGCGCGCTGATCTCGCCGAGGCGCGGCGTGACGTCGTACGGGACCGGGTCCTGCGCCGACGCGGGCGCGGCCCACGCGCGTACGTTCTCGGTGAAGCGCCGGAATTCCGCCCGCCGCGCCCAGTAGTCGGCGAAATAGAGCGGCACTCAGCGCCTCGTCATCGGTGGCGGTGATCGCCTGCTGGAAGGCGGCCGGCACCGCGGCGGCCCCGGGCACGTCCGGGTAGCGCGCCGGATATGCCGCGAGCCCGGCCGGCGCGGCGGCGAAGAAGTCCGGCCGGTCAGAGGCGACGTGTCGTAGAGGGCGAGCCCGGCAACCCGGCCCGGGTGCTGCGGAGCGTATTGCAGGGCGACGAAGCCGCCGTAGGAGTGACCGAGGACGGTGACCTCGCGTTCGCCGAGGTGATCGACGACCGCGGAGAGGAACCGCACATAGGTCGCGATGTCGTAGGTGTCGAGGCGGCCGGAGCCGCCGGTGCCGACCGGCTCGAGGTAGACCATCGTGAAGTGCTCCTCGAGGCCCGGCGCCCGCAGATAGCCGGAGTCGATGCCCGGGGCCGCCCGAGTGGCGACGCCGACCAGACCCAGTCCCGCAGGGCGTGCTTCTCCAGACCTCTTCCCGGGTGATGCCTCCGTCGATGGTGGCGCCGGGGGCGCCGGCCGCCGGAACAGGGCGCGGCGGGCCATGGTAGGCGGTCAGCTGACGCCCACGGTCTGCCGGTCGGGTTCGACGACGGCGACGACCCGGTTCCGGGAGCGGTCGTACGGCGACCCGATGTACTTCATCGCGATCCGGTCGATGATCTCCCATGCCTCGTCGCCGTCGAGCCATTCGACGACGCGGCCGCGGACGGTCACCGGCAGGTACGGGTTGTCGACCGCGGTGAGTGACAGCGCCACCCGCGGGTCGCGCCGCAGGTTGCGGGCCTTGCGCGACTCGGGGCCGGTCAGGAACACGATCCGGTCACCGTGGGTGCCGACCCACAGCGGGACGCTGTGCGGCGACCCGTCCGGAAGGACCGTGGCCAGGTGGGCGACGGCGGTGCTGTCGAGGTGGGCGCGGATCTGCGGGTCGAGCATCTCGTTTCTCCTTTTTGACGTTCGGCGGCCTAGTTTTCGACGGCATAGTGGATGTGGGTTACGCCCGGTGCCGGGACGGCCTCGATGAGGCGCAGGCGGACATGCCGGGGGAGCTTCCGGAAGAAGGGGCGGCCCTCGCCGAGCAGGACCGGCACCTGATGAAGGATCAGTTCGTCGATCAGGTTTTCTTCGAGCGCGGCGGTCACCGTGCCGCCGCCCTGAAGGCCGACGTCCTTGCCCCTGCTCAACGCGCGCGCTGCCTTTACCGCGTCCGCGATGCCCGTGGTGACAAGCGTCTGCCGCTCGCTCACCGGCACGGGCCGATGGCTGAGCACGACCAGCGGCGCCGCCGGGTGCGGGCTGCCGCCGCCGAACCCCTCCGAGTCGTCGTAGGTGTTCCGCCCGGCCACCACGGCCCCGATCCGGCCGGCGAGCGCGTCGAACACCCGGGCGCTGGGCGCGCTCAGCCGGAACCCGTCGAAGACCTCGCTGGCGGTGTCCCCGTTGAAGTACCAGTCGAAGAGTGTGCCGCCGTCGCCGAGCCCGTGCCCGGCCCCCGGGTCGCGACCGGTGATGTAGCCGTCGACCGACACCGAAAGTGCGCTGATCACCTTGCTCATGACCTGACCGTAGCAATCAGAGTTCCCTAAGGGAACCCCAACTGGTAAAGTTCGTGCCATGCAACGAACGAGCTTCGGCGACATGGCGTGCTCGATCGCGCGCACCCTCGACGTCATCGGGGAGCCGTGGTCGCCGCTGATCCTGCGCGACGTGTGGGTCGGCATGAACCGCTTCGACCAGATCCAGGCCGACCTCGGCATCTCCCGCAAGGTCCTCACCGAGCGCCTCGGCTACCTGGTCGACCGGGGCATCCTGTCCCGCAGGCCCTACGATCAGCGGCCCCGCCACGAATACGTGCTGACCGAGCAGGGCACCGAACTGCTCGAGATGCTGATGGTCATGGTCGCCTGGGGCGACCGATGGCTCGCCGGGGAGGCCGGTCCGCCCGTCCTCTACCGCCACCACACGTGCGGCGAGATCAGCCACGCCACGCTGACCTGCGCCCACTGCGGTGCGCCGATGCACCCCGGCGACATCGACCTACTGCCCGGCCCCGGAGCCGCGCAATAGCTCCTCGACGGTGTCGGCCAGGTCGGCCCGGCGGCCGTCCAGCACCAGCGTCGCGCCCCGCCGCAGCAACGGCTCGACCTCCTCGACATATCGGGCGATCTCGGAGCGATGCTCCGGCTTCTTCCCGTACGGGTTCCCGACGCGTTTCCCGACCCGCTCGAGCAGAGTCGCCAGCGGCGCGGTCAGCAGCACGACGTGGTCGAACCGGTCGTAGAACCGCCCCTGATTGGCGACCGTCCCGCTGACGACGAGATCGGGCCGGCGCAGAAGGCGGCTCATCCGCCCCTCGTCCCACTGGCCGTCCGGCCGCGTCCAGCCGTCGTAGTCGGTGTCGACCGTCGCGTGCCCCCGCCGGCCCAGCTCGGCGAGCAGCGTCGACTTGCCCACCCCCGACATCCCGGTCACCAGCACCCGCACGGCCCCGACGCTACAGCGACCCGTCCACCGGTCCCGGGGCTTTCCGGCCCGGGCGCCTCGTCCCCGAACTGGCCGGCCGCCTCGCGGCCATTGCGCGGCTTGCGCCCCGGCCGGCCCGGTCGTGGACCCTGGTCCGTCCTGCTCCGGCGGGATCGGTCGTGGACCCTGGTCCGTCCTGCTCCGGCCGGACCGGTCGTTGACCCTGGTCCACCACGCTCCGGAGGGGCCTGATCAGCAGGCGAAGACGACCAGGTCGAGCCGCTCGACGATGCGGTCGGGGAGGCGGCCCTCGGCGGCGTCCCGCTCCATCGTCCGCAGACCCTCCTCGAACAGTGCGTCGTCCAAAGTTGCCAGGTTGCTCAGCGACCGGCTCCAGGCCCGCGCGACGAACTCCTCTGCGCTCACGGCGAGCACCTGCGGAACCTTCACACGCGCGACGCGCGGCAGGTCGATCGAGGCGAGCAGCGACGCCATCTGCGTCCGGTCCGGCCAGGCCGCCGGAAGTAGCGGTAGTACGGCAACTCCTCCGGCCGTCCGAACCCGCCGCGCAGCAGCAGGTGCCCGCCCGGCTTGAGCACACGGCGTACGCCGGCCGTGAACGCCGCCAGATCGGTCACGTGATGGACCATCTGCGAGGCCCAGATCGCGTCGAACACCGAGGCGCGGAACGGCAGAGCCTCGGCCGCCCCGCCCACGAGCGGTCGGCAACGGCAGACGGCCCGCATCGCCGCCGCCGGCTCACACGCTACGACGGCCGCGTCGGCCGCGTCGGCCAGCGCGCGGGTGAACCGTCCGGTGCCCGCCCCGAGATCGAGGACCAGGCCGTCGGCCCCGGGCAGGTAGGGCCGGGCCGCGGCCATCCAGGCGTCGACGTCCGCCGCCCGCAACTGCCGCCCCCGGTCGTAGCGTCCGGCCAGGCCCGCGTCGAAGATCGCGCGCGGTGGCCCGGGGTCCACGTCGTCAGCGTTCACTGCTCCCGCTTTCGTGTTCGGCCCGCCGCTTCACGATCGGCATGACGTGATCACCTCGCTACAGCGCCGCGATCGACTGCGGTGCCCTCTCCCGGCGGCTGAGCGCCCGCACCAGCGCGGCGACCCCGTGCCGCCGGGCGGCCATCCCGCAGAGCACCGCGACCGCCGAGTCGAGGCATCCGGCCGGCAGCGCGGGCGGCCGCAGTCCGACGCTGACCGCCAGGTCGTCGCCGTGCACGGTCAATTCGAGCAGCCGCGTGGTCAGGTAGTCGTCCAGCGTCAGCGCCCACCGGCCCCACGGCAACTGGACCACCCGGTCGGCCGGTTCCGCCGGCAGGCGCCGCTGCATCTCGGCCAGCGCCGCGACAGCGTCCGCGATCAGCGACTGCGCTCCGGCGGCTGCCTCGGCCGACGCCTCTCGGACCGTCACCGCTCCAGTCTGGGCACGACCGTACGGCGCCTCAACCCCCCCGGGCAGGTGACGCGAAGAAGGCATGCGGGAGCGGTCCCGGGCCGCCGGAAGCGGCCCGGGAGGGCAACGTCAGGAGCGGATGAACTCCAGCAGGTCGGCGTTGATGACCTCGGCCTGCGTGGTCGGCATGCCGTGCGGGAAGCCCGGGTACGTCTTCAGCGTGCCGTTCTGCACCAGCTGGGCGGACAGCGGGCCCGAGTCGGCGTACGGCACCACCTGGTCGTCGTCGCCGTGCATCACCAGGACCGGCACCGAGATCTTCTTCAGGTCCTCGGTGAAGTCGGTCTGCGAGAACGCGACCACCCCGTCGTAGTGGGCCTTGGCCGAGCCCATCATGCCCTGGCGCCACCAGTTGCGGATGAGCGGCTCGATCGGCTCGACACCGTCGCGGTTGAAGCCGTAGAACGCGGTCGCCGGCAGCTCGTAGTAGAACTCGGCGCGGTGGTTGGCCACCTGCGACATGATGTCGTCGAAGACCTTCTTGGGAAGGCCGCCCGGGTTGGCCTCGGTCTGCACCATGATCGGCGGAACCGCGCTGATCAGCACCGCCTTGGCGACCCGGCTCTCGCCGTGCCGGCCGAGGTAGTGTGCGACCTCGCCACCGCCGGTCGAGTGCCCGACGTGGACGGCGTCGTGCAGGTCGAGGTGGGCGGTCAGTGCGGCCAGGTCGTCGGCGTAGTGGTCCATGTCATGACCGTCGGAGACCTGCGACGACCGTCCGTGCCCGCGCCGGTCGTGCGCGATGACCCGGTAGCCGTGGCCCAGGAAGAACATCATCTGGGTGTCCCAGTCGTCCGCCGAGAGCGGCCACCCGTGGCTGAAGACGATGGGCTGTCCCGTGCCCCAGTCCTTGTAGAAAATCTCCACACCGTCGTTGGTCGTGATCGTTGGCATCTGCCGACCTCCGTCTTCATCCCCCTGAGGGCCCGAACGAGCCCCTCGGACGACGCTAGCCAGCCTCTTGTTGCGAGGCCAGACCGAAGTGATGAACAACTGGCGCGCTCAGCCCCTTGCCGCGGGACCGCCAGCTGAGCACCGAACCCACCGAGGCCGCGGACAGGACCGACCCTATAGCCACGAAACACCCGATGGACCCGATTGCCGCGATCGACCCGATCGACCCGATCGACAGCACGGAGCCGCTGGAGCCGATCGAGAGCACGGAACCTTTCGACCACAGACTCAGTACCGATCCTTCGGATCGGTAGGACAGCCATGACTTACGCATGCGCCGATTCTTGCGCACCTTTGCGCGTACGCGCCGTCTTCCCGTACGGGCCGTCTTCCCGTACGGGCCGTCTTCCCGTACGCGTCAAGCAAGCAAATCGCCGAGCGTGACCAATCGATAGCCCGCCCCCCGGAGGCGTTTGATGATCGCCGGAAGGGCGATCGCGGTTTCCGGTGCGTTGGCCTCGGTGATGTGCAGCACCGCGATCGAGCCCGGTCTGGCATTTTTGACCGTGTCGGCGGTGATCCGCGCCGGATTGTTGCCGAAGGCGTCGCCCGAGACGTCGTCATATTCGACGACCGTGCACCCGACCGGCGCGACCGCGTCGAGCGCGGCCGCGTCATAGCACCCACCGGGGAACCGGAAGAACCGCGTCGGATGGTCGGTGTAGCGCCCGAGCACCTGAAAGGACCGCTCGACGTCGGCCGCCATGTCTGCCCGTCCGATCGTGCCGAGCCCGTAGCATTTGCCCCGGAACCCTTCGTGCGCCCACGAATGGCTGGCCATCTCGAACTCCGGGTCGGCGGCGATCCGCCGGGTCAGCTGCGGGTACGCCTCGACCCACTTCCCGGCCAGGAAAAACGTCGCCGGCGTGTGCGACTTCTGCAGTTCATCGACGACCGCCGCGTTGGCATAACTTTTGACCTTGCCGTCCGCGAGCCGGCGCAGCATGGCATCGGTCATGTTGGAGTCGAAGGTGAGCGCGATCTCCTTCCTGCTGCGCGACCCGTGGAAGATCACGGTCGGGTGGGTGCCACGCTTGCGGGCGCCGGGCCCGGCCGGCTCGGGGAACTGCAGGATCGTGGCGCCGCCGACCGGCTCGGCCTCCGCGATCTCGGCGCCGGCCACCTTCTGCGTGCTGACAACGCCGATCGTCACGGCGGCCGTCGGCGCCTGGCCCTGCGCCGGTGCCGACGATTGCTCAGGCGCCGGCTTCGAGGCGGCCGGCTGTGCGGCGACCGGCTTCGCGGCGACCGGCTGCGCGGCGACCGGCTGCGCGGCCGGGCTGCAGGCGGCCACTCCGGCAAGGACAAGTAGGACAGCGGCCGCGCAGGCCAGGCGTTCCCTCACAAGGGCCGCACAGTATCGGGCCGGTTCAACTCCGCGGCGAGCCGGGCCCGTTCGGCCGGGCAGCCCAGCTCCGCGGCCCGACCACTGGCGTATGCCACTCCCATTCACCGCCCGTGCACTCGGCACGGCCGGCCCATGCCTGCCCGACCCCAGAACTGTCATCACCACGCCGGAAGCCTCCCATCTCCCGCCCGATCTTGGCCCCGGCGGCCCGTCATGGCTGTGGACGCCTCAGGCTGTGGATAACGGCCGGAAATGTCATACGCGTGTGCTTAGATATCCCACCCGTTAATGTGTGCGGGCTGTGTCGCCGACATTTGGAAATTGCTTTGGCATGATCGAATATTGGCGAAAGGAAGTGATCGCGCGAGAGAATTATCGAGTGCGACAGCTAGAGCTTTTCACCCCAGCAGAACTGGCGCAGATGCGCGACCGCACAGCGTCGCGCAATTATTCTCCCGAACGCGACGAATTCCGACGAGAGCACGAGCGCCACCGAGCGTGGGGCCTAGCCCAGCGCCACGCCAGGAAGCGACAACGGTCGCAGGGCGCCAACAGCAGCCGACCGCAACCACCGGCAGGCACGAGCACGCCGACGCACCCACCGGGCCGCCGCCAGCCCACCGGCCCCAGCACCCTGCCCCAGTCGCACCGCCAAGCGCCGACCAGGGAACCGGTCCGACCGAGGCAGCAGCCCGCCCGCCCTTCACGCCAAAATCTCGCGTCCGCCGCGTCCGCCGCGTCCGCCGCGTCCGCCGCGTCGGCGGTGTCTGCCGCGTCGGCCGTGTCTGCCAGGCGCGCGATGCCGGCCGGGCCGGCCGCGTTTGCCGGGCCTACGGTGTCTGCGGGGCCGGCCACGTTTGGCGGGCCAGCGGCGCCTGGGCCGACTGTGTCTGCGGAGCCGACGATGCCTGCCAGCCGTGAACTGGGAACGGGCCAGGCCCGGGTCCGACAGCGTGGCCGGACCCAACAGGTTGGCCGGAGTGGCTTGACCTGGGTGGCGGACAAGGCCGGCGGCGATCTCGGCGACGTGATCGCCTTCGACGGCCCGAACGGTCCGAGACCGTCATGTTGATCACCGAGTCCAGCTGACCCGCGGCCGCTCAGCCCAGCTCGGACCGAACGACGCCCCGGCTGGCCCGGCTGGCGGACGGGTGCCGGGCTGCTGGCACCGGCGGCGGGCGGTGCCGTCCTAGCTATCAGTTTGGCTGGCCGGGACGGTTCCGCTATTGCTGCCAGCTTGGTTGGCCGCAATGGTGCCGCTGTTGCTGTGGGCTTGGCTGGCTGGTCCGTGTGCCGACGCTGTGGAGGCGGCCAGCAGTGTGAGAGGCACATGCGGTCTGCCGGTGCTGCGGGCATCGGCGGTGCTGCGGGCATCAGCGGTGCTGCGGGCATCAGCGGTGCTGCGGGCATCAGCGGTGCTGCGGGCATCAGCGGTGCTGCGGGCATCGGCGTTGTTGCCCGCGTGGGCGGTGTTGCTGGCGTGGGCGGTGCGGTCGGTGTCGTCGGTTGTGGGCCGGCGTGGCCGACGTGTGTCGACCAGCACCGGCGGGCGGGGTGGTGCTGGGCGCCGCAGGGCGGGGTTCGTGGTGGGGCGGGGGCCTGGTGGATGCTTGGGCGGCGGCTGTTGTTGTGGTCACAGGGCGTACCGGGTGGTTGTGATGCCGCGTTAGCGGCGCGGAAACATCGGGTCGATCGGGTGGAAATTTGGGCTGGGGAAAGTCGCGGGATGGGGAATCTATGGGTGCGGGTGTGCTGACCGGGTTCACGGTGGCGGTCACCGCCGAGCGGCGGCGGGAGGAGATGACCGCTCTGCTCGAGCGGCGGGGGGCCCGTGTCGTCAGTGCGCCCGCGATCAGCATTGTGCCGCTCGTCGACGACGAGGCGTTGCACGCGGCCACCTCGGCCTGCATCGGGCTCGCGCCCGACGTGGTGATCGCCACCACCGGGATCGGGTTTCGCGGGTGGCTCGAGGCG
Organism: Actinoplanes sp. NPDC051343; assembly: GCF_044455125.1. Classification (NCBI taxonomy): domain Bacteria; kingdom Bacillati; phylum Actinomycetota; class Actinomycetes; order Micromonosporales; family Micromonosporaceae; genus Actinoplanes; species Actinoplanes sp. NPDC051343. Next base: position 313,815 of record NZ_JBITEL010000002.1, read on the forward strand.
GCCGAGGGCTGGGGGCTGGGGGACACGCTGCGGGCCACGCTCGGCCAGGCGAAGATTATTGCCCGGGGGCCGAAGCCGTGCGGGGCGATCCGGGCGGCCGGGCTGACCGAGGACTGGGCGGCCAAGACCGAGTCGACCGACGAGATTCTGCAGCGGCTGCTCGCCGACGGGGTTGCTGGGCATCGGGTCGTGGTGCAGGAGCACGGTGAGCCGCAGACCGAGTTCGTCGCCGCGCTTCGTGCCGCCGGTGCCGCGGTGGTCGAGGTGCCGGTCTACCGGTGGGTGATTCCGGCGGACGGTTCCGGCGTACGCCGGATGGCCGACCAGATCGTCGCCGGTCAGATCGACGCCGTCACGTTCACCAGTGCGCCGGCCGTCAAAGCGTTCCTGCGGGTCGCCGGGCCGGCGGTGCTGGAGGCGATGAAGAGCCGGACGCTCGCCGCCTGCGTCGGCCCGGTGACCGCGGCGCAGCTGACGAAGTACGACGTGCCGGTCGTGATGCCCGAGCGCTACCGCCTCGGCGCCCTGATCCGCACGGTCACCGAGGAACTTCCCAAACGGGCCCGGCACCTGCGGGTGGCCGGCGACGACCTCGAGGTCCGCGGCCACGCCGTGCTGATCGGCGGCACCGCGCACACCCTCGCCCCGGCCGGGATGGCGATCCTCGAGGCGCTGGCCGCCAAGCCGGGCAAGGTCGTCGGCAAGGACCAGCTGATCGAGGTGCTGCCGCGGGGCAACGACGGCCACGCGGTCGACGTCGCCGTGGCCCGCCTGCGCACCGCGCTCGGCTCCGGGCGGCACATCGAGACGGTCATCAAGCGGGGCTACCGCCTGCGCGTGGACGAAGCGGAATGACGATGCGGGGGGCACGGCCCGTCCTGATCGCGGTCGCGCACGGGACGCGGAGTGCGTCCGGCCAGGTCCAGATCCGTGAGCTGGTCACCCGGGTCGCGCGGCAGCGGCCGGGGCTGGACGTGCGGCTCTGCTACGCCGACGTGCAACGGCCGCGGGTCGGCGAGGTGGTCGACGGCGGCGTGGTCGTGCCGCTGCTGCTGTCGGCCGGGCATCACGTGCGGGTCGACATCGCCGACGCGGCTGCCGGCACGCCCGCGGTGGTCGCCGAGCCGCTCGGGCCCGACCGCGTACTGGAGGAAAGCCTCACCCGGCACCTGCCCGCCGCCGACGCGGTGGTGGTGGCCGCCGCCGGATCGAAGGATCCGGCCTGGCGGGCCTCCGTCGAACAGGTCGGCGCCGATTTCGGCGCGCCCGTCGCGTACGCCTCGGGGAGTGACCGGAAAGTCGCCGATGTGGTCGCCGCGTTACGGCGTCGCGGAGCCCGGCGGATAGCGATCGCCGCCTATCTGCTGGCCGACGGCCATTTCTACCGCACGTTGCACCGGGCCGGCGCCGACGCGGTGACGCCGCCGCTCAGTCTGGACCCGGCCGTCGCCTCGCTGGTGCTCCGGCGATATGACCTCACAATGGCGCTGAGCCGGTTGTAGGGAAATCCGAACGGGCCCGCAATAGGGGCGGCCCCGGCGGTAAACATTCGCCGGACAGCATTTGGGTCGTGACCGATAAAAGACGACTGGTGGTCATCGGCAACGGGATGGCCGGCGCCCGGACGGTCGAGGAAATCCTTGCCCGCGGCGGCGATTTCGACATCACGATGTTCGGCGACGAGCCCTACGGCAACTACAACCGCATCATGCTGTCCAACGTTCTCGCGGGGGTGGAGGACGAGGCCGGCATTTTCCTCAACGACCTTTCCTGGTACGCCGACCACGGCATCACCCTGCACGCCGGCACCCGCATCGACCGCATCGACCGCGCCTCGAGGACGGTCCACGCCGAGGACGGCCGCGCGACCGGCTACGACAAGCTGATCATCGCGACCGGGAGCCGCGCGTTCGTGCCGCCGATCCCGGGGCTGCACCGGCCGGGCCGCGGCTACCACCAGGGTGTCTTCGCGTTCCGCACGCTCGACGACACCCGGGCCATGATCCGGTACGCCCGGGAACACGAACGGGCGGTCGTGATCGGCGGCGGCCTGCTCGGGCTGGAGGCGGCCCGCGGCCTGCAGAACCATCTGCCGCACGTCACCCTGGTCCATGCGACCGGCCATCTGATGAACACCCAGTTGAACGAGGCGGCCGGTCGGACCCTCCAGCGGACCATCGAGCAGCGGCTCGGCATCGAGGTGCTGGTCGGCGCCACCACGACCGAGATCCTCGGGAAGCACGCGGTGACCGGCGTCCGGCTGGCCGACGGCCGGGTCGTGCCGTGCGACGTGGTCGTGGTGGCGGCCGGTATCCGGGCCAACGCCGAGGTGGCCGCGGCGAGCGGGCTGCCGGTGGAGCGGGGCATCGTGGTCGACGACCAGATGCGGGCCGGCCCGGACGTCTACGCGGTCGGGGAGTGCGCCCAGCACCGCGGCGAGGTCTACGGTCTGGTCGCTCCGCTGTGGGAGCAGGCCCGGGTGCTGGCCGACCACCTGACCGGGGCCGCCCCGGACGCCGCCTACCGCGGGTCGAAGGTCAGCACGAAGCTCAAGGTCGCGGGCGTCGACGTCGCCTCGATGGGCCTGACCGCGCCGGCCGACGGCGACGAGTCCGTCACTTTCGCCGAGCCGTCCCGGGGCATCTACAAGAACGTCATCGTGCGCGACGGGCGCCTGGTCGGTGCGACCCTGGTCGGTGACGTCGGGAAGGCGGCGTACCTGATCCAGGCGTACGAGAGAGGCCTGGACCTGCCCGCCGAGCGTGCGTCCCTGATGTTCGACCTCGGCGGCGAAGGCGCCGAGGTCAGCCCGGCCGAGATGCCGGACGGCACCCAGGTCTGCAACTGCAACGGGGTGGCCAAGTCGGCGATCTGCGGCGCGGTCGCCGACGGCTGCCGGACGGTCGGCGCGGTCATGGACCGGACCCGGGCCGGCAAGGGTTGCGGCACGTGCAAGCCGCTCGTGGACCGGATCGTCACCTGGGCGGCCGGGGGCGCCCTCGACGAGGACCCGGCCGCGTCCTACTACGTGCCGGGTGTCCCGCTGCCGAAGTCCGAGCTGATGGCCGCGGTCCGGCGGCTGGGGCTGAAGTCGGTGTCGGCGGTCTTCGGCGCCCTCGGCGGTGAGGAGGACGCGAAGAGCAAGATGGGCCTCGCGTCGCTGCTCAAGATGATGTGGGGCGACGAGTACGTCGACGAGCGTGACGCCCGTTTCATCAACGACCGCGTGCACGCCAACATCCAGCGCGACGGCACGTTCTCGGTGGTGCCGCAGATGAAGGGCGGCGTCACCACCCCGGCCCAGCTCAAGCGGATCGCCGAGGTGGCCGAGAAGTACGACGTCCCGATGGTCAAACTGACCGGTGGTCAGCGGATCGACCTGCTGGGCGTCCCGAAGGAGAAACTGCCGGACATCTGGGCCGACCTCGACATGCCGTCCGGATATGCGTACGCGAAAAGCTTCCGCACGGTGAAGACGTGCGTCGGTTCGGACTTCTGCCGGTTCGGGGTCGGCGACTCGACGGCGCTGGGTATCGCGCTCGAGGAGCGCTATCAGGGCATCGAGGGCCCGGGGAAGATGAAACTCGCGGTCACCGGGTGCCCGCGGAACTGCGCCGAGGCGTACGTGAAAGATCTCGGCGTGGTGGCGATCGACGGCGGTAAATGGGAAATCTACGTGGGCGGAGCCGCCGGGGCCCACGTACGCAAGGGCGACCTGCTGGCGACCGTGGATTCGGCCGACGAGGTGATCGTCCTGGCCGGACGGTTCCTGCAGTTCTACCGCGAGAACGGCAACTGGCTGGAGCGGACGTACGCCTTCGTCCCGCGGATCGGCATCGAGCGCATCAAGGCGATCGTCGTCGACGACGCCGACGGGACCGCGGGCGCCCTGGACGCGGCGATGGACGCCTCGGTGGCGGCCTACCGCGACCCCTGGCAGGAGCGGGCGCGGGAGATCACCCCGGGCCAGTTCCGGACCTCCCTGCCGCTGACCGTTCTGCCCCAGGTGCCGGTGCGGGCATGACCGTTCTCGGCGACATTCGCGACATCCCGCTCGGCGAGGGCCGGGCGTACGCGGTCGGCGGCGAGTCGGTGGCCGTCTTCCGGCTGCGGGACGGCTCGGTCCGTGCCCTCTCCGCGGTCTGCCCGCACCGGGGCGGCCCGCTCGCCGACGGGCAGATCGACCTCAAGCAGGTCGTCTGCCCGCTGCACCTGAACGCCTGGGACCTCACCACCGGCTGCTCGCTTTCCGGGCAGCCCGACCTGATCAGCTACCCGGTGCGCCTCGACGGCGACCGGATCGTCCTGGGGGAGTGACATGACCGCGACCTTGCCGGCCGTCCGGCCGTCGGAAACCAGCCGCTGGATCGATGACTGGCGGCCGGAGGACACCTCGTTCTGGCGCGCCACCGGCGCCCGGATCGCCCGCCGCAACCTGATCTTCTCGATCATCTCGGAGCACATCGGCTTCTCGGTGTGGTCGCTCTGGTCGGTGCTGGTGCTGTTCCTCGGACCGGCCTACGGCATCGATCCGGCCGGCAAGTTTCTGCTCACCGCCGTGCCCACGCTGGTCGGGGCGGCACTCCGGATCCCGTACAGCTTTGCCGTGACCCGCTTCGGCGGGCGGAACTGGACCGTTTTCAGCGCCTCCCTGCTGCTGATTCCCGCGGTGGCGGCGGCATTCCTGATCCGGCCCGGCGTGTCGTTCCCGACCCTCGTCGTGCTGGCCGCGGTGGCCGGGGTCGGCGGCGGCAACTTCGCTTCCTCGATGACCAACATCAATGCGTTCTACCCGGAACGGCTCAAGGGCTGGGCGCTCGGCATCAACGCCGGCGGTGGCAATCTCGGCGTCGCCGCGGTGCAACTGGTCGGGCTGCTCGTGCTCGCCGTCTGGGGGGCCGGACACCCGGGGATCGTGGCCGGCATCTACATTCCGCTCATCGTGCTGGCGGCACTCGGATCGGCGCTCGCGATGGACAACCTGTCCCAGGCCCGCACCGAGAAACGCGGGTTGCGCGACGCCGTCCGGGACGCCGACACCTGGGTCATGTCGTTGCTCTACATCGGCACGTTCGGCTCGTTCATCGGTTTCGGTTTCGCCTTCGGACAGGTGCTGCAGGTGCAGTTCCACGACCAGTTCGCGACGCCGGTCCGGGCCGCCTACCTGACGTTTCTCGGGCCGCTGCTCGGCTCACTGGTGCGGCCGCTGGGCGGTTTCCTGGCCGACCGGCTCGGCGGTGCCCGGGTCACGTTCGTGAACTTCATCGCGATGGCCCTCGGCGCCGGGATCGTACTGTTCGCGGCCGGCCAGAAATCGTTGCCGCTCTACCTGGTCGGGTTCGTCGTGCTCTTCGTGCTCAGTGGGCTGGGCAACGGGTCCACGTACAAAATGATCCCGGCCGTCTTCGGCCGCAAACATCCGCACGATCCGCACGAGGCACGCCGGCTGACCGGCGCCGTCATCGGCATCGCCGGGGCGGTCGGCGCCTTCGGCGGGGTGCTGGTCAACCTCGCGTTCCGGCAGTCGTTCCTGACCACCGGCAGCGCGAATGCGGCGTACCTGGCGTTCATCGCCTTCTACGTCGTCTGCGTAGTGGTCACCTGGACGGTCTATCTCCGCCGACCGGCCACCGTCTGAGGATCGGACCTCGTTTCCCGGCCGCGTTGCGCGATGCTGCTGACATGGCAGAACCCGTGCTTTCCCAGGTGTTCGACGCGGCCGGTCCCTACCTCGACTCCCTCGCCACCCGGCCGGTCCACGATCCGGCCTCGGAGGAACTGCTGGCCCGCCTCGGCGGGCCACTTCCGGAAACCGGCGTCGGCGCCGCCTCGGCGGTTTCCGAACTGCTCGACGTCGGTACGCGCGCGGCAACGGCGTCCGCGGGTCCCCGCTTCTTCCATTTCGTGACCGGGGGCGTCACCGAGGCCGCGCTCGCCGCCGACTGGACCGCCTCCCTGCTCGACCAGAACGCGTTCTCGCGCGTGGCGTCGCCGTTCGCCACATTCACCGAGGGCGTTGCGATCGACTGGCTGCGCGACCTGGCCGGGCTGCCTGGAGGATGGGGCGGGGCCCTGGTGGCATCGGCGACGTTCGCCAATTTCACGTCGCTCGGGTGCGCCACACAGTGGTGGGGTTCGCGGCTCGGAGCCGATACGGTCCGGGACGGCCTTTCCGGGCTGCCGCGAATGCCGGTCTTCTCGGGCGGCTATGTGCACGCGAGCGCACGGAAGGCGCTGCAGATGCTCGGCCACGGGCGTGATGCCGTACAGGTGTGCGCGGCCGACGAGGCCGGCCGGGTCTCCCTTTCCGAGATGCGCTCCCGCCTCTCGGCGTTGAACGGCGCCCCCGCGGTGATCATCGCGAATGCGGGCGAGGTCAACGCGGGCGACTTCGACCCGGTCTCCGACCTGGCCGACCTGGCCGCGGAATTCGGCTGCTGGCTGCACGTGGACGGCGCGTTCGGGCTCTTCGCGGCCGTGTCGCCCCGGACCGCCCACCTGGTCTCCGGTATCGACCGCGCCGATTCGATCGCGGCGGACGGCCACAAGTGGCTGAACGTGCCGTACGAGAGCGGCTTCGCCCTGATCCGCGACCCGGACCGCCTCGGACAGGCCTTCGGCATGCCGGGCGCCGCCTACCTGCCCGGACCCGGGGACCTGGCCGGCGGGTACGCGCTGTACGGCCCCGAGTCGTCGCGGCGGGCGCGGTCGCTCCCGATCTGGGCGACGCTCGCGGCGTACGGCCGGTCCGGCTATCGGGAGATGGTCGAGCGGCACCTCGATCTGGCCCAGCACCTGGCCGGCCTGGTCGACGCCTCACCGGTGCTCCAGCGGCTCGCCGACGTGCCGCTCTGCATCGTGTGCCTGCGCGCCTGCCCGCCCGGCGTCGAACCCTCCGGCCTGGACGACTTCAACCGCCGCCTCGGTGCCGCCCTGATCGCGGACGGCCGGGTCTACGCGGGCACCACCGTCTACGCGGGCCGGGTGGCGCTGCGCCCGGCGATCGTCAACTGGCGGACCGGCCCGGCCGACATCGAGTTGTTCGTGGACGTGCTGCACGAGCTGATCACCGGCTTGCAGAACTGAGCAGGTGGGTTACGCCCTCGCGGACGGCGTCCCGGTCGGTGAGGCCGAACCGATGCAGCGTCGCCCGGTCGCGGCCGCACGGCGTCACCTCGTCGAGGGACGCAGCTCGAAACCGAAGTGGACACCTAGGCCCGCTCGGCCGTGCGGAGCCCCTCGCCCGGCGTCCACCACTCGACGACCAGCAGCGTTGCCGCGGGATCGAGGTGAGTGTGGACGACCGAGGCGATGTCGGCCCGGAAGCGGTCCCCGTCCGGCCCCGTCGAGGCGACCACCCGGCCCGAGATCTTGGCCTCGCCGGGCCAGGACGCCTCGGCGCCCTCGATCGGGTCGACCGTGCCGCTGTGCAGGGCGAACCGGGGATCGCGGAGCAGGTCGGCGCCCTTGCGGGCGTGCGGCATCGAGCCGAACACCAGTTCGCCGTCGTCGAAGGTGCACTCGATGCCCGAGATGCGGGGTGAACCGTCGGCCCGCAGGGTCGCGAGGGTCTTGTGCCGGTGGGCGTCGAACAGTGCTCGTACGCGTTCCGCGAACGCCGGTGACGCCCGGGTGAACTCGTGCCACGAAGTCATCCGCTCAGGCTACGTCGATCAAGGGTCCCGCCTCGAGAAGCGCGGCCAGGCGGCGCCCCGAACGGGCGTGGCCGAGGTGGTGGTCGAGGCGGGCCACGGCGTACCGGTCGCGGGCCGTCACCACGCCGACGGCGAGCCCGCCCGCGAAGGCCACCGCTCCCGGGCGGGCCTCGGCGGCGATGTCGAAGGTGTCACTCGAGGAGCCGACGACCCGCCCGACCTCGGCACCGAGCGAAGTGGACACGTCGAGCGACGCCGGCCGGCCGGTCACCCGGCCGTAGCGGGTCGGGGACGGCAGCACCGGGACGGCGCCCGGGGTCAGGCGCAGGACGGCCAGGTCGGCGTCGACGTCGAGCCAGACGACCGCGGCCAGGACCTCGCGGGAGCCGGGCCGCCCGGTGTCGAGCTGGATCACGATGCGGGCGGCCCGGCGTACCGGCTGGGCCGCGGTGAGCACGGTGTCCTCGCCGACGAGGTAGCCCGAGCCGCGCCGGCCCCGGGCGACGACCTCGACCGCGAGGCGCGCGTAAGGGTGGCACGCGCGCCCGATGGCCGGACGCGCGCCCAGGAGACCGACACGACTGCCTTCTGCACGCACCCGCATCCCCCGATCGCTGCGTGAGAGCTTCCATCCTCTCCGTAGTCGGGGGGAGTCGAGGATCGTCCCTTCGGGTGGCCACCGTTGGCCGCCTGCCGGATGTTCACTGCCGATCGGCCGGTACGCACCCCAGTTTGAGGCCGGCCGAGCGGCCGTGACGTCTCTCATCGTGGTCACAGCCGACCTGCCCTAGATTGGGGCGGAGCCGACGGGGGGATGAGCATTTTGGACGTGGTCGCACTTCCGCTGCTCGGGGTGGTGAGCCGCTTCGGCTATCTCGGGGTGAGCGGGATCGTGTTCATCGAGAGCTTCGGTGTCCCGGCGCCCGGCGAGACGTCGATCATCGCCGGGTCGGTGCTGGCCGGCAGCGGCCGGCTCAACATCTTCGTGGTCGCCCTCGTCGCCTTCCTGGCCGCGGTCGGCGGCGACAGCATCGGCTACCTGATCGGCCGCACCGGAGGACGCAGCCTGCTGCTGCGGTTCGGCCGGTACGTCGGGCTGAACGAGCGCCGGCTGGCCCGGGTCGAGAAGTTCATGGCCCGGCGGGGCGCGGCCATGGTCGTGGTGGCCCGGTTCATCGAGGGGCTGCGCCAGCTCAACGGCGTGGTCGCCGGCGTCACGCGCATGCCGTTCCTGAAGTTCCTGATCTGCAACGCGATCGGCGCCGCGCTCTGGGTCGGGGTGTGGTCGTCGGCCGGCTACTTCGCCGGCAACCATCTGGACGCCATCGAGGGCGCGTTCCACCGCTACTCGAACGTGGCGCTGGCCGCGATCGTGGTGCTCGTCGCCGCGTACATCTGGCACCACGTGCGCCGCAGGCGCGCGCACCGGGCGGAAGATCTCAAGGCTGAAAGCGATAACCCATCCCCGGCTCGGTGAGCAGGTGCCGGGGCCGGGTCGGGTCGTCCTCGAGCTTGCGCCGCAGCCGGGCCATGTACTGCCGCAGATAGTTGGTCTCGGTGCTGTACTGCGGGCCCCAGATCTCGCGCAGCAGGTGCCGTTGGGTGATCAGCTTGCCGGGGTTGCGCACGAGGTGTTCGAGCAGCTGCCATTCGGTCGGGGTGAGCCGGAACTCGGCCGGTGTGATCGTGTGGTCGCCGAGGTCGATCGTGAAGCGGCCGATCCGCGCCGTCGCCGCCGCCGCGTCCTGCGGGTGGGCCCGGCGGGTGACCGCCCGGATGCGGGCGAGCAGTTCGTCGACGCCGAACGGCTTGGTGATGTAGTCGTCGGCGCCCGCGTCGAGCGCGCCGACCTTGTCCGTGCCCTCGGCCCGGCCGGAAAGCACGATGATCGGCACGGTGCTCCAGCCGCGCAGCCCGCGGATCACGTCGTTGCCGTCCATGTCCGGCAGTCCGAGGTCGAGCACGACCAGGTCGGGCGGGTGCGCGGCGGCCGTCCTGAGGGCGGTCTGCCCGTCGTCGGCGACGTCCACCTCGTAGGCTCGGGCGCGCAGGTTGATGCGCAGCGCCCGCAGGATCTGCGGGTCGTCGTCGACGACCAGGATGCGGGTCACCGATCGGCCTTCGGCAGGGCGATCACCATGGTCAGTCCGCCCCCGGGGGTGTCCTCGGGGGTGAGCGTACCGCCCATCGCCTCGGTGAGGCCGCGCGACAACGCGAGGCCGAGCCCGACGCCGGTGTGGTTGTCCCGGTCGCCGAGGCGCTGGAACGGCTGGAAGACGCGGTCACGGCCGCTGGCGGGGATGCCCGGCCCGCAGTCGATGACGCTGAGCCGGACCTGTCCGGCAACGTCGGCCGCGGTGATCACCGGGGGCCGGCCGGCCGGGGCGTAGCGCAGGGCGTTGCCGACGACGTTGACCAGCACCCGGTCGAGCAGGCCCGGATCGGCCCGGACCGCCGCGAGATCATCGGGGATGCGTACCTCGACCCGCCGGGCGGCCGGGCCGAGTTCGTCGAGCGCCCGCGGCACGACCTCCTCCAGGCCCACGCTCACCGGCGTCATTCCAAGGGCGCCCGCCTGGAGCCGGCTCATGTCGAGCAGGTTGGCGACCAGCGCGGTCAGCCGGTCCAGGGATTCGTCGGCGGTGGCCAGCAGCTCGGCGCGGTCCTGTTCGCCGAAGGCGACCTCGTCGCTGCGCAGGCCGGCGACCGCCGCTTTCGCGCTGGCCAGTGGCGTGCGCAGGTCGTGGCTCACCGCGGCGAGCAGGGCGGTGCGGACCCGGTCGCCCTCGGCCGCGGCGGCCAGCCGCTGCTGCCGGAGGGCAACCGCCGACTGGGCCGCGAAAGCCTCCACGATCCGGCGGGCGCCCGGCGGCAGCGGGGGGCCGTGCAGTACGAGGACCAGATCTTCGTCCGCCTTCACGGTCGTGTCCTCGCCCTCGCCCTCGCCGTCGCCGGATGCGGGCGAGGGCGAGCCGACCGCCGCGGCCGTCCGCCATCCGGAACCCGAGCGTTCCCGCAAGGTCACCGAGGCGAGCGCGAAGGTGTCGCGGAGCTGGTGCAACAGGGCGTCGAGCGGATCGGCGCCGCGCAGAACACTTCCGGCCACGGTGGCCAAGGTCTGTGCATCGGCGCCGGCCCGGGCCGCTTGCGCCGTACGGCGTCCCGCCAGGTCGACGACCCACGAGACGGCCAGCGCCACCACCACGAACACGGCCAGCGCGACCAGGTTGGCCGCGGTGGCGATCGTCAGCGTGTGCAGGGGAGGGGTGAAGAAGTAGTTGAGCAGCAGGAACCCGCCGACCGCGGCGGGCAGGGCCGGCCACAGACCGCCGAGCAACGCCACCCCGACCACGGCGGCCAGGAACAGCAGGATGTCGTCGGTCAGCGGCAGCCCGCTCCCGGCGTGCAGCGCCAGCGTCAGCAGCGGCAGGCCGGCGACGGCTGCGACGAAGCCGCCGAGCTGTCGCCGGCGCGACCTCATTCGTGCGGGCCGACCGCGGTCACCGTGACCGCGGCCGCGCCGGCCTCGTCCGAGGCGGCAAGGTCGATCACCGCGTCGATGCCCCAGTCGTGGTCGCCGTCCGGGTCCTCGAAGACCTGGCGGACGGTCCAGCTCGAGGCGCCGGCGTCGATGTGGAGCAGGGCCGGGCCGCGGGCGGACGGGCCGGTGCCGATCGAGTCGTACTCGTCGTAGTAGTCCTCGATCGCGTCCTCCCAGGCGGCGGCGTCCCAGCCGGCCTCGGCGTCGAGTTCGCCCAGATCGGCGTAGCGCCGCAGCGCGGCCAGCTCGACCCGCCGGAACATCGCGTTGCGCACCAGCACCCGGAAGGCGCGGGTGTTGCGGGTGACCGCCGGCGGCTTGTCGTCGAGGCGTGCCTCTTCGATCACCGCCCCCGGGTTGCGCAGCCGCTCCCACTCGTCGAGCAGGCTGGAGTCGACCTGGCGGACCAGCTCGCCCAGCCACTCGATCAGGTCGGTCAGCTCCTCGGTGCGGGCGTCCTCGGGCACCGTCTGCCGCAGCGCCCGGAAGGCGTCGGCCAGGTAGCGCAGCACCAGACCCTCGGAGCGGGACAGGCCGTAGAACGAGACGTACTCGGTGAAGGTCATCGCCCGCTCGTACATGTCGCGGACCACGCTCTTCGGCTTGAGCTCGTAGTCGGCGACCCACGGGTGGCCGCGCCGGTAGGTCTCGTACGCCCCGTCGAGCAGGTCGGCCAGCGGCCGCGGATGGGTGACGTCCTCGAGGAGCTCCATCCGCTGCTCGTACTCGATGCCCTCGGCCTTCATCGCGCCGACCGCCTCGCCGCGGGCCTTCTGCCGCTGCGCCGACAGCACCTGCCGCGGGTCCTCGAGCGTCGACTCGATCACCGAGACGACGTCGAGCGGGTAGTCGGGCGCCTCCCGGTCGAGCAGTTCCAGGCAGGCCAGCGCGAACGGCGACAGCGCCTGGTTGAGCGCGAAGTCGAGCTGCAGGTCTTCGACCAGGCGGTACGTGCCCTCGGCCGTACGCTCGATGACCCCGCCCGCGAGGAGCGCCTTGGCGATCGCCACCGCCCGCCGGATGTGCCGGCGCTGCGCGGCCGGCTCCTCGTGGTTGTCGGTGAGCAGGTGCCGCATCGCCTGGAACGGGTCGCCGCCGCGCGAGATCACGTTGAGCAGCATCGCGTGGGTCACCTGGAACGACGAGGTCAGCGGCTCCGGATCGGCGGCGACCAGCCGGTCGAACGTCGGCTGTCCCCAGCCGATCGTGCCCTCCGGCGGCTTCTTGCGGACGACCTTGCGCCGCTTCTTCGGATCGTCGCCCGCCTTGGCCAGCGCGCGCTCGTTGTCGATCACGTGCTCGGGGGCCTGCACGATCACCGTGCCGATCGTGTCGAACCCGGCCCGGCCGGCCCGGCCCGCGATCTGGTGGAACTCGCGGGCCTTGAGCAGCCGGGTCTTCACCCCGTCGTACTTCGACAGCCCGGTGAACAGCACCGTACGGATCGGCACGTTGATGCCGACGCCGAGCGTGTCCGTGCCGCAGATGACCTTCAGCAGGCCGGCCTGGGCGAGGGTCTCGACGAGGCGGCGGTACTTCGGCAGCATGCCCGCGTGATGCACGCCGATGCCGTGGCGGACCAGCCGGGTCAGCGTGCGTCCGAAGCCGGCGGTGAACCGGAAGTTGCCGAGCGCGGCGGCGATCGCGTCCTTCTCGGCCCGGGTCGACATGTTGATGCTCATCAGCGACTGCGCGCGTTCGAGGGCCGCCGCCTGCGTGAAGTGCACGATGTAGACCGGGGCCTGCTTGGTCGACAGCAGCTCCTCGATGGTTTCGTGGAGCGGCGTCATCGCGTACGAGAAGAGGAGCGGCACCGGCCGCTCGACGCTGCTCACGACGGCGGTCGCCCGGCCGGTCCGCCGGCTGAGGTCGTCGACGAAGCGCGTGGTGTCGCCCAGCGTCGCCGACATCAGCAGGAACTGGGCCTGCGGCAGCTCGACGATCGGCACCTGCCAGGCCCAGCCGCGGTCCGGCTCCGCGTAGAAGTGGAACTCGTCCATCACGACCTGGCCGACGTCGGCGTCCTTGCCCTCGCGCAGCGCGAGGTTGGCCAGGATCTCGGCGGTGCAGCAGATGATCGGGGCGTCCGCGTTGACGCTGGCGTCGCCGGTGAGCATGCCGACGTTGTGCGCCCCGAAGGTCGCGCACAGGGCGAAGAACTTCTCGCTGACCAGCGCCTTGATCGGCGCGGTGTAGAAGGTGGTGCGCCCGTCGGACAGGGCGGCGAAGTGCGCGCCGGTGGCGACCAGGCTCTTGCCCGACCCGGTGGGGGTGCTGAGGATGACGTTCGCCCCCGAGACGATCTCGATCAGGGCCTCTTCCTGATGGGTGTAGAGCGAGAGGCCCTGCTCGCCCGCCCACTTCTGGAAGGCGTCGAAAACAGCGTCGGGGTCGTTCTTGGCGGGCAGGCGATCGGTCAGCGTCATGATGTGTCAACTATATGGATTACGTGCGCGGCCAGTCCCTCAGGCGCTCCCTCAGCCGCTTGATGTCGTCCGGGCCGAGCCCGTAGAGGGCGAACCGCATGTCGTCGAGCCGGTCGAGATAACGCCCGGCGTCCGCGATGTCCGCCGGATCGAGCGCCGGATCGGCCGCGTGGGCCAGCTCCATGACCTTCGCCATCGGGTACCGCTCCAGGGCGGCCGCGACGTCGATGTAGTCGCGCACCTCACGCCGGTTGACCAGCGCGGCGACCTTGGTGGCGACCAGGTCGTCGAGGTGCATGACCGGGCCCAGCTCCATCACCACGGGTGAGCGGCGGCGGTCGAGGCGGCACAGGGTCAGGCGCAGCGCCCGGTCGGGGGCGGCGACCAGGAACTCCTGCAGGTCCTCGTCCATGCCGGCGAACAGCTCGTCGCCCTCCTCGCGGACCACCCGGTAGCCGGCCCGGGTCAGCGCCTGCGCGACCTCGCCGGCCGCCGCGGCCACGCCGCCGGCGGTGTCGGTGAACAGGTCGACGTCCTCGGTCGGGCGCTGGACCAGGCCGTTGACCAGCCACGCGAAACCGCCGCCGAGCACGAAGCCGTGCTCGGCGGCGACGGTGAGGGCGATGCGGGCGACCTGCGCGTAGAAGGCGTCGGTCACGCCGCCCGCTTCAGGCGCGGATGCCGTGCCTCCCAGGCCAGGCGGACGGCGCGCGGCAGATTGAGGTCCGGCCACAGGCGTACGAGGGTCTGGCCGTTGAGGTAGCGGCGCAGTTCGTCGACGCGGATGGCCTCCCGGAGGACGTTCTCGTACATCCAGGCCAGCATGGTCGGCTGATCGAGGTCGAACGTGTGGTTCGGGTTCCACCACAGCCGCAGCGGCAGCTCGACCCGGCCGCCCGTGGGGCCGCCGAGTTCGTCGAGCGTCCCGGCCACCAGCACGGGCCGGTGCGGCCGTGCCAGGTGGACGACCGGGGCGTCACTCATCGTGGCGAGCATGTGATCAGGGTAAGCGCTGATCGCCGACCGACATAATTCCTAGTTTCCTAGGACGCTCCAGGCGGGGTGAGCGGCTCGGTGCGCTAAGGACAGACAACCAGGGTGGGGGCGGGAAGAACAAGGGCCCAGCGGCGCCGGATGGAGCGCGACCGGCTGGTCGCCTCGGACGCGGTCCGCAGCGCCGGGAAGCTGGGCGTCCGCGTCATTCGCGTCGACGGTTCCCGGGATGCCGGAGCGGTCGCCGACCTCGTGGCCGAGCAATTCCGGGAATTTCTTTAAGGGCGGCCGGCCGCCACCCGGGCCGAAGCCGAGTCGATCAGGACCGGCAGGTGGGCGGCCGGCGCGGACCGTGGCGTCGCGAAGCCGTCCTCCTCGTAGAACGCGACGGCCAGGTCGAGGAGGGTGGGAAGGTCGTCGAGGTCGGCGGCGCGCAGGTTCATGGCAGCCTCGCCTGCACGATCAGGTCGTGCAGGGCGTCGACGGCTTCCGGCGGCGCCGATAGAGGGAGCACCGACGAGTCCCGGGCCGATTCGAGGTCGGCGCGCAGGCGGGGCACGTCGCGGTCGAGGGCGGCCCGGGCCGCCGGTGGCAGCGGTCCGTCCTCCGCTTCCCGCTTGGCGGCGATCAGTTCCGGTACGTAGGGAAGCCCCGCCCCGAGCAGGTCGTGGCTGACCACGTCGAGTTCGATGCCGTCGCGGACGCCCATGTGCTGGACCGTCTCCGGGCCGGTGCGCAGGCCGACCACCTCGGCTACCGGCAGCACGTGGCGGCGCGCAGGTCGAGGTCGGAGTCGACCGAGGCGAAGCCGTACAGGTGGGCCCCGGAGACGGTGGCGAAGACCAGCGGGTAGGGCAGGGACGCGGCTTTCCCGGCCGTCCACGGCGGCACCGTCAAGGTCATGGCAAGCCCTCTTCCCGTACGCGGACAAGCAGTCGATCAATCGCATCGAGGTCCGGCGCCGCCGGGAGCGAGCTGGCCGCGGCCGTCTCGGCCAGCTCCTCCTGCAGGGCCGCCGCCCAGGCCACCACGTCGTCGAACGGCATCTCGCCCGATCGGACGGCCAGCAGGCGGGACCGCAGCGGGGTGATGTCGACCAGGACGTCGCCGGTGCGCAGCACGTGGATGCCGGCCAGCAGCAGCCGGATCATGTGCATGGCCTGTTTGTGGTTGGTCTGTCCGGTGCGCGCCCGCCGGTTGGCGACCCGGGTGAGCTGCTGCTGGGCGTACGCCCCGTAGGTCTGTTCGACGCGCCGCGAGAGGAACGCCGGCCGGGCCGACCGGAGGGCCTGCCCGAGGTCGGTGATCTTTTCGACGATCGGGGACCAGAGCACCTCGAGCACGGTGGGGTTGGCCTGCCGGGCGAGGTCGCAGAACCGCTCGACCTCCCACGAGAACTGCTCGGGCAGCGGGCCGTCGAGGTGCGTCGGCGGCTTGGTGAGTCGCCAGAACAGGCGGGTCGGTGCGGCGAACACGCCCCGGCGGTCGTGGTCGGAACCGGGACCGGACAGACCGTAGGCCCGGGATCCGACCACGACCGCGAGGATCGTGTGCCGCTCGACCAGTTCGATCATGGCCGAGACGATAGGTCAGAGGTCGAGAACTGTCCCGTCGATTTCGTCGGCCTCGGACCGGCTCAGGGCCGGGTTGTCCAGGGCGGCGATGTTGTTCTCGAGCTGGCCGACGCTGCTCGCGCCGATGATCAGGCTGGTCATCCGCGGGTCGCGCAGCGCCCAGGCCAGGGCCAGCTGGGCGAGGCTCTGACCGCGCCGCTTGGCGATGTCGTTGAGCGCGTGGATGCGGCCCATCGTCTTGTTGTCCAGGTCCTTCTCGTTGAGGAAGACGCTGGTGCGCACCCGCGAGTCGTCCGGGATGCCGTTGAGGTAGCGGTCGGTCAGCAGGCCCTGCTGGAGCGGGCTGAACGCGATGCACCCCGCGCCGGCCTCTTCCAGTGTGTCGAGCAGGTTGTCGCGCTCGATCCAGCGGTTGAGGATCGAGTACGACGGCTGGTGGATCAGCAGTGGCGTGCCGAGCTCCTTCAGGATCGCGGCCGCGGCCGCGGTCTGCTCGGCGCTGTAGTTGCTGATGCCGACGTAGAGCGCCTTGCCCGACCGGACCACGGCGTCCAGCGCACCCATGGTCTCTTCCAGCGGGGTGTCCGGGTCGGGCCGGTGGTGGTAGAAGATGTCGACGTAGTCGAGGCCGAGCCGGCTCAGCGACTGGTCGAGGGAGCTGACCAGGTATTTCCGGCTGCCCCACTCGCCGTACGGGCCGTTCCACATGTAGTAGCCGGCCTTGGTCGAGATGACCAGTTCGTCGCGGTGGGCGCGCAGGTCGGTGGCGAGCATGCGGCCGAAGTTGCTCTCGGCGCTGCCGGGCGGCGGCCCGTAGTTGTTGGCCAGGTCGAAGTGGGTGACGCCGAGGTCGAACGCGCGCCGGACGATCTCGCGCTGGCGGTCCCACGGGCGCCCGTCGCCGAAGTTGTGCCACAGCCCGAGCGAGATCGCGGGCAGTTGCAGGCCGCTGCGCCCGGCGCGGCGGTAGGTCATCTTTTCGTAGCGGTCGGCCGCCGGTTCGTAGGTCACACACCACACCCTAGGTACAGGCGCCGGAAACATGATCGCTGGTAGGTTTGCGTCCAGCCATGCGGGAGAGTTCGTCGGCCTCGTCAAAGGGGTTGCGACGGCGCCGAAGGGGCAAATCCTCCCCGGAACCTCTCAGGCAAACGGACCGCATGGGCTGCGCGACTCTGAAATGCCCGCAGTGTCTTGACCGAGGCGGTGGGTATGACAGAGGGGGAGGCCGCCTTGCCGACCTCTTCCCGCCCGTGGAGCCGCCATGACGTTCGCCGACCGGCACATCGGTCCCGATCCCGACGAGCAGACGCAGATGCTCAAGTCGATCGGCTACCCCTCGCTCGAGGCGCTGATGGACGCCGCCATCCCGGAGGTGATCCGCTGGCACGGCCGGCTGGATCTGCCCGAGGCCGCCTCCGAGGAGGAGGCCATCGCCGAGCTGCGGGAGATCGCGTCCCGCAACCAGGTCAGCACCTCGATGATCGGCCTGGGCTACTACGGCACGTTCACGCCGGCGGTGATCAGGCGCAACGTGCTGGAGAGCCCGGCCTGGTACACGGCGTACACGCCGTACCAGCCGGAGATCAGCCAGGGCCGGCTCGAGGCGCTGCTCAACTTCCAGACCATGGTCACCGACCTGACCGGCCTGACCACGGCCAACGCGTCGATGCTCGACGAGGGGACCGCGGTCGCCGAAGCGATGACGCTCGCCCGCCGCGCTTCCAAGGTCAAGAGCGACGTGTACGCGGTCGACGCCGACACGTTCCCGCAGACGCTGGCCGTGCTGCGCACCCGGGCCGAGCCGCTCGGCATCAAGCTGGTCCTGGTCGACCTCGACGCCGGCGAGGTGCTGCCGGACGAGTTCTTCGGCCTGCACCTGCAATATCCCGGCGCGTCCGGCGCGCTGCGTGACCATGCTGCGCTGGTCGAGGCCGCCCACGCCAAGGGCGCCCTGGTCACCGTCGCCGCCGATCTGCTCGCGCTGACCCTGGTGCGGGCGCCGGGCGACATCGGTGCCGACATCGCGGCCGGCACCACCCAGCGTTTCGGCGTGCCGCTCGGCTTCGGCGGCCCGCACGCGGGTTACCTGGCCGTGCGGGCCGGTCTCGAGCGGTCGCTGCCCGGGCGCCTGGTCGGCGTCTCCCGGGACGCCGACGGCGCGCCCGCCTACCGGCTCGCCCTGCAGACCCGCGAGCAGCACATCCGCCGGGAGAAGGCGACCAGCAACATCTGCACGGCCCAGGTCCTGCTGGCGGTCATGGCGAGCATGTACGCGGTCTATCACGGCCCGGACGGCCTGCGGGCGATCGCCAAGCGGGTCCACGACCGCGCGCTCGCGCTGGCCGGTGGCCTGACCGCGGCCGGCGTCCCGCTGACCCACGACGCCTTCTTCGACACCGTGACCGCGGTCGTACCGGGCCGCGCGGCGCAGATCGTGGCCGCGGCCGCCGCCGACGGCATCGACCTGCGGCTGGTCGACGCCGACCACGTCTCGGTGGCGGCCGACGAGACCACCACCGACGCGCACGTGAGGGCCGTGCTGGCCGCCTTCGGTGCCGTCCCGGCAACGCCTGCCGCCTGCGGTGCCCAGCCGCTGGGACGGGTTACCCGCTTCCTGACCCATCCGGTGTTCCACAGCCACCGCTCGGAGACCGCGATGCTGCGCTACCTTCGCAAGCTCTCCGACCGCGACTACGCGCTCGACCGGGGCATGATCCCGCTCGGCTCCTGCACGATGAAGCTGAACGCGACCACCGAGATGGAACCGGTGACCTGGCCCGAGTTCGGCAACATCCACCCGTACGCCCCGGCGTCGCGCACCGCGGGCTACGAGGCCCTGGTCGCCCAGCTCGAGGGCTGGCTGGCCGAGATCACCGGGTACGACGCGGTCAGCGTCCAGCCGAACGCCGGTTCCCAGGGCGAGCTGGCCGGCCTGCTGGCGATCCGCGGCTACCACCGCTCGCGGGGCGAGCAGCACCGCAACGTCTGCCTGATCCCGTCCAGCGCCCACGGCACCAACGCGGCGTCGGCGGTCATGGCGGGCATGAAGGTCGTGGTCGTGGCCTGTGACGAGGCCGGCAACGTCGATCTCGCCGACCTCGACGCCAAGATCGAGAAGCACGCGGACGCGCTCGCCGCGATCATGGTGACCTACCCGTCGACCCACGGCGTCTACGAGAAGTCGATCGCCGACCTGTGCGCCAAGGTGCACGAGGCGGGCGGCCAGGTGTACGTGGACGGCGCCAACCTCAACGCGCTGGTCGGCTTCGCCCGGCCGGGCAAGTTCGGGGCCGACGTCTCCCACCTCAACCTGCACAAGACGTTCTGCATCCCGCACGGCGGCGGCGGTCCCGGCGTGGGCCCGGTCGCGGTCCGCGCGCATCTGGCCGGTTTCCTGCCCGGCAACCCGCTCGAGCCGGGCGACCACCACGCGGTCTCGGCCTCCGCGCACGGCTCGGCCGGCATCCTGCCGATCTCGTGGGCGTACCTGCGGATGATGGGTCCCGACGGCCTGGCCGCGGCGACCGGCGTGGCGGTGCTGACGGCCAACTATGTGGCGGCCCGGCTGCGCGAGCACTACCCGGTGCTCTACGCGGGCAACAACGGCCTGGTCGCCCACGAGTGCATCCTCGATCTGCGGCCGATCACGAAGGCGACCGGCGTCTCGGTCGACGACGTGGCCAAGCGGCTGATCGACTACGGTTTCCACGCGCCGACGATGTCGTTCCCGGTGGCCGGCACGCTCATGGTGGAGCCGACCGAGAGCGAGGACCTGGCCGAGCTCGATCGGTTCTGCGCCGCGATGATCGCCATCAAGGGCGAGATCGACCAGGTGGCGGCGGGGGTGTGGCCGGCCGGCGACAACCCGCTGGCGAATGCGCCGCACACCGCGGCGGCGGTCACGGCCGACGTGTGGGAGCACGCCTATCCGCGGTCGGTGGCGGGTTTTCCCGAGGGTGTGGACCGGACGGCGAAGTACTGGCCGCCGGTGCGCCGGATCGACGGGGCCTACGGCGACCGCAATCTGGTCTGCTCGTGCCCGTCTCCGGAGGCGTTCGAGGACTGAGGCGTCCGGCGGTAGGGGTCGCGGTCACGATCGGCCGCGGCCCGGCCCGTCTTTGGTGCTGCCACCGGCGTATCGGGCGGGGGTTATGGCCGTTACGCCAGGGGGCCCGTTCCGCGTCGAACGGGGTCAAGCTGTTACGCTCAGTAGCCGCCAAGCGTCAAGCGGCCAGCGCGTGCACCGCGGGGCCGCGGTGCGGTTCGATCATCGTCCCGTCCGGCAGGATCTCGCCGGTGTCCTCGAAGACGATGACGCCGTTGCAGAGCAGGGTCCAGCCCTGTTCGCAGAACGACGCCACGCTGCGGGCCGCCTCGCGATCGCTCGCATCGGCGCTGGGACAGTGAGGTTGGTGCTGGCACATCGTGGTTTCTCCGGTCGGGGGGCTTGTGTGTTGATTCACAACGACGGTGACGGACGTTACCTCAATCCGAACGAGATCGGATTGACGGGGTGACGGCGCCAGACGCAATCATTCGACTCTGATGGTCCACGAAACAGACGCGGTCGACCACTCTGCGGAGCCTCCTCTCGGACGTCCGCCGGGGGCTCCGGCGGCCTGCCAAGCTCGTCACGTTGCGTTATCAGTGTTCCAGTGGCGTGCAAGCGACGGCCAGGACGGTGCCGAGCGTCTCGCCGAGTTCCTCGCCGACAACGGACTGCCGGTGCGAAACATTGGCCGTTCGGTCAGCCGGTTTCACCCGATCGGCGATAGCCGAATCTGTGGCGCGGCACTCTATGTGTCGGCCGCCGCCGGATGTGTAATGGCTGGCGGGAAGCCCGGCGCGCCCTCGCCGGTGCCCGCGGTCCCGGACATCTACGCGGTCGTCTACGGCCATCGGTACGCACCCGCGCACGAGAATCTGTCGGATATCGGCAAGCGCCCCTTCGATCTCGGTAGATGGACCCCGAGCTGGACCCCGGACGAGCACGCCGGAGCGGTCGAAGCGGTCCGGGACGCGATCGGGCGCGGCGACGTCTACGTGGTCAACCTCGTCGGGCACGCCAGCGCGGCCTACCGCGGCGACCCGGCGGCGGCGCTGCGGCGGGTCGCCGGGCTGCCCGGCGCGAAGTACGGCGGTGTGCTCGGCGGCGACGGCTGGGCCCTCGCCACGGCCTCCCCGGAGACGCTGGTCGAGGTGCGGGACGGCCTGATCGTGACCCGGCCGATCAAGGGGACGCGGCCGGCCACCGGCGCCGGGCGCACGGACCTGCTCGGCTCGGCCAAGGAGCGCGCCGAGCACATCATGATCGTCGACCTCGAGCGCAACGACCTGGCCCGGCTCGACGCGACGGGCCCGGTGCGGGTGGAGGAGCTGTTCGGCGTACGGGAATGGGCCGGCCTGTGGCAGGCCGAGTCCGTCGTCGCCGCCCCGGTGACCGGGGACCTCTCGCTTCCGGATCTGCTGCGGGCGCTCTGCCCGGGCGGTTCGGTGACCGGGGCGCCCAAGCGGGCCGCTCTCGAGGAGATCGCCCGGCTCGAGCCGGTGGGCCGCGGGGTGAGCATGGGCGCGGTCGGCTGGCTCGGGCCCGGCCACCTCGACCTGGCGCTGACGATCCGCACGGTGGCGGTCGACGGACAACGTGTCCACTCGTGGGCGGGCGGCGGCATCACCATCGACAGCGACCCGGCCGAGGAGGTCGCCGAAGCGGCCGCCAAGGCGGCACCGATCCGGGCGGCTCTGGCCGGCTGACCGCGCCGGGTTTTGCCCGGCCCGCGGGTAACCTTGCCCGGGCCCGGCCGCGTCTTTCCCGGTGGGAGCTGCGCGAGAGGCACGAGAAGGGGACTGGTCGGCCGTGGAGGAAGATCTGCGGGCGGCGCTGCGGGCCGATCTGGCCGGCGAGCGACCGCCCCCGCTGGGTGACGTCGTCGGCGTCGCGATCAGCCAGGGCCGCCGCATCCGCCGTAACCGCCGCCTCGCCGTCGGCGGGGCCGCCGTGGCCGTCCTGGCGGCCGTCGCGTTCGCCGCCTTCGGGCCCGGCCCGCAGCTTCCCCTGCTTCCTTCCGCGCTACCTCCCGGATCTGTGCCATCGATCGCGGTGCCCCCGGCGGCCGTCGTCCCGACGCGTACCGTGACGGTCCGCAATGGCACTCAGCGTGCCGAGGGAATGCAGAAGAAAGCGACATCGGCTGCCATGCTTCACCTTTTGACCACGCTATTGCCACCCGGACGGACGAGTCACTACGGCGACGGCGGCGACAATGATCTGCGCGTGCAGTTGTACTACGACGCCGGTTACGGTCCGTCGATGCTCCGGCTCCAGGTCACCCGCAAGGCCACCGGCGCTCCCCGCGGCCCGGCCGCGAAGCTGACCGTCACGCACGTTCCCGACGACTGCGTGCAGGACACCGCCGTGCGGGCGACCTGGCCCGACGGGACGGCGGTCCAGCTCGACATCGCGAGCTGCCTCGCGTCCGGCGGCCGCACCGGCCCGCCCGCCAAGGCCCAGCTCAGCGAGGCCGAGGCCGTGCTGATCGTCGCCGACCGCCGCTGGGGCGTGACCATGGACGCGGACCTCGTCGACCAGGCGGCGACCGAGTTCCCGACGGCCCTGCCGGTGTTCGGTCGATGACCGACGACGAGGAGTTCGCCGAGTTCGCGCAGGCCCACGCCGAGCGGCTGCGCACGACTGCGTACATGATGTGCCGGGACTGGCACCTGGCCCAGGACCTCACCCAGACCGCGCTCACCCGGCTGTTCCTGAGCTGGCGCCGCGCGGTGCAGGCCGACAACCTGGTGGCGTACGCCCAGAAGATCCTCCTGCGCGCCTACCTCGACCACCGCCGTCGCCGCTCGTCGACCGAGGCCGTCCCGGGCGTGCTCCACGAGCCGGCCTACCGGCAGAACCCCGACCTGCGGCTGACCATGCTCGACGCGCTCGGCCGGCTGCCCGCCCGCGACCGGGCCATCGTGATCCTGCGCTACTTCGAGGACCTCAGCGTCGACCAGGTCGCCGAGGCGCTCGAGGTGCCGGCCGGCGTCGTCAAGAGCCAGACCCGGCGCTCGCTGGCCAAGCTGCGCGAAATGCTCGGCTCCGACCAGCCGGCACTCTTCGCGTAACGACCGGATAGCATCTTCCGGCATGACAGTTCGGCCCATCCGGCTCTTCGGCGACCCCGTGCTGCGCACCGAGTGCGACCCGGTCACGTCCTTCGACCGGGAGTTACGCGAGCTCGTCGCCGACCTCGAGGACACCGTGCGGGTGCCCGGCCGCGCCGGCGTCGCCGCGCCCCAGATCGGCGTCAGCCTGCGGGTGTTCAGCTACAACGTGGCCGGCCAGGTCGGCCACCTGGTCAACCCGGTCCTGTCGCAGTCCGACGGCGAACAGGACGACGAGGAGGCCTGCCTGTCGCTACCGGGCCTCGGCTTCGCCACCAGGCGCGCCCTGTCGGTCGTCGCGCGCGGTTCCGACCAGCACGGTGAGCCGCTCGTCATCGAGGGCACCGGCTTCCTGGCCCGGGCCCTGCAGCACGAGACCGACCACCTGTCGGGCACGCTCTACATCGACACCCTCAAGGGCGACGTGCGCCGGCAGGCACTGCGGGAGCTGCGGCGGATCGCCCCGGCTCCGCAGGGACGATGACGACGCCGAGATAACGGCGCAGATCGCGTACGCCCGCGGGCGTGACCCGGACCGCCCGGCCCGACCCGAGCCGGGTGATCCAGCCGGCGCCGAAGGCGTGCCGGCAGATCGCCGCGCCGATCGCCCCGGCGAGGTGCGGCCTCCGCTCGGTCCAGTCGATGCATTCCCGCAGCGCCGGCCTCTTCCGCGGCCCCGCCTCGATGCCGGCCGCCTCCAGCGCCGTGCGGCCCTGCGCGGTCAGCGCGAGCCCGTCACGGTCGTCGATCAGACCGTTCCCGATCAGGCCGTCGGCCAGCGCCACCCCCGCCACCCCGGCCAGGTGGTCGTAGCAGGTGCGGGCGAGGCGCAGATTGCGCTGCCGGTGGGCGGCGGCCATCGAACGCGGCGTGCCCTCCACGTGCTCGCCCGCCGCCGCGATCAACTCGATCACCGCGGCCGTCTCCGGGCCGGCCAGCCGCAGATAGCGGTGGCGGCCCTGCCGGTGCTCGACCAGCAGACCGCCGCCGACCAGCCGGTCGAGGTGCTCGCTCGCGGTCGACACCGCGACCCCGGCCACCTTCGCGAGCTCACCGGCGGTCCACGCCCGGCCGTCGAGCAGAGCCAGGCAGAACGCGGCCCGCGTGCGGTCGGCGAGCAGAGCGGCCCGATGTGCCAGAGCTTGCGCTTCGTCCATGACCCGATAGTGCCCCGGCGACGGTTCGGCGGGCACCGAAGCTTCCCCGCATCTGCTTCAGATGGCTCCATGACCATGGAGAACGACGCCGACCGGCTGGCCGCCGCCGACCCCACCGGCTGGTTCGACCGGCTCTACCAGGAGGCGGCGGCCGGCCGCGCGGTGGTGCCGTGGGACGCGCCCGGCCCCAGCGGAGGCCTCGACTCGGCCGGGCTCCCGCCCGGGGACGGCAGGCGGGCGCTGGTGGTGGGTTGCGGCCTCGGACGCGACGCCGAATTCGTGGCCGGGCTGGGATACGCGACGACCGCCTTCGACATCTCACCCACGGCCGTACGCGACGCGCGTGCCCGACATGCCGGGTCCGAGGTCACCTACCAGGTCGCTGACCTGCTGAGCCCGCCGGCCGCCTGGTCCTCGTCCTTCGACCTGGTGGTGGAGAGCAACACCGTGCAGGCGCTGCCGCGGACCCTGCGCCCGGCGGCGACCGCCGCAGTGGCGTCGTTCGTCGCGCCCGGCGGCACACTGGTCGTCCTCGCCGCGGCCGTCGACACACCCTCCGGCCAGGGCCCGCCGTGGCCGCTGACCCGCGACGAGGCACTGGCCTTCGCAACCGGCGGCGTGCGGCTGATCACGCTCGACCGGCTCCCGGCCGACCGGTTCGACGGGCGGTGGCGGGGACTCTTTACCCGCTGACCATCATCGGCGGCGTCTTCCTGTACCGCGGGGTCACCAAGGCGACCGGGCCGGTCCGGGACGCCGCCGACACCTTCGTCACCGACCTGCAGAACGGCGACGCCACCGGCGCGTACGACCTGTGGCGCTCCCACACCCGGATGGCGTTCGCACCGGCCCAGTTCGCCGGGGGCGTGCAGGGCCAGCCGCGGCAGCCCTTACTGACCACCGACGACCCGCCGCCGCGATTCAGCTTGTCCGATCTGGAGCGTGGTGCCGGCGCCGCCCGCCCGGAAATGAGTTCGGGAGCACAACCTTCTTGGCGGTGGCCGGAGTTCTCGGGTTCCGCTCCCTCGACCGCTCCACGCCAAGGTCGCAGATCCCTTTTGGATGACCATGCTCTGCCGGCCAGGCGAGGTTGCCCGGCAGAGGCCGCCGGGCGTAACGCGGTCCGCTCCCGTCTCGGTAACTTTGCGCCGGGCGGGTTGGCGCGGCGGTCGAGCAAGGCCACCCGCAACCGGCCGGTGGTCACGCTTGCCGCGGCATCGCGGTACCTCCGCAGCGAAGGGACCCCACCCGCTCGGGCTGTTCGGTATACGGTGAGCCGTCCGCCGCGACGTGGACCTGGACGAGGGGCTTTTCATGGAGATTCTCAGCGGCCCGTCGGTGGTCACTCAGCCGGATCGGTACGGGCTGGGCCTTCGGACGGTCACGCCGTTCCGGGGCATGTTCGCCGTCCGGGACGAGCTGATGGCTTCGCTGTTGGCCTGGTTCGAGGGGCGCTCGCTGACGGCCGGCACGGTCTACTTCCGGCTCCACGTCGTCGACATGGCGGGGCCGATGGACATCGAGGTCGGGGTCCTCACCGACGGGCCGCAGGAGGGCGACGAGCGGGTGCGCCCGACCCTGCTGCCGGGCGGGCGGTACGCGACGCTGGTCTACGTCAACCACGGCATGCGGGCCAACCGGACGCTGCTCGGGTGGGCGGCCGCCGAGGGTCTGCGGCTCGACCGGGCCGACGATCCGGCCGGGGACCGGTTCGGTGCGCGCTACGAGGCCTATCTGACCGATTCGCGGACCGAGCGCATGAAGACGAAGTGGCGGATCGAACTGGCGGTCCGGCTGGCCGGCTGAAGCGGCGGTCAGTGGCTGCGGCGCCACCAGCGGCGCTTCGGGGGCGGGGCGGGGGCCGGCTCCTCGTCGTCCGTGGCGGCGCGGGCGATCGCGGCCGCGGCGACGGCGCGGTCGTCGGCGGTGCAGCCCGGGGTGATCAGCATCAGGCGGGCCAGGGAGACCTCGATGGTGACCAGCCGGTGCGAGGCGAGCGCGGCGTCCAGGCGGGCGCGGACCAGGTCGTGCACCTCGCGGCGCCGCGCCGGGTCGTGGTAGGCGGCGGTGACCAGGGCGAACAGGGCCGCGTCGGACGTCCAGTCCTCGGCGCCGAACGCCAGGTCGACCAGCACCCGGCGACGGGTCGAGGTGGCCCACGGCTCCTGTTCGCGGTGCCGCAGGATGCCCAGGCACACCCAGGGTTGCAGGAACCGGTACCAGTAGGTGGGGCTGTCGACGGCCAGGAAACGGTAGCGCTCGGTGTCGGGCGGTCCGGGCAGGTGGGCCAGCATGCCGAGCAGGTCGTCCATCGGCAGGTCGCCGAGCGGCTCGGCCTGGATGCGGCCGGACAGCGGCGACGCCCAGGGCTGGTCGGCGACCGCGTGCAAGACGCGTACGGCCTCGGGGGAGGGAGCGGCGACCGCCGCGACCGGATCGGTGCCGTCGTAACGCCAGATCCGGTAGTCGCCGCGGCGCAGCGGAACCCGGATGTCGGGGGCCGGGAACGCCCCGATGCCGACCTCGAAATCGCCGGCCACGCGCCGGGCCGCGGCGATCGCGCTCGGCGGCTCGGCGGCGGACAGGCCGGCCTGGCCGAGCCGGAGTTCCTCGCCGCGGGCGATGCGGGAACCGAACTCGTCGGCCATGTTGGTGATGGCCTCCGACGGCATGGGCACCCAGTTGAGCCACGGCCGCTGGGCGCCGGCCATCGCGAACAGGACGTCGGTCATCGCGCAGGCGTGCGGGTCGTCGACGATCGCGACCAGATCGGCGGCGCGGCCGCCGGCCCGGAACCGCTGCGCGACCCGCGCGGTGTCGCGGTGCGGGAAGTCGGAGTCGTCCGCCAGCCGGCGCAGTTCCTGATCGACGTCGCCAAACATGGCGGGCACTGTAGCAACGGACCATGGCGGTAGCGACCCCGCTCAGAGCACGATGAACCGGGGCGGCTCGTGGCGCAGGAATTCATGATGGGAGATGTCCCAGCCGTACGCGCCGGTGCGGCCGAAGACCAGGATGTCGCCCGCACGTACGGACTTCACGTGCCGGCCGCGGCAGAGGACGTCGCGCGGGGTGCACAGTTCGCCGACCGCGTCGACCTCGGTGTCGGTGACGCCCGGCCGGGGGAGATCGAACGGCCAGTCGTCGACCGGGAGGACCGTGAACGGGTGGTCGTAGCCCCACGCGGCGGGCAGGCGGAAGTGGTGGGTGCCGCCGCGGAGGACGGCGAACGTCCGGCCGTGGGTGGTCTTCACATCCAGGACCTCGGCGGCGTACCAGCCGGCGTCGGCGGCCAGCAGCCGGCCCGGTTCGAAGATGAGGTCGACGCCGCGGGGCACCTCGACCTCCGACAGCGGGGTCAGGTCGATGCTGTCGTCGCTCAGGTAGTCGACGCCGAAGCCGCCGCCGACGTTGACCACGCGCAGGTCGATGCCGAACCGGGCGGCCGTCCGGGCCGACCAGGCCAGACCGTCGGTGACGAACGACGCGTGGGCGGCACCGTCCAGATTGTTGGAGACGGCGTGCAGGTGGAAGCCGATCACGGTGACGCCGGGCACGGCCAGGGCGGCCGGCAGTTCGGCCGGGTCGATGCCGAACGGGGTCGGGGTGCCGGTCATGGCGTGGCTGCCGATCAGGGCGCCGCCCGGCCGGTTGACCCGCACCACGACGTCGGGGTTACCGCCGAGGGCGGCGATGCGGCGCAGCTCGTGGACGCTCTCGGCGTTGATGAGCACCCCGGCGGAGCGGGCCGCGGCCAGTTCGGCGTCGGTCTTGCCGGGGCCGCCGAACACGATCCGCTTCGCGCCGGCCGCCAGCGCCAGGCGCAGCTCGCCGCCGGACGCGACCTCGAGCCCGTCGCACTCCTCGGCCAGGGCGGCGACGACGTCGGGATGACCGTTGGCTTTCACCGCGTACAGGAAACTCGCCGGAACCGGAAGTGCGGCCCGGACCGACGCGGCCCGCGCGCGAAGCGCAGCGGTGTCGTAGACGTAGGCGCAGGTGGGCGACGGCAGCGTGCGCAGCGCCCGCCGGACGTGCTCAGGCGGGCGCATGCAGCGGGTTCCGGACCGGGATGTAGATGTCGCCCGGGCCGGCCAGCCGCATGCGGACCAGGGCCTTGTGCGGCACCTGCGGCGCGGTGAAGAACGCGTGGTCGTCGCCCGAAGTGGACTCGTCGACGACCTCGCGGACGATCCGCCAGGCGTGGTCCTCGTCGAGGCCGAAGTCGTGACCGAGCCGGATCACCAGTTCGCCGAGGTGAGCCTGGAACGCGGTGTAGCCGATCTTGGCGCGGAAGATGTCGAGGTCGTCGGTGCCGACCACCGAGCCGGGCCACAGCTCGACCTCGTGCCCCGCCGCGGCCAGCCGCGGCAGATGCAGCCGGAGGCCGGCGAAGTCGCGCAACGCCAGCCGGTGCGGCCGGCCGTCGACGAACGTGGGAAGGCAGTTCTGCAGGTGCGCCTCGAGGGCGACGCCGCGCGCGGTGAGGCGCAGCAGCGGCGGGAGGAGGAGCGCGGCGTACTCCCGGAGCCACTGGGCGGGGTCGCCCGTCACGAGTTCGCCGAGCAGGAACGGCAGGGCACCGCCGGGGATGGCGCGTTCGCCCGGTTCGAGGCGGCCGGTCAGGCCGTCGCGGCGGATCGCCGACAGGTCACGCCCCGAGCCGACCGGGACCGCGGCGCCGGCCGTCTCGTGCATCAGGATCAGCCGGTCGCTGTCGACCAGCCGTTCCAGCAGGCGCGAGACGGCCGGGCCGTTGCGGGTGCTGGCGACGCTGATGCTGCGGCGGGTCGAGGTGACCTGGATGTCGAGCGACACCTTGAGGTAGTCGCGGCGGCCGTCCGGGCCCGGTGGCAGCAGCAGCGTGCGCAGCGCGGCCGTCGGGACCGCCTCGATCTCGTCGTCGAGGATGCGGAGGTCGCCGCGGTCCAGCAACTCCTTGTAGCGCTGCGGGATGACACTGTCGCGCTGCCACGGATGCACCGGCTGGACGCGGAAGCCGGGCCTCTCCCCGGCCGGCCAGACGTCGTCGCCCAGGTGCAGCTCGTCGCGGACGGCAACGAACCCGATCGTGGTCTTCTCCGTCTCGAGGTCGTAGGCGAGGACGTCGGAGGTGTCCCAGCCCAGCCGGGTGCGGCCGCACGGGTGGAGATTGTGGCCGGCCACGGCGAGCCTCTCCAGACCGATCGCCCGGGCGTCCGGGTCGTCGTCGGTCGGCGCGGGCGGCCGGGCCATCGCGATGGCCAGGTTGACCACGGCGTTGTGCAGCTCGGCGACGAAACCGGGCGCCTCCTGTCCGAGGAGCTCGACCGGATCCCGCACACCGGAGGTCGCGTATTCGACCCGGTTGAACGCGTGCCGCTCGCCGGGCCCGCAGTCGCGGATGCCCTCCCGGGTCAGGGCCCCCCGCAGGCGCCGGCCCACGGTGTCGGCCGCCTCGCCGAGCGCGGCCAGGAAACCGTCGGTGAGTTCGGGGGCGTGGACGGCCAGGGCGGCCTCGGCGTGCGCCGCGGCGATCGCCAGGCGTCCGGTGGACAGGCTTCGGGTCATCATGCCGCCATCGGGTTGTCGATTCGGGCCCATCGGTCTTCGAGCGGGTCGGCGGCCAGGCGCATCGCGGTGGTCGCCTTGATCGGGAGCGGGTTGCCCAGGATGTGCCGCCCGTCCGCGGTGCCCTTGATCGCCTGGGCCACGATGCCCCACAGCCGGTGCTCGTCGGCGCCCCGCGTCCTCGCCAGCGCGTCGATCAACTCGGCGGCCACGGTGGAGAACGCGGCGGCGGTCAGCTTGTCCCGCAGCACCTGCGGGTCGTCGCTGGGCAGATCACCCTCGAGGTCCACAGTGGTCGAACTGACGCGCACCCCGCCCAGGTCACGGTACAGAATCCGCACCGGGCGGCCGTCGCGCAGCACGACCAGCGTGTTCTGCCCGTGCGCCTCCAACGCGACGCCGCGTTTCAGGAGCGCCAGGAGAGGCGCGAACAGCACATCGCCGAGCAGGGCCATGAATTCGTACGCGTCGTGGACGCGCCCCAGAAGCATCGGGGTCGCGCTCAGCACCGCCATCGGCACGGCCGTCTCGCCCCGGCCCAGGCTCGGTGCCTCCCGCCGCAGGTAGGCCAGGTGACGCTGGGGCTGCCCGTCGACGACGACGGCCCCCGCCCCGGTCTCGGCCAGGATGTCGATCGGCAGGTCGGCGGTGAGCGTGCGGATCAGCGCCGACAGGATCGGACCGTTGTGGACGGCGGCGGGGGAGACGGTCCGCACGGCCGAGGTCATCTGGACGTCGACCGCGGTCTTGACGTGCGGGCCGCCGCCGAGCGGGGCGACCGTACGCAACGACATCAGCGGCCGGGCCGGGCCGGTCTCGCCGTCGTCGGCCAGCCACGGGTAGCGGTCCTGCAGCCGCGCGGCCTGCCAGGGGTGGGCGAACAGAATCGGCGGGGCGGTGCCGTACCACCGGTCCGCCGGCACCCGGAACCGCCGCAGCCGGATGACCGGGGAATGCTCGGGTGCATAGGCGAGCACGTCGGCGACAGTCATGCCGCCGCGGGTGCGGCAGCAGGGGTGAACGGGGTGCCCGTCGGTGAGAAGCTGCTCGATGCGGCCCAGGTCGTGCGGGGCGGGCAGGTCCGGTGCCGGGCGGTCGGCGCGGGCGAGAGCCAGGTTGGCCACGCTGTTGTCGACCTCGGCGGCCAGCGGGGTGTCCG
Source organism: Actinoplanes sp. NPDC051343 (assembly GCF_044455125.1). Taxonomy (NCBI): domain Bacteria; kingdom Bacillati; phylum Actinomycetota; class Actinomycetes; order Micromonosporales; family Micromonosporaceae; genus Actinoplanes; species Actinoplanes sp. NPDC051343. The sequence continues at coordinate 345,034 of NZ_JBITEL010000002.1, forward strand.
GCCAGAGCAGGCGCACGAGCGCGCCGGGATCCGCGCCGGTCTCGTCGCGGTGATTTTCCGGGCCGGGGCCGCCCGGGCGGGTGACCCGCACGGCCAGGCCGGGCGTGCCCGGTGCGAACAGGGCGGCGGCCCGGGCCGGGTAGCGGACCTCGGTGCCATCGGCGAAGCGGGCCATCCCGATCCCAAGCTCGCGGTCGCCGTCGCGGTAGACCAGGCCGGGCAGGTCTTCCCGGTCCAGTGCGCCGATCAAGCGGGCCAGGACGGCGGCCCGCGCACCCGGCAACTCGGCGTCGTAACCGGCGACCAGATCGGGCCGCAGCGCGTCGAGGTCGGCGCGGGTGTGCGCCGGGCCGGCGGTGTGCCGGGCCGGTGCGGGGTGGGGGGAGGAACGCGGCACGCGCCCATTCTGCGACACCCACGCCCCGTTTCCGCCTTGCGTGGCGGCCCCGGTGAGCGACGTCGCACCGACCCACCCCCGCTGACCTAGCATCCTAGGACGCCAGACGGGGCGTGCGCTGCGACAACGCGCCCGCAAAAGTCAACCCCAAGAAGGAATCAACGACAGCCCACCAGGACCCGCCGGTTCCCTCGGCATTCGACGCGGCGCGGGGAAGCTCGAACTTGGTTTGAGTGTGCCCGGCAGGGAGGACGGGACGGCTCGGCCAGCCGCCTATGAGCCGTGCCGGGAGGCGAGGATGAGCCGGATCAGGACGGATCGGGTTTTGCTGGGCATCGCCGATTGCCGTGCGACGAGGCCGGTGGGGGCGGACGGATCCGGTTTGGACGGCCTGTGGCGCGGGTGGGGGCGTACGGGAAACGCCGTCGCGTGCCGGAAAGGCCGCCGACGGCGTTGGCGAGCCGGGTGGTGGTGTGGCGGCCGGCTATGCGGGCGCTGGGTGTCGATTGCCTGCCACAGCTCTCCTGCCACTACCAACATATAGGGCCGAGGGGGCCTTGCGGCAAGACCCGGGTGGGGGCGCAGAATCGCCCGCCGGAGCGGCGTTCAGGGGGAAACAGGCGATGGTTGACGTGATCGTGGCCGGTGGTGGCCCGACGGGCATGATGCTGGCCGCCGAGCTGCGGCTGCACGGGGTGCACGTGGTGGTGCTGGAGAAGCAGGCGGATCCGGTGCGGCACACGCGGTCGCTCGGTCTGCACGTGCGCAGCATCGAGATCATGGATCAGCGCGGGTTGCTTGAGCAGTTCCTGGCCGAGGGGACTCGGAATCCGGTGGGTGCGTTCGCCGGGATTCGCAAGCCGGTGCCGGCGCTCGATACGGCGCACGGGTTTCTGCTGGGCATTCCGCAGAGGATCACCGATCGGCTGCTGGCCGAGCATGCGGCGCGGCTCGGCGCCGAGGTGCGGCTCGGGGCGGAGGTGGCCGGTTTCGGTCAGGACGCGGACGGGGTGACTGTCGGGCTGGCCGACGGCAGCGAGTTGCGGGCGCGTTACCTGGTGGGCTGCGACGGCGGGCGGAGCACGGTGCGGCGGCTGGCCGGGATCGGGTTTCCCGGGGAGCCGGCGAGCATGGAGTGGTTGCTCGGTGAGTTCGCCGTCGGCGTACCGGATGAAGCGCTGGCCGCCGCGGCGGCCGAGGTGTCGGGTCCGTTGCTGAGGTTCGGGCCGTCGCCGGACGTGCCGGGGTTGTGGCGGTTCGTGCCGAGGGCGGCTTCGGTGGCCGCGCGGGGTGAGGCACCGACGGAGGAGGAGTTCCGGGCGCGGCTGCGGGAGTTGGCGGGTACCGATTTCGGGGTGCATTCGCCGCGGTGGCTGGCCCGGTTCGGGGATGCGACGCGGCAGGCCGAGCGCTACCGGCAGGGTCGTGTCTTCCTGGCCGGGGATGCGGCGCACGTGCATCCGCCGATGGGTGGGCAGGGGCTCAATCTGGGTGTGCAGGACGCGTTCAATCTGGGCTGGAAGCTGGCCGGGGCGGTCGCCGGGTGGGCGCCGCCGGGGCTGCTGGACACGTACGAGGTGGAGCGGCACCCGGTCGGTGCGGATGTTCTGGTGAACGCGCGGGCGCAGGCGATGTTGCTGCGGCCGGAGCCGGGCCCGGAGGCGATGCGGCAGCTGCTGTCGGAGCTGATGGACTTCGAGGATGTGATGCGCTTCCTGGTCGGCAAGGTGACCGCGATCGACATCCGGTACGACTTCGCCGACCCGGATCCGTTGGTGGGGCGGCGGATGCGGGATCTTCCGCTGTCGGAAGGCCACCTGTACGGGCGGATGCGCGCCGGGCGGGGTGTTCTGCTGGACCGGGCCGGGGCGTTGTCGGCCGGGGGCTGGTCGGACCGGGTCGACCGGGTGGTCGATGCGGGTTCGGCGTGGCCGGGCGTGTTGTTGCGGCCGGACGGTCATGTGGCGTGGGTGGGGTCCGATCAGCGGGAGTTGGACGGTCGCCTGGCGCGCTGGTTCGGTGATGCGGGGTGACGTTCACCCCGCTGGCCGCTTGGGCCTCCACGCCGGAGCCGGTGCGGGCGGCGGTGGCGGAGGCGCTCGGTGCGCCGATCGTCGGCCACCGGGATCTGCACGGCGGGATGTCGCCCGGTCCGGCGGTGGACGTCCGGCTGGGCGACGGGCGGCAGGTTTTCGTCAAGGCGGTGTCGGCCGAGGTGCGGGCGCACAACCACGCGATGATCCGGCAGGAGTCGGCGATCCTCGACGTGCTGCCGGAGTCGGTGCCGGCGCCGCGGCGTCTCGCCACCGTGGAGTGCGGTCCGTGGGTCGCCTTGGCCACCACGTGGGCGGGCGCGTCACCCGGTGCGCTGTGGACCGATGCGTCTATCGGGGCGGTGGTGGCGGCGTGCCGGGCGGCGAGCGCGCATCGGGCGCCGGGCGGGTTGCCGCGGGTGGCCGAGCGCATCTTCGACTTCGACGGCTGGGAGCGGGTGCTCGCGACCGGGGTGGGGGAGGCCGCTCATGCCGGCCCGGCGGCAGCGATGGTGGCCGGGTGGGAACGCTGGACGGCCGGCGATGCCCTGGTGCACCGGGATGTGCGGCTCGACAACACGGCGGCCGGTGCGCGGGGGTCGGCGGTGTTGGTCGATTGGGCGTACGCGGCGTCCGGCGCCCCGTGGATCGACCTGGCTCAACTGGCGGCCGACGTGGTGGCGACCGGGCATGTCGCCGGCCCGGAGGCGGCGACGGACCGGGCCTGTCGCCTGTTGGGGACGCTGCCGCCCGAGGCGTCGCGTTTCGTCGTCGGCCTGGCCGGGATGTGGTGCATCCGTGCCGCGACGATCCCGGACACGGTGATGCCGGACATTTCGGCGTGGCGGCGAGCCCGGTCGGTCGCGTTACGCCCGCTGGTCAGCCGCCTCCTGCGGGAGCACTCGACCTAGGACGTCCGCACGGCTGTCTTTTGGACGCCGGCCTTGACGCTGGGACGACTTCGTTGTATTGGTAAAGAAAAGTTGAGTCAGGAGCACTCAACTACCGGGAGATCCCCGGGAACTGGAGACCTTTGGTGAAGGAGCACCCGAGGAGGGGATGACCATGCTGATGCGTACCGACCCGTTCCGCGACATCGACCGGATGTTCCAGCAGTTCACCGGCACCTCGAACCGGCCGGCGGTGATGCACGTCGACGCCGAGCGCGACGGGGACTGGTTCAACGTGTTCTTCGACCTGCCCGGCGTCGACCCGGACTCGATCGAGCTGACCGTCGAGCGCAACGTGCTGCAGGTCAACGCCCAGCGGCAGCGCCAGATCAAGGACGGCGTTGAGACCGTGATCAGTGAGCGGCCGATGGGCGTGTTCAGCCGGCAGTTGTTCCTGGCCGACACCCTCGACACCGACAAGCTGGAAGCCAGCTACGACAACGGTGTCCTCGAACTGCGCATCCCGGTCTCGGAGAAGGCCAAGCCGCGCAAGATCAGCATCGGGTCCGGCACCTCCGGCCGCAAGCAGATCAAGGGCTGACCCTTACCCGCGGGCCGGGCCGCGACCGGCGGCCGGGCCCGCAGGGCGCCCTGTCACCGAAACCGACGACGCCTACCTGGTCGAGATCGACCTGCCCGGTGTCGAACGCAAGGACCTGACCGTCGAGGTCGCCGGCGACGAGCTGCGCGTGTCCGGGGAGATCGTCGAGAAGGAAAAGGTCGGCTGGTTGCGGCACCGCACCCGCCGCGTGGGCCAGTTCAGCTACCGGACGCTGCTGCCCGGCGGTATCGACGCCGAGCACATCAGCGCCGATCTGGCCGACGGCGTGCTCAGCGTGCGCGTGCCCAAGAGCGAGACGGCCAAACCGCGCCGCATCACCGTCAACGCCGGCTGACCCGGCTCACCCCGCGAAGTCCTGCTCCGGGCGGGTGGAGTAGAGGTCGCCGCCGACGTACCGCCGAGTTCCTCGTCATCTTGCCGGACGTCCATCCTAGGATGCCTTACACGGCGTGCGCTCCGGGACGCGCACACAAACCGAAGGTCAAACCCAGAAAGGAATCAACGACATCGCCTGAGGGGCAGCCCGGCTTGCTGGAGGCCCTAGCTTGGGGCGATGGATCTATTGGTGGTCGGGGGCAGCGGGCTGCTCGGTCGGGAAGTGGTCGCCCAGGCACGGCGAGCCGGGGCCGTCGTCGCGGCGACGTTCTACAGCGGCGGGCCCGGATCGGGCGGTGACCGGGCGGAACCGGTCGGCGCGGCGAAAGACCACGCAGAAGGCGGTGACCGGGCGGAACCGGTCGACGCGGCGAAAGACCACGCGGAAGACGGGGACGGCGTCGCCTGGCATCGCCTCGACATCACCGACCGGGGGGCGGTGGCGCGACTCCTGCAGCGGACGAAACCGGCCGCCGTCATCAACGCCGCCTATCGCCAGGCGGATTGGGCGACCACCGCGGACGGCGCGATGCATGTCGCCGCGGCGGCCGCGGCGGCCGGTGCCCGTCTGGTGCACGTCTCGAGCGACGCGGTTTTCTCCGGCCGTTCGGGCACCTACGACGAGTCGTGCCCGCCGTGCCCGGGCACGGTCTACGGTGCTGCCAAGGCCGCCGCCGAGACCGCGGTGAAGGGACTGGATCCGGACGCGGTGATTGTCCGTACGTCGTTGATCGTCGGTGATGTCCCGGCCGGCCGGGACGTGGTCGCCCAGGTGCATGCGCTGGCGCGCGGCGACGCCGACGGCGTGTTGTTCACCGACGACGTCCGTTGCCCGATCGGCGTGGGTGACCTTGCCGCGGCGCTGCTGGGGTTTGCGGCGTCGCCGGGCCGGGGGATCCGGCACATCGCCGGGGGCGATGCGCTTTCCCGGTACGCGCTGGGTCTGCTGATCGCGCGCCGGGACGGTCTGGACGTGTCGCGGTTGCGGCCGGGGCTGCGGGCGGGGACGGGTCTGCCCGGGGCTCTGGATGTGCGGCTGGTGTCGGCTATTGAAGGTGTTCCAGGTAGTTCTGCGCGGCTTGCGGGGTCATGAACCAGTCGGCGAAGTCGGTGGGGTCGCTGAAGCCGTTGGCGAAGCGGCGGGCGACGGCGGGTTCGCCGGCGGCGGTGCCGAGGAGCATCTGGACGTGTTCGGGGAGGGGTTGGAGCATCGCGTTGGTCCAGTCGGTGACGGCTTTCGCGGTGTTGTCCCAGAACGTTTCGAAGGTGCTGGTCATCCAGGCTTCGTCGAACGGCTGGTCGCCGTGGGCGAGGATGGCGGCGAGGTAGGCGGCGGAGCATTTGGCGGCGGTGTTGCTGCCTTGGCCGGTGATGGGGTCGTTGAGGACGACGACGTCGGCCATGCCGAGGGCGATGCCGCCGCCGGGCAGGTGGGCGACGGGTTTGCGGACGGTGGGGGTGAGGCGTCCGGCGAGGGTGGGGCGGGTGTCGGCGAGTTCGGCTTTCTCGGCGCGTTCGTGGACCCAGGGTACGTAGCGGGCGGCGAGTTCGAGGGTGCGGGTGAGCTGGTCGGCGGGGTCCATGCCGGGGGTGAAGACGTCGAGGGGTCCGCCGGGTACGGCTTCGAAGAACAGGATGTCGCTGGGGCCGCTGCGGGTGAGGGCGGGGATGACGAAGAGTTCGCCGTGGCCCGGTACGGCGTGGAAGCCGATGTGCGGGGCCGGCCAGGCGGGGTCGGGTTCGAGGGGTTTGACGTAGGTGAAGGCGAGGGCCCGCTGGGGGGTGGTGAAGGGTGAGCGGGCGGCGTCGCGTTCGAAGGCTGACACGAGGTCGCCTTTGCCGGCGGCGACGATGACGAGGTCGTATTCGCCGCTGCTGGTGTAGCGGTCGAGGTCGTCGTGGCCGACGGTGTCGTGGATGATGGTGGCGCCTCGTTCGGCGGCCAGGTCGAGCCAGGTGGCCATTTTGACGCGTTGGTCGACGCTTTGCCCGGGGAAGTCGAGGGGTGCGTTGATGGCGAGGGCGAGTTGTCCGGGCGGGGCGGAGAGGGTGATGTGCAGGCCGTCGTAGTGGGGGACGGTGTCGTCCCACAGGTTGAGGCCGTAGGCGCGTTCGGTTTCGAGGGCCTGGTGGAACATGCCCTGGGTGCTCATGGGTGAGCCGTCGCGTATGTCGTCGGCGGTGCGGGCGCTGATGAGGGTGACGTCGTAGTCCTCTTCGGCGAGCAGGCTGAGGGTGAGCTGGAGGCCGGAGTGGCCGGCGCCCACGACGAGGACACGGCGCATCGTCATCACTTCCTTACGGACAGCAAGCAGGTCGGGGCCTACGTTTCCTCGTCCGGTCCGCAGTCGTCAAGCCAGGGCGGCGCGTACCAGGTCGAGGGCGGTTTCGGTGGGGATGCCGAGGGCGCGGACGACAGCGGCGTAGTTCCGGGCGGCCTGCTGGGCCTGTACGGAGGTGCCGGTGGCGCGGGAGGTGATGACGGTGCCGGCGCGGCCGCGGGTTTCCACGAGGCCGGCCTGTTCGAGCTCCCGGTAGGCGCGGGCCACGGTGTTGACGGCGACGCCGAGGTCGGCGGCCAGGCCGCGTACGGGGGGAAGCCGGAACCCGGCGGCAAGGGTGCCGTCCGCGGCGAGCGTGGCGATGCGCAGCCGGATCTGTTCGTAGGGCGGCGTTGCCGCCTGGTGGTCGACGGTGATGTCCATCAGAGCAGTCTGGGGGGTGTGTTGCCGGCGGCGAGGACGGCACGGCGGAGCGGGACGAAGGCGAGCAGGATGCCGCCGACGACGAAGAAGATCACCAGGGAGATGATGCCGAGGCGGTAGCTGTCGGTGAGCTGGAAGATCAGGCCGAAGAAGAGGGGGCCGATCCAGCTGGTGCCGCCGGAGCTGATCTCGTAGAAGCCGTAGTATTCGCCTTCGCGGCCGGTGGGGATGAGCTGGGCGAACAGGCTTCGGGAGAGGGCTTGGCTGCCGCCGAGGACGATGCCGATGCCGGCGCCGAGGATCATGAACGGGACCGCTTTGCGGTCGGGCAGCCAGTACGCGGCGACGACGACCCCGAGCCACAGGACGAGGCTGAACAGGACGGTGTTGCGGGCGCCGATGCGGGCGGCCATCCGGCCGAGGAGCAGGGCGCCGCCGAAGGCGAGGAACTGCACGATGAGGATCGTGACGATCAGTGTGGACTGGGCGAGGTGGAGTTCTTCGGTGCCGAAGGTGCTGGCCAGGGCGATGACGGTCTGGATGCCGTCGTTGTAGATCAGGTAGGCGAGCAGGAAGAACAGGGTGAGCGGGTACGCCCGCAGGCCGCGCAGGGTGCGGCCGAGTTGTTTGAACCCGTCGGTGAGCAGGTTGCCGCGTTCCTGCTCGACCGCCGAGGTGCCGGGGTGTTCGTGCAGGGCGGTCAGCGGGACGAGGGTGAACACGGCCCACCAGACGCCGGCGGAGACGATGCACCAGCGGGCGATGTCGAGGGTGCGCAGGTCGTTGCCCTCGATGGAGAAGAAGCTGACGGCGACGAGGTTGACGGCGAGCAGGAGGCCGCCGCCGAGGTAGCCGACGGCCCAGCCGCGGCTGGACACCTTGTCGCGGTCGTCGGGGCCGGCGATGCGGGGCAGGAACGAGTTGTAGATGACGATGGAGGCGCTGTAGGCGATGCTGGCGATGAGGAACAGGACGCCGCCGAGCAGGTAGCGGTCGCCGGTGACGAAGGCCATCGCGACGGTGGTGGCGCTGCCGGTGAAGGCGGTGGCGGCGAGCAGGGGTTTCTTTTTCGGTACGCGGTCGGCGACGGCGCCCATGACGGGCAGCACGACGACGGTGAGCAGCACCGACAGGGAGACCAGGTAGGGGAAGTAGCTGCCGGCGGCGACGGGGATACCGAGGGGGTGGACGGTGCCGTGGCAGCTGTCGGCCCCTAGCGGGCAGCCGGCGGCCTGTTTGGCGACGGCGGAGAGCATCGGGCCGAGGAAGACGGTGATGACGGTGGTCTGGAAGGCGCTGTTGGCCCAGTCGTAGAAGTACCAGCCGGTGCGTTCGCGGCGGCCGGCCGCGGGTGGGTCGAGCTGGGTCTGGCTGGCGGCCATGGCGGTTGCTCCCGGTCGTCGAACGCGTTGGCGCCGGTCACTATGCCAGGTGGGTGCGGCCGTTTCCTAGGTGCCGCGTACTCATTCGTTCGTGTCGTTGAAGAACCGGGCGAGGGTGCTGGTGGCGGGGTCGTCGCTGTCGGCGAGGACGGCCCAGGGGTCGGCGCCGGGCGGGATTTCGGTGCCGGCGTATTCGGCGAGTTCGTGGGGGTCGACGGGCAGCGTGGTGTCGTGGGCGCTGAAGTCTGCCGCGCCCAGGGTGGCGGCGTCGGTCCAGGGGAAGCCGTCGACGGGTTCGGGGAGGGCGCCGACGTCGACGGGGGGCGGGAAGACGTCGGCCGGGGCCGGGTCGTCGTAGAGGGCGGTGTCGTGGTGGCCGGTCTCGTCCACGACGTGGACGTCCTCGGTGGTCGGGGTGGGTTCGTGGTGGATCTCGGGTTCGTGCCACGGGCTGTGTTCCGGCTCGTCGAGGTGCCCGGGGTGTTCGGGTTCGTCGAAGGTGGGCTGGTCGTCGTGGTGGAAGTCGGGCTGCTGGTAGTCGTCGTGGTCGAACCGGTGGTCGAAGTCGTGGTCGCCGAAGTCGTGGTGGTCGGTCATGGTGTCTCCTCGGTGGGCTCGCCGGGGGTGAGGGCGCGCGCCCGGGCGAGCGCGTCGTCGGCCGCGCGCAGGCGCGCCCGGACGGTGTCGAGTTCCTGCTGGGCGGCGGCGCGGCGGCGGCTGCGGCCGGCGGCGTCCTCGGCGGCGGCGGCGTCGATCTCGGCGATGTGGGCGTCGAGGTCGCGCAGCCGGCGTTCGACGGCGTCGTCGACGGCGGTGCTCAGGGCGTACTGCAGGTCGGTGAAGCGGTTGGCGATCTCGTCGGCGAGGGCGGCGCGGACCTCGGCGAGGATGTCGCGCAGCCAGGTGCGGGCCTGCTGGCGGTCGGTCTGTACGCGGCGGCGCCACAGCACGTAGCCGCCGGCGGCGAGGCCGAGGCCGATGCCGGCGACGGGGACGAGCAGGCCGCCGACGGCCAGGACGGAGGCGCCGAGCATGGCGCCGCGGCCGGCCATGAAGGCGATGCCGCCGGCCGACAGGGCGATCAGCAGGTTTTCGCCGGAGCCGTCGCGTGGGGGTGCGGCGGCCAGGGTGTGCCGGAGGGTGGCGTTGAGCCGGCCGATCATCTGTTCGCGTTCGGCGAGGGTGAACACTTCGGCGAGGACTTTCTCGCCGACCTGCTGGAAGGTGAGCTGCAGTTGTTCGGAGAGCCGGACGGCGACGGCCTGCAGTTCGGTGTCGAGGGCGTCGGGCAGGCCGCTGAGGGTGTCGCCGCGGCCGGTGTCGATGCGGGCGGAGAAGTCCTGTTGCAGGGCGGCGATGCGGGTGCGCAGGGCGCCGACGGTCTCGACGCGGGCGCGCTGGGTCTCGCTGCTGAGCAGCAGTGTCCATTGGCGGGACTCGGTGCGTTTGCGGGCGGCGAGGGCGGCGCGTTCGGCGCGGGCGGCGGCCTGGCGGGCCGGGTCGGCGTCGGCGGCTTCTTTGCGGGTGCGGGCGGCGGTTTCGAGGCGGGCCAGTTCGCCGCGGGCGGCCCGCAGCACGTTGGCCAGTTGCAGCTGGTGCCCGTGCCCGGCGAGGGCGACCAGGGCGTGCTGCAGTTCGGCGATGCGGGACGCCTCGATGAGGGCGGCCTGTTCGCCGGCCGGGGCGGGCACGGCCAGTTCGGCGAGGGTGGCCGAGACCGGGAACCAGGGCGCCCGCGCGAAGCGCGGCGCGTGCGCCTGCAGCAGGGCGCGGTTGTCGTCGAGGATGCGGCGCCAGCCCGGGTACGCGTCGATCTTGGTGAGCGTGAAGACGACCGCGTCGACGCGGTCGCTGGCCGTGGCGAGGAAGTCGAGTTCGGGCTGTGAGAGCGGGGCGGAGGCGTCGGCCACGAACAGCAGTGCGGTGGCGCGGTCGACGGCGTCGAGGGCGACGGCGGTGTGTGCCGGGTCGAGGCCGCCGACGCCGGGGGTGTCGAGCAGGCTGAGGTACTGCAGCAGCGGGGCCGGGTGGGTGACCTCGATGCGGCGGGCTTTCTGCCGGCCGGTGGCCCAGGCAGCCAGGTCGGTGATCTCGGCGGGTTCGCCGCTGCCGGGCGCCCAGGCGCGGGCGGACAGTGCCGGGCCGGGCCCGAACTGCAGGTAGGTGGCGGTGGCGACGGCCGCGTCGACGGGGGACAGGCCGGGTACCCCGAGCAGGGCGTTGATCAGGGAGCTCTTGCCGCGTTTGGTTTCGCCGACGACGACCACCGCGGGGCGCACGAGGTGGCGGCGGCGCAGGTCGGCGAGTTCGGCGCCGGCGTCGGGGTCGGCGGTGCGCACGTAGGCGAGGGTGTCGCGGACGGCGGTGTCGAGGGCGGCGGTGAGGTCGGTCATCGGGTCACCGGCCCGCGGATCTGCTGGGCGAGCAGCTGGAAGCCGCGGTGGGCGACCTGGGCGATCCTGGACTGGGCGGGCCCGGCGCCGGCGACGGCGTAGACCCGCCACCGGCCGGCGGCGGCGGTCGCGGCGGCGGCGAGCTCGGCCGGGCCGGCGTCGGGCAGCCGCAGGATCCAGCGCGGGTCCTCGGAGGTGGCGAGGCGGGTCAGTTCGGCCTCCCGGTCGGCGGGCATCGGTACGTCGCCGGTCGCGACCCGCTGGGCGGCGTCGAGCAGCCGCAGCCGGTGGTAGGCGGGTTCGCGCAGCAGCCGCTGCACGGTGTCGCGCAGCCGGTCGCGGCCGCGGGGGTCGCGGACCCGGCCGGCGAGGCGGTCGAGGCGCGACAGCGCCCATCCGGCTTTGATCGCGTCGGAGCGCCACCGGAACGCCTCGTCGAGGGTGTTGCGCAGCCGGGGCAGCCCGGACGCGGCTTCCAGGCGGCGGACGAGCTCGCCGGTGGGCAGGCGCGGTTCGGCGGCGTACTGGGCGAGGGCGAAGCCGATGCCGTACAGGTCGAGCCGGTCGAGGAGGCGTTCGCGCTGCTCGGCGGCGAGGGGGCCGGGCCGGGTGCGGAACAGGTCGGCCGAGGCGAGCAGCAGACGCAGCTGGTCGGCGGGCATCCGGGCGAGTTCGCGCAGGGCGTTGCCGTCGGCGCCGGTGAGGCGGCCGGCTTCGGCGGTCTCGGCGAGCAGTCCGGCGACCGGCACGACGTCGCTGACCGTGCGCCCGAGCAGCTGCGCCTGCTGCCCTGCGAGGGGCCCGGCGACCGGCCACGGGTCGGCGGCTCCGGCGACCAGGGTGTCGACCTTGCCGAGCACGCCGATCGCGTTGATCGGGCTGGACGACAGGCGGGCCGACGCCGCCCGGAACGCTTCCAGGGCGGCCGCGTCGTCGGCCCGGACGGCCTGGGTGAACACGTAGACGACGGCTTCGGCGGCGGCGATCTCGGCCGACGAGTCGTCGTCGATGTCGGCGTCGAACGGTGCTGTGCTGCCGGCCCGCGGTGCTGTGCTGCCGACGGCTTCGCGGGCGCGTTCGCTGACCGCGGTGTCGGTGGAGGCCAGACCGGGCGTGTCGACGACGGTCAGGTCGCGCAGTTTGCCGCTGGTCAGGGTGACGTCGACGTAGGCGACGCGGCCGGCCGGGACGCCGAGGCGTTGCGGGATCATGCCGTCGTCGTCCAGCGGCAGTGACCGGCGGTCACCGTCGCGGCACACCACGTCGATGCGGTCGGCCGGTCCGTAGCGGAACCGGGTGACGACCCGGGTGCACTCGCCGACCGCGGTCGGGGCGACCCGGCGGCCGATCAGGGCGTTGACGAGTGTCGACTTTCCGGCTTTCAGCCGGCCGGCGATGGCGACGCGTAACGGTTCACCGAGCCGGTCACGGATCTGTCCGACCTGCTGAGCGGGGTCGGGGCCGAGCTCACCACGCAGCTGATCACAGAGCGTCGCGACGGTGGTGCTCAGCGGGCCGGTCACCATGGCTCGTCAGCCGTGCACACTGTCAGCCAGACTGTCAGCGACAATGGGCAGTCCGCGGACGTCGGCACGGCACCCTCCATTCGGCGGGCAGGGGTGCCCGCTGACGGACAGCCTACGGAGCGCCGCCGGGCACGGGATCCCGTGTTCGTGCCAGGCGCCGACGCACGGAGAGGGAGGGGCCGGTGGCGGCAGTGCCCGCGCAAGACCCGGTCACCCTGCTGCGCGGGCCCGCTCTGGTCGTGCTGACCGGGCCGCCCGGCTGCGGCCGCAGCACCGCGCTGCGCGAGATCACCGCCGCGGTGCCGGGGCCGGTGCACGCCGGCGGCGGACTGGCGATGCTGTCGGCGGTGCCGGCGCTGGCGTTGTCGCGGGCGGTCCGGGCCCGGCTGCCCGCCCACGACGTGCACCTGCTCGCCGAGGCGGTCCGGTCCCGGGTGCGGGGCGGGCTGCTGGTGCTCGACGACCTGCAGTACGCCGACCCGGCGACGCTGGCCGCCCTGCCGCTGCTTGCCGGCCGGTGCCGGGTGCTGGTGGCGTTGCGCACCCCGCACCGGCTGCCGGAGGCGGCGGAACGGGCGCTGCGGGAGGCGGCGGCCGCCTGGATCGGCGTGCCGCCGCTTCGCCGCGACGCCGCCCTCGACCTGGCCCGGCGCACCGTCGGCGGCCGGCTCGACGACGCCGCCCTGGAGGCGGTGGCCGACCGGGCCGGCGGCAACCCGCTCGCCGTCACCGCGCTGGCCCGTAACGCGGCGGCCGGGCGGGGCCTGCCGGGCGGCGACATCGACCAGGTGGCGTACGCGATCGCGACCGCGCTGGCCGACCTGCCGCGGCCGGCCCGCACCGCGCTGGCGGCGCTGGGCCTGCTGGGGCGCCCGGCCGCGGCGGGGCTGCTCGGGCCGGGCGCGGCCGACCTGCAGGCGGCCGGCCTGGTCACCGCGGCCGCCGACGGGTCGCTGCTGCCGGTGTCGACCTACCTGGCGGAGACGGCGGCCGGGCTGCTCGACGCGGCCGCCCGCACCGACCTGCACACCCGCCTCGCGCAGCTGACCCCGCCCGCCGAGGCGGCCCGGCACCTGGCTGCGGCCGGTGACCACGCCGCCGCGTACCGGACCGCGTTGCTGGCCGCCGACCAGGCGGCCGGCGGTGACCGGGCGGCGCTGCTGCTGTTCGCCTGCGAGCTGGGCACGACGGTCGACGTACGGGTGCGGATCGCCGCGGCGGATGCCGCGCTGACCTGCGGGCGGGCCGCCGCGGCCGCGCGGGTCCTGTCCGGTGCCGGGCCGCTGGGTGCCGAGGCCGACGTGCTGCGCGGTGAGGCGCTGCTGCAGGCCGGTGACCCGGTGGCGGCGCGGGCCGCGGTCGCCGCGGTGCCCGACGCGGCGCCGGCCGGAGTGCTGGCGGCCCGCGACCGGGTGCTGCTGCTGGCTTCGGAGCCGTCCGACGCGCAGGACCTGGCGGGCAAGGTCAGTGCACGCCATCCGCATCCCACGCCGGGTGTCGCGGCCGCGCTCGCCGCGGTGCAGGCGGCCGCGCGGGCGCCGGGCTGGGACTCGGCGCTGTCCGCCGCCGCGTTCTCCGGCGATGACCCGGCGGTCGCCCGGCACAGCGCGTGGCTGCTGGTGGAGGCCCTGGCGGCCGACGGGCGGCTGCTCGAATCGGCGGCCGCGGCCCGGCGCGCCGCCGACGGGTGCGTGGCCGACTACGCGTACGGGTGGCAGACCCGGTTCGTGGCCGCCGCCGACTGGGCCCTGGCGCTGCACGGCGGCGACGACGGGGTGCTGCGGCACGCCGGCGACCTGACCGACCGGGCGCTGCCCGACGACGCCCGCGGCTACGCGACCGCGGCGACCGCGCTGATCGAGGCCGACACCGGGCTGCTCGGCGCGGCCCGCGCCCACCTCGACGGCGGTCCCGCCCACCCGGCCACCTCGTGGGTGGCGCAGGAGACCGCCTGGCTGGACGGGCAGCCCGACCGGGCGCGCGCCGTGGGAGAACCGGCTTCGCCGGGGCTGCTCGCCGGCCTGCACGCCATCACCGCCCGGTGGGCGTCCTACGACCTCGGCGTGACCGGGGCCCCGCCGATCCCGGCCGGCCTGCCCACCGCGGCCCGGCGCACCCTGACCGCCTGGGCGACCGGCATGGGGTTCACGGCCGCCGCCGACGGCTGGCAGCCGGTCGCCCGCCGCGAGCAGATCCGCTGCCTGCTGGCGGCCGGGCTCACCGACCCCGACCCGCAACGCGCCGTCGACGCGCTGCTGGCCGCCGAGCAACTGGCCGACGACGCCGGGCTGACCGTCCTGGCCGGGCGGGCCCGCCGCGGCCTGCGCCGCCACCACATCCACCGCGACACCCGCAGCCCCCGATCGGGCGACCAGCTCACCCGGCGGGAGACCGACGTGTTACGACTCGTCGCCGCCGGGGAACCCACCCGGCGGATAGCCGGGCAGTTGGGCATCAGCGCCGAGACCGTCGACACCCACATCCGCGCCGGCATGCGCAAGCTCGGCGCCCGCACCCGCACCGAAGCAGCCGCCCTCGCCTTCGCCCGACTCGCCGAGTGACAAGGATGGCCGGTGACCAGACAGCCTGACGCTCCACGCCACGTCGTCGGCAGCCCCGGCGACGCCGACACCGTGCTGCGCCGCCTCGCCCGCGACGGCTGGTCGGCCCGCGAAGGCTTCGCCCTGCCCGACCCGTCGTGGGACGTCACCGCCGCCCGGCTCGTCCTGCACGGCCGCATCGGCGACCAGGAGACCCTCGCGCTGGCGGTACTGGCGGCGGCCCGCGGGGCCGGGATCGTGGCGATCTGCGACCCCGAGTCGGCACTCGGGCGGGCCCTGGTCGACGACCTGGGCCGGCTCGGCCCGGTGCGGCACGGCGCCGACGGCGGCGGCGACGACGCGGTCGCCGACCTGGTCCCCGAGCAGCGGGCCCTGCTCGACCGGCTGGCCGCCGGCGACACCATCGCGGCGGCCGCGGCGGCCGAGTTCCTGTCGCTGCGCACCGCCAACCGGCGGATCGCCGAGGCCCGGGCCCTGTTCGGGGTGCGGACCACCCGCGAGGCGGTGCTGGCCTACCTGCGGCAACGCAGCCCCGAATAGAAAACGGTAAGTTAGCCGACACCCTCGCGGCGGGCGAGGGACTACGGTGCATCACCGAAGGTGCGTGCGACGCGACGGGGGCCGCGGATGACCATGAGCAGCGGGTGGTGCCCGTGACCACGGAGGCCTGGCCGCGCAGCGCCCGCCTCGACGCGCCCCGCGTCGTCGACCGCATCGCCGACATCACCGGCGTCCGCCTGATCATCGAAGGGCCCTGCCCGGGCGGCGAGATCGGCGCGGCCTACGTGCGGTGGCCGGACGGCCGCCGGTCGGTGCTCACCACGGGCCGCACCCGCACCGGGCCGCTGGTCGACCGGGCCCGCGCCGCCGGGGTGCCGACCGCCCGGCACGAACTGGTGGCCCATGTGGACGGGGTCCGGGTCATCGTGCAGGAACGCCTGCCCGGCCGGCCGCCGTCGGCCGTCTCCGCCGACCTGGTGTCGCAGATGATCGCGGTCACCGACCGGCTCGCCGGGCTCCTCGCCGGCGAACCCGACCCGAGACCGGCACCACTGCATTTGCTGTCCGACGGCCCGGGCTTCTGCCTGCACGGGCCGCTGTCGGCGTACGACGCCCGCACCGCCCGCCTGCTCGACTGGATCCGCACCGTCGGCGCGGACGGCACGTCGATGCTCGGCGACGACCTGGTCCACCTCGACTTCCAGCCCGGCAACATGCTGGTCTCCGGCGGCCGCCTGACCGGGGTCGTCGACTGGGACGGCGCGGCCCGCGGCGACCGGCACTTCGACCTGAGCACCCTGCGGTTCTACCTGGCCGGGCAGGCACCGCACCTGGCCGGGGCGCTCGACGAACGGCTGGCCGACATCTCGGCGCACCGGCGCCGCGCCTACTGGGCCCACCTGAGCCTGCGCCAGGTCGACTGGTCGATCCGCCACCACGACGCGGCCACCGTCACCCACTGGCTGGACGTGGCCGAGTCCGGCATGACCCTCGACTGACCGGCGGCCCGGCAGCCCGAGATCGGACCGCCAGGCGGGCTGTGGCGGCGCGGGACTCGCGGGCCATGGGCACCACTCGCTCAGGTCCGGCGTCGGGCCTTGGAAAATGGCCGTCGGTGCCGCCTTCCTGACAGGCCGCGGCGTCGGTATCCCGGCGCCGTCCTCCTCCAGCTTTTCGAGCAGGCCGTTCGTCTCGGCCGGCGGAAGGCGCTGAGCGGATCGCCTTGCCCCGCAGCCGGTCTCCGGGTGGCCGGCGGAGCAGCCGGGTCGCCGGCCCGGCGACGGCGGTGCCGGCGTCGGGGCCCGCTCGTGCCACACCCGCCGGCCGGAACTCACGCCGGAAGATCAAATCGCGTCGTGGTTGAGGACGACGCCGTGGGGTCGGGTCGGGCCTTCGGCCGGTGATCGGCGTGGCATCATGTCGGCCTGATGGAAAGCACTCCGTGGCGAACCCCGCCGGTCTGGCGGTTCATGCTCGTGCTCGGCCGGATCCTGGTCTGGCCGCTGTGCCGGCTCCAGGTGAGCGGGACCGTGCCCGCCGAACTGCGCGGACGGCCGCTGATCCTGGCCGCGAACCACGTCAGCCCGTTCGACCCGGTCGTGATCTCGGCGGCCTGCCACAAGATCGGCATCGCGCCGCGGATCATGGCGACCGGCGGGCTGTTCGACGCGCCGATCGCGGGAGCGGCGATGCGGGCGGCCGGGCACATCCGGGTCGACCGCGGCAAGAGCCACGTCGCCAACGCGCTGCCGGCGGCGGCCGAGGCGTTGCGGGGCGGGGCGATGGTGATGGTCTACCCGGAGGGGCGCATCGGGCTCGACCCGTGGATGTGGCCGGAACGCGGCAAGACCGGCGTGGCCCGGATGGCCGCGATGTCCGGTGCGCCGGTGCTGCCGGTCGCGCAGTGGGGCGCCCACGCGGTCCTGCCGTACGCGACTCCGGTCGGCCTGCTGCGCAACATTCTGAAGGCGATGCGCCGGCGGCCGGTGGTGCAGGTCCGTTTCGGCACCGAACCGGTGGACATGACGGGGCTGACCGGCACGCCGGGCGCGCAGGCGATGAACGCGACCCGGCGCATCATGGCCGCCATCGACGACACGCTCGCCCCGCTGCGGTCCGGCGAGATGCAGGTGCCGCGGTTCGTGGACGGCACCCGCCCGTACGACGTCTCGCGGGTGCGTCCGCGCCCGGCCGGGCAGAAATCGAAGGCCGGCGGCCCGCCGCCGGTGTCATGATGCGGCCGTGACCGATCCTGGCCTCCGGTATGCGTGGAACGGGTGCCGCGACGACTGGGCGGCCGTCCGCTACGGGCTGGGGGAGCCGGCGTGATCGAGGGCTGGGAATGGGACGAGTCGCTGTTCGCCGGGGCGGCGCGGTACTACCGGCGGGGGCGGCTGCCGTACGCGCCCGGTTTCGCCGCGGCGATCGCCGAGGAGCTGGCGCTGGACGGGCGCGGGCGGCTGCTGGACGTCGGGTGCGGCCCGGGAACCGTGACGGTCCCGCTGGCGCCCTGGTTCGCCGAGGTCGTCGGCCTCGACCCGGACGGCGGCATGCTCGCCGAGGCGGCCCGTCAGGGTGTGACCGACGCGCGCTGGGTGCGGGCCCGGGCCGAGGACCTGCCGGCCGGGCTGGGCGTGTTCCGGGTGGTGACGTTCGCCCAGTCGTTCCACTGGGTGGACCGCGCCCGGGTCGCCGCCACCGTCCTG
The DNA here is from genome assembly GCF_044455125.1 of Actinoplanes sp. NPDC051343. Lineage (NCBI taxonomy): Bacteria > Bacillati > Actinomycetota > Actinomycetes > Micromonosporales > Micromonosporaceae > Actinoplanes > Actinoplanes sp. NPDC051343. The sequence continues at coordinate 363,124 of NZ_JBITEL010000002.1, forward strand.
GGCATGCTGGAGCCCGGCGGCGCGATCGTGCACATCTCCGACGTGCAGGACCCGCCGCCCTCGCCGGTGCCGCTGCCGCGCCCGCTGCCGCCGTACGAGCGGATCGGTGAACTGGTCCGCCGCTACCTGGGCCCGGACCGCCGCGCCGGGCAGGGCACGATCGCCGGCGGCCGGACGCCCGGCCGGGAAGACCTCGTCATCGCGGCGGCCGGCTTCGTCGCTGCCCGGCGGGTGACCGTGCCCGCGGGCCGGCCCGTCGAGCGCGGCACCGACGACCTGGTGGCGTGGACGCTGTCGCTGTCCGGCTCGGCCCCGCACCTGTTCGGTGACCGCCTGGGCGACTTCGAGCGGGATCTGCGCGCGCTGCTGGACGATGCGGGCGGCCGGTTCGCCGAGCAGCGGCGCCCCACCGATCTGCAGTTCTGGCGTAAGCCCGACCGATGACCGCCGCGGGGATCACGATCCGCCCGGCGGGCCCGGCCGACGTCGAGGCGCTGGTGGGGTTACGGCTGGCGAACGCCCGCGCGCACGTGGCCCTCGACCCGGTGGCCTACCGGGTGCCGGACGCCGACGCCGTCCGGCGCTACTTCGCCGCCCCGGCGGCCACGGACGGCATCCTGGTCGCCGAGCGGGACGGACGCGTGGCCGGCATGGTGGAGATCGTGCCGAACCCGGAGCCGCCCGACCACCAGATCCTGCAGCCGAGACGATCCGCTCAGATCCACACCGTGGTGGCCGGCGATGCCCGTGGCGGCGGCATCGGCAGCGCCCTGGTCGAAGCGGCCGCCCGCCGGGCCGCCGAGTGCGGCATCGCCTATCTCTCCGCGGGCATCCACCACGCCAACGCCGGCGCCGTGCGCTTCTATCAACGGCACGGCTTCACCGCCTCCGGCGTCGCCTTTACCCGCACGATCTGAGCCCGGCCCCGCCGCGCCCGGCCCGTTCAGAACCCGGAGCCGGCATCCGCGCGGACGGGGGTGAACTTGCCGCGGCGCGGGCCAGCTCGAGGACCGTGGACCCGGGCAGAGCGCCCGGCTTGCGCAGTAGAGCTTCTAGGTAATGGTCGAGGAAGATGAGCTGTCCGCGCTGGCTTTCGTGCAGTTCGGTCATGGACGTGATCCTTTCGATTGGGCGAGCGGCAGCTCGCCTGATAGCACGTCCGGCGGTGGAGTTGCGGGCCGCGGCCGGCGGCGCCGGTAGCACGCCGGTGCGTGATCGTGGCGGCCACACCCACCACCGCTATCGGAAGGCCCCGACGTCGGCGGCGTATGCGGCCCAGTCACCGGCGCTGGCCCGTTGCCAGGCGACGGCGACGCTGATGTGGATGCCGAGCATGCGGGCGAGTAGGGCGGCGGGCAGTTCGGTGGCGAGTTGGAACAGGGCTGTGGACCGGGATTGTCCGGGACGGATCCCGAGGTGGCGGAGCGGTTCGGTGAGCTGGTAGGAGCTGACGGGCCGGCCGGGTTCGCCTCCGGGGAACAGCCATCGGGAGGTGCCTTGATCGCCGAGACGGGCGTGTCCTCGACGTGTGGCGACGAGGTGAAGGACGAGGCTGGCGAGGGGTTCGGGCAGCTCGACGGGCTCGTGGCCGAGGTCTTGGATCGCCGTGTCTGTCGCGGGATGACACGGGCCGCAGGTTGCCGCAGCCGGCGCCGGGCTCGCGGTTCGGGCCGCAGCCGCCGCAGTACCAGTCCTCACCACGGCGTTGCAGGGTGCGTAACTGTTTGCCGCACTCGGCGCAGACCGGCGCCGACACCGCGGTGGAACCTGCCTGGCGCAGCGCGATGAGCAGATCGCCGACCACGCGCGGAGCGGGCGAACGCCCGTCGATGAGCAGCGACGGCTTGTCGAGCAGTGCCTGCGCGAGCTTGCGCCGCGGCGGTGGCTTCCGCGACCTGCTGGACTTCGGTGGGATCTAGCAGCGGATCGGTGCCGGTGACCAGGTCGACGATGACTTTGACCGGGTCGGCGAGCACCTGCGGGGTGAAGACGGGCATGGGTCAGTCGTTGACCGCGACGATGCGGGCTCGCTTCGGCCGCAGAGCGCCGACGCCGGCCTCGTCGCCGCCGGCGACCTTGGCCTTGCGGGCCGACGAGGCGACGGCGATCGGCTCGATGAGGTCCTCCATCGAGCAGTCCAGGATGTCCAGCAACGCCATCAAGATTTTGAGGCTGAGTCGTTCGGGTCGCTCGACGACAAGCCGATAGACCTGGCTGGACGACAGCTCGATGTCGCGGTGCGCCAGCAGCGGTGTCAGGTCGGTGGTGGCGAACATGCCCTTGGCTGCCATCACCTGCCGCAGGTTCCACCGGTAGTCGAGTTTGCGCGTCATCGCCGCATCCTTTCCCTGTCAGCTCGTCGGGGTGAAGGCCGGGGTCAAAGCCTTGCGCAGTGCGGTGTTCATGAAGTCCCCGCTGACGTGGGTGTAGATCGCCGTCGAGGTGTCGCAGCGATGTCCGACCTGCTCCTGGATGAACCGCCGGTCGACGCCGTCCTCGGTCAGTTGGGTCACGTAGGTATGCCTTCTGTCCGCACTTGCCGTGTGCACCGATCCCCGTGTGGCGATTCTGCTCGGACTTGCGGGGGGATTTGCCGAGCATCGTGCTGATCGCCGGTGTTGCGATAACGGTGCCGACGTGTGACTGACGACATAGGCCGCCGTCGTCCGGCACCCGGAGCGCGGGATCCTGTGTCGGCCGCGGGTGTCGGGCAGGATGTGGGGGTGCGCGTGATCGTGGATGGGGTCGGACTGTACTTCGATGTGGAAGGCGCCGGGCTGGTCGCTGAGGGCGAGGTGATGCAGGAGCGACCGGCGCTGGTGCTGCTGCATGGCGGCCCGGGCGCCGACCACAGCCTGTTCAAGCCCGAATTCTCGGCGATGATCGACGCCGCGCAGGTGGTCTATCTGGACCAGCGTGGCTCGGGGCGGTCGGACCGAGGCGATCCGAGCACGTGGACGTGGCAACGATGGGCCGATGACGTGGCGGAGTTCTGCGCGCTGGTCGGCCTGCGTCGCGTCGTGCTGGTAGGCACCTCCAGCGGTGGGCTGGTCGGGATGGTCTGCGCGGCGCGGTTCCCGGAGTTGGTGGCCGGGTTGGTGCTGGACAGCACGCTGGGTGCGCCGACGAGCCTGGCGGAGAGCTTGGAGGTGTTCGAGCGGCGCGGCGGTGTGGTCGCGCGGGAGGCGGCGGCCCGGTTTCTGGGCGGGGATACCAGTGCGGAGGCGGCGTCGGCGTGGCGGGAGCATGCGTTGCCGCTGTATGGCGGCGCGGATGGTGGAGACATGCAGGTGCGCCGTGCTCGCGCGCGGATCAACGAGGACGTGCAGGATCATTTCCGCCAGGGCGGGTGTGGCCCGGTGGAGGTGGCCCCGTTTGCCGCGTCCATCGGGTGTCCGACGCTGGTCCTTGCCGGCCGGGACGATCCGGTCTCGCCGGCGGTCGGCGCGCAGCGGTTGGCTGATGGGTTGACCGGTGTGGCGGTGCGCGTGGAGCTCCTGGACGGGGTGGGACATGGGGTGTTCCGCCAGGCGCCGCAGCGGGCGTTCGACCTGCTGCGGGGCTTTCTTCAGAACGACGTGTCGCTGGCGTAGCGGTGCCGTTGGAGGCGGTTCTGTCGTGCTGCGGGGCTTCATTGGCAAGGCCCGATGATCTGGGTGCGGGAGGGTAGGCGCCGCACGTTGTCGGGGGTGCCGTCGACGTGCAGCCGACGGATTTCGTCGTGTTGGGCGGCCAGCCGGGCAAGGGCCTGGCTGCGGAAATCGGTCAATTCCGCGGTCGTCCGGTCGGCTGCTGCCAGGCGTTCTTTGAGCGCCGGGTACCGGGTTGCGTTCAGCGGCGAGGTCATCGCGGGTCGTCAGGTAGCCGAACAGCCCCGAGATGCTGGCGAGCCGACGCTTGATCGTCCGCGCCGACAGCCCCGCCTCTCCGTCTTCAAGCCGGATGACCTTCGGGCCGCGCCGCGGCTTCTTCTGCGCGGTGATGAAGATGCTCCACCAGCCGAGGTGGGCCCGGAACCGGTGAACAAACTCCAGGCCATAACGGTCGGAAACCGGGGGCCAGCTTTCCTGCCGTGTCGCAGCTTCCGCCGACCTCAGCGATCGCAGAAAGGTCGGGCGAGCGCGAGGTCGGCGTCCACTCGCCGCAATCCGTCGAAGCCCCACGTGTTGATGCCGTCCAGGTCGACCTCGTTGTCGATGCGAACGGCGAGGTCGCGAAGCGAGCGGGCGAGCCGGGCGTACTCGAGGTGCGTGAGGTCGAGCCGCTGTGCGCGGTAGGCGCTCAGGAAGCGCACGGGGTCGGGCCCGCACAAGCCGGCGAACAAATCGTGCTCGCGCGGTGCCAGCATCGTATGACCCCAGTCGAGCAGTGCCACGACGTGACCGTCGCGGTCGACGAGGACGTTGTGCGGGAACAGGTCGTGGTGACACACGACGTGGGGAACGTCGATGGCGCGTGCCCTTTCGATCACCGCTTCGAGCCGGTCGACGTTGGCCATGACCTCGTCGCGGCGGTCGACGATCCACGGGTGGTCGCGCCGGTCGCGCAGCGCCTCGATGCACCATTCGTAGATGTCGGTTCGGGGCAGGAGGAGACCGGCGATTTCGTGCACGGCACGCATCGCCTGCGCGATCGCGTCGGCGTCGTCCCAGGTTGCCTGGCGGCCGTCGGCGAATGGGAACAGGGCATAGCGCCGGCCGAGGTGCGCGGAGGTGTACGAGCCGTCGAGAGTTCGCTGCGCCGCGGGAACGGGGACGCCCCGGGCCGCCAGCTCAGCGGTCAGCGCCAGTGCGGCGTCGCTGTCGGGCTGCTGACGCCAGAGTTTCACCAACCAGCGCCCGTCGGTGAAGGCATCCGCCTCGAACCCGCCCGGATGCGCCTGCAGCTTCCCAACCTCGACACCGAACGCATCGCGGACCTGAGCCGCCGCCGGCGGCGGTAATACGCTCCACATCACCCCAGGACGCTACCGTCGCCGAGCAACGCGTCTTGGACCATCTCGTATCGGCGTTCCTCTGTCTGGGCCCGCGTTGCGGACCGGCGGTCAACGCCAGCGATCACACCGAGTAAGCCGATGGAACCGAAACACACGGCTAGGTGGGACCGTTACCCGCGCTCAAGGGCCGGGCCGGCTGCGGGCTCCTCGCCCCCGGCTCGCCGGGCCACCGCGGCCCCGGCCAGCCCCAGTGCCAGCCCGGCGACGGTGAGCTGCGGGACCATCCAGCCCCAGCCCCAGGTCTCGAACGGCCCGGCCGTGAAGGCGCTGTGGACCGTCGTCGGCAGGTCGCCGGTGCCGGCCGTGCGGACCATCAGGCCCAGGTTGGCGTAGCAGGCCAGGGCCGGCACCGCGCAGGCGGCGAGTGCCGAGCCGATCAGGCCGGCGGCGAGCCGTGCCCGCCCGGCCGGTGCCCGGCGCAGCCGGTAGGCGAGGGAGGCGGCGAGCGGCCAGCCGGTCAGCAGCCCGATCAGGGCGCCGCCCGCGGTCAGTGGCCAGCGTGACCCGTTCGCCTCCGGCCACATGATCACCTCGACCAGGCTGTGGCCGGCCGTGGTGTTGCCGAAGACCCGCACGTGCAGGCCGTCGCGGGTGCCGTCGAAGGCGGTGCGGGTCACCGGGGACAGCCGTTCGCCGGGACCGTAGGCGGCCCCGTCGGGCAGGGCCCGCACCGCGGTCGGCGCCCACCCGGTCCGCTCGAGTTGAGCCCGGGCGGCGGACGGCGTCCAGCCGGGGGCGTCGGCGGTGCCCCACCAGGAGGTCACCGCGTGCGGGGTGCGGTCGCGGGCCGGCGGGTCGAGGTGGCCGCCGGCGACCGGCCCGGACACCGCGGCGAAGCCGGCCGCCGAGGGCAGGGCGGCGTAGGTCTGCTCGGCCGCCCACGACCCGGCCGCCGCCCCGAACGCGCCGAGCACCAGCGTGACCAGCAGTGCCCCGGCCCAGGCGAGCGGGCGCCGTGCCGGCAGCCGGAACCGCTGCCGCAGCCCGGCCCGGATCAGGTGCCAGGCGTCGCCGGCCGGTGGGCGCCGGCGGGCGGGCGGGCTCATCTCCAGCAGCGTGGTCACGATCTCGGAGGCGTGCCGGCGCCGGTAGGCCGCGGGGTAGGCCAGCATCAGCCGGCGGTAGGAGCGCTCGAGACGGGTCATGCGGTCATATTATGGTCGACGTTATATGCCGTCAACCGGGCTATGGACGACTCGGGGCCGCCACGCCGCCCGCGTGGTGGCCCCGCCCCCGATCCCGGCGCCGTCGTGAGCGCCTGTGCTACTACCTGCCAAACGCCGCGCGGGCGCGGGCGGTTCACCGCCCGTACGCGAAACCGGCGGCGAGCCCGCCGGGCCGCCGCCGCAACTGCTCCTCCGCCGCCTCGGCGTTGCGCCGCAGGCGCGAGATCTCGCCGGCCAGCACCCCGGCCCCCGCGTCGGTGAGCCGGTAGTAGCGCCGCAGCCGGCCCTCGACGGCCTCCTCGCGGTCGACCGTGATCAGTTCCTGCTCGGCGAGCCGGTCGAGGGCGCCGTAGAGGGTGCCGGCCCGCAGCTTGACCGTGCCGCCGGAGAGTTCCTCGACCGCCTGGATCACGCCGTAGCCGTGCCGGGGTGCGGCGGCCAGGGCGGTCAGGATGAGGAAGGTGGGTTCCTGCATGCCGATCACGCTACGAGAGGCGCTATATATCGTCAACCGAGGCATCCGGTAAATCGGTTGCGGCCGGTCCGGTCGCGAGGCAGGGTGGGAGTCACCCGGCCGAAGGAGTGCCTTTCTCCATGTGACAGCGACCCCGACCTCAGGAAAACCCCTGTCGGCGTCTGCCCCTGGAGACCTCCTTGCTGAAAATCTCGGCGCTCAGCTGTGCTCACGACGGCGATCTGCTGTTCCGCGATCTCGACCTGGTCCTCGGCGCGGGTGACCGCATCGGCGTGGTCGGTCCCAACGGCGCCGGCAAGACCACACTGCTGCGCACGCTGGCCGGCGAGCTCGCGCCGGCTGGCGGCACGGTGAGCCGGGGCCCGGGCACCCGGGTCGCCCACGTCGCCCAGCAGATGCCCGACCCCGACGGCACGGTCGGCGGTTTCCTGCTCGGCGGGCTCGGCGAGCTCGCGGCGGTGACCGCGCGGATGAAAAGCCTGGAACACCGGCTCGCCGACGGCCACGACGTCCTCGACGAGTACGGCGCCGTGCAGGAACGCTGGACGGCCCTGGAAGGCTGGACCGCCGGCACCCGGCTCGACGAGATCCGGCAACGCCTCGACATCGTGCACATCGGCGACGACCGCCCGCTGCGCGACGTCTCCGGCGGCGAGCAGGCCCGCCTCATGCTGGCCCGGGCGCTGCTCGACGAACCCGACATCCTGCTGCTCGACGAGCCGACCAACCACCTCGACGCCGAAGGCGCCGCCTGGCTGCAGCAGTGGCTGGCCGGCTACCCCGGCGGGGTGCTCGCGGTCAGCCACGACCGGGCGTTCCTCGACGCCACCGTCACCCGCGTCATCGAGCTCGACGGCATCCACGACGAACCGCAGGACTACCCGGGCGGCGGCTACACGGCCTACCGGGAAGAGAAACAACGCCGCTGGCAGAAGCTGCTGCTCGACTACGAGGCCCAGGAGAAGGACCGCCGCCGCTGGGAGGCCGACATCGAGCGCACCAAGGGCCAGGCGCGCGGCGTGGAGAACACGGTGCGTTCCGGGGCGGAGGCGCCGCACCTGCGCCGGGTGGCCCGGCTGGTGGCCCGCAAGGCCAAGGTCCGGGAACGCCGCCTGCAGCGGCAGATGGCGTCCGTACGCTGGATCGCCCGCCCCCGGACCCGGCCACCGCTGACCCTGGCGTTCCCCGACGACGCCGGCGACCCGGGTGACGTGGTCCTCAAGGTCCGCGATCTGAGCGTCGGCTTCGGCCCGGTCACGATCCTCGATCACGTCGACCTCGACGTGCGCCGCGGCGACCGCATCCTGATCACGGGCCGCAACGGTGCCGGCAAGACGACTCTGCTGCGGGCTCTGGCCGGCGACGGCACGGCCGTGCTCCCGCAGACCGACGACGGCCTGCGCACCGATCAGACCATGATGGACTTCTTCCGCTCCCGGGTGCCGGTCTACGTCGACGACGCCGAGAAACTGCTGCAGGGCCACCAGTTCGGCCCGGACCAGTGGGACAGCCCGTTGCACACCCTGTCGGCCGGCGAGCTGCGGCGGCTGCTGCTCGCGGTGCTGGTCAACAGCCCGGCCCGCATCCTGCTGCTCGACGAGCCGACCAACTTCCTCGACTTCGACGCCCTCGACGTGGTCGAGGAGGCGCTGCGCCGCTACCGCGGCACGTGCCTGATCGTCACCCACGACCGGTACTTCGCCGGCGCGGTCGGCACGACCCGCCGCTGGCATGTCGGCAACGGCGAAGTGATCGAGAACTGAGACGATGGGCGGCATGCAACCGGTGCCGCGCCAGATCCCCGGACTCCCGGCGCTCGACGGCCCCGCCGAACAGGTCACCGAGGTGTGGCTGGCCAACCGGCGGCTGTCCGAGCACACCCGGGCCGCTTACCGGCGCGACGTGCACGGCTGGCTGGCCTGGTGCCGCGAGCGGGGCCTCGACCCGTTGCGGGCCACCTTCCTCGACGTCAACGCGTACGCCCGCAAGCTGGAAGCGATCCCGCTCGCCGCGACCACCGTGGCCCGCAAGCTGTCGGGCGTGTCGAGCTGGTACGACTTCCTGATGAAGCTGCGCGCGATCGACGGCAATCCGGTCGGTGCCGCCGACCGCCCCTACGTCGACCGTGACCATTCCTCGACCGTCGGCCTGTCGGCCGAGGAGGTCGACGCCCTGCTGGACCGGGCCGCGCAGGCCGGGGAACGCACCCACGCCATGATCACCGTGCTGGCCGATCTGGGGCTGCGCGTCGGCGAACTGGTCGGTCTGGACACCGGCGACCTCGGCTGGGAGCGCGGCCACCGCACGGTCCGGTTCACCGGCAAGGGCGGCCGGCCCCGGCGGCGGGCGCTCACGCCCGGCGCGGCGGCGGCCCTGGACGCCTATCTGACCGTACGCGGTGCCGACGAGGGCCCGCTGTTCGTCACCTCGCGCGGCGGGCGCGTCGACCGGCACGCCGTGTTCCGGCTGGTCCGGCGGCTGGCCGTGGAGGCCGGGATCGCCGACGCCGACCGGATGTCGCCGCACTCGCTGCGGCACGCGTTCGCCACCACCGCCCGCGCCGAAGGGGTGCCGCTGGAGGACGTGCAGGACGCGATGGGGCACGCCGATCCCCGCACGACACGCCGCTACGACCGGGACCGGCACAACCTGGACCGCGATCCCGCGTACACGATCGCGGCGGCCCGGGCCCGTCGCACCGGCGCCTGACTCGTCCCTTTATGCTCGTCGGCGTTCAGCGGCGGCGAAGGCGGTACTGGTTTGAACATCATCCAAGCAGTGATCCTCGGTGCGGTCGAGGGCATCACCGAGTTCCTGCCCGTCTCCAGCACCGGTCACCTGACCATCGTGGAGAAACTGTTCGGGTTCGACATCGCCGCCGACGACATCACCGCGTTCACCGCGATCATCCAGTCCGGTGCCGTCCTGGCGACGCTGATCTTCCTGCGCAAGGACCTGATCCGCATCGTCGTGGCCTGGTTCAAGGGCCTGTTCAGCGCGGCCGGCCGGGAGAACCCGGACTGGAAGTACGCGTGGGCGGTCATCCTCGGCTCGATCCCGGTCGTCATCGTCGGCGCGACCTTCCAGGACACCGTCGAGCACACCCTGCGCAGCCTGTGGTTCATCGCCGGCGCGTTGATCATCTGGAGCGGGGCGATGGCGTTCGCCGACCACGCCGCCACCCAGATCCGCCACTCCGACGACGTCACCTGGAAGGACACCCTGATCATCGGTGTCGTGCAGTGCCTGGCGCTGATCCCCGGCGTGTCCCGCTCGGGTGCGACGATGTCGGCCGGCCTGCTGCGCGACCTCGACCGGGTGACGGTGACGAAACTGTCGTTCTTCCTGAGCATCCCGGCCCTGTTCGGCGCCACCGTGCTGCAGGTGCACGACTACTCAGGTGAGATCGCCGACGGGGTCGGCTGGACCAACACGGCGGCCGCCACGCTGGTCAGCTTCATCGTCGGGTACGCGGCGGTGGCGTGGCTGCTGAAGTTCATCTCGCGGCACTCGTACAGCATCTTCATCGCGTACCGGCTGGTGCTCGGGGCGCTGCTGGCCGTCCTGCTGGCGACGAACACCATCTCCGCGAAGTGACGAGCTCACCGATTGAGCCGCCACCAGTAGTATCCCCAGCACCACCCCAGCACGTCCTCGCCGTCGCGGGCGACGAAGGCGAGGGTCCCCGGCGTCTCGTGGAAGGCGGCGGCCCCGGCGGCCCCGCTGCCGAACCGCAGCGCCGCCGCCTCCAGGTCGGCGCCGGTCGCCGCGGCGATCATGCGCCCAGGGGGAACTCGGCCACCGTGCGCCACGCCACCTCGCCCGTCGTGCCCTCGACCAGCCGAACGGTGCCGACGGCCGACCGGATCGGCAGGTGCGGGGCGATGCCGGCGGCCGCCGCCCGCAGCTCAGGCAGCGGGGCCCGGTCGCCGACGGTCAGGTGGGGAACCACGTCGTCGAAGGCACCGGCGTACGGGGGTGCCGACGGAAAGCGGTCTAAGACCGCCTGGGTGAGCCGGCGGAAAGGCTCTTCGGGTTCCGGCGCCAGCCACAGGACCTCGGAACCGAACCAGTCCACCCGCGACAGCGCCGTCTCGAATCGCGGCAACGCCGCGAACAGCGACCGCAGCGCGGCGAGCACCTCGTCGTCGACCTGCCCGGGCGGCAGGAACGGGTAGAGCACGGTGACGTGTGCCGGGATGCCCCAGGCGGCGCTCGGGTCCAGCGCGGCCCGGTGCCGCCCGACGACCGGCTCGGACTGCGGCACCGGCACGATCAGCCCGGTCTGCGCCGGCGCGCTCATCGCAGCACCACCAGGTCCAGCGAGTCGATCACCGGGCCGGTCGCGGTTCGGGCGGCGGCCTGCAGCCGCCCGACGCCTTTCTCGTACGCGTCGTCGCTGATCAGTTGCAGCGGCGTGTGGGCCTCGCGCCGTAACCGGCCGGCGGCCTCCCGCAGCGACGGCGCCGTCACCTGCGGCACCGCCTCGACCGTCTCGAGCCGGAACCCGGCGGTCGCGAAGGCGGCTTCGACATCGTCGATGCCCGGATAGGTGTCGAGGACCCGGATCGCCTCCGGGAACCAGCGGAACAGGCTGATCCCGCCGGGCCGCCCGGCGAACGCGGACCGGATCAGCACCGGAGCACCCGGCCTGAGCACCCGCCGCAGCTCGCGGGCGGCCGCCGGCAGGTCGGGGACGTGGTGCAGCACGGTCGAGATCCAGGCCGCGCCGGCCGTACCCGCCCGCAACGGGATCGCCGCCGCGTGCCCGGCCACCGCGGGCCGGTGCCGGCAGCGGTCCCGCATCGCCGCGGACGGCTCGACCGCGACCACGCCGAGGCCGGGGAACCAGCGGGTGAACTGCTCCGCCCAGCTGCCGGTGCCCGCACCGAGGTCGGCCCAGCGGTCACCGGGCCGGGGCCGCCCGTAACGCCGCACCGCCGCCCGCCAGGCGGCGGCCCCGTCGTCGCTGAGGTGCCGGGTGCCGGCGAACGCCCCCGCGTCCGTCCGGTCGTACGCGATCATCGCCATCCCGCGATCACACCGTCCATCCGCGACATCCGGCAACCCCGCGCCCACAAAATCACAGCGGCCCGGCGCCGACGACGGTTCCGCGGCCGGAGCCGGTCACGAGGCCGGAGCCGTCTCGTGGTGCCGGCGCAAGAGCCGGTCGGTGAGCAGGGCGGCCACGAGCACCGTGGACGCGAGACCGATCAGCGCGCCACCGAGACCGGCCAGGGCGACCAGCGCCGGCGCGGTCACGGCCCCGGCGATCGCGGCCAGCGCGTCGCTGGTGCGAAACGCCGCCGACACCCGTCCCCGCAACGCGTCGGGCGCCTCGACCTGCAGGCAGTGGCCGGTGGCGGCCAGGGCCGCCGCGCCGGGCAGCCCGCTCGCCGTCACCGCCGCCACCGCGACCGGCAGCGTAGGCGCCGTGACCAGCACCAGGAAGCACACCCCGGCCAGCGCGTAGGCGACCGCGACGACGCGCGGCCCCCGTACGAGCAGGCGCCGGGCCAGCGCCGACCCGGCGAGATAGCCGAGGCCGAGCCCGGTGACCAGGTAGCCGACCGCCGCGCCGCCGGCGTGCAACCGGCCGGCCACGAACGGCACGAGCAGCGCGGTCAGGCCGGCGTTGGCGGTCCAGTAGAGGCAGCTGCCCGCCATGATCGCGCGCAGCACCGGGCGGCGGGCGACGAACGTCAGCCCGGCCCGCACCTCCCGCCGGGAGGCGCCCCGGGCGGCGGGCGGCGCGGGCAGCGGCATCCCCGCGACGATCGCGGCGGCGGCCAGGTAGCTCAGCGCGTCGGCGGCCACGACGACCGGGAACCGGCCGGCCGCCGCGGCGGCCGCACCGATCAGCGGGCCGAGCACCCGCCACGTGCTCTGGCTGACCGCGAGCGCGCCGTTGGCCGCCGCCAGGTCGGGTGCGACAAGCGGCACCGACGCCTGCACCGCGGGCGCGATGAAGCACACCGCCACGCTTTCGGTCGCGACGCCGAGGTAGAGGTATCGCACGCCGGGCACCAGCATCAACGCCACTCCGGCCGCCGCGGCGAGGTCGGCGCCGAGCAGCACCCGGGCGCGGGGCAGGCGGTCGGCGACGGCTCCGGCCCAGGGTCCGAGCAGCAGTGCCGGGCCGGCCTCGACGGCCAGGGCGAGACCGGTCGAGCCGGGCGATCCGGTGCGGGCGAAGACCTCGACGGGTACGGCGGTGACGAGCAGCCACGTGCCGAAGGCGTCCACGGTCGCCGCCACCCAGAGCCGCCGGAACGTGCCGTTGCGCGCGAGCAGCCCCCACATGCCCGCATGCTATCCCTGCAGAACAGTCCGTGGCATCATGTGTTCTGTGGAGATAGAAGCGCTGGGCCGCGAGCTGAGATCCCGCCGCGCCGCGGCCGGTCGCACCATCGCCTCGGTGGCCGCCGACGCCGGGCTGTCCGTTCCCTACATCGCGAACCTGGAGAACGGCCGCGGCAACCCCACCCTGGCCGCGCTGGCCGCGCTCAGCCGGGCCCTCGGCGCCGGCCTCAGCATCACCCTCGACGGCGCGGCACTGCCCGGCGAACCGGAACCGCCGCTGCCCGCTTCCCTGATCGCGTTCGCCCGCACACCCCGCTTCGCGGCCGAGACGACCCTCCTGCGGGACGCCGGCCTTACCGGGGCCCGTGCCCGCCTGCTGCAGGCCATGGCCGCGATGGCCGCGCTGAGCCCGCGCCCGCTCACCGACCTCGACTGGCACCGGCTGCTCGACGCGGCCGTCCTGATCAGCCGACCGGCCTGACCGCTACCGGGCTGCTAGCGGGCCGCGTCGAGCAGGAAGCCCAGCAGGAGCGGGTCGAAACGGGACGGGTCCTCCAGGCTCGGCAGGTGACCGGCCCACTGAAGCCGGGCCCGGGACGCGCCCGGGATGCGCCGGGCCAGCTCGTCGGCGATGGCCGGGAAGTCGGGCAGGTCCAGATCTCCGGAGACGACCAGGGTGCGAGCCGTGATCGAGGCGAACTCCCACGGCACCTCGATCGCCTCCGGCTCGTCGGCCGACAACTGCACCTCGAAGATGTGGCGCTGCATGTCGCGTACGAGAAGGCGGGCCGCATCGCCGGCCGCCGGACCGACGAAGGTCCTGAGGTTGAGCTCGGTGGCCGCGGTGATGTCGCCGGACGCGAGCAGTGCGTCCTCCTGCCCGGCGAAAGCCTGCCGGGCGGGTGACGGCGGCCAGCCGGGCAGGGCGGAACAGACCAGCACGAGCGCGGGCACCCGCGACGGCCACCGGGCGGCCACCTCGGCCGCGACCGGGCCGGAACCGGACGAGGCGACCACCGCCGCCGACGGGACACCCAGCGAATCCAGCAGGGCGACCACGTCGCCGGCGTCGTCGTAGGGGCCGGCCGGCAGCGGCGACTCGCCGAAACCGCCCAGGTCGCAGCGGATCACGCGGAAACCCGCGGCCGACAGGGCGGCCACCTGCGGCGACCACATCCGGCGGTCGCACACCATCGAATGCAGCAGAAGGACAGCCGGCCCGGAGCCGGTCACGTCATGGGCGAGAGTCATCGACGGCACACTAGGCGCGCTCGCTGGAAGATCGCACCCAATTTAGGATCGACGCCATGACGAGCGTGACGCTGCAGGACGTCCAGGACGCGGCCCGCCAGATCGAGGGGGCCGCGCACCGCACGCCGGTGCTGCGCTCGCGCGCCCTCGACGAGCTGGCCGGCGCCGCGATCGCCCTCAAGGCCGAGCACCTGCAGCGGGTCGGGGCGTTCAAGTTCCGCGGCGCCTACAACGCGATCTCCCGGCTCGCCCCGCAACAGCTGGCCAAGGGCATCGCCGCGTACTCGTCGGGCAACCACGCGCAGGCCGTCGCCCTGTCCGCCCGGGAACTCGGCAGCAGCGCCGTGATCGTGATGCCGGAGGACACGCCCGCCTCCAAACTCGACGCGGTCGCCGGCTACGGCGCCGAGATCCTCGCCTACGACCGGTACACCGGGGACCGCGAGGCGATCGGCCGGCGCCTCGCCGAGGAACGCGGCCTGGCGCTGATCCCGCCCTACGAGCACCCGGACGTCATCGCCGGGCAGGGCACCGCCGCCCTCGAACTGCTGCAGGACGCCGGCGAACTCGACACGCTGATCGTCCCGGTCGGCGGGGGCGGGCTGATCGCCGGCAGCGCCACCGCGGCCAAGGGCCTGCACCCGGGCATCCGCATCGTCGGCGTCGAACCGGAAGCGGGCGACGACACGAAACGTTCGCTGGCCGCCGGGCACCTCGTGCAGATCCCGGTACCGCGCACGATCGCCGACGGGCAGGCCGCGGCGATCCCGGGGGAGCTCACGTTCTCCATCAACCGGCGGCTGGTCGACGACATCGTGCTGGTCTCCGACGACGACCTCCGGAATGCGCTGCGGTTCGCCGTCGACCGGCTCAAGCAGGTGCTCGAACCCAGCGGCGCCAGCGGGCTGGCCGCGCTGCTGGCCGGCGCCTACCGGCCGGCCGAAGGGGAGAAGGTCGGCGTCATCCTCTCCGGCGGCAACGTCGGCGCGGCCCGGCTCGCCGCACTGCTTGCCGGCTGACGCCTAGCGACTCGCCCGCGGCCGCCCGGCCAGAGCGAGCACCCGCGCCTCCGCGTCCGCCGGGACCCCGACCGGCCGCCGGTCGGGGCGCTGCGGCGGCGGCCCGGGCAGCGACCGCAACCACGCCCACGTGTCGGCGACCGTCTCCCGCGGAGGACGCACCGTCAGGCCGGCGGCCAGCGCCTTCGACACGTCACCGCGGTGGATGTAGTCGGCGTCCGGGCCCGGCGGCAGCCAGATCGGCAACTCCTCCCACGGCCGGATCCCCGCCTCGGCGATCTGCGCCGCGCTCACCCACACCAGATCGGCCCGCCCGCCGGTCACCTCGTTACCGGCCGCCAGCAGCCCGCCCATCGTGGCGTGCCCCGACGGCCCGACCACGTTGTAGGGGCCCGACCGGCCGGCCTCGGCCGCCGACACCAGGAACGCGGCCAGATCCCGCACGTCGATGTACTGCAGCGGATAGTCCGCCGGGCCCGGCGCCACCGTCGGCCCGCCGCGGGCCAGCCGGTTGAGCCACCACGGCAACCGGCCCACGTCCTCACCCGGGCCCAGGATCAGCCCGGCCCGGGCCAGCAGCACCGGCCCGTCGAACGACGCCGCCGCGATCTCGCCGCGCAGCTTGTCCCCGGCGTACCCCTTCTCGGCCGGCGACGTCAGCGGCGTCCGCTCGGTCAGCACCCCGATCGGGCGCTGCCAGTCGTACACCGAGCGCGTCGACACGTACGTGTAATGCCCGGCCCGTCCCCGCAACAGGCCGGCCGCCCGCTGCACCGCCTCCGCATCACCCGACCACGTGTCGACGACCGCGTCCCACGACCCGGTCTGAAGAGCACCCAGCCCGGTCCGGAAGTCCCGGTCGCCGGTCAGCGTCCGCACCCCGGCCGGGCCGTCGCGGTGCCCCCGGTTGAACACGGTCACGTCGAAGCCGCGTCGCACGGCCTCCTCGGCGACGGCCCGGCCCGCGAAGCCGGAACCGCCCAGAATCAGCAGCCTCATCCGGCCCACGGTGCACGACCACCGGCGTACGGGGAAGAGTCAGCGGAACCTTTCGATGGCTTCTACCACCAACGCGTGATCCTCGGCCTGCGGCAACCCCGACACGGTCACCACGCCGATGACGCCGGCGGCCTCCACGCGTACGGGGAAAGCACCACCGTGCGCCGCGAACCTCGCCGGGTTCACCCCCATGCCCGCGTCGAGCTCGCGGCCCTGGGCCGCGAGCCGGCGTCCCACCAGGAAGGACGAGTGGCCGAACCGCTGGACCACCCGCACCTTGCGCTCGATCCAGGCGTCGTTGTCGGCGGAGCTACCGGCCAGCGCGGCATGGAACAGCTGCTGCGTGCCCCGCCGGATGTCGATCGCGACCGGCAGGCCCCGCTCGCCGGCCATCTCGACCAGCAGCGAACCCAGCCGCCAGGCGTCGGAAAAATCGAACCGGGTGAAAATCAGGTCGCGCTCCTGCTGCTCGAGCCGCGCGATGAGGTCGTCGTCAGTCACCCGATCATTATCGACGCCGTTTGGTCCGCAACCAGATACCCAGCCACCCGACAGCGACAAAGATCATCATCGAGCAGCACAGCGTCTTGATGAACATCATCGCCTCCGGGTTCGCTAGGGTCGGTAACCGTGCGCCTGGCCACCTTCAACCTGCTGCACGGCCGATCCCTGTCCGACGGCACCGTACACGCCGACCGGGTCGCAGCCGCCGTCGCCGCCCTCGACGCCGACGTACTCGGCCTGCAGGAGGTCGACAAGGCCCAGCCCCGCAGCGGCCTGCTCGACCTCACCGCCATCGCCGCCGACGCGATGAACGCCCCGGTCCACCGCTTCGCCGCCGCCGTCGTCGGCACGCCGGGGGAGACCTGGCAGCCGTGGCGCAGCGACGACGACAACCTGCACCCGCTCTACGGCATCGCCCTGGTCAGCCGGTTCCCGGTGCTCCGCTGGCAGATCACCCGGCTACCCGGCGCGCCGGTCCGGTCCCCGGTGCTGCTGCCCGGGGGAGGAGGGATCGCCCTGCTCAAGGACGAACCCCGGGTGCTGCTGGCCGCGGTGATCGACGCGCCGGGCGGCCCGGTCACCGTCGCGACCACCCACCTGTCGTTCGTGCCCGGCTGGAACCTGCGCCAGCTGCGGCATGCGGTGCGGGCGCTGCGCGCCCTCCCGCCACCGAGGGTGCTGCTGGGCGATCTCAACCTGCCCGCCGCGGTCGTACGCGCGTTCACCGGCTGGCGGCCCCTCGGCCGGGCCGCCACCTACCCGTCGCCCAGTCCCCGCGCCCAACTCGACCACGTGCTGCTGGACCCCCGGGGGGCGCACCCGGTCGGGCCGGTGGTCCAGGTGTGCGCGCCCCGGGTCGACGTCTCCGACCACCGGCCGCTCGTCGTGCAGCTGGGCTGAACCACCAGCGCTCACGACCCTTTCGCCGGGCGCAGAAAGACGTCCTCGAGGCCGTCCTCCGGGTCCCACTGCTCACCGATCTTCTGGAACCCGGAACCGGCGATCGTCGCCCGCGACGCGAGATTGTCCGGCCGGATGCTGGCCCGCACCGCCGTGACCCGCTCATCCGCGTCGGCCCGCTCGAGCAGCGCCTGCAACATCGCCTTCGCGTAACCCTGGCGCCGGTGCTCGGGCGCCACCGAGTACGCCACCTCCACCACGCCCTCGTCGTCCGGCGGCCCGTGGAACCCGCCGTGCCCGACCACTCCCACACCCTGCACCACCGCGGCCCGGGCGATCCACTCCGCGCTCGCCGGGTCGGCGCGTACCTGATCCAGCCGGATGCGCCACAGCCAGGCCTCTTCGACCAGGTACGGCGACAGTTCGGTGCCCGCGGCCGCGCTCGCCGCGGCGAGATCCCCGTCGATCAACGCCACCAGCGTCTCGGGGGAAAGCTGTACGAATCGGATGTCCGGCACGTAACGCATGATCACACGGGCCCGGTGATCGCTGCCACTTTCAGGCTGTGCACAACTGAATTGTGCACTACTGTTCTTGTCGTGGACACCACCGGACTAGAGCAGATGATCTGCTTCCAGCTCTACGCCGCCAGCCGCGCCATGACGGCGCTCTACCGGCCCCACCTGGACGCAGCGAACCTGACCTACCCCCAATACATCGCCCTGCGAGTCCTCTGGCACCAGGGCCCGGTAACCGTCCGCACCCTCGGCGACACCCTGCACCTCGACAGCGGCACCCTCTCGCCCCTGCTCAAAAGACTCGAAACCCAGGGCCACATCCGCCGCGAACGCGGCACCGCCGACGAACGTACGGTCTGGATCCACCTCACCGACACCGGCCTGCGCCTCCGCGACCAACTCGCCGACCTGCCCCAACGCGCCGCCTGCAACACCGGACTCACCGCAGACGACTACGAATACCTGCAAGAGCTGCTCGGCCGCATCCGCGGCAGCAACGCCCCCGCCTGAAAGGCCACCACCATGGAAGCTGTCTACACCGCCTCCGCCACCGCAACCGGCGACGGCCGCAACGGCCACGTCCGCTCCAGCGACGGCGTCCTCGACTTCGACCTCGCCGTACCCAAGGAGATGGGCGGCCCCGGCGGCGCCCAGCCCAACCCCGAGGAACTCTTCGCCGCCGGCTACGCCGCCTGCTTCCACGGCGCCCTCAAAGCCGTCGCCCGCTCCAAGAAGATCACCCTCACCGACACCGCCATCACCGTCGACGTCGGCATCGGCCCCAACGGCCAGGGCGGCTTCCAGCTCCAGGCCACCATCGAAGCCGAAATCCCCAGCGTCGACCCCGCCACCGCCCAGGAACTCATCGAGGCCGCACACCAGGTCTGCCCCTACTCCAACGCCACCCGCGGCAACATCGAGGTCAACCTCAGCCTGGCCTGACCCCTCTCAGACCCCACGCAGCGCGCGGTTCGTACGGTTCGCCCGTACGGCCGCGCGCTGCTGCTCGTTCGTCACCTCGATGTAGTTCTGCGACGTCGACAACGACGCATGCCCCAGCAACCGCATGATCTCCGAAGCATTCGCACCGTCCTCCGCCAGCCGCGTCGCGAACGTATGCCGCAACGCATGCAACTGCGCACCCCGCGGCACCCGATCGGTGATCCCCGCCCGCCGAAAACAGGACTCCACCAGATATTGCAGCCCGCCCCGCTTGAGCGGCTCACCCTTGCGATCCACCAGCAGGGGAGAGGCCGCCTGTGCCCGCCCGAACCGCCGCCGGCGGCTGTCGAGATAGCGATCCACCACCGCATCCAGCTCCGGCTCGATCGGCACCGTACGCGGCCGCCCACCCTTACCCGCCACCTCGACGCGCCGCTCACCCGCACGCCCACTGATCGACCCGAGCGTCAGCCCCAGCAACTCCGACAGCCGCAACCCCGCACAGAGCCCGAGCGCCAGCACCGCAAGATCGCGTTCCGGCCACGGGTCACGCTGACTCTCGTCGGCCGTGCTCACCGCGTGCAGCAGATGCTCCGGCGTGTCCTCGCCCCGCAACGGCTTAGGGGAGTGGGACGGCAGGCGCGGCTTGTCGACGGCCGGCATCGGGTTACCGGCCACGATCTGCTCCGTCACCAGGAACGTGAAGAACGCGTTCCACGACGACCAGGCCCGCGCGACCGACGCGGGCGCCCGCGCCGCCGCGAACTTCGCGAAAGCCGCCCGCAGCGAGCGAGGGGAGAGGCTACGCAGAGTAGTCGGCTCACCCTCCATCAATCCCACGATCAAACCCAGATCCCTCCGGTACGCCGCCAGCGTGTGCACCGACGGCTTCCGCGCCGCCCGGGCATCCAGAAAGTCGTCGACGAGCGCCATGACCGGAAAGTCTTGTTCGTCCTGCATAAGTCATATTATGCAGCATCCAGGGGCATTTGGGCAGGTCAGGCGGATCCCAATAACTCCCGAACGCGCGTCTGACACATGTTGACTGAATCAACATGTCATCAAGTCGATCCAGTCAACATGTCGACGCCCGGCCGCCGACACACGCATATGTACGGGCGGGGGCCGAGGCTCCGCGCCGGCTCGAGAGTTGACGACGGTGACGAGCGGTCAGCCGATGCAACCGCGGAATTTCGACTGGCCGCCGAGCCGAGTTCGTCCCAATGCCCCCGGTCCAGATCTCGACCGCTCGCGCCGCTCCGCCGAGGCAGGTCCGCCGGCGACATCGGCTCGGGACCGCAGTGCGCCGAGTTCTCCCAGACGCCTCCAGTTGGGAATTACGACGGCCCGCGGGTTCGTCCCAGGCGCTTCGGGTTCATTTCGCGGCCTCCAGTTCGGGGACTACGACCGTCCGACTTCCTTCACGGCCTCCAGCTCAGCCATTACGACCGTCCGCGGCCCGGCTCACGTCGCGGCGTCAAAAGCCCGCGGGCCGTCGTCCGGCGTGGTTCTTGCCGGGCATGAGCCCGCGGGCTGTTTCTCGTGGTTTTTGCGCTTCTGAAGATCGATAGTCTTGCCAGGTCGATAATCTACATTATGTCAACTAAGGAGTTTTGGAGCCTTCCCCCGCGGGCTCGAAGCGGAACACCTGACCGGACCAGCGGGTGTCGTCGAGTCCACGGTCGAGGGCCGCGCTGATCGCGCGTTCCTCGTAGCGGAAATGGTTGTCCATGATGGCGGCCAGGCCGTCCAGCTCGAGTTCGATCGAGCCGTGTCCGGCGGAGTCCGCGGTGACCGCGGCACGGCCGGCCAGTTCGGCCACGCGCGCCAGGATCGACGAGATCATCTCGTGGTCCTGGACGAGGTTGTCGACGGTGGTGGCCAGGTCGGGGCGCTCGCGGAGCAGGTCGGTGAACATCCCCGCGTCCTCACCCTGGTGATGTGCCGTCAACGCTTCGCAGAAGGCCAGGCAGTGGTGGTGAGGGTGTGGTTCTCCCCCGGGTTCGTGCGCAGCTCGTCGATCCGGTTGCGGAGTTGTCGGTGTGCCTGCGCGAGTTGCAGGCTGAGCGCGACGGCGCGGTCGCGGTCGTGGGTAGCCACGGGTGGCGGCCCTTCGTTTCCGCACCTCCATGCCTGACGCAGTCCGTCACCGGCACGCGATGCTGCACCTACCCCACCACGGCCGGCCGGGGTGCCGCCACCGCGCCACGGTTCGCCGGCGGTCAGTGCCAGTCGCTGATCTGTACGTCGCGGGGTGCCGGGGCGCCCGATCCGGTTTCGACGAGCGCTTTGAGGCTCATCAGGAAGCTGCCCCACTTGGTGCTGCAGTGGTGCATGAACTCGACGGGTTCGCGCCAGCCCTCGTGTTTGAACAGGATGATGGTCCACTCCCCTTCCTGGCGCAGGGTCCAGTCGATCGTGGTGCCGATCCATTCGGGCGGTCCGTCGACGACGCGCCAGGCGACGTGGGCGGACGGCGTGGCGTCGAGTACTTCCATGTCGAAGCCGCCGACCGGCGGGAAGCGGAACTCGACTTTGCCGCCGGGCCCGGGGTTTCCGGTGGTGTTGTCGGTCCACCAGCCGGCGAGGCCGTCGACGGTGGTGAGTGCGGCGTACACCTGGGAGGCGTCCGCACCGCGGACGCCGATCCGATGCAGGATGTCCGGCATTTCTACTCCTTGGGGTGGGTGGTCTGGATGGCTTCGGCGAGGCGTTTGATGCGCTGGAGGCGGGCGCCCCAGGTCGAGCCGACCGCGGCGAGTTGGGCGACGGCCCGGGCGAGCTGGGTCTCGTCGACGCGGTAGCGGCGTTCGCGGCCGGACCGGGTGGCGGGGCGGATGAGTCCGACGCGACCGAGGATGACGAGGTGCTTGGTGACTGCCTGTCGTGTGACGGGCAGCTGGTTGCCGAGGGTGGTGGCGGTGCCCTCGCCGTCGGTCAGGAGCAGGTCGAGCAGGCGGCGCCGGGTGGGGTCGCCGATGGCCGACCAGAGTTCGTCGTCGACTGCGGGTGCGGTCATGTCAGGCGTGCGAGGTAGGGCGCGATGCGGGGCAGGAAGTGGTCCCAGCCTTTGATGTGGTCCTGGTACTGCTCTTCGAGGACGGCGGTTTCCCAGCCCATTTCGCGGAATCCGGTCTCGGTCATCCGGATCAGGGTGCCGTTGCCCGAGGGTGTGAGGTCGAAGGTGACCAGCAGCGAGTTGCCGGCGGCGGCTTCGGTGCCGGCGGGCTGGGTCCATCGGAACGAGAAGGTCCGGGGCGGCTGCGCCTCGACCACGGTGAAGCCGACGGCGTTGTCGCCGAAGCTGATCTCCCCCGTGGATCCGGGTGACGTTTCGTAGCGGGCGTCGTCGGGCCACCACTGTTTGACGTGTTCGGGTTTGCTCACCACGTCGAAGACGATTTCCGGGGCCGCTTCGACGAAGATTTGGCGTTCGATGGTTCCGATTTCCATGACTCCCCAATCCGCAACCTTTGGTTGCGGTCGAGCGTACGCGGGTACGGCTCGGAGTGCAACCAAAGGTTGCTTTCGGTCTTTCATTGGGGCGTGCAGCGGGTGACGGCCGCCAAGGGTGCCGTGAACCCAGCATGGCCCGGGGCACTCATCTCGCGCGCCGGCACCCCGCGGGTCGGAGGGTCCGGCGTGGCGGAAGGGACATGGGCGGTGCGCCCCCGGTAGATGACTCGAGCCGCGGTGCTCGCTCCCATGGCTCAGCCGCACGGCCGGCGCGCAGCCCACTCGCGTTCCCCGGCGGCGGCCGGGTCTCCCGCGCCGCTGGAGAACCGCGGCGCGGGGCCGGATGGTGGCATGGCAAGGTCTACGCGTGGATGTGCGCTGGACTACCGGGTTTCTCGATTCGCCGACGACCGACGTGGAGCCGTTCTGGCTGGCGGTCACCGGCATGTCCCTGTCCCCCAGGCGGGACGGTGGTGTTTTTGCCACGCTGGTGCCGGCGCGCGGCGACGCATACCTCCGGGCGCAAGTGACCGGCCGGCCGGCGGGGACCCACCTGGATCTTCATGTCGCCGGGGTGCCGGAGGCGGCCCGTGAGGCTGCGGCGTTCGGAGCGCGTGTCGTCCGGGACGTGGGCGGCCTGGTGGTGATGAGGTCGCCGGCCGGGCTGGAGTTCTGTCTGGTGTCGTGGCGCAATGAGCAGGAGCGTCCGCCGGCCGTCCGGTGGCCGGGTGGGCAGTCGAGCCGGCTCGATCAGGTGTGTGTGGACGTGCCGGAGGCGCGGTTCGAGTTGGAGGCCTCCTTCTGGTCGTCGTTGACCGGGTGGGAGCGGCGGCCGACGGATCGGCCCGAGTTCGAGTCGCTGGCGCGGCCGGGCGGGATGCCGTTGCGGATTCTTCTTCAGCGGGTCGGCGGCGAGCGGGCGGGCATGCATCCGGACTTCGCGTCCGACGACGTGCCGGCCGAGGTGGCGCGGCATGTGGCGCTGGGTGCCCGAGTGGTCCGGGTGGTGCCGGGTGAGTGGACGACGCTGCTCGACCCGGCGGGTCGCGAATATTGCGTGACGGCGCGCTCCCCCTTCTGACGTTTCTGTCGGTGGCTTCTGATACAACATCTTCGAACAGGCGTTCGAGAGCTTAGCGGAAGGCGGGGTCGTCGTGGGGTTGAACACCGAGGAGCTGGAGACCATCCGGGGTCAGGTGGGTGCGGGGCGCAAGCCCAAGGTGCAGTTCACCGAGGCCGCCGGTCAGATCGCCGGGCAGGTCGGCCAGGTGGTGGAGCTGGCCGATCCGGCGGCGTCCGACGAGTGGGTGGTGGTGCGGTTCGGCCGCGACGAGCTGCCGTTCTCCCCCGGCGATCTGCAGGTGGCGCCGCGGGGTGCGGCTGCTAGAAAGGTGACGGCTCCCCCGCCGCCGCCCGAGCCGGCGCGGCCGGAGCCCGAGTTCGTGATCGACAAGCCGATCCCGGCGCCGGCGCCGGCTCCCCGGAAAGAGGTGGCAGAGGTGACAGAGGTGGCTGCTCCGGCTCCGCGCAAGGCGGCCTCACGGCCGGCGAAACCGAAGCCGGGTGCTTCGCTCACGGTCACTTTGGCGTACGCGGAGGGCGAGTGGACGCTGGCCGCCGCCCAGGGTTCGAAGGCGCTGGCCAAGCCCTATGTGATCCGCCCGGCCGAGGCGATGAAGATGGTGCAGCTGGTCGACGTGCCGGGCGTGCAGGAGGCCGTCGAGCAGATCCTGTCCACCGAGCGCGCCGAGGCGCAGGCGCAGGCCGACAAGCTGCGGGCCGAGCTGGCCGAGATCGAGGCGCGCCTGGCCGAGCTGGGCGAGGCCGGCTGACCGGCGCAGCGGCCGGCCGAAAGCAATGTGGTGTGCCTTGCGCGGCGGCGGTTGGGCCGGCCGGACGTGAGAGGGGCGCGGTGCCGGGCAGCTCGGGAGGGACACGTGCCCATGGCTGAAGGAGCGTCGGCAGTGCGGTCGGCAGCAGGGTGCCGCCGCTGCAGGGACGCCCTCAGCGGGCGCCGGCAGCCGGGGGGTGCGGTGCCGCCGCGTACGGGAAGAGGCCGCCGCGTACGGGAAGAGGCCGCCGCGTACGGGAAGAGGCCGCCGCGTACGGGAAGAGGCCGCCGCGTACGGGAAGAGGCCGCCACGCGGTGAGCGTGACGGCCTCGGGAAGCGGAGCGGGTCGAGACGGCGCTCCGGTAGTAGTGGTCAGGCGGCCTTGCGGAAGCCCTGGGCGTCGGTGGCGCTCAGGCGGGTCGACATGGTGGAGCGGGCGGCGATCTGGGCGGCGTAGACCGCGCGGCGGCGGGCCACGCAGCCGTCCTTGGCGGCCGACGACTCCTGCTGGTCCATGTGGGTGGTCAGGCCGTCCTTGAGCAGGGCCAGGGCCTCGGTGCGCAGCTGCGACACCCGCGACTCGGTGACGCCGAGGGAGGTGGCGACCTCGGAGAGGGGGCGTTCCTGCAGGAACGAGGCCTCGACGACGTAGCGCAGGCGTTCGGGCAGGACCGCCACGGCGTCGTGCAGGTAGCCGATGCGCTCGCGGTGCAGCAGCATCTCCTCCGGGTTCAGGGCCTTCTCGGTGACCATGTCGTCGGCGGTGCCGGCGGCGAAGCCCTGCAGGGACAGGACGGCGGCGCGCTGCACGTCGTCGTCGACGTTGCTGAGTTCGCTGACGGCGACGCCGAGGAGCTGGGCGAGTTCCTGGGCGTTCGGGGTGCGGCCGAGCTGGGCGGTCAGTTCGGTGCGGGCGGTCTCGGCGCGGCGGGCGCGGGCCCGCACCGAGCGGCTGGCCCAGTCCATGCTGCGCAGCTCGTCGAGCAGGGCGCCGCGGACCCGCATGGCGGCGAACCGGCCGAACGGGATGCCCCGCTCGCCGTCGAACGCCTGCGCGGCGGTGACCAGGGCGGCGTAGCCGGCCGAGGCCAGGTCGTCGCGGTGCACGTGGGCGGGAACCTTGAAGAGCATCTCGCGGACCATGTGGCCGACGAGCGCCATGTTGTCGCGGATCAGGGTTTCCTGGGCCCGGGTGACGGTCTTGATCGCTGCACTCATGGTTCGGTTCCCCCCGTGTGTTCGTCGCCGTGACGGCTGACCGGCTGACGGGGTGAACTCTTCGGGGCGGCGGGTGCAGAAAACGGTCACCTACGGTTGCTGCTTGGTTGCACCGTGCGCGTTTGTCTCAGGTCGGGCTCATACACGAAAGGGGCGCCCGGCGGGCGCCCCTTTCACGGATTCACAGGCTCAGGCCAGCAACCACCCGTTGTCGATGGCCAGTCTCACAGCTTCCGCACGGGTGCGGGCGCCGGTCTTGCCGATCGCCGAGGACAGGTGGTTGCGGACGGTGCCCTCGGACAGGTGCAGGTCGCGGGCGATGTCGGCGACGGTGCCGCCGTCGCGGGCCGAGCGCAGCACGTCGGTCTCGCGTTCGGTAAGCGGCGAGTCGCCCTGGGCCAGCGACTGTGCGGCGAGGGCCGGGTCGACGACGCGCAGGCCTTCGTGTACGCGGCGTACGGCGTCGGCCAGCTGGCGGGCCGGGGTGTCCTTGACGATGAACCCGCTGGCCCCGGCCGTCATGGCCTGGCGCAGGTAGCCGGCCCGGCCGAACGTGGTCACCATCAGCACCCGGCACTTCGGGAACGCCTTGTGCAGCTCGCGGGCCGCGGCCACCCCGTCCATGCCGGGCATCTCGACGTCGAGCAGGGCGACGTCGACGTCGTGGGCGCGGGCCGCCTCGACGACCTCGTCGCCCCGGCCGACCTCGGCCACGACCTTCAGGTCGGGCTCCATGTCCAGCAGGGCCGCCATCGCGCCACGCACCAGAGCCTGGTCGTCGGCGAGCAACAACTTGATCATGATGGGACCTCCACGCGTACCCGGAAGCCGGGCTCGTTCTCGCGGCAACCCACCGTCAGGTGGGCGCCCAGGGCCTCCGCACGCCGGCGCAGGCCCTTGATGCCCTGCCCGTCGCCGGTGACAACGCCGCCCCCCACGCCGTCGTCGAGGATCTCCACACTTCCCACACCCAGTTTGACCTGGGCGTGCGTGGCCTTGCTGTGCCGGACGATGTTGGTGACCGCCTCCCGGATCGTCCAGGCGAACAGCTCCCGGTTGCGTGACGGCACCTCGTCGGCCGCGCCCGGCAGGTCGGCCTCCACGTTCGCCGCAGCCAGGGCCTCGCGCGCCGCGGCGATCTCGCCCGGCAGTGAGATGCCGCGCATGCCCATCGCCGTCGAGCGCACGTCCGACAGCGCGTCGCGGGCCAGCGCCTCCAGGTCGCTGAGTTCCTTGCGGGCCCGCTCGATGTCGATGTCGAGCAGCCGCTGCGCCAGTTCGGCCTTGACGGTCACCACGGTCAGCGAATGGCCGAGGATGTCGTGCAGGTCGCCCGCGATGCGGGCGCGCTCGTTCTGTACGGCGAGGTCGGCGATCTCCTGCTGGGCCGAGCTGAGCCGGTGCTGCCGTTCCCCGGCCATCCGCAGGCCCCAGGTGGCGACCGAACCGAGCAGCACGGCGAGGCCGTAGCCGTCGTCGTGCCAGCCCGGCAGCAGGCTCACCAGCACTTCGGCCAGGGTGCAGAGCGCGGCCGCGAGCGGGATGGCGCGGATCAGCGGCAGCCCGACCATGCCGAACGCGGCGATGAAGACCAGGCAGCTCAGAGCGTGGTCGCCGGCGCCCGGGATCTGCATCGCGAACAGCACCAGCATCACGAGGACGCCCAGCGTCGCCCGGCCGGTCGCCTGGCCGGTGAATCCGGGCGAGGCGATCCCCCGCCGGATCTGCCGGGTCAGGCTGACCATGAACAGGTACGTCGCGGCGAACCCCGCCACCCCGGCGAAGCCGAGGTAGCGGGTGAACATGTTGTCGTCGTGCCAGAGGGTGACGACGGTGCCGCTGAGGTAGAACAGCCAGACCGCGGCGAAGATCCACCCGTATTTGAAGGCCCGGTTGGCCGGCTGCCCCTCGACGGCGCTCATGTGGGTACGTTACCGGCCGGTCAGACGCGGGCGGTGTCGCGGCGGAACCGCCACATCGCGCCGGCCGAGAAGATGGCGGTCCAGACGACCACGTTGAGGATGGCGATCCACAGGTTGCCGTCGTGGGTCAGCGGGTAGCGGGCCAGTTCGCCCACGCCGTACACCGGGGTGAACTTGGCGATCGTGGCGAAGACGTGGCCGAACGTGTCGACCGGGGCGAACAGGCCGCCGGCGAACGACAGCACGGCCAGCACCGGGCCGAGGATCTGCATGACGTTCTCGCTCGGCAGCAGGTAGCCCATGAACAGGCCGAACGCGGCGAACACCAGCGCGCAGACCCAGGCCAGCGGGATGCACTCGAGCCACGCGTGCATCGGGAGCTTGGCCCCGGCGAGGGCGCCGACGATGGTGGTCACGATGACCGAGGCGGCCCCGATGATCATGGCGAGGACCAGTTTGATCGCCACGTAGGCGACCGGCTTGAGCGGGGTCAGCCGCAGCTGGCGGCTCCACCCGGCTGCCCGCTCGACCGAGACCATCGCCCCGCCGCTGGTCGTCGACAGCATCGCGCCGTACACGGCCATGCTGATCAGGATGTAGCCGGTGACGTTGCCGCCGGCGCCGACCGACTCGTTGCGCGAGGAGGCGTTGGTGCCGAAGAGCAGGAAGAACGCCGCCGGCATGATGAAGGTGAAGACGACCGTACGGCGGTTGCGCAGCATCCGGCGCAACTCGAGCTTGATCATGCCGAGGTTGAAGCCGCCGAACTTCGGCAGGCTGCGGGCGGCCGGCATCACGGCTGCGGTGCTCATCTGGTGCCCTCCGGGGCGTCGTCGGCGGTCAGGGCCAGGAAGGCCTCTTCGAGGTTGCGCGAGGTGATCTCCAGGTCGCGCGCCGAGGTCTGGTTGAGCAGGTAACGCGCGATGTCGTCGGTCTCGCGGCTGTGCAGGAAGACGGAGTCGCCGCGGATCTCGACGCGTTCCACGCCGGGCAGCGCCGCCAGCTCGCTCTCGACGGCGCCGGGCAGGGTCGCCCGGACCGTACGGCCGCTGGCCATGGCCTTGACCTCCGACGAGGTGCCGTCGGCGACGATCCGGCCGCGGCGTACGAAGACCACCCGGTCGGCGTACGCGTCGGCCTCCTCCAGGTAGTGCGTGGCGAAGATGACCGTACGGCCGCCGCGCGCGTCGTCGCGGATCGCCGCCCAGAACTCGTGCCGGCCGTTGACGTCCATGCCGGTCGTCGGCTCGTCCAGGATCAGCAGCTCCGGGTCGGGCACCAGCGCCATCGCGAACCGCAGCCGCTGCTGCTGGCCGCCGGAGCACTTGCCGACCTTGCGGTCACCGATGTCGGCGATGCCGGCCCGCTGCAGGGCCTCCTTGGCCGAGCTCTCCGGCCGGCCGAACAGCACCGCGGTCAGCCGCACGGTCTCCTCGACCGTGTAGTCCTTGAGCAGTCCCCCGGTCTGCATGACCGCGGACACCAGGCCCAGCGCGACCGCGTCGTGCGGCGGCCGGCCGTACACCTGCACCGCGCCCTCGGTCGGACGGGACAGGCCGAGCAGCATGTCGACGGTCGTGGTCTTGCCGGCCCCGTTCGGGCCGAGCAGGGCGACGACCTCACCCGGGCGGATGCGGAGGTCTATGCCGTCGACGGCGGTCACTGCGCCGAAGCGCTTGACGACACGGTCTAGGTCGACGGCCAGCTCGTTGGAGCCGCGGGCCGCGAGGTTCGGTTGGGCGGTGAGGGTCATGGGACCATCCTGGCGGCCGCCGGTTGCCGCACCGCGGGCGTCGTGTCATCTGTCCGGCATGACATTCGTCAGGGGTGATGACACGCGTCGCGCAGGCACCGGCCCGCGCGACGGGATCGGGGCGCCGGAACTAGGCCGCCTGCTCGCCCGACGGCTCGGGTGCGGCGGCCGAGACCACCTCGTCGGTGGCCGCCTTGGTCAGGCCGAGGCCGGCCAGCACCCCGCCGTCGGGCTCCTCCTCCAGCAGGGCGAGCAGGATGTGCCCGGTGCCGACCCGCTCGTGGCCGAGCCGCAGCGCCTCCCGGAACGTCAGCTCCAGGGCCTTACGGGACCGCGCGCCGAACGGCGTCAGCGTCGGCATCTCGCCGTCGCCCGCCGCCGGCAGGGCGGCGGCCAGGACCCGCCGGGCCACGGCCGGATCAACCCCCTGCGCGGCCAGCGCGGCGAGAGCCACACCTTGCGGCACATCCAGTACGCCCATGGCCAGGTGCTCCGGGTGGATCTCCCGGTGGCGCGACTCCTTCGCCGCGTTCATCGAGCCCACGATCGCGCTGCGGGCGGGCACCGTGTAGCGCTTGAAGCCGTCCGACGGGTCGGGCTCGTCCTTGGTCACGAACCGTTTCTGGGCCGCCTGCTTGCTCACCCCCATGCTGCGGCCGATGTCGGTCCACGACGCGCCGGAGCGGCGGGCCTGGTCGACGAAGTGCCCGATCAGATGATCGGACAGCTCCCCCAGGTGGTCGGCGAGCATGACCGCCTGGGAGAGGCGGGACAGGGCGTCATGCTCGTTGTCGGTAATGGCGGCGATGAGGTCGTCCAGCCGGACGGGAGGCTTGATCTGCGTCATGCCGTCAACCTTAGGTTGACTGCGTGCCGTTCGTCAACACATGGTTGACGGTTCGCGGGCCGAGTTCCGCGCGGTACGTCGAGGTCGCGTCCCAGCGGGCCGCAGTGCCGGTGGTGTCGACCGCGCGCAGAGCGGCCAGGAAGCGGGCCAGCCGGACCGCAGGTCGGTGAACTCGTGGTCTCCGTCCAGCCGGCACTGCACCGCCACCTCGCCGGGGTAGGACGTGGGCTCGCCGAAGCCGGCCGTTACTGGGACGGACAGCGGCAGCCACCTCTGCTCGAGCTCGACGTCGGCCGACCACCAGGTCATCACCCAGGCGCATTCATCACGTGGACGGTGCCGGCCGGCCTCAGCGCAAGACCGGCCCACTGCGGGAACTGCTCACGCAGAAGCCGGCGGACCAGCCCCGCGTCCGGCGCCGTCACGGCTGCTCCCGGGTCCGGCGCGGCGCTGCACGCGCAGCAGGTACTCCTTGCGGTCCAGCGGGTTCGCGTCGGTCCGCCGGCGAACGGGCACGGTCCCGCGGACCGGTTCGTAATGGTCGAACGCGTTCTCCAGGACACCCTCACCGCGGGTCAGCCCGGGCAGCGCGCGGACCAGGTCGTGCACGCGGGCGGCCGGGATCTCGCCGCTGATCGCGGCGCCGGTCGTGGCCAGCGGCACCGCCCGCAGCCGCGCCAGCACCGGCAGGACGGCCGGGACCGTGTCCGGCGGGACCTCGGCGGTGAACGCGTGGATCGGCTCGAGCACGGTCGTGCCGGCCCGGCGCAGCGCCTCGGTCAGCACCAGCGGGGTCAGGTTGCGGAAGTCGCCCGCGGTCGACGACATGCTCTTGTCGAACACGGCATGCGAGTGACTCTGCCGGGCCGAATAGCCGGAACGGGTCAGGGTGACCGTGCAGTCCGGGACCGGCCAGCCGTACAGGCCGTGCCGCAGCGTCTCGGCGACGGTCTCCTCGATCGCCTTGAAGAACGCGGGCGGCATCGAGCCGGGCTCGACCGCCAGCCGGAAGCTGACCCCGGCGCCGGGCGGCGCCGGCTCGGCCCGCAGGCCGACGGTGGCCAGGAACGGATTGGGGGCGACCTTGTTCAGCTCGTACGCGGCGCCGCAGCCGGCCAGGCGCTCGATGCACAGCGTCGTGGTCGCCTCGAACGATACCGCCAGGCCGTACTCGTCGGCCAGCGTCGCCTCGATGACCTCCTTCTGCACCTCGCCGTAGAGCGAGACGACGTCGTCGCCCCGCAGGTTGATCAGCGGATCCTGCTCGGCCAGTTCGGCGAGGGCCGCGTGCAGGGCGCCCCGGTCGGACCGGTGGCGCGGCACGACAGTCGCCTCCAGCGACGGCGGCGCGAAATGCGGCTGTAGCACCGAGCCCGGCTGCGGCGCGAGATGCGGCCGGGTCGCCGAGCCCGGCTGCGGCCCCGAAAGCGGCTGGGTCCCCAAGTGCGACTGGAGCGCCGAGCCCGGCTGCGGGCCGGAGTGCGGCTGCGGCGCGGTGCGTGGCTGGAGCCTCGAATGCGACTGGGGCGCGGCGGGGGCGCGTACGCCCAGAGGGTCTCCGATCTTGATCTGGGAGAGGCCGCGCAGCAGGCCGATCTCGCCCGCCCGCAGCGACCCCACCGGGTGCAGGCCGCCGTCGCGGAACAGCTCGATGCCGGTGATCTTGTCCGGGCCGGCCGTGTCGCGGACATGGACCGTGCCGGCGAACATCCGCAGATAGGCCCGTTTCTCCCCGGCCGGACCGCGATCGATCTTGAAGATGGTGCCGCTCGGGTCCTCCGCGGGATCGGCCGCGGCCGGGGGCAGCAGCGTGGTGATGCCGCCGATCAGGTCGTCGATGCCGGCGCCGGTGATCGCGGAGCCGAAGTAGACCGGGTGGGTGTCGCCCCGGGCGTAGGGAGCGGGCAGCGGGCGGCCGTCGACGAAAGCGGCCAGCACGTCCTCGTCGTGGTCGGCCAGCCGCATCATGTCCGGCGCCGGCCGGACGGTGCCGCCCTCGACGACGGACATTCCGATGATCCGCGGGCCGAGACGGGCGGCGATCTCGTCGAGCAGGCTCCGCGTGCGGGCCCCCGGCCGGTCGATCTTGTTGACGAAGATCAGGGTCGGGATGGCCAGGCGGTGCAGGGTGCGCAGCAGCACGCGGGTCTGCGCCTGCACGCCCTCGACCGCCGAGACGACCAGCACGGCGCCGTCGAGCACCCCGAGCACCCGCTCCACCTCGGCGATGAAGTCGGGATGGCCGGGGGTGTCGATCAGGTTGACCGTGGTGCCGCGCAGCGGGAACGACACCACCGCCGACTTGATGGTGATGCCGCGGCGGCGCTCCAGGTCGAGCGAGTCGGTCGTGGTGCTGCCGTGGTCGACCCGGCCGATCGTGGCGATGACGCCGGCGGTGAACAGCAGGCGCTCGGTCAGTGACGTCTTACCGGCGTCGACATGCGCGAGGATGCCGAGATTGAGCGATGACAAGCGGAACGGTCCTGTCCGTGAGCGGGATGAATGCTGTGTTGGACATGGACGCAGCTCGCATTTCCCGCTCTTTCCGCTCGGCTTCGCTAACCCATTCACCCCATCAGAGCGGCGCCGGCCCGGCAACCGGATTAGTCGCGGCGGGCGGCCTCCCGCTTGCCGCGCCTGCCCAGCGGCACCTCCGACATGTCGACCGCCTGCGAGGTCACGTTCTTGATCGGATAGCCCTGCTCCGCCATCCAGGCCACCGCCTTCGCCTCGGCACGGGCGGCCGCCGCGGCGACACCGGCCTCGTCCTCGGCCTGCTCGGCGAAGCGGACGGTGAAGAACGGCCGCCCCGGCACCTCATAGGCGAGATAACCCTCGGCGGTGTACTCGGTGCGCAGGAAGTCGTGTTCGGCCTGCTCGCTCCTCAAGCGCGCGGTCTGCTCGGCGCTGAGCCCGTCGAAAGCGCCTCGCACCGTGACCCGGATCGTTCTCATGGTGGTCCTCTCTGATCGACGGTCGAGTATTGCGGTCCGGCGGCCGGAAATCAGGTGGTTTTCTGGTCCAGGAACTCCTGTACGCCCCGCAGGCGCACGGTCAGCAGTGACCGCGCCCGGTCGCAGTTCAGCCGCACGTCGCGGGCCGGGCTCAGCCCGGACGCGGCGACCGTCGACGACGGCAGGCCTTTGGGGCCGCGCCGTCGGCCATCGTCCGCCAGTCGTCGTGGCTGGGCGCTCACCACACGCGAAGACGGCTCGGGCCGGGGGCCAGCGCGGCGATCGGGCCTGCCGCCGCCGCCGCGTCTCGCGGGCGGACCGCTCCGGTCAGGTCGACGTCGATGACGGCCGGGGAGCCGTCGCGCTCCTCGAAGTCGGCGGCGGCGACGCGTACGCGGGGCAGGTCGGCGCCGGTCACCACGGCGTGGGCCGCCCGGGTGAAGGCCTCCGGCAGGTCGGTCCGCAGGTAGACGGCGTCGCCCTCGTCGTCCAGCCGGGCGGTCGCCGCGCCGAGCAGGACCGGGTCCGACTCGCCGTCGAAGGGGCGGGCCCCGCCGGCGTAGACGTTGCCCACGGCGTACACGGCCTGGCGGATCCCGGCGAAGCGCAGGTGGTCCCCCTCGATCTCGTCCGTCTGCTTCCGGTAGGCCTCGGCCGAGGCCGGGTGGCCGTCGTAGGCGGCGAGCCCGGCGAACGCCGGGCTGCCCGGGCTCGGTTTCCCGTACGCCGCCGCGGGGTCCCCGCCGATGAACACGTTGCCGCGATAACGGTCGTCGCCCCCGGCGATGTTGGCGTAACCGGCGACCTGGGTGCTGTGCGGGAGGTGGTACGGCGTGGGCCGGTCCAGGACCTGCTCCAGCCACAGCGTGCCCAGCACCAGGTTGTCGACGAACGCGCCGCCCTGGCTGAACAGCTCGATCGCCGCCGGCGAGCCGAGAACGTTGTGCTCGACCAGGTACGGGCCGTGGCTGACCTCGATGAACAGGTCCCGGCCGTTGCCGTGGTAGAGGTTGCGGGAGACCCGGGTGCCCTGGGCCTGCCAGTCCAGCCACGTGCCCAGCGTGCAGTCGTGGATGCGGTTGTGCCGGATCACCACGTCGATCGCCGCGTGCAACTTGATCCCGGCGATCTCATAGCCGTAGAACTCGCGTTTGACGGCGATGTTGTAGATGTGGTTGTTCTCGATGGTGGAGAAGACGCAGCCGAGGTGGCCGACGATGGCGTTCTGTCCGCAGTTGTAGATGGTGTTGCGGCGCACAACGTGTGAGCCGATGTGTTCGCGGTCCCAGCCGATCTGGCGGGCGGCGAATACGGACTCGAGCTGGTATTGGTAGCCGGGTTTGTCGCCGCGTTCGGCGGCGTAGTTGTTGCCGGTGGAGGCTTCTTTGCCGAGCGAGACGGCGGAGCATTTGGCGTCGTGGATGGTGTTGTCCTCGATGATCCAGCCTTTGGCCCAGTTGGGTCCGATGAGGGCGGGCTGGTCGGCCGTCGGCGGGGTCCAGGGGCAGGCGGCTTGCGCGAGTTCGAAGCCGCGGACGGTGATGTAGTCGAGGTGGTGTTCGGTCGGGTAGAACACCGAGCGGCGTACGTTGATCTCGGTGGTCTCGGTGTTGGGGTCCGCGCCCTGGAAGTTCGCCCAGATCGTCGTGCTCTCCTCCCCGACCTCGGCGAACCACACGAGCGTGGTCTGCGCGACGTTGCGGACCGGGCCGGCGACGCCGGTCCAGCGGTCGGTCATCTCCGACCTCTCGACCGGGTTGCCGACCTCGGCCCGGGACCCGGCCTCGTAGAAGCTCAGGCCGTTGAGGTAGACGTCGCCCAGATGCCGCCGCTCGCCGGACTCGTAGTGGATCCAGTCGCCGCCGACCTCCTCGGCATAGGGGTTGAAGTCGCCGAACAGCGCGTTGCCGACGACCGCCTTCCAGACCGTGCCGCCGTCGCTGACCCAGCCGGTGATCCGCTCCGAGCCCTTGATGACCACGTGCTCGCCTTCGGCGGCCCGGTAGGTGATCCGGCGCGAGTCGCTGAGCCCGCCCCGGCGCGGTCGGACCCACTCCCGGTACTCGCCGGCGTGCACGACCACGGTGTCTCCCGGCTGCGCGACGGCGGCCGCCCGGTTGATGGTGCGGAACGGGTGGTCCGACGTGCCGTCCGCGCTGTCCGAGCCGGTCGTAGCCACGTGGATCATGCGCCTGGCCTTTCCTCGCTGACATGGTGCGCCGATCCTCCTCCGCCCCGGCCGCGAAGGGGACCGGGTTTCCCCGGGGCCCCGGCGCGTACGAGGGGGACGGCACCTGACAGCCGGCCGGGACTACTGCGGCCGGCCTACTGCGGCCGGGCGAAGCCGGCCTCGCCGCCGTCGGAGAGCACCCGCACCCCGGGCAGCGCCGACGTGTGCTGCGTCCACAGCCAGAGGGCGGCGTCGACGGCGGCGTGCGGGTCGCCGGCCGCGAACCCGTCCGGGTTCTCCCAGCCGGCGTCGGTCGCGGCGCCGATCAGGCGCGCGGCGTCGGTGACCTCCAGCCGCGCCCGCCGCGACAGCTCGACGACGGTCGGGCCGGTGGGGACCGGCGCGGCGAGGCCGGTGTGTTCGACGGTCACAGCGTCCATGAAAGCCCTGTTCGGCGCCGCCCGCGGGCGTTTGGAGGATCTGCCCCGGGCGCCCCGGCGCCCGGCCTGTCGGGCAGCCGACGCTCCATTGAGGATCGCCGCCGCCCGGCCTACGCTCAATAGGTTGACAAACGTCGATCCAGTGAGGCCACGGGGGTAGCCATGATCACTCGACGCCGGTTGATGGCCGGCCTGATCGCGACACCGATGCTCGCCGCCTGTGCCGACAACGACAGGTCCGCGCCGCCGGCCGGGACGAAAGCCACCTTCCTCACCGCCTACGGGACCACGCCGCGCGAGACGTACGCGTGGGTCGGCCTGGCCAAAGGCTTCTTCGCCGAGGCCGGCATCGACCTGACCGTCCTGCCCGGGCAACCCAGCGACGCCAACCTCAAGTCGCTGGCCGCCGGCAAGGCGCAGTTCGCCAGCCTCGACTACGTCAGCGCCGTGCGGGGCACGGCCGCCTTCCCCGACTACCGGGCGATCATGGCACTGCAGAACGACACCCTGCTGAGCATGATCACGCTGTCGGGCCGGGGCATCGGCAAACCGGCCGACCTGGCCGGGCGCACCCTGGGGACGGCGCCGGCCGCCGCGACGCGGACGCTGTTCCCGGCGTACGCGAAGGCCGCCGGTTTCGATCCGGGCAGCTGCACGTTCGTGCAGGCGCCGACCGATCAGCTGCCGGCCCTGCTCGCCTCCGGACGGGTCGACGCGATCGGCGGCTACGCGACCGACACGGCGAACGTGGAGAACGCCGCGCCGGGCAAGACGGCGCTGCCGTTCCCGTACGGCGCCTTCATCGGTGACCTGTACGGCACCGTCATGATCGCCACGACGCGGGTGCTGTCGTCGGACCCGGCGCTGGCACAGAAGTTCGCCGGCGCGATGGCCCGGACCGTGCAGTTCACCGTCGACCAGCCCGACGAGGCCGGACGCCTCGTGCAGCAGCGGCTGCCCACGGTGAAGGGGGCGGTGGTCGCCGCCGTCGACCGGAAACTCAAGCCCCACGTCGGGCCGTTCTCGCTCGACCCGGCCAAGGTCGCCCGCGGCATCGCGGTGCTGCACGCAGCCGGGCTGGCCAAGGCGGGACTGAAACCGGACGAGGTGGTCGCCTTCGACGTCACCACGAAGGCGGGCGTCAAGTGACGGGATACGCCTTCGACAACAGCAGCGTCCACGCGCTCGAGCACCACGCCGCGCTCGCCGACCTGCTCGACGCGGCCACCCGGCAGCGCATCGGCGAACTCGTCGCGCTGCCCGGCAGCCGATGCCTGGAGGTCGCGGCCGGCGGCGGGAGCGTCGCGGTGTGGCTCGCCGAGCAGGGCTCCTCGGTCGTCGCCACCGACCTGAAACCGCAGCACATCCCGGCGCATCCGCGGCTCACCGTACGGGAACACGACGTCACCTCCGGGCCGCCGTCGGGCACCTACGACCTGGTGCACGCCCGGCTGCTGCTCAACCATCTGCCGCAACGCGACCTGGCCGTCGCCCACATGGTGGCCGCCCTGTCGCCGGGCGGGGTGCTGCTGACCGAGGACCTCTGCCCGCCGGCCGGGCGCGAGGTGGTGGCCCACGCGCCCGATCCGGCGACCGCCGCACTGCTCGCCCGCTTCCAGACGCTGCACATGTGCGCGCTGGCCAGTCACGGCAACGACCGTTCGTGGTCGCGGCGGGCGCATTCCGCGTTCTATGCCGCCGGGCTCACCGACGTACGGGTGTACGCGTACGCGACGGAGTGGCGCGGCGGCGGGCCGGGCTGCCGGCTGCTGCGGGCCGGGATGGGGCAGTTACGCGACGACTACCTGTCGCTCGGGATGACCGACGACGAACAGGCGGCGGTCGCCGAGGCCCTGCTGGATCCGCGGCTGGCCCTCAACGGTTACCTGACCATCCAGACCAGCGGCCGCAGGCCGCTATGAGCGGGCCCACGGGATCATGATGCGTTCGACGGCGACCAGGCCGTAGTAGAGCGCGATGCTGAGCAGCGCCAGCAGCACGACGGCCGCGAACGTCTGTGCGGTCTCGGTCTGCCCGGTCGACACCGCGATGACGAAACCCAGGCCGGCCACCGTGCCGGCCTGGAACTCGCTGATCACCGCACCGATCACGGCCAGCGTCATGCCGACCTTGAGCCCGACGAAGACCTGCGGCAGCGCGCTGGGCACCCGCACCTTGAGGAACGCCTGCCAGGCCGGCGCCTCCAGCGACCGGGCCAGCTCGGTGAACTCGGGCGGCGTCGCGGCCAGCCCGCTCACCATCGAGATCACCACCGGGAAGAAACAGACCAGGAACACCATGATGAGCTTGGGCAACTGGCCGAAACCGAACCAGAGCACCAGCAGCGGCGCCACCGCGACCTTCGGCACCGAGTTGAGCGCCAGCAGCAGCGGGAACGCCATCCGCTCGACCACCCGCGAGCCGGTCAGCGCGAGCGCGATGAACGCGCCGGCCACGACCGCCGCGGCGAACCCCTCCAGCACCTCGACCAGCGTGTGCCACGCCTGCGCGAGCAGGTACGACGGCAGCTCGCGGAAGGCGCCGAGCACCGCGCCGGGGCCGGGCACGAGCGCCGGGTTGACCGGGAACACGACCGTGGCCAGCCACCACAGACCGACCGCGAGCGTCACCCCGAGGGCCGGCAGCAGCACCGCGCCGAGCTTGCCGTTCACGCCTTGACTCTAGAGGAGAACATTGATCGAAATTGATGCCGTCTCGCACACGTTCCCGTCGCGTACGGGCGCGGTCCCGGCCCTGCGCGACATCAGCCTGTCGATCCGGCCGGGCGAGTTCGTGGCCGTTCTCGGCCGGTCCGGCTGCGGCAAGTCCACCCTGCTGCGGGTCATCGCCGGGCTGCTGCGGCCCACCTCCGGCCGGGTACGGGTCGACGGCGGCGAGGTGGACCGGCCCAGCCGCGACGTGCCGCTGATGTTCCAGCGGCCGGCCCTGCTGCCGTGGCGGTCGGTGCTCGACAACGTGCTGCTGCCGGTCGAGTTCGCCGGCCGGCGGCGCAACGGCTACCGGTCCCGGGCCTCGGAACTGCTCGCCCTGGCCGGCCTGGGCGACGTCGAACGGGTCGCCCCGGCCGAACTCTCCGGCGGCATGCAGCAGCGGGCCGCGCTGTGCCGATCGCTGATCCTGCGTCCCCGGGCGCTGCTGCTCGACGAGCCGTTCTCCGCCCTGGACGCGATCACCCGCACCGAACTGGCCGGCGAGCTGCAGCGCATCCACATGGTCGAGGGCACCACGATGGTGCTGGTCACCCACTCGATCGAGGAGGCGGTGCTGCTGGCCGACCGGGTCGTCGTGCTCACGCCCCGGCCGGGCCGCATACAACGGATCCTCGACATCGACATCCCGCGCCCCCGGGCCGCGGACTCCGAGGCGTACCAGCAACGCGCCGGCCGGCGGGCCGCCGAGCTGCACCACCTGCTGCTGACCGCAGGCGCAATATCGGGATGAACCCGGCCGGGCCGGCTTCCAGCGTGCGCGGATGCGATCAGTCGATTCCCGTCACGGTTTGACGGCGCGCGTCGCGAAGTAGCCGGGCAGCCAGCCCGCGGTGGCGTCCGAGTGGTGCGGCGCCTCCTCGAACCCGGTGATGACGAAACCCGCGGCGAGCTGGCCGCCGAGCTGCCCCGCCATGCTGTGGCTGTACTCCAGCGGCGCGTCCACACCGAAGAGCCGCTCGCGTTCCCCGGCCGGTACGTGCGTGAGGTCGCTGTACGGCAGCCGGTGCCGGACCACCAGCTCGCCACGCTGGTCCAGCGCCTCGTGGTCGAACAGGTAGACGTCCGGGTTGAGGAAGCCGCACAGCAGCGCCCCGCCCGGCCGCAGCACCCGGAAGGACTCCCGCCACACCCCGGCGAGCTCGGGGATGAAAAGGTTCGAGACCGGGTTGAAGACGAGGTCGAACGAGGAGTCGCCGAACGCGGACAGGTCCCGCATGTCGCCGAGCACCGTCCGCAGCGGCACGTTGTCCCGCCGGGCGACCAGCTCGTCCTGCTCGAGCTGGCGCGGCGAGTTGTCCAGCACGGTGACCCGCGCCCCGGCCGCAGCGAGCGTCGGCCCCTGCTGGCCGCCGCCGGAGGCCAGGCACAGCACGTCCACGCCGGCCAGGTCGGCCGGAAACCAGGAGCGGTCCACCGGCTGGTAGCCGATGAGCACGACCGACCAGTCACCGGCCCGCGCCCGGGCGACCGTCTCCGCGGAGACCGGCCGCGACCACTCGTTACCCTGGTCGACCTGCCGGTCCCAGGCCACACGGTTGTGCGCCACCGGATCAACGGCGCCTGTCGTCTGCCAGTCGTTCAGAGACATCTCGGCGTCCTTCGGGATCAGGGATGACCTGGCAGGCCTTGGCGATCTCTCCGTCGCGGACGAGTCCGTCGACGGCTTCGATCATCGCGGTGATGCCGGGCCGGGGTGTGAAGACGAGGTCCGTCGTGAAGAAGTGTCGGCGGTCCGCACTGTGAGGCAGCTGCCACGGTCATGCTCAGCCGGGCTCCGGCTCGCGTAAGGCGTCCGCCAGCAGCTTGTAGGTCTCCTGCACCGCCCCCACCACGCTCGGCACCACCACCGTCCCTGGGCGCAGACGTACGACCTCCATCAGGTTGTCGTACATGGTTGCGAGCACGGCATGCCCGCCGCCCAGCTCGATGAGACGGTGATGGTGGCGAATCCACGGGTCATCGCTGTCCCGGGCGCGGCGGTTGAACCGCGCGATCGCCGCCTCCCGGTCGCCGAGCAGGACCACTTCACGGAAGGCCGCCCCGTGCTGGTGCGCGAGCTTCTCAAGCCCGATGATCTCGTCGACCTTGGCGTGGTACTGGGGCAGGACGACATCGTGTCCGCCGTCCAGGTGGGTTTGCGCCATGGCCCGAACCAGGGACCACACGACCGGCCACGTGTCGGTCTCCTCGTCCTGCCACCCGCCCACCAGGCGGTGCAGAGCATCGACGTCAAGATTCAAAGCGCCGGGATGCCGGTCTACGTAGAGCGCCGACAGGGTGGACTTGCCGATGCCAGGCGGGCCGTTCAGATGGATGAGCCGCGCCATCCCGTCACCTCCATAGTCCCGCAGCGGATCACAGCTGTCGTGTGCCAGTTGTTCTGAGGCACGGCATGTGCGCTGACCTGCGGTGCCTCAGCTTGATTGGCAGGACCGAAACGCTCGTCCTGCCAGTTGAGCCGAGGCAAACCAGCGCGGGCCACCGCAGTTCAAAAGCTTGAGCTGCGACATCGATCTTCACTGTCTTCCCGGTGGGGATCACGTCAGTTCCTTGCGCCAGGGAGCCTTCGGTCCGCAAGCGTGGCGAGCATGAGCCGGCACCAGGTGAAAGCGGCGTTCACGGCTAGGTGTGCGTGGCGCGGACCGAGACCGACTGGAGCGGTGGCGGGGCCGTGGCCGGTGCCGTAGCCGCGGTTGCAGAGTTCGGCAAGCCCGATGGCGATGCCTGATACGGAGCCGAGGATCTTCTTGATCGCGTCGCTGCCGTCCGGGCCGGGAGCTTTCGAGGGCGGGTGGAGGCCGAGGGCTTGCTGGGCGCTTCGGACAAGCGCGGGGAGATCGTCCTTGTCGTCGACCGGCCGGCCGCGTTCCTTGAGCACGACCTTTGCCGTGCTCTCGATGACCGTGTAGCCGTCACGGCGCAGGGAGTTGAGAAGCTTGCTCGTGTACTGCGGCTCGAAGCCCTGGATGAGGCGCTCGAACACGCGCAGCGCGCGGCTGACCTGATTGATGTCGGTCCAGTCGATGGCTTCGAGGTACTCCTGCGTGGTGGTACGCCGGACGCTGCTGTCCTCGTATGTGCTGTCGGGATCCGGGGCGAAAAGTTCGTCCTGGAAGGCCGCGCCGATCGCGCCGACGGTGCTTCCGGTCATGAGGTAACGGAAGAGCCCGCGAGTGGTCCGGCTGACGAGTTCGCTCACGCTGCGCCACCTTTGCTGCATGCGAGCACGTCGGCGTCGGGCGACGCGCGTCTGACGGCGAAGGTGCCCGGGGTGTAACCGACGGCCGTCATTTGGAAAGCGGGGCTGGCCGCAAAGTCGGCCAGCACCGCGACGTCTACTGTCCGCGAGCTTCCCTCGCTCGTGCTTTGATCGCGAGGATGACGTCGGTCTTGGCCTTGGTGTAGTCGTTCATGTCATCCCACCGCTTGCTGAGCAAGGTCCTCTTGGTGCTTTCGTAGAGGGTGCGGTCGTCCGCGTCGGAGCGCAGGTGATCGCGAAAGAGGAGGTATTCGTCCACGGCAGGATCGTCCCGTTCGAAGACGTGCACGTGGATGTCGTGTGCTGGTGTACGCACGAGGCGATGCCTCGGCTCGCGGACCCGCAGTTCGTACCCGGCGGCCAGGAGCGCATGGAGGTAGTCCTCTTCGGCGGTAATGTCGTCTACCGTGACCACGATGTCGATGATCGGCTTGGCGGCCAGTCCGGGAACGGATGTGGAACCGATGTGTTCGATCTCGATGTCCGCTGCTGTGAGGGCATCCCGGATCCGCCCCCGATGATCAAGGTAGATGTCTGCCCACCGCTCGTCGTAGTTGTGCAGCTCGAGCGCGTGTGAGGCGCACCCTACGAGCTCGACTGTAGTGACGTCCGGTCGGCGCGGCTTGCGGCTCTTGTTCACATGGACATCCTCGCAAGGCTCGAAGCTCGTCAAGATCTGGACCGGGATGGATCCTCGGCGTGACGGAGGAGATCATGCTCCCAGCGCCATCAGGTGGTCACGCTCCAGCCACGACTCGAACCCGACATGCTCGCCGCTCGACGCGAAGAACCACAACCCAGAGAATCTGCGCTGCCCCTGGCAATGCCTCACATCAGCTGGCAGACGACATCCCGCAGCGGATCACAGCTCGGGAAATTTAGCTTCCCAGGAGCACCGGACCAACCGCGCACACTTCAGCCGAGCACATAACAGTCATTATGGTGTTGCTCGCTCAAGGCCTTCTGACCGATTATCGGATTGCTGATATTCGTAATCCGATAATCGGTCAAGCGCGGAAGGGACGACCGATTTGCAGCGGCATGACGTCGTCTGCATATGCAAGCGCTCCAGACTGCTTGCGCCTGCCGGCCACTGGTCTTCTTCCGGGCGAGGACTCCCCCGCCAGTGCAACACCGACAACGGCAACTACCCGAGCACCGCGACGCGAACGAACAAGAGCGGGCCGGCCGGAAATGGAAAGCGGCACCGCACGATCTCGCCTAGCCTCGCCAGGAGAACCACGCCCACCACACACGAAGCGGAGATCGAACATGAGGACGTCCGGCGGTTTCCCCGGTTCCTGGTCCGTCTCCACCGCCGGAAAGGCACTTCGTGTCAGGTCTGTTCGAAAACCCGGTTAACCCCTTCCCGACCGGCAACGCCCCCACCCCGGACGCCCGCGTCGGCCGGTTCCTCCGCAACGAGTTCCGGCCGCTGCGCTTCGTCGTAGCCGCCGCGATCGCCACCACGACCCTCTGCGCCGCCATCGAGGTGTGGCTCATCGGCTACGCCGGACGTCTCGTCGACACCCTCGCCGCCGCCGACCCGGACACGCTCTGGGCCCGCCAGGGCACCGGACTGCTCGCCGTGGCCCTGTTCGTGCTGCTCGTCCGACCCGCGATCCACCTGGTCGGCGAAATGCTGGACGACATCG
Source organism: Actinoplanes sp. NPDC051343 (assembly GCF_044455125.1). Lineage (NCBI taxonomy): Bacteria > Bacillati > Actinomycetota > Actinomycetes > Micromonosporales > Micromonosporaceae > Actinoplanes > Actinoplanes sp. NPDC051343. The sequence continues at coordinate 406,435 of NZ_JBITEL010000002.1, forward strand.
CGTTCCGGCCCAACGCCCGCCAGCTCGCCCGCTGGCGGGCACACCGGCACGTTTCCCGGCAGTCCGTCGGCTGGTTCCGCGACGACCTCGCCGGACGCATCGCCACCTGGGTACGCGACGGCGGGGACGCCGCCGCCACCGCCGCGTACTCGGTCATCCACACGCTGGTGTTCGTGATCGCCTACATCGCCGGCTCGGTGTGGCTGATGTCCACGATCGACCTGCACCTGCTGCTCCCCCTCGGCGCCTGGATCCTGGCCTACGCCCTGCTCATGTGGTGGACGGTGCCGCGCTACCGGCGCGCCTCCGAACACCTGCAGGAAGCCGAGTCCGAACTGACCGGCCTGCTCGTCGACTCGTACGCCAACGCCGACACACTGGCACTGCTCGGCGGCCAGGACACCCGCACCCAGCACGACCGCCGGGTGTTCGCCCAGGCCCGCCGCGCGCATCTGAACCTGCAACGGGTCGAAGTGACGATCAACGGCACCATGATGGCGCTCGGCAGCGCCCTGCTCGTCGGCCTCGCCGGCTACGGGATCGTGCTCTGGCGTACCGGCTCCGCACCCCTCGGCCTCGTCGCCGCCGCGCTGGCGCTCAGCTTCCGGATCACCGCGATGGCCGAGTGGCTGCTGGACGCCGTGTCGTCGCTGTTCGGCGCCGTCGGCGCGCTCCGGCGGGCCCTGCGGACCATCGCGCAACCACTCGCGGTCGCCGACAAACCCCACGCCCAACCCCTGCGCGTACGCGGCGGCGCCATCAGCTTCGCGCACGTCAGCCACCACTACGGCCGCGGCGGGGGCGGACTCGACCGGCTCAGCCTCGACGTCGCCCCCGGTGAGCGCGTCGGCATCGTCGGCCGGTCCGGCGCCGGCAAGTCCACCCTGGTCGGCCTGCTGCTCCGGTTCCACGACGCGGAGTCCGGCACGATCACCATCGACGGCACCGACATCACCGACGTGACCCAGGAGAGCCTGCGCGCCCAGATCGCCATGGTCGCCCAGGACGCCACGCTGCTGCACCGCTCGGTCCGGGAGAACATCGCCGGCCCCGGCAGCGCCGACGACGAACAGATCGACAAGGCCGTACGCCGGGCATCCGCCGACCGGTTCGTCGCCGCGCTCCGGGACGCGGACGGCCGGAACGGCCTGGACGCACATGTCGGCGAACGCGGCGTACGCCTGTCCGGTGGCCAGCGGCAGCGGATCGCGCTGGCTCGCGCGTTCTACCGGGATGCGCCGATCCTGATCCTCGACGAAGCCACCTCCGCGCTCGACTCCGAAGCCGAGGCCGCCATCCACGACACCCTCGGCGAGGTGATGACCGGCCGTACCGTGCTCGCGATCGCGCACCGGCTCTCCACGATCGCCCACCTGGACCGGATCGTCGTCCTCGACACCGGCCGGATCGTCGAGCAGGGAACCCACGCCGAGCTGCTGCGACGCGCCGGCATCTACGCGGACCTGTGGTCGCGGCAGTCCGGCGGATTCCTCGGCACCGCCGACCGCCAGGAGACGGCGGACGCCGGCCACCCCGCAGATCCCGGCTGAATCCGGCCGCACCAAAGCTTGTCTCTGGTTTTCGGTGATACGTCGGCGTAGCCGGCCTTTCAGGTTTGGCCGTGCGTGGGCCGCTGTGCGGCGCACACCCTGTAAGGCATCCTAGGATGATGGAATCTGAAGAGGGCGGCGGCGGGCCCACGAGCCGGTGATGTGGTCGTACATCGTGGAGCCGGCGGTGGCCCGGTCGCCGGACTCGATGGCGGCCACCAGCGCGCGGTGCTCGTCGAGGGTCAGCGCCGTGTATTCGGCCGAGGTCGTGCCGTGGTAGCGGCCGGTCGTGCGGGCCTTGTCGTGGATGCTGGTGACGATCGCCCGGCCCAGCCGGTTGCCCGACGTCGTCATCACCACGTCGTGGAAGGCGGCGTCGGCCTGGGCGAACTCGGCCGGGTCGCCGGCCGTGCGCTCCATCGCGCGTAGCGCCGCCCGGATCGCGTCGAGGTGGTCGGGGGTGCGCACCGCAGCCGCGGTGATCGCCATCTCGCGTTCCAGGGCCGCCCGGACCGCCACGAGTTCGTCGAGGATCACCAGGGACTCGTCGTTGTGCACCAGGGCCGACAGCACGATCTCGTCGATCATGTCCCAGGACTGCGACGAGCGGACCACCGTGCCGACGCCGCGGTGGATCAGCACGAGGCCCTTGTCCTGCAGCAGTTTGATCGATTCGCGGACCACGGTGCGGGACACGCCGAAGTGGTCGCCGATCTCGGCCTCGGTCGGCAGGGTGTCGCCGGCCGCCAACCGGCCGGACACGATGTCGTCGACCAGGCTCGCGACGACCGCGGTGCCCAGCCGGTCGCCCCGCGTCCGGACGGCACCGGCCGCCGGGGCGGACAGGACGCCGGCGGCGGACGTCGATGGAGTCGTCAAAGTTCCTCCCCTAAGGCCAAGACGGAACTCAGCGTAGACCATTGCGATGACATCATATGTGTGATGTCATCTCGCCATCGCGCGGAAACAGGACGGCAACCGAAGAGGCGAGGACATATGCGGCGCAGGCTCGGCATTGTTACGGCGGCGGTGGCCGCCGCACTCACCCTGGCCGCGTGCAGCGGCGGACAGAGCATCGGCGACAAGAGCACGACCGCCGACACCGGCAGCCCGTACGGCTTCAAGGCCGCCGCCCAGAAGGCCGGCTCCCCGATCACGGTGTGGGTCGACTCGACCCGGCTGCCCGCGGCCCAGGCCTACCAGAAGGCCCACCCGGACAAGCAGATCAAGATCATCTCGTACGACGGCAACGCGAACGGCTCCAACTCGTTCAAGACCAAGACCCAGCTGTTCGACCGGGCCGGCTCCGGCTGGCCGGACGTCGTGTTCACCACCGACAACAACTCGGCCTCGTGGGGCTCGCTGGAGGGCACCGGCGATCTGGCGCCCGTCAACAAGGGCCTGGTGCCGGCCGCGACGCTGACCGGCTTCGCCAAAGGCTCGCTCGACGTCTGCACGATCAACGGCACGACGTACTGCCTGCGCAACGACCTCGCCCAGAACGTGCTCTGGTACAACAAGAAGCTCCTGGACCAGTTCGGCTACACCGTCCCGGCCACCTGGGAGGACTACCAGGCGCTGGCGGCCAGGGTCGCGACCGAGCACCCCGGCTACCTCATGGGCACCGCCGGCGACGCCTGGGCACCGGAGATCTACATGTGGGGCGCCCAGTGCCCGGCCAACCAGGTCACCGGAGCCAAGACGATCACCGTCAACACCGCCGACCCGAACTGCGTCAAGGCGGCCAAGCTGATCGACTCGATGGTCGCGAACAAGACCATGTCCACGCTGTCGCTGTTCGGCGCCGAGTTCGCCAAGCAGCAGGGCGGCAAGGTACTGATGATGCCCGGGCCGGACTGGTACGGCGGCAGCGTCTTCCAGGACACCATCAAGACGCCCAAGGGCCAGATCGCGGTCGCGCCGGCGCTGCACTGGGCGGACCAGAACCCGCCGGTCACCGGGGACGTCGGCGGCGGCGCCTGGTGGATCTCCGCGCACAGCGCCGACCTGGCCGCGGCCCAGGACTTCGCCGCCTGGGTGACCACCGACAACGCCTACCAGGCCGACCTGGCGCCCGGTTACCCCGCGTACACCGCGGCGGCCACCGGCTGGCTGGCCAAGCAGCAGGCCGGCGGTTACTGGGCCAACGACATCTCCAAGCCGATCCAGGACGCGGCCGGACAGGTGTGGTCCGGCTGGGGTTCGGCCGCGTTCAGCCAGGAGGCGATCTGGGCCAAGGTCGTGCAGGCCGCGATGGCGCAGGGCAGGACCGTCGAGTCCCAGCTGCCCGCCTGGCAGACCGAGATAGAGAACCAGGCCAAGGTCCTCGGGTACACGGTGTCGACGAAGTGACGGCGCAAGCGGCGCAGTCCCCGCGCAGGTGGGGGCTGCGGCCCGGCCACGTGTTCGTCTCCGGCTACGTCGTGCTGCTGGCGCTGTTCGGCGTACTGCCGGTGGCCTACTCGATCTACCTGGCCTTCACCCGCGCGGGCGGGGGCTTCGCCGGGTTCGCCAACTTCACCCGCAGCGCACAGGACTACCGGCTGCTGCCCGCGGTCGGGCACGTGGCCGCGTACATCGCGATCTGGCTGGTGTCGCTGACCGTGCTGGTGGTGCTGCTCGCCCTGCTGGTGCACCGGGTGGCCCGCCGGGCGACGAAGACGGTCCTGCGGTTCTGCTACTACATCCCGGGCGCGCTGGCCGGGGCGTCGAGCGTCCTGCTGTGGCTGTTCGTGCTCGACCCGGCCGTCAGCCCGGTCGCGTGGCTGCTCCGGGCGACCGGCAACGACCATCTGACGGAGGTGATCGCCCCGGGCCACCTGCCGGTGGTGTTCGCGATCATCGCGTTCTGGACCGGGGCCGGCGGCTGGATCCTGGTGCTCTACGGCGCGCTCAACACGATCCCGGAGGACGTGATGGAGGCCGCCCGGATGGACGGGGCCGGCCCGCTGCGTACGGCGTGGAGCATCCAGCTGCCGCTGATCCGCAAATGGGTCGTCTACATGCTCGTGCTGTCGGTCGCGGCCGGCACCCAGCTGTTCGTCGAGCCGGAACTGGTGTCGCAGGCGAGTTTCGGGATCGTGCCGAACTCGTACTCGGTCAACCAGCTGGCCTACCAGTTCGCCTTCACCCAGAACGACTTCAACGGCTCGGCCGCGATCTCCATCGACCTGCTGATCGTCGCGTTGCTGTTCGCCGGCCTGTTCGTCGCCCGCGGGCGCCTGTTCGAAACGGACTGACCGGATGATCCGCGTTCTTTCCAAGACAACGATGGTTGCAGTGCTCGGACTGTTCCTGCTGTTCTTCCTGATCCCGATCCTGTGGCTGCTGCTGACCTCGACCAGGAACAGCACGTCGCTGCTGAACTCGAGCCCGTACTCGTTCGGCTCGTTCGGCGATCTGGGGCGCAACTTCAGCGCGCTGATGTCCTTCCAGGACGGCGCGGTCAAGCGCTGGCTCGGCAACTCGCTGCTGTACGCGGCCCTGGCGCTGGTCGTCACGCTGCTGGTCAGCATCCCGGCCGGCTACGCCCTGGCCAAGATGAAGTTCGCCGGCCGGCGGTTCCTGCTGATCACCACGCTGGTCGTGATGCTGATGCCGACCGCGTCGCTGGTGCTGCCGACCTTCCTGGAGATCAACACCGCGCACCTGGTCAACACGCCGCTGTCGGTGGTGCTGCCGTACTCGTTCTTCCCGTTCGGCGTCTACCTGACCTACATCTACTTCTCCACCACGGTGCCGGCCGACCTGCTGGCCGCCGCCAAGATCGACGGCTGCGGCGAGTTCCGCACCTTCACCAGGATCGCCCTGCCGCTGGCCACCCCGGTGGTCGCGCTGGTCGGCTTCTTCAGCTTCGTGGGCAACTGGAACAACTTCTTCCTGCCGTACGTGATGCTGCCCGGCAGCGACCAGTACCCGATGCAGGTGGGCCTGACCCAGATGCTCGCCTCCACCCCCACGTTCAACCCGGTGGTCGGCGCGAACGCCGCGGTCTCCCCGCCGGAGCTCGTGCTCGCGACGCTCGTCTCCATCGCCCCGGTCCTCGTCGTGTTCCTTCTCGCCCAGCGCTACCTCGTGGCCGGGCTGACCGCGGGAGGGACGAAGGAATGACCTCCCCAGGAGAACCGATGATCGAAGCCACCGTTCCGCTCCTCGAACCGCCGTACTGGGCGCTCGCCCAGCGGTCGCTGTTCGAACTGCTCGATCAGGGATGGCGGCGCTTCCAGCAGGCGTACACCCGCCCCGACGGCTCGCTGCGGTACGACGAGCGGCTCAGCAGCCGCGACGGCGCCGACGACTTCCTGGAGGCGTTCTTCAACTGGCCCCGGTTGTACCTGCTGGGCGGGGCCGACGACCTGCTGGAGCAGAGCGCCCGGCACTGGCAGGCGGTCGCCGCGCAGCTGACCGGGCTCGGCATGTACCGCGACGAGTTCGAGATCGGCTACGACTGGTTCCACCAGGGCGAGAGCCTGCTGTTCTTCTACGGCCTGACGATGGCCGACCCGGCCGCGTTCAAGGAGCGGGCGATGCGCTTCGCCGACCTGTACGTGGATCCGGCCCACGGCAACTACGACGCGGCACTGCGGATCGTCAAGGCGCCCCACAACGGGTCCGGCGGCGCCCGCGAGGGGGTTTCCGACTCCCCCAGCTACCCCTGGCTGCAACGCGAGGCCGACCAGTACGGCTATCCCCTCGACTGGATGGCCGTCAGCGAGGCGACGACGCCGGAACAGGACCCCCGCCTCGGCGCCGAGATGCAGCAGCGCCTCGGCCGCGGCGACACCGCCGGCAACCTGGCCATCGGCGGTCTGGTGCTCAACGCGTACCTGGCGAGCGGCGAGCAGCGGTACGCCGACTGGCTGGCCGGCTACCTGCGCGCCTGGATGAAACGGGCCGACGCCAACGACGGCCTGGTCCCGGACAACGTCGGGCCCGACGGTCAGATCGGCAGCCGGCTCGACGGCCGCTGGTACGGCGGCCACTACGGCTGGACCTGGCCGCACGGCGCCTACAGTGTCGGCCAGGCGGTGCTGGTCGGTGCCATGGCGGCGGCCCTGGCCAACGGCGACGACAGCTACCTCCAGCTGCCGCGCCGGCTGCTGGACACGCTGATCGCCCAGGGCCGGCGGATGGCGTTCACCGACAGCGACTCCAGCATCCCCGGCCGCTGGCTCGCCCACCTCGGCCCGGCCGCCGGGTCGGAGACGCTGCTGGTTCCCTACCGGCACAGCGACCGGGGCTGGTTCGACTACAACCCGGTGCAGGCCTCGGTTCCGGTCGCCCTCTGGCACCACACCTCCGACCCGGGTGACCGGGACCGCCTGGAGACCCTGCGCGCGGCGAGCGGCTACGACTGGTCGGTGGTGCGGCCGTTCCGCGACAAGGAGGAGGCCGGCCACGAGGAGCCCTGGTACGAGTACCTGGCCGGCCGTAACCCCGGGTTCCCGGAGAAGATCCTGGCCGCCGCGCACGCCGAGGCGCGACGCCGGCTGGCCCTGCTCGAGCAGCACGCCGGCGAGCCGGTCGCCGAGGAGGACATCCACCTCTGGCAGAACGTCAACCCGGTGGTGACCGAGGCCCTGACGATGCTGACCTGGGGCGGCCCGCAGGTGGTCTACAACGGGGGCCACGCGCAGGCCCGGGTGCGGCACTACGACGCCGACGCCCGCCGGCCCGGGCTCCCGCCGGAGGTCGCCGCGCTGGTCAGCGGCATCGACCCGGACGCCACCGTGTGCACCCTGGTCAACCTGTCGGGCACCGCGACGCGCCGGGTGATCGTGCAGGCCGGCGCGTTCGCCGAGCACGACTTCGGGTCCGTCGCGTACGACGTGGCCGCGCCCGGATGGACCGGCGGTCACTACGAGTACATCAGCCACGAGGTGCCGGTGACCCGCGCCGAGCTCACCGGCGACGGTCCATGGATCACCGTGGTTCTGCCGCCGGGCACGCAGATCACCGTCACCGCGGCCCTGCGGGTCCGGGTCCGGCCGCCCTCCTTCCGTACGCCGTGGACAGGCTGATGCGGACCCGGGACATCGCCGGGACCGCGGTCACCGAGCTCGGCTTCGGCGGCGCGTCGTCGGGCAACCTCTACCGCGCCATCTCCGACGAGACCGCGGCGGCGGCGATCGACGCGGCCTGGGACGCCGGGATCCGCTACTTCGACACCGCCCCGCACTACGGGCTCGGCCTGTCCGAACGGCGCCTCGGTGCGGCCCTGGCGTCCCGGCCCCGCGACGAGTACGTGCTGTCGACCAAGGTGGGCCGGCTGCTGGAGCCGAACCCGGCCCCGACCGGATCGGACCTGGCGGCCGGGGGTTTCGACGTGCCGGACGACCTGGTGCGGCGGTTCGACTTCTCGCGCGACGCGGTGCTGCGCAGCCTCGCCGACAGCTTGACCCGAATCAACATTGATGCAGTCAACATTGCCTACGTCCATGACCCGGACGACCATCTGGACGTCGCGGTGCGCGAGGCCGTCCCGGCGCTGGTCGAGTTGCGGGAGCAGGGGGTCGTCGGGGCGGTCGGGGCCGGCATCAACCACTGGCCGGCCGCGCTGCGGATGGTCCGGGAGACCGACCTGGACGTGGTCATGCTGGCCGGCCGGTGGACGCTGCTCGACCGCAGCGGGGCCCCGGTGCTCGAGGAGTGCGCTCGGCGTGGCGTGAAGGTGGTGGCCGCGGCCCCGTACAACTCGGGTCTGCTGGCCCGGGACCGGCCGGCGCCGGACGCGCATTTCGACTACGGGGCCGCGTCGGCCGGGATGCGCGCGCGGGCGGAGGAACTGGCCGACGTCTGCGAACGGCACGGCACCCGGCTGCCCGCCGCCGCGTTGCAGTTCCCGCTGCGCAGCCCGCAGGTCTCGGCCGTGGTCTGCGGAATGCGCGACGCTGGGCAGGTGACCGCGACGATCGCCCGCTACCGCGCGGGCATCGCCGCCGAGACCTGGGAGGCGCTGCATGCCTGAGACAACGGTGACCGTCGACCTCGCGTACGGGAGAACGGGTTTGCCGGTTCCGCTTCCGGCCGATCGCACCACCGTGATCGAGCCGGTGCAGCACGACGCCGCGGCCGACCCGCGGGCCGTGCTGCGGGACGCGCTGCGCAAGCCGGTCGCCGGGCCGCCGCTGCGGGAGCGGGTGCGGCCCGGGCAGACGATCGCGGTGTCGTTGTGCGACGCCACCCGGCCGCAGCCTCGCGAGGCGATGGTCCGCGCGCTGCTGGACGAGCTGTCCGGCATCGCCCGGCCGGCGGACTTCACGCTGCTGGTCGCCACCGGCACCCACCGCGCCAACACCCCCGCCGAGCTGACCGCGATGCTCGGCGCCGAACTGGCCGGATCGATGCGGATCGTCAACCACGACAGCCGTGACCCGGAGATGCTGCGCTGGTGCGGCACCTTCGGCGACGGGGTGCCGGTGTGGCTGAACAGGCATTGGCTGGATGCCGACGTGCGGATCACCACCGGCTTCGTCGAGCCGCACTTCTTCGCCGGTTTCAGCGGCGGCCCCAAGCTGGTCGCGCCCGGCCTGGCCGCGCTGGAGACCGTGCTGACCCTGCACGACGCCCGCCGGATCGGTGACGCCCGCGCCACCTGGGGGGTCTGCGAGGGCAACCCGGTGCACGACGACGTCCGCGCGATCGCCGCCGCGACCGGCGTCGACTACGGCTTCGACGTGGTGCTCAACCGCGACCAGGACGTCATCGCCGCGTTCGGCGGGGACATCCTTCAGATGCACGCGGCGGCCCGCGCCGAGGTCCGGGAGATCTCGATGCGCCCGGTGCCCGGGCGGTTCGACGTCGTGGTCACCACCAACGCCGGCTATCCGCTCGACCAGAACCTGTATCAGGCGGTCAAGGGCATGTCGGCGGCCGCGACCGTCGTCCGGCCGGGCGGGCTGATCATCTGCGCGGCGGCCTGCGAGGACGGCTTCCCCGACCACGGGTCGTTCCGCGAGGTGCTGGCCTCCGAGCCGTCGCCGGCCGCGCTGCTGGCCGCCGTCCAGGCCCGCCCGGCGACGGTGCCCGACCAGTGGCAGGTGCAGATCCTGGCCCGCATCCTGACCCACGCCCGGGTCGGGGTCCACACCGGCGGGCTGTCCGCGGCCGACCTGCGTACCGCCCATCTCGACGCGGTTCCCGACATCGCGGAGGCCGTCGCGGCCGAGGGCCGCGAGGCCCGGATCTGCGTGCTGCCCGAAGGGCCGCAAACCATTCCGTACGTCGTCTGAGAGGTCCTATGTCGTTGCAACGATTCACCGGCCGGGTCGCACTGGTCACCGGCGGGGCCTCCGGGATCGGGCTCGCGACCGTGCGCCGCCTGGCCGACGAGGGCGCGACGGTCGTCCCGCTCGACCTCGCGGCCGCCTCCATCCAGGCCGACGTCACCGACCCGGACTCGATGGAACGGGCGGTGGCGACGGTGCTGGAACGTCACGGCCGGCTCGACGTGGTCGTCTGCGCGGCCGGCATCGACACGTGCGACACCGTCCCGAACACCGGCATCGAACAGTGGCGGCGGGTCGTCGACGTCGATCTCAACGGCGTCTTCTATCTGTGCCGGGCCGCCATCCCGGTCTTCGAGGCGGCCGGCGGCGGGGCGATCGTGACGCTGTCGTCGGCCATCGGGACGGTCGGCGAGACCCGCCGGTCGGCCTACTGCGCGGCCAAGTCCGGGGTGGAGAACCTGACCCGGGCGATGGCCCTGGACCACGGCGCGGCCGGGATCCGGGCCAACTGCGTCGCCCCCGGCCTGATCGACACCCCGCTGATCCGCGGCGGCAAGGTCAGCACCGGCGCCAACGGCGGGATCGAGGCGATGGTCGCCGCCCACCACGCGATACCGCGGATCGGCCGCCCGGACGAGGTGGCCGCCGCGATCGCGTTCCTGGCCAGCGACGACGCCTCGTTCATCACCGGCGCGGTGCTGCCGGTCGACGCGGGCTGGACCGCGGCATGACCGGCGTCCTGGACGGCTACCGGGTGCTCGACCTGTCGATCGCGATGGCCGGGCCGCTGGCCTCGATGCGCCTCGGCGACCTGGGCGCCGACGTGATCAAGATCGAGCCGACGAGCGGCGAGTGGCAGCGGCACACCGCGGCCGGCGGCGCGACCGGCAACCGGGTCAACGCGTCGTTCCTGTCGCTCAACCGCAACAAGCGCAGCCTCGCGGTCAACCTCAAGGATCCGGCCGGCCGGGACCTGCTCACCCGCCTGGTGCACAGCGCCGACGTGTTCCTGCAGAACTACCGCCCGGGCGTGGCCGAGCGGCTCGGCGTCGACTACGCGAGCATCGCCGCGGTCAAGCCGGACATCGTCTACGCGTCGATCTCCGGCTACGGCGAGACCGGCCCGTACGCCAAGCGGCCGGGACAGGACCTGCTGCTGCAGGGCATGGCCGGTGCGCTCTACAGCTCCGGGCGGGCCGAGGACCCGCCGCAGGCCGCACCGTACTTCCTGGCCGACGCGATCACCGCGTACTCGGCGTTCGAGGGGGTGCTGGCGGCGCTGCTGCACCGGGAGCGCACCGGCGAGGGCCAGCTGGTGCAGGTCAACATGCTGGACGCGCTGATCGCCATGCAGATGCAGGAACTGACCGTGCGGACCGTCGGCGGGGTCCGGCAGCGGCGCGGCCACGAGATCCACGCGCACAGCTACATCCGCGCCCCGTACGGGATCTATCCGACCGCCGACGGCTACCTCTCGCTGGCCTTCGCCGACCTGGCCGTGCTCGCCGAGGTGCTGCAGGCGCCGGAGCTCGCCCGGTGGGACGCGGAGAAGGACGGCTTCGCGCGTCGCGACGAGATCTCGGCCGTCGTCGGCGCCCGCCTGCGCACCGCCTCGACCGAGCACTGGCTGGCCGTGCTGGACGCCCGCGGCATCTGGGCCGGGCCGGTCCACTCCTACGACGAGGTGCTCACCGATCCGCAGGTCGCCCACAACGGCTCCTTCGTCACCTACCGGCACCCGACCGAGGGCGAAGTGACCACGCCCGGGTTCGCCTTCCGGATGAGCGCCACCCCGCCCGCGGTCGGACGCCCGGCACCGACCACCGGCGAGCACACCGCCGAGGTGCTGGCCGGTCTCGGGGTCGGGCGTGAGGAGATCCGGCGGCTCATCGACGACGGTGTGGTGGCATGCGAGGAATGACCTGGGACCATCCGCGCGGCTACGCGCCGCTGCGGGCGTTCGGCGGCGGCGTCGACTGGGACGTCCAGCCGCTGGAGGACTTCGAGGCGCGGCCGCTGCGCGAGCTGGCCGGGAGCTACGACCTGGTGGTCCTGGACCATCCCGGGCTGGGCGCGGCGCTGACCGGGGGCGCGCTGCTGCCGCTGGACGAGGTCCTCTCCCCGGACGACCTCGCAGCCTGCGCGGCGACCAGCGCCGGGCCGACCTGGGCGAGCTACCGGATGGACGGCCGCCAGTGGGCGCTGCCGATCGACGCCGCCACCCAGGTCGGCGCGTACCGGCCGGACCGGCTCGCCACGCCGCCCGCCACCTGGCACGACGTCGCGCGGACCGTGCGGGACGTGCCGAGCGCGCTCTGCCTGGGCGGCCCGCACGCGATGCTGACGCTGGTCGCGCTCACCGGCCACGAGATCGAGGCGCTCGCGCTGCTCAAGGAGATGTGGCCGTACGTCGACCAGGAGGTCTCGCTCGGCAACCCGATCGCGGTCCACGACGCCCTCGCCGGCGGCCGCATCGCCTACTGCCCCTTGGTGTACGGCTACCTCGCGTACCCGCGACTGGCCTGGACCGCCGCGCCCGCCTGGACCGGCGGCGGCCGGCCGCTGAGCGTGCTCGGCGGCACCGGGCTCGCCGTGACCACCCACGCCGCCGGCCGCCTCGGCGAGGTCCGGGCGTGGATCCGGGCGTTCCTCGACCCGGCCGTGCAGACCGGCCTGGTCCCGCGGCACGGCGGCCAGCCCGCCCATGCCGCGTTCTGGACCGGCGACACGACGCTGGCGCACGCCCGGATCCGGCCCCGCTACGACGGCTGGATCGCGGTGCAGAGCGCCGGCTCGGCCGTCGTCCGCGACTGCGTCACCGGCCGGATCAGTCCGCCGGAGGCCCTGGCCCGCATCGAGGAGCTGTCATGACAGTCGAATTTTCGGTCACCGGCGGGGTCGGCACGATCACCCTGAACCGGCCGGCGAAGCTGAACGCGGTCACCAGGGCGATGAGTGCCGACCTGCTCGCCCTGGTCGAACGGGTCGGCGGCGACCGTGACGTGCGGGTCCTGGTGATCACCGGCGCGGGTGGCCGGTCGTTCAGCGTCGGCAGCGACATCGGCGAGGTCGACGCCTACCCGGACCCGTGGGAGTTCCGTAACCGGCGCGACTACTGCGACGCGCTGCGGGCGCTGCGGATCCCGGTCGTCGCGGCGGTCAACGGGTACGCCTACGGCGGCGGGCTGGAACTGGCGCTGTCGGCCGACATCCGGCTCGCCTCGTCGGCCGCCTCGTTCGCGGCGGCCGAGATCAAGCTGGGCTGGATCGGCGGCGGGGGCGTCTCGGCCCTGCTGTCGGCCACCGTGCCGGCCTCCGACGCGGCGCTGATGCTGCTCACCGGTGATCCGGTGGACGCGTCCTCCGCGTTCCGGATGGGGCTGGTCAGCCGGGTCGTCGAGCCGGACGAGCTGATGGAAGCCGCGGCGAACGTGGCGAAGACCATCGCCGCGCGGCCCCCGATCGCGGCACAATCGGCCAAGGCCAACCTGCTCGCCGCCCGCACGATGGGCCGCGAGGCGGCGATCCAGTACGAACGGGAGATGCAAGCCATCTGCATGGGAACGCGGGACGCCGCCGAAGGCCGGCGGGCCTTCGCCGAGAAGCGCCCGCCCGTCTTCGAAGGGCGTTAACACGTGCTGATTGTCCGATATGCCGTGGCCAACGAAACATTCGTCGGTCTCCAGGACGGCGACACCGTGCGGCGTTTCCCGCACGTGTCGCTGGCCGAGCTGCTGCGACTGCCCGCCGACGCCTTCCGGGCGGAGGTCGAACGGGTGGCCGCCGAAGGCCTGGTCGAGAACCGGGAGATCCGGCTGCTGCCCCCGGTCGACGAGCGGACCGAGGTGTGGGCCGCCGGGGTGACCTACGAGCGCTCCAGCGAGGCCCGCCAGGAGGAGAGCGTCGTCGCCGACGTCTACTCCCGGGTCTACGACGCCCCACGCCCCGAGCTGTTCTTCAAGAGCGTCGCCTGGCGGGTCGCCGGCACCGGCGATCCGATCGGCATCCGCGACGACTCCGAGATCGACGTGCCCGAGCCCGAGGTGGCGCTGGTGGTCAACGCGGGCGGGGAGATCGTCGGCTACACGGTCTGCGACGACGTGTCGTCCCGGTCGATCGAGGGCGAGAACCCGCTCTACCTGCCGCAGGCCAAGGTGTACGCCGGGTGCTGCGCGCTGGGCCCCGGCATCCGGCCGTCCTGGGAGATCCCCGACCCCTATGCGCTGGTCATCGACGTTTCCGTGCTCCGCGACGGCGCCCGCGTCTGGGAGGGGTCGACCTCGACCAAGATGCTGCACCGGCGGTTCGACGACCTGGTCTCGTTCCTGACCCGGCAGTTGGATTTCCCGGATGGGGCCGTGCTGTCGACCGGCACCGGCCTGGTGCCCGGCCTGGACTTCACCCTCACGACCGGCGACACGGTCACGGTGACCGTCGACGGGGTCGGAGTATTGAGCAACCCCGTCACGGCGGCGCTCACCCGGTGAAGCGCCTCGCCGACGGCTGGTTCCAGATCCGGACCGAATATCTCGAGTTCTGCGGGCTGCCGCTCTACCTGCACGCGTACGCCGGGGCGGACGGCATCGTGCTGCTCGACAGCGGCGTCGCCGCGACGCCGTCCGCGTCGCTGCGGCCCGAACTGGCCGCGGCCGGCCTCGCCGTCGAGGACGTCTCGCTGGTGGTCAACTCGCACGCGCATCCCGACCACATGGGCGGCAACGCCGCACTGGCCGCGATCAGCGACCCGGTGTTCGCCGGGCCGGCCGCCGAGGCGCAGTGGCTGGAGGACAACGACGCGCTGATCGACCAGCTGTGGGAGGCCAACCCGGACGCCTACCGGCTCTCCGTTTCGGAACGGGCCGACCTGCTCGGGCTCCTCGGAGCGCGGCCGCGGGTGCAGCGGCTGCTGCGCGACGGCGACCGGATCGAGCTGACCGAGGGGGCGCTGACCGTCATCAGCACCAGCGGGCACTCGCCCGGCCACATCGCCCTGCACGACACGTCGCGCGGGCTGCTGTTCACCTTCGACGACGTGCAGGGCGCGGGCGTGCCGATCGCGCACACCGACACCTGGCTGGCGCCGCTCTACCACGACGTCCGCCGCTACCGGGCCGGGCTTCAGCGGCTGGCATCGCTCGACTTCACCACGATGCTGCCCTCGCACGGCGACCCGCTCCCGGTCGACGCCGGGCAGGAGCGGATCGCCGACAGCCTGCGGTTCCTCTCCTTGGCCGAGGAACTGGCCGCCGACCACCTTGCCCGGCACCCGCTGGTCCGGCTCGGTGAACTCGCCCGGGAGCTGGGCACCCGGCTGGGACCGTTCGGCGGGATTAATCTGCAGACCATGTCGATCGCCAAGGCCCACCTCGACGACCTCGTGCGGCAGGGTTCGGCCTCGCCGCTGTGGACCACGAAAGGTGACTCATGACCGTCCAGGGATATGACCCCCGGACCGGCGAACCGGTCGGGGCCGGCATCGCGGAGACCACCGACCTTCCGTCGCTGCTGGACGCCGCCGCCGCGGCGTTCCCGGCCTTCCGGTCAACCCCTCCTTCGGTACGCGCGGACTTCCTCACCCTGCTCGCCGACCGTCTCGACGCCGCCGCGGGAGAACTGGTCCCGCTCGCGACGGCCGAGTCCGGCCTGCCTTCGGCGCGGCTGACCGGCGAGGTCGCCCGGACCAGCGCCCAGCTGCGGCTGTTCGCCCGGGTCGTCAGCGAGGGCGACTACCTCGAAGCGATCATCGAGGAGGCTGATCCGGGCGCGACCCCGCCCCGGCCGCCGCTGCGGCGCTGGCTCGAGCCGGTCGGCCCGGTCCTCGTGTACGCGGCCAGCAACTTCCCGTTCGCGTTCAGCGTGCTCGGCGGGGACACCGCGTCGGCCCTCGCCGCCGGCGCCCCGGTGCTGGTCAAGGCGCACGGCTCGCACCCGGCCCTGTCCGCTGCCACCGCCGCGCTGGCCTCCCGGGCGGCGGCCGACGCCGGCCTTCCGCCCGGTGTGTTCGGCATCGTCTTCGGCGACGAGCAGGGCGTGCGGGCGCTGCGCGATCCGCGGGTCAAGGCGTGCGGCTTCACCGGTTCGACCGGCGGCGGACGGTTCCTGCTCGGCGTGGCCAACTCCCGGCCCGAGCCGATCCCGTTCTTCGGCGAACTCGGCAGCATCAACCCGGCCGTCGTCACGCCGGCCGCGGTCGCCGCCCGGGCCGAGGAACTGGTCAGCGGTTTCGTCGGCTCGTTCACGCTCGGCACCGGGCAGTTCTGCACCAAGCCGGGCCTGCTGTTCCTGCCCGCCGGGCACGGGCTCGGCCCGGCCCTGTCCACGGCGGTGGCCGCGGCCTCCCCGGGCCCGCTGCTCAACGCCCGGATCGCCGACCAGTTCGAGACCGGGCTGGCCGGCCTGGCCTCACATCCGGGCGTGGTGGCTTCCGCGGCCGGCTCCCCGGCCCCGTCGGAAGGCTCGTGGGCGTCGCCACGGCTGTTCACGACCACGACCGGGGCGCTCCGGGCCGATCCGGACGGGCTGACCGCCGAACATTTCGGACCGGCCGCGCTGATCGTCGAATACACCGGCGCGGACGACCTGCTCGCCGCGCTCGGGGCGGTCGAGGGCTCGCTGACCGCGACCGTGCACGCCGAGCCGGGCGACGACTTCCCCCTGCCGGAGTTGCTCGAGGTGCTCGGTGACCGGGCCGGCCGGGTCGTCTACAACGGCTGGCCGACCGGCGTGGCGGTGTCCTTCGCGATGAACCACGGCGGGCCGTGGCCGTCGACCACCAACTCCGCGCACACCTCGGTCGGGGCGACGTCGATCCGGCGCTGGCTGCGGCCGGTCAGCTTCCAGTCCGTACCGGACGAACTTCTGCCGCCGGCCCTGCAGGCGGCCAACCCGTGGGGCATTCCGCAACGCCGTCCCTGAGCAGTCCAGCATCGAGGGAGAGCCGTGAAATATCTGCTGCTGAAGCACTACCGGGGTGCGCCGGCCCCGGGCGGGGAGGCGACGCCGATGGACCGGTGGACGCCGGCCGAGGTCGACGCGCACGTGCGGTACATGGCCGATTTCGCGAAGCGGCTGGAGGAGACCGGCGAGTTCGTCGACCACCAGGCGCTGGCGCCCGGCGGCGCGTTCGTGCGGTCGGACGGCGAGGGCCGGCCCCCGGTGACCGACGGGCCGTTCGCCGAGACCAAGGACCTCATCGCCGGCTGGACGATCATCGACGTGGAGTCCTGGGACCGGGCGGTCGAGCTGGCCGGCGAGCTGTCGGCCGCGCCCGGCGCCGGAGGCCGGCCCATCCACGAGTGGCTGGAGGTCCGGCCGTTCCTGACGTCGATGCCGTCGACGGCGGAATGAACCAGGATCTCCTGCGGGAACTGGTGCCCGCGGTGATCGGGGTCCTCGTGCGGCGCGGAGCGGACTTCGCGTCGGCCGAGGACGCCGTCCAGGAGGCCCTGATCCGGGCGCTGGACACCTGGCCGTGCGACCCGCCGCGCGATCCGCAGGGCTGGCTGATCACCGCCGCGTGGCACAAGTTCGTCGATGCCGCCCGGTCGGAGGCGGCGCGGCGCGGGCGCGAGGTGGCGTACGACCGTTCGCCGGCTCCCGGCCCGGTGCCGGCCACCGACGACACCCTGCGGCTGTACTTCCTGTGTGCGCACCCGACGCTGCCGGCCGACTCGGCGGTCGCCCTGACCCTGCGCGCGGTCGGCGGCCTGACCACCCGGCAGATCGCGGCGGCCTACCTGGTGCCCGAGGCGACGATGGCGCAGCGGATCAGCCGGGCCAAGCGGCGCATCGCCGGGCTGCCGCTCGACCAGCCCGGCGACCTGCCGACGGTACTGCGGGTGCTCTATCTGGTCTTCAACGAGGGCTACAGCGGCGACGTCGACCTGGCCGCCGAGGCGATCCGCCTCACCCGTCAGCTGGCCGGCCTGTCCGACGATCCGGAGATCGCCGGGCTGCTGGCCCTCATGCTGCTGCACCACGCCCGGCGCGCGTCGCGCACCGGGCCGGGCGGCCGCCTGATCCCGCTGGCCTCGCAGGACCGGACCCGCTGGGACACCGGCCTGATCGCCTCCGGCGTCGCCGTCCTGCAGGCCGCGCTGGCCCGCGACCGGCTGGGCGAATACCAGGCCCAGGCGGCGATCGCCGCCCTGCACGCCGACGCCCCGGCCGCCGGCGAGACCGACTGGGTGCAGATCGTCGAGTGGTACGACGAACTGTTACGCCTGACCGGCAGCCCCGGTCGTGCGGCTCAACCGGGCGGTCGCGGTCGGCGAGGCGGACGGCCCGCAGGCGGGCCTCCGGGCGCTGGCCGAGGTCGGCCCGGAGATCCCCCGCCGCACGGCGGTCGAGGCCTATCTGCGGGAGAAGGCCGGCGACTTCGGTCGCGCCGCCGGCCTGTACGCGGCGGCCGCGCACGCCGCGACCAGCGTGCCCGAACGCGACCACCTGACCCGCGAGGCCGCCCGGGTGCGGCTATTCGTTGTCTGACAGCAGGTGGAACAGCACGAAGTCCTGCCAGCGGCCGGCGATCTTCAAATAGGACGGTGCCACCCCGTACGGGCGGAAGCCGTTGCGCAGCAACGCCTGCTGTGACCCGAGATTGTGCAGAAGCGTCTCGGCCTGCAGCCGATGCAGTTTCATCTCGCCGAAGGCGAGGCTGATCGCGTCGGCGACGGCGGCCGTGGCGAAACCGCGGGCCTGGAACCGCACGCCGACCCAGTAGCCGAGCGAGGCCGACTGCAGGGCGCCTCGCGTGACGCCGTTGAGGGTGATCCGGCCGACGACCGTGGACCCGTCGACGATGACCAGCGGCACCGTCGCGTCCTGCCGGTGGGCGGCGAGGGCGTCGACGAGCAGCGACCGCTGCGTCTCGGCGGTGAAGAAGTTGTCGTCGCGCAGGGGTTCCCAGGGCGCGAACGCCTCGCGGGACTCGGTGAGCAGCGCGGCCACGGCGGAGGCGTCGCCGGGCGTGGCGAGTCGGGTGACCGGCATGCGGCCGACGCTATCAGTTGACCTTGAGGCCGGTCGCCGGCTGCTTCGGCAGGCGCGTTGCCGGCGGCGGATCCGAGCCGCCCCTCGGCCGGCCGGAGCGCCGACAGTAAGGTACGTCGGTGGGTAGACGCCGGGCCAGCGCTGATCGTCGCACTGCCGTGGTCACGTTGGTCCACGGCACGTTCGCGCGCAACGCCCCATGGACCCGACCGGACAGTCCACTGAGCGTCGCGCTCCAGGGTTCTGGTTGCCACGTGACCCGGTTCGCGTGGTCGGGCCGCAACTCCCATCGGGCGCGCATGCACGCCACACAGGACCTGGTCGAACATCTGCAGCGGCAGCTGACCGAGCATCCCCGGGCCAGACAGTGGGTGATCGCGCACAGCCACGGCGGGAACGTCGCGCTGCACGCCGCTGACCAGCTGCGCGCCTTGCGGGGCCGCCGGGCGCGGGTGACGACGGTGGCGCTCGCGACGCCGTTCCTGCACGCCCGCCCGCGGACAATCCCGGGCTGGCCGCTCTTCATCATCGTGCTCTTCGGCGCGTTCCTGCTCGCGTCGGCCGCCGGGACGGTCATGACCGGCCCGCGCTCGCTCGCCGACACGGTGCTGGTCGCCGGTGGTGGTGCGTTCGCAGCCCTGATCGCGTTGTGTGCCGCCGGCGCGGTGCTGCACCGGCGATCCCTGGGGCGGGGCTGGCGGAGCCGGCTCGTCGCCGCCATACACGCACCCACCGCCCGGCCCGGGGAGACCATCGTCATCCGGGCCGTCGGCGACGAGGCGTCGGGATTTCTCGTGGCCGGCCAGTTCGTCGGGTGGCTGAGCGCCGTAGCGACCCGTCTGCTGACCAGCCTTTGGCTCTGGGTGGCAGTCATCGGGCTGCCGCAACTCGCGATCCTGGTGGCGACCGTGGCCGGACGTGGTGGACGGTTGGCGTACGGCCTGCTGCTGCACGGGTTCGCCCCCGCCGGTCTGCTCGTGGTCGCGGTGGCGGCGGCGATGGCAGGAGCCGCGGTGGTCTTCGGCATCGACGGCCCCTTCGCAGGGCTGGTCGTGTCCTGCTCGGCTGAGCCTGCCCCGCCGGGCACGGCCACGCTGCTCCAGCTGGAGCCGCGCACCGCCGCCACCCGAAAAGGGCTGGCACACTCCAGTCTCTACGCCGATGACCAGGTCATCCGCTACATCGTCTCCGCCGTCCGGCCGGCGTCCGGTGACGAACCTTCGCGAGACGCGCCGAGCGGCCCGGACGCCGAAACGTAAGGCAACCGGCCCGCGCCGGCCGGCTTGCTCACCGCCCCCGAGAGCCACCTGACCGGCCGGGCCGGGATCAGCCGATGAAGCCGTCCGGGCGCACGTTCACCGGGCCGTCCGGGGTGTCGACGACGTGCCGCCGGCCGTCCGTCAGCAGGCTCAGATCGAGGCCGGGCAGCCGCCGCCCGTAGTCGAGACCGGCCACCCGCATCGCCAGCGCCCGGGTGTCCACCAGCTCGGTGAAGACCTCGCGCAGGGCGGTCACGTCGTCGTCCGGCACCAGCAGCACGCCCTGGGCCCGGGTCGACTGCAGGACGCGGGCCGCCACCGGGTGGCGCTCCTGGTGATAGGTGTCGAGCAGTGACCCCGGTGACTCGCCGCGGAGGACCTCGGCCATCATCCAGCCCAGTGTGAAGGCGTCCTGCAGGCCCAGGTTGAGGCCCTGGCCGCCGGCCGGTGAGTGGATGTGGGCGGCGTCGCCGGCCAGGAACACGTTGCCGGCCCGGTAGTGCGCGGCCTGCCGGCTGGCGTCGGTGAAGCGGCCGGCCCAGCGGACCTCGGCCGGCGTCAGGCCGTTGCGGGCCAGGGCGGCGGCGATCTCGCCGGCGGGCACCGGGTCGTCCTTGCCGGCCGCCATCTGGGCCGGGCCGGCGGCGAGCACCCGGAAGACGCCGTCGCCGAGCGGGAGGACCGTCAGCAGGCCGTCGCCCTCCGGGGCGGGCAGGGTCCACTCGGTCGGGCCGCCGCCGGCCAGTGTGACGTCCGCGACCAGGGCGCACATGCGCCCGTCGCGGCCGGGGAATCCGATGCCGGACCGCCGGCGGACGGTGCTGCGGGCACCGTCGCAGCCGACCAGGAAGCGGGCCCGCATCCCGTTGACGGTCACGCCGCCGGCCACCTCGGTGAAGGCTTCGACTCCCACGCCGTACCGGATCTGGACACCCAGGGAGAGTGACCAGTCCGCCAGGCGTTCCTCGACGCGGGCCTGGGGGATGCCGATCTGGTACGGGTACGGGGTGGGCAGCCGCGCATAGTCGAGTGGGATGCCCGCGAAGTGCCCGCGCGGCAGGCGGGCCGGGGCGACGGCGAGCAGGTCGTCGAGCAGTCCGCGGGAGGCGAGGACCTCGGCCGAGCGCGGTTGCAGGTTGAGGGCTCTGGACTGTCCGGTGCGGGCGGTCAGGCGCTCGAGGACCACCACGTCGGCGCCGCCCAGGGCCAGCTCGCCGGCCAGCATCAGGCCGGTCGGCCCGGCCCCGGCGACGATCACGTCGGGGCTCACGCGCGCAGCTCCCACTTCTTCGTGTAGTACAGGTGGAAGAGGCCGGTCGGCACGACGATCACCGGCCAGCAGGCGTTGAGGACGGCCGGGGCGAGGTCGAGCGGCAGCACGTACGCGGCGAACAGCGTGACCGCCACGTTGAGCAGGCCCGCGCACCCCCAGACGAAGGTCAGCACCCGCATGCCGTGCCGGAACCGCTGGTTGCCGTCCCATTTGGACTCCCACTCGCGCAGGCCGTCCGGGCCGACCTTGGCCAGTACGAACGCGCGGTAGAGGTACATCGGGGCGGGCCGGCCGACCCACACCGACGCGAGCAGCCAGACCGCGATGAGGCCGCCGAGCAGGCCGCCCCACGCGTCGCGGATCAGCATGGTGCGGGCGTCGCCGGTCATCGCCGAGACGCCGAGGCTGAGCGCGACCACCGAGAGCACGAAGACGGCCAGGAAGTCGATCGTGCGGGTGCGCACGAACTTGACGATCACCGCGACGGCCGGCACGGCACCGGAGAGCAGGAGTGCCCACCACTGGTCGACGCCGGCGGCTCTCAGCCCGTAGAAGACCACGAGTGGCAGCGCGAAATCGATGAACATCGTCACGAGCAGGGAGGCGCGGTTGACGGCCCGGGCTGTGGTCACGGTCATGGCTGGTCCTTCCGGACGGCGCGGGTGAAGAGGGCGACCAGTTCGGACGCGTAGGCGTGCGGGTCGAGCCCGGGGCGCGACGCGGCGGCGTCGATCGCCGCGCGCAGCGTCACCGCCATGACGACCGGGTCGAAGACGCGGAACTCCCCCGCCTCCTGCCCCTCGCGGAACATCGTGGCGAGCCGCGCCACCGGGTCGTCGACGTCGCCGGGACGCACCAGCGGGGTGCCGTCCTCGGTGCGGGCGTTGGCGGCGATCTCGATGACGGCCCGGATCGCCGTCGGGTGCCCGGCGATGAACTCGAGGTTGGACTCGATGTAGGTGGCCATCGCCTCGGTGCGGGTGCCGCCGGCGACGCGCATCCGCTTGCCCATGTAGTCGGCGGCCTCGCCGAGCACGGCGCCGACCACGGCCCGGACCAGCTCGGCCTTGTCGTCGAAGTGGTAGGAGATGAGCCGGGTGCTGCTGATCCCGGCGCGCTTGGCGATCCGGGCGAAGGAGGCGTTGCCGTACCCCAGTTCGGCGATCGTGTCGATCGCCGCGGTGACGATCTGCGCCCGGCGGGCGCTCGCCGTCACGGTGTCGTTTACTCGCATGAGTAACTTTTTACTCGACCGAGTAACGGTGGTCAAGCGCCTTTTCCGCGGGGAAGATCAAAACGGCGGCTCAGGCCGCCTGCGAACCCTCTTCCGGGCGGCCCTCCACGAGGCGCACCTTCGGGTGCGGGAAAACCCACCTCCGGTACGCCCAGAGGCGGAACACCATGCCGGCCAGGGTGCCCGCGATGATGCCGAACCCGAAGTCGCTGATCTCCTGGACGATCAGGCTCACGTGCGGCGTCTGCAGGTCCAGCCCGTACCGGGCGATCCACAGCGGGATGTCGCTGACGCCGATGGCGATCGCGTTGGCCGCGAAGAACAGGGCCGCCTCGTGCCGGCGTTCCCGGCCGCCGCGGGCGTTGAACGCCCACTCCCGGTTGAGCACGTACGACAGGACGGTCGCGACGATGTTGGCGATGGTGAACGCCGTGACCGGCTTGTCACCGAGGATCGTCAGCTTGAGACCGTAGTTGATCACGACCGTGACGAGGAAACAGGTGCCGCCCACGACCAGGAACTTCAAGGTCTCGCGGTGCTTGAGCACCCGCTCGCGCAGCGGCGCGGGCAACAGGCCCAGTACGGCTCGGACGATCTTGGCGGGACGTCCCCGCAGCGGCTCGACGCTCATCGCGGCGGAAGATACCCGCCGATTCTGAACGAAACCTAAACGCCGAGGCTCCGGACGAAGGCGTCCAGGCGATCGGCCAGCCCTCCGTCGGTGATCAGGAACTGCAGCCCGACCTCCCGCTCCCCCGGCTCACCGCCCCCGGCCGAGTTCATCACCGTGGCGTGCAGGCCGATCCGGTCGTCGCCGTGCGCCAGCTCGACCCCCACCGCGTCACCCTCCGTGATCGGGGCGCCGGCCGGGAGCGCGCACCGCATCCCGCCCGCGCTGACGTTGACCAGCCGCACCGGCAACGGCGCATGCCCGGTCCGGGTGATGCTGGCGGTGCCGGCCGCGGCGATGCGATCGTGCCCCCGGCGTTCCAGGCGGGCGGCCAGGTTCGACATCTGCTCGACCCGGCCCAGCGCGTCCCCCATCTGCGCGGACAGCTCGCTGACCAGCACGTCCTGGTCGGCGACGACCGCACGCAGGGCGTCCGCCGCCTCCCCGACACCCCCGATCCCCTCGATCATCGTGCTGATCGCCTGGGCCATCTCGGCGGTGTCGCGTTCCAGCTCGGCGATCGTGGTGGTGATCTGCTCGGTCGAACTGGCGGTGCTGTTCGCCAGCTCCTTGACCTCGTCGGCGACCACGGTGAAGCCGGAGCCGAGCTCGCCCGCCCGGGCCGCCTCGATCGTCGCGTTGAGGGCCAGCAGCCGGGTCTGCCCGGCGATACCGGTGACCAGGACCGCGGTCGACGCGACCCGGCGCAGGCTGCGGTCCAGCGAGGCGATCACCCGCTCGGCCTGGCGGCCCTGCTCGACGACGGCCGCGGTGGCGCGATCGGCGGTGGCGATGCTGCGGTCGATCACGCCGGCCGCGTCCCGCACCTGCCCGACGTGGGCGGTAACGCCCCGCAACTCCTCGGCGATCACGCCGGTCGACTCGTCGATGATCTCCTGGGTCCGCTGCCGGAACTGGGCCTCGACCTGCCGCTGATGCCGGAAGCCGGCGCGCAGTTGCTGGTCACGGGCGTGCTCCGCGGCCTGGATGATCTCGTCCTGCGCGCGCAGCCGCTGCCGGGCCACGTCGACGGCGCGGCCGATGTCACCCATCTCGCCCCGGCCGCTGGGCAGGGGCCGGTCGGCGAGGTCACCGTCGGCGATGGCGGTGGCGGCCCGGACGGTGTCGCGTACGTCCCGTGTGGTGCCCCGAACGACCGCCGCCGCGAACCAGACGCCGAGGAGCAGCCCGCCGATCACGACACCGAGGACGAGGTCGCGCTCCCGGGCGCCGGCGTCGATGCGCTGCCGCAACTCGGCGGCGAGCGCGTCGTGCAGCCCGGGCACGGCGTCCGCCGCGGCCGCGCCGACCGTGGCCGGATCCCGGCGGGTGTCGGCGGCCAGGGCGGCGATGGCCTGGACGGCACCGGGCGGGCCGCCGTCCCGCTCGAGGCCCGCGGCGGCCTCGCCGAGTGCGCCCGCCGCGGTGGAAAGGTCCGGATTCTGCTGCAGCTGGGCTGCCGCCAGCAGAGCGCGGGGCAGGTGCACGACCTGGGCGTCGATGAGCCGCGAGGTGGACAGGCCGGGGTCGAGGGTCAGATGCGTGCTGTCACCGACGTCGGCAATCTGCGCCTGGATCGACCGGATCCGCTCCGCCGCCGCCCCGGCCGCCGGGTCCGCCGGGGTCGCCGCCGCGTTCCCGGCCACCGCGCCGGCCATCTCGATCAGCAGCCGCTGCACGGCCTCGGCGCCGCGCAGCTCGGCCCGCCCGGAGTCGATCTGAGCGTTGCGCCCGACCGCGTACACGACCGCCGCGACCATACCCGGAAGCAGCAGCACCACGACCAGCACCAGCAGCCGCGGCCGGGTGCGCAACCGGCCGGATGCGGCGAGCATCGGCCGCAGCAGGGCGGTTCGGGGCATGCGGGGCGCTCCTGGGTACCCAGAGTGTTGTAACCCGGCCGTTCTTACCCGGAGCTTCTCACCCGGAGCGGACGTAAGGAGCAAACTGGCAAGATTCGCTGATCGCGGCCACGAAGGCGGCGACGGCCGGATGCCCGGCCGCGCCTTTGCGGTACGCGATCCGGCTGCGGCGCCGCGTCGGCAGAGCCTCCAGGCGTACGCCACCGGCCCGCCCCTCCTCGACCGCCATGGCCGGGACGACCGACACCCCGAGGCCGGCCGCCACCAGCGACAGCACGGTCGTGAAGTCGTCCGCGTGGTGGCGGGCGCGCGGACTGAACCCGGCCGCCCGGCACAGCTGCACGGTCACCGTGTGACACACCGTCCCCGGCGTCGCCAGAATCCACGGCGCGTCCCGCAGTTCCGCGAGCGCCACGCTCCGCCTACTTGTCAGCAACAGCGCCTGCGCATTCATGTTGACTGGATCAACACCGTCAACATTGACCGCATCAACATGTCCGGCACCGCCGTCGCCCGGTTGCCCACCTTCATCCCCCGGCCGTTCGCGCCGAGCGCCTTCAACGGCCCGCGCCTGCGGGACGGGCTCGTCGCCCACCCGCCCGAGCACGACGGCCTCGCCGGCCCACGCCAGCAGGAGGGGTTCGCCGGCCACCTGCCCTGGCCGGACGGCCTCGCCGGCCCACGCCTGCAGGAGGGGTTCGCCGGCCACCTGCCCTGGCCGGACGGCCTCGTCCGCCCACGCCTGCGGCAAGGCCAGATAGACCGGCTCGTCGAGTAGGGGCACGTCGTCGAGGGCTGGGTCTGGGCGGGCCGGGACCAGGTCGTAGTCGTTGATCAGGCCGACGTCGATGCGGCGGTCGCGCAGGGCGGCCGGCACGCCGGCCGGGTCCAGCTCGGTGACCATCAGTTCCAGGCCGGGGTGGCGGCGGCCGAGCGCGGCCAGCGCGGCCGGGAACAGCGCGCGGATCGCGGTCGGGAACGCGCCGATGCGCAGCGGCCCGGTCAGACCCCCGGCGACGGCGGCGAGCGAGGCAGTGGCCTGCTCGAGTTCGGCCAGCACCGTGGTGCCGTGCCGCACCAGGATCCGTCCGGCGGCGGTCAGGGTCACGCTGCGGCCGGTGCGGGCCAGCAGGCGTACGCCCGCCTCGCGCTCCAAGGCACTCAGCTGCTGGGAGACCGCCGAGGCCGTGTAGTTGTGCGAGGCGGCGACGGCGGCGATCGTGCCGAGCCGGGCGAGGTCGCAGAGCAGCCGCAGGCGGCGCACGTCGAGCATCAGCTCAGCTTACGGCCGGCCCGCGAAAGCCGACCTGGACCTTATGCTCCGGCGCCGGGACGCTGGGGCCATGACCTTCTCCGGCCTGTTCGTTCCCCTGATCACGCCGTTCACCGACGACGGCGACGTCGCCCTGCCGGCCCTCGACCGCCTGGCCCACGAGGTGCTCGATGCGGGCGCCACCGGCCTGGTCGCGCTGGGCACCACCGGCGAGCCGTCCGCGCTGACCCCGGCCGAGCGGGCCGCCGTCCTGTCCGTGATCGGCAACGTGAGCCGCACCCGCCGCACCCCGTGGATCGCCGGCGTCCACGACGGCGTCGTCCCCGCCTCGGCCGACGCCGCGATGCACGCCGTCCCGGCGTTCGTCCGCCCCGGCGAGGAGGGCGTGATCGCGCACTTCGCCGCCCTGGCCGCGGCGTCCCCGATCCCGGTCGTCGTCTACCACGTGCCCTACCGCACCGCCCAGCCGCTGTCGGCCGGCGCCCTGGTCCGCCTGGCGTCGCTGCCCAACGTGACCGCCATGAAGTACGCCCCCGGCGTACTCGACGCGACCGCCACCACGTTCCTGGCCGAAACGGCCGGCCGGACCGGCTTCTCCGTGCTGGCCGGCGACGACGTCCTCGCCGGACCGCTGCTCGCCCTCGGCGCGCCCGGCGCGATCATGGCGGCCGCCCACGTGGCGACCGCCGACTACGCCGCCCTGATCGCCGCCTGGCAGTCGGGCGATCTGCCGGCGGCCCGCGACTGGAGTCACCGCCTGGCGCCGCGGTCGGCCGCGCTGTTCGCCGCCCCGAACCCGACCGTCATCAAGGCCGTCCTGCACGCCGAGGGCCGGATCCCATCCGCGGCGGTCCGGCTGCCGCTCACCGCCGCCGGACCGGAGGCGATCGCCGGCTATGACGCGATTACCATGAGGCGGCCTGTCGCGACCCTTCCCGCGGGCAGCGCCTAACGTCAGCGGTCATGATCTCGGCGTTCTCCGGCTTCGCGCTCATCGGCGTCATCGTGCTCGCGGGCTGGCTGACCCGCCGGTTCGCCGGGCTGCCGGACAACGCCGAGGCCGTGCTGGGCCGGCTGGTCTACTCGGTGCTCGCGCCGTGCCTGCTGTTCACCGGTGTGGCCAAGGCCGACCTGAACGTGCTGTTCAGCGAGCCGCTGCTGGTGTCGACCGCGGCCGCGGTGGTGTGCTTCGGGCTGTTCGCGTTGCTGATCCGCGGCCGCGACCGGGGCACCACGATCATGGGGGCACTCGCGTCCGGCTACACGAACGCCAACTACATCGGCATCCCGGTCGCCACGTACGTGCTCGGCAACGCGGCCCTGGTCGTCCCGATCGTGATCCTGCAACTGCTGGCCATCACCCCGGTCGCGCTGACGTTGCTGGAGATCGCCACCACCGGGCACGCCTCGTGGCGGACCGTTCTGATGACACCGCTGCGCAACCCCCTGATCGCCGGCGTGGCCCTCGGCGCGGTGTTCGCCCTGACCGGCTGGCACCTCCCGGCCGTCCTCGGCAACCCGATCACCGCTATCGGCCAGGCCGCCGTGCCGGTCGTGCTGATCGCGTTCGGCATGTCACTGTCCGGCCGGGGCGTGCTGACCGCCGGCTCCGACCGGGCCGCCACGCTCACCGCGATCGCGCTGAAGACCGCCGGTATGCCGGTGATCGCCTTCCTCATGAGCCGCGCCCTGGGCCTGCCCCACGACGGGACCTTCGCCGTGACCGTGCTGGCGGCGCTGCCGACCGCCCAGAACGTGTTCCTCTACGGCCAGCGCTTCAACGCCGGCCTGGTCCTGATCCGCGACGCCATCTTCCTGTCGACGGTGGCCTGCGCTCCGGCGCTGCTCCTGATCACGTTCCTGTTCCATCTGTGACGACGAGACGACAAGACGACGAGACGACGAGACGACGATCAGGGCAGCGCTATCTCCAGTCCCTCGTCAGCCAGAAGGATCTCGCCCGAGTACACCTCCGCGGCCGCACGACCGCAGGCCGGCCGATCCGCGCCGGGCCAGAAGTGCGTCAACAGCAGCCGCCGCGCCCCGGCCGCCTGCGCCGCCGATCCCGCCTCGCGCGGCCGCAGATCGAGCGGCGGCCGATCGGTGCAGTCAGCGATGAGCAGGTCGGCGTCTCGCGCCAGCACGGCCAGGTCCGGCGACGGCCCGGTGTCACCGGTATAGGCCACACACCACCCGGGCGCCTCCAGCCGCACACCCACGTTCGGAACGTAGTGCGGCAGCGGAACCGACGTCAGCCGGAACGGCCCGGCCCGCAGCGGCTCGGCCGGCAACGGCCGGAAGTCCAGGTACGACGAGACGTCGGCCGCATCCGGCGGATCAAGAGCAGCCATCAGTTCGGCCACTCCGGAGGCCGCGTAGACCGGCACCGGCCGCCGGCCGGCTCCATAGCGCAGCGACCGGAACAACGCGTGCAGATCCACCGCGTGGTCCGGGTGCGCATGCGTGATGACCACCGCGTCCGGAACGTCCACGAGCGAGAACAACCGCGCCGCCGTCCCGTACCCCAGGTCGAGCACGATCCGCACCCCGCGACAGGACACCAGGTAACCGCTGCACGCCCGCCCGGCCTCCGGCCACCCTCCGCAGCTGCCGAGCACCACCACCCCGTCCGCCATAGGCGTAAGTATCGCGGTCAGCGGATCAGCGGCTCTCCGGGCCGGTCGCGGTGGCGGTCCGGCTCGGCCCGGGCCGGGCTGACCGGCACCGCCGGCGCCCACCCGCGCCGCGCGCCGCGCCGCATCACGATCGCCGCGGCGCCGATCACGAAGACCACGCCGATGCCGCCCACCGCCATCCACAATGATGCCCGCCGGGCGTCGGCGCGCCGGGCGGCCCGGGCCACCGCGGCCGGGTCCTGCGCCTGCATCATCTCCGGCGCCGGGGCGGCCGGAGAGGCCGGGCCCAGCGTCTCGGTCAGCGCACGGTACGGGTTGAGCAGGCCGAACCCGTACTCCGGGTTGCGGGCCGCCTCGGCGCCGGCGCCGGACGAGGCCGGGCCGCCGGGTGCCGGGTCGGTGGTGGCCTCGATGCGGCGGGCCACCTCGGCCGGGGTCGCCCCGGGGAAACGCTGCTTGATCAGGGCGGCGGTCGCGGCCACGAACGGCGCCGCGAAACTGGTGCCGCTGTCGACGTGCAGGCCGCCGCCCGGCATCGCCGCCGTCACGCCGTCGCCGGCGGCCACCACGTCCACGTAGTCGCCGTGCTGCGAATAGTCGGCCCGCACCCCGGACGCGGTCAGCGCGCCCACGCCGATCACACCCGGATAGGCGGCCGGGAACGGGGTCGGGTCGGGGTCCTGCGGGCGGCCGTGGTTGCCGGCCGCGGCCACCACGACCACGCCCTTGCCGAGGGCCCGTGCGACCGCCGCCCGCACCGGGGTGTTGCCCTCGGTGGTGACCAGGGAAAGGTTGATGACGTCGGCGCGGCCCTCGTCGACCGCCCAGTCGATCGCGTCGGCGAAGTCGCCGAACGACGCCCGGTCGCCGGAGGTGCCGCCGTTCTGGTCGTCCTCCTCCTCGCTGACCCGCACCGGCACGATCGTCGCGCCCGGCGCCAGCCCCTGGAAGCCGGAGTCGCCGGCCGGCCGCCCCACGATCAGGCTCGCCACCTCGGTGCCGTGGCCGATGCAGTCCTGCCGGCCGTCGGGGTCGTGGTGCAGGAAGTCGGCCCCGGCGGCGACCCGGCCGCGCAGGGCGGGCGTGTCCGCCTCGACACCGGAGTCGATCACCGCGACCCGCACCCCGGCGCCGGTGGCCAGCGGGGCGAGCCGCGACGCGTCGTACAGCTGATTGGCGTACGGGGTGCCGGGCAGTTGCGTTCCGGCCGGGGGCGGGTTGTCGCACACGTGCTCGGCGAAGGCGGCCGGCGGCGCCGGCAGCAGGAGCAGCGCGAACACCGCCGCCACCGCGGCCGCCGCCCGTCGCCACACCATCGCGCCCCCCAAGCTCGTCGATCCGCCTGGATCGTAGCGAGCACGGGCGACCCGGGCGCAGCCTGTCACCCGGCCGAGGCGGCCCACCGCACGACGGTCTCGAACATCGGGGCCCGCCCGGCCAGCATCGCTTCGAGCCCGCGCCGGTCGTAGCCGGGCCGGCGGGGTGACACCGAGGCCGCCATCACCATCCGCGGGGCCAGCCAGAAGTATTTCGCCGCCCCGCAGGTGCGGATCGCCGCCCGCACGGTCGCGGCCGGGACGGCCCCGTCGAGACCGCGGGCGTAACCGGCGGCGACGGTGGCCAGCACGACGTCGAGGTCCAGTGCGGACAGCCCGTCCCAGAACGTGTCGAGGGCCAGGTTGGCCGCGTCCTCCCCGATCGCGCCGGGCCCGCAGAACGACCAGTCCAGCAGCACCGGCCCGCCGGGGGTCACGATGAGGTTCATCGGCCAGACGTCGTGGTGACACAGCGTACGGGGAAAGCGGTCGGCGGCGGCCAGCAGCGCGACCCGTTGCTCCCACAGGCGGCGCAGGCCGGCGCGCAGCGCGGGCCGCCACGCCGCCGCGATGACCGGATGATCCCAGTCGAGGTCCTCATCGACCGGCTGGGCCAGGGTGTAATCGCGCAGCCAGTCCCGCGCCAGCCAGGGAAAGCCGGGCGGTTCGCCGAGCCACCGGGCCTGCCCGGCGCCGAGCCGGAAGGCCAGCTCACCCAGGTCGGCGGGCCCGGACGACATGCCCGGCGTGCCGGCCACGTCCTGAAGCCACATCGCCACCGAACCATCGGCCAGCACGTCGCAACCCAGAAACCCCGGGGCACTCACCCCGGGGAAGCACGATGCCGCCAGACCCGAGGTGTACGCCTCGAGCTCGCGCCGCCAATAGTTGAAGTGAGCCGGGTCATCGCTCGCCGCGAGGTGCGCCGCCGCGCCGCTCCGTCGCCGGACCGCGTGCTTGAGGATCGCCGTACCACCGTCGCGGTGCACCCGCCACACCCCGCCGGTGACCTCGTTGGCGCTGCTGTGCGCCAGCTCTTCGGCGGTCCAGCCCGGTCGGAGCAGATCGTCAGGCAGCGGCACCCGGCGAGCCTACCGGCCCAGCCGGTCCGCCCAGGTCACCGGGCGGCGGCCGGTAGCACGTCCTCGACCGGGTGGCGCCCCCGTTCAACGGGGTGACAGCGGCTGCGGCCACGTGCCCGACGGTAGGCGCCCGGCACTGAGCGGAAGCTGCGGTTCCGCGGCCGCCGCCGCGACGCCGCGGGCCAGGGCGTCGCGCAGCCGCCGGGTGAGCGGCCGCTCGACGTACCGGTGCACGAGCCAGGCCACCGCGGTGATCACGGCGAGCGCGGCCGCGATCAGCAGCCAGACCGGGGCGCCGGTCAGCTCGTACCCGGTGCGGACCAGGCTGTAGCCGATCCGCTGGTGCAGCAGATAGACCGGGTAGGTCAGCGCGCCCGCGACCGTCAGCCACCGCCCGCGGACCCGGGCGGCCCAGCCGTGCGCGATCGCCAGCAGCAGCGCGAAGCTCAGCGACACGAACAGGTAGCCGGGCCAGGACGGCACCGCGAAGCCCGGCCGCAGCTGCGCCAGCCGGTCGTCGAGCCGGGCCATCGAGACCAGCCACGCCATCCCGGTGATCCCGTACAGCAGCGGCGTCGGGCCGAACCGGTAGATCAGGTACATCGCCATGCCGGCCACGAAGTACGGCGCGTAGTCCGGCACCGCGACCAGGTCGACGACCGGCAGCCGCCAGCTCGGGGCGAGCACGGCCACGGTCAGCCACAGCGTGCAGAACAGCACGACCCGCCGGTACGTCGTACCGGCCCACACGACCACCGCGAACAGCAGGTAGAAGCGCAGCTCGATGAAGAGTGTCCAGTAGACGGTGTCGACCGCGGGCACCCCGAGCGGCTCCTGCAGCATCGTCAGGTTGGCCAGGGTGCCGGCCGGGCCGGGCAGCCCGCTCACCGGGACACCGCCGGTGACCGGCAGCACCAGCACCACCAGCGTCGTGAGCACGATCCCGGCCCAGTACGCCGGGTAGAGGCGGCTCACCCGCGAGGCGAAGAACGCGCCCAGCGGCCGCCCCCAGCCGCTCATCGCGATGACGAACCCGCTGATCAGGAAGAACAACTCCACGCCGAGGAAGCCGTAGACGGTCACGTGCGACGCCGTCGGCAGGAAGTACGCCGGTGGATGCACGCCGTCGACCCGCCACGCCACGGTCAGGTGGTAGACCGCAACGGCCAGCGCCGCCAGCAGCCGTAACCCGTCCAGCGCCGCCACCCGGCCCGGACGCTCAGCCACGGGCCACGTCCAGCCGCGCCTTGCCGGTCGGCAGCTGCTTGCCCTTGTCTCCGATGGCCGCCCAGTCGGTCAGCACCATATCGGCCGACACCTGATCGAGCGGGAACCAGAACAGCGTCACGTCCCGGTCCTCGCTCCACGTCGTCAGCTGCGCGCTGACCGTGCGCCCGTCCGCCTTCGCCATGATCGCCCGTGCCGGGCCGATGAAGTACCCGAAGACCGGCAGGTCGCCCTGGCCCTCGACCCGGTCGGGCGCATGGATGGCATGGAACCCGCTCGCGAACGTCCGCTCGGTGAAGTCCTCGACGCTGCGGCAGCCGCGCAGCGCCCGGTCGGCGGTCTCGAAGCAGCCGATGCTCTGCATCCCGGTGGTCTTCAGGAACGACAACATCAGCACCACCTGCCCGCCGGGCTGCGTCATGCCGGTCTCCACCGGTTCGCCCCACGCACCGGCGGGCCGGCTGTCCGCCGCGGCCTCGACCGGCGCCGGACCGCTGTACGACGTCTTCTCCCACAGCGTGATCCCGCCGCCGGCCACCACCGAGAACGCCACCAGCCAGCTCATGCCGGTCGCCAGCCGGCGCCGGGCCCGCAGCCGGCGTCCCTTACGGACGATCACGTCCAGCTCCATCGCCGGGCCGGCCGCCGGCGCCGGCGCGTTCAGCAGGTCGCGGAACTCCTCCAGGCCGGTCATCGCGGCGCTCCGTGCGCCGTCAGGACCTCGTCGTCGTCGCGCACCGAGACCCGCAGTTTCTGCAGCCCGCGCGAGTTGAGGCTCTTCACCGAGCCGACCGCGATGTTCAGCACGGCGGCCACCTCGGCCTCCGGCATGTCGAAGTAGTGCCGCATCACGACCACCAGGCGTTCCCGCTCGGTCAGCGCGGCCAGGGCGCCGAGCAGCCACCGCTGCCGGGCGACGTCCTCGGCCAGGTCGCGCGGGCCGGGACGGTCCGGCAGGTCGTCGCCGGCGTGTTCCCGGATCGGGCGGCGCCACTGGTCGGTGATGTGGTTGGCGAGCACCTTCCGCGCGTACGCGTAAGGGTCGTCCCGCCGGATGCGCGACCAGGCCGCGTACGTCTTGACCAGCGCCGTCTGCGCGGCGTCCTCTGCCTGCTGGTCGTGCCCGGTGAGCAGGTACGCCGCTCGCCGCAGGCGGGCGGAGGCCGCCGCGGCGAATTCGGCGAACTCGTCGTCATCGCGCGCCATGCGGTGCCCTCACGTTAGTCATGCCTCCGAAGACGAGCGGGGAGATCAAAAAGTTTACCGACCACAAAACAGCTCTAGACAACTTTTCTTTTCGGTGCGACAGTCGACGGCATGCACGACGTCGCCGTCATCGAAGACCCGGCCGCCGCCGAAATCTCCCTCGACCCCATCCGCAGCCGCATCCTCGCCGAACTCGCCCAGCCCGGCTCCGCCACCACCCTCGCCGGCAAAATCGGCCTCCCCCGGCAGAAAATCAACTACCACCTGCGCACCCTCGAACACCACGGCCTCGTCCGGCTCGTCGAGGAACGCCGCAAAGGCAACGTCACCGAACGGCTCCTGCAAGCCACCGCCGCCTCGTACGTCATCAGCCCGGCCGCCCTCGCAGCCGTCGCCCCCGACCCCGGCCGGGCCCCCGACCGCCTCTCCGCCCGCTGGCTCCTCGCCCTCGCCGCCCGCCTCGTCCGCGACGTCGGCACCCTCATCACCGGCGCCGACCGCACCCAGCAACGCATCGCCACCTACGCCGTCGACGCCGAAATCCGCTTCGCCACCCCCGACGACCGCGCCGCCTTCGCCGACGAACTCACCACCGCCGTCACCCGGCTCGTCGCCCGCTACCACACCGAAACCGGCCGCAAACACCGCCTCGTCGTCGCCGTGCACCCCGCCCTCGACTCCGCCGCCGAACAGGACCACTGATGGGCAAGGACTTCGAAACCCACCTCGACGCCACCGTCCCCGCCACCCCCGACCAGGTCTGGGACGCCATCGCCACCGGACCCGGCATCTCCTCCTGGTACATCGGCCGCACCGAGATCGACGGCACCACCGTCCGCACCGCCTTCGGCGACGACTGGATCCCCGCCGGCACCGTCACCACCCGCGACCAGCCCCGCCACTTCGCCTACCGCACCGGCCCGGCCGACGACGGACGCTTCCTCGCCTACGAACACCTCATCGAAGGCCGCGACCACAGCGCCACCGTCCTGCGCACCGTCACCAGCGGCTTCCTCCCCGGCGACGACTGGGCCGGCGAATACGAAGCCATGCAGTACGGCACCGCCCTCTTCTTCGCCACCCTCGTCGAACACCTCACCCACTTCCCCGGCCGCACCCTGACCCCGGTCACCGCGTTCGGCCCACCCGTCACCGACTGGCCCGCCGCCTGGCGCACCCTCACCGACACCCTCGGCCTCGACCCCGCACCCCGCCCCGGCGACACCACCGACGACGGCGGCACCGTCTACTTCACCAACCCGCACACCCTCGGCATCCGCAGCGGCCAGGGCTTCCACCGCTACATCCAGGGCCTGCACGGCGCCATGGTCACCTGCCACGCCCTGTTCACCCCGACCTCCGACCACCCAGAGGACTGAGCCATGCCCACCGTCACCTCAGCCGACGGCACCACGATCGCCTACGAAACCCTCGGCACCGGCCCCGCACTGCTCTTCATCGACGGCGCCATGTGCTACCGCGACTTCGGCCCCGCCCGCACCGTAGCCGCCGCACTCGCCGACCACTACACGGTCCACATCTACGACCGCCGCGGCCGCGGACAGAGCGGAAACACCCTCCCCTGGGCCGAAGACCGCGAGATCGAAGACATCGCCGCCCTCCTCAAGGAGGCCGGCGGCCAGGCGTACGCGGTAGCAGTCTCCTCAGGCGCAGTCCTCGCCGCCGACGCCGCCGCCCAGCTGCCCGGCCTAACCCGGCTGGCCCTCTACGAACCACCGTTCATCGTCGACGACACCCGCCCCGCCCGCGAGGCCACCTTCACCGCCGACACCGAGGCCCTGCTCGCCCGCGGCGACCGCACCGGAGCCCTCAAGAAATTCATGAGCCACGTCGGCATGCCCGCCCTAGCGCTAGCGATCATGCCCCTGACCCCGCCGTGGAAAAAGCTGAAGGCGGTAGCCCCCACCCTGCCCTACGACCTGCACATCCTCGGCGACACCGGCCGCGGCCGCCCCCTGGACCCGTCCCGCTGGGCCGGCGTAACCGCACCCGCACTGGTCATGGACGGCGGCAAAAGCCCGCAGTACATGCGCAACGCGGCCCGAGCCCTGAGCGAAACCCTCCCGAAGGCCGACTACCGCACCCTGCCCGGCCAGACCCACATGGTGAAGGCCGGCGCTTTGGCGCCCGCGGTCAAGGAGTTCCTGGGCCAATAGCCATGTTGATTCCGTCAACATTGACGCGCCGCCATCAACATTGACGAAATCAACACGTCAACACAAACCCACCCCGACGACAGGTGCGCCTCGAACACCCATGGCGGTCGAGCCGCCGGTTGTCCATCACTCCGCACCGTCCACTTGACGCACTCCGGCTTACTTACAGTCGGCGTGATCCCGCACAGCCGCCCACGACCGGGCGCCTGGCACCGCGACGCCGCCCCCGGCGAACCGCGTCGGCCGGGGCAGCGTCGGCCGGGGCGGCAGCGCGGCGTAGGTCTGCTCGGCCGCCGGGTTGTCGGCGGCCGAGCCGTCCGCGCCACAACGCCGCCGGTGAGACAACGCCAGCGAGCGGCGCCAGCGAGCGGCGCCAGGCCTGCCACGCAACCAAGCAGCGCCGGCCGAGTTCGGCGCACTGACCGGCAACGCGGCAACAGCCGGCATGACCTGCCCGCCGGAGCTGAATCTTCTGTCCCGCCGATCGTGCGGGCGGCAGCGTGGCCCAGCCGACGCTTGACCGCCCCCGGACCTAACCTCGCTCCCCTTCATCGGCGGTACAAGTCCCGGACGCTTCCTGCACGACCCCATCGTCAAAGCCGAGCGAGGCGCCGACGGCCCCGAACAGCGCCCGGCTCTGGGCCGATCCCAGCCCCACCAACAGCCTGCGGCCAGCCAAACCCTGAATTCAAAAGGCAGGCAGTCGTTGACTCCGTTTTGGTTTGACCTGGGCTTGCGCGTGCCCACAGCACAGGGCACACCCCGTACGGCATCCTAGGATACTGGGATAGAGGCGTAAACGCGCTCGGTGTGGTGGCGACGGCAGGCGATCATCGGCGCCTAGGCTGGCCAGGCGATGAGCGAGAACGACGACATCCTTGAGACCCGCCCCTGCGCGCACTGTGGACGTCCGGTCCAGCAGCGGGCGTCGGCGGGGCGCCCCTTCCGGTACTGCCGCGACAACGACGGCGAATGCCAGCGTGCCTCCCGCAACGTGCGGATGCGGCACCGCTCCTCCCCCGGCCTGGCCGGTCAGGTAGCCCGCACCTGGGAGGTCGTCGACCGCCTCGATCAGCTGGTCGGCACGCTCACCGAGGCACTCCATTCCGAACTATCCCCGGCCGGCGTCGAGCGTCAGGTCGCCGAGGTCCATGCCGAGACCTCGGAGAAGATCGCCGCCGCCCACACCGAACGCGACGACGCCCGCCGTGACGCTGAGCAGGCGAGCGCAGCCACCGCGAGCGCCCAGCAGCTGGCGTCCGCGGCCACGGCGGAACGCGATGAGGCCCGCCACCTGGCCGAGCAGGCCGAGCGCAAGGCCGCGGCAGCCGCCGAAGAGGCAGAGGCGGCCGTGGCAGCCCGCGACGAGGCTCGCCGCCAGGCGACCGCGGCCGCCGCGCTCCGTGAGCGCGCCGAGTCCGAACGCGACACCGCCCGGGACGAGCTCTCGGCCGCGAAGGCGGAGATCCACGACGTACGCCGGGAGCGGGAAACCACCGAGCGCGAACTAGCGACTACCTTGCGTGACGCCCGGGCCGCCGCCGAGCGCGCCGAGCAGGCCGGCCGTGACCGGGATGCCGCCCGCGCCGAAGCCGCCAGAACGGCCAAGGACCTGGTCAAGGCCACCGATCAACTCGCCGCCGCGGAGGCGGCGGCTTCCGCCGTACGCGCTGAGGCCGCGACCGCCCAAGCCGCCGCCGACGAAGCACGGCGCGAGGCCGCCGCGGTCCGCACCGCCGCCGACGCCGCGGCCGCCGAAGCGCGCCGGGAAGCCGCCGCCGCGCGTACCGCCGCCGACGCCGAGATCGCCGAGGCCCGGCGCCGGGCCGACGAGGCCGCGGCCGACCAGGAAGCCCAGCGCCGCGCCGCCGAACGGGCCGCGCACGAGATCGCCGACCTGGAACGCCGCCTCGCCGCCGCCCGCGCCGAAGCCGAGGCCGCCCAGTCCCGCGCCGCGCAGCTCTCGACCCAGGTCAGCGACCTCGCCTCGGCGCTGGCCTCGCTGGGAAGTCCCCGCCCGTCGCCGGCCCCGATCCAGCAGACCAAGCCCGGCCAATCCCCGGCCCGAGCCAACTGACTCCACCGGCCACTCCCCGACCCGGCCCCAGCCCCAGCCCCAGCCCCAGCCAAGCTCCACCGGCCACTCCCCGACCCGGTCGAGCCAAGCCAAGCTTCACCGGCCACTCCCCGACCCGAGCCAACCGACCCCGCCGGCCACTCCCCGACCCGAGCCAACCGACCCCGCCGGCCACTCCCCGACCCAGGCCATCACGCTCACCGGCCATTCCCGGGGCTCGGCTCATCTGTAGCCGAGCCGAGCCCGGATCTCCGAATCGATGGCGGTCGCGAGGTGTCGATAGAGTGTTCGAAGGGCAAACACATCCCAGGACACGAAGTCGACAGGTGGATTCTTCTCAACTTCGGCGGCCGCGGGGCGAATGTTGCCGGACGTACCGCTGAACCCGGAGAGGGATTTACGACCGACACTGCCGAGTGACCGACATCGCAGCACCCGCAGAACTCCCATAAGGCCGTAAAGTGGACCAAGGTCCACTTCGACGAGGGTTCGAAGTGACGGCCTGGGGCCGCGGGCAGTTACGCTCGTAGCGTTAACGCTGCCGTCACACACGGCGGCCAGAGACTTGGCGTCCGCCAGATCCTTGACCAAGGTCTGGAATCCGGCGGTCGCCCCTTTCGTTACACCAACGAGAGCAGCACCACGAGCGAGGGGAAAGCCGATCATGGGCGAACGCATGCTGCGCGGCAGCCGTCTTGGCGCAGTCAGCTACGAGTCCGACCGCAACACCGAACTGGCGCCCCGGCAGACTCGAGAGTACCTCTGCGTCAAGGGCCACCAGTTCGAGGTCCCGTTCGCCGTCGACGCCGAGGTGCCCACCACCTGGGAGTGCAAATTCGACGGCAGCGTAGCCCGACTCGTCGACGGTAACGAGCCGGAGCAGAAGAAGGCGAAGCCGCCACGCACCCACTGGGACATGCTGCTTGAGCGGCGTTCGATCTCGGAGCTTGAGGACATCCTCAATGAACGGCTCCAGGAGGTTCGGACGCGTCGAGGTCGCTGAACCGGTTCGAGGAGGCCGCTCCCTATGTTTGGGGGGCGGCCTTTTCGTGTGTTCCGGGCGGGGTGGCCTGGGTGCGGTCGGACGGAATTCGAGGGGAGGGTGACCAAGAACGAGGTAAAGCATCTAGTTCGTTCTTGGTCACCCTCCCCTCGAATTCCTTGCCCACTCAGCGTCAGCAGGTTCGGCCTTCATCGGTGGTCCATGCCGCCAGCCGTTGCCTTGCCCGTGGGCGGTCCCGTCGCGCTGCGCGCGACTTCCGCTCAGTGGGCGCGCCAGGGGATTCGGTCACTCCGGGCCGGCCTCAGTGGTGGGTTGCCCGGCCTCACATCGCCCCGTTGCGCGGGTTTGTGGGCTTTTGAAGCTTGCGGGCCCCGTGGCTAGCACCGTGCACCGAACCGACGGGGATCCTACGGTTACGATGGGCGGCCCCCCATCGGTAGGGCTCAGAGCTTGCGCGCCGAACCGGCCGGCTGCGGCTCGGCTCGACACCGGCTCGGCCCGGCTCCGCCCGGCTCGGCCCGGGCCGCGCCGAACCGGCCGCCTGCGCCTCGGCCCGGCTCGACACCGGCTCGGCCCGGCTCGGCCCGGCTCGGCCCGGCCCGGCTCGGCTCGGCCCGGCTCGGCCCGGCTCGGCTCGGCCCGGCTCGGCTCGGCTCGGCTCGGCTCGGCTCGGCTCGGCTCGGCTCGGCTCGGCTCGGCGGGACGATGACCTGCACGTAGCATCGGAAGCGGGTTTGCGGGTTTTGCTTCCGGCCGATCGCACCACCGTGATCGAGCCGGTGCAGCACGACGCCGACATGGCCCACGCGGGCGAACAAGACCCGAGATGCCTCAGGCCGGCCCAGCAAAACCCGAGATGCGCAAGCCGGCCCGAGGAGAGCCCCAGGCGGCTCTCGCCGGCGAGCAGGCTCGGGCGCTCAACCGCCGAGCCGACGCCCGGCAACGAGCCCCAGACACACGGGCCCGAAGCCCACGAGCAGGCCCACAGACCCGGCCCGTGACGGGTAGCGCCCATGTGGACGAGACCCGCAGCAATCCACGCGACACGCAAGCTGCAAAAAAGGGGAACCGCTACCCATACCTTCACCCCCGGCGAGCCCAGCCGACGGAAGGCGCGACCGTCACGCCCAAGCCGACCAGCGCCGCCCTCGGCGGCGAAAAGACCCGACAACCCGCGCAACGGGGCGATGTGAGGCCGGGCAACCCACCACTAAGGCCGGCCCGGAGTGACCGAATCCCCTGGCGCGCCCACTGAGCGGAAGTCGCGCGCAGCGCGACGGGACCGCCCACCGGCAAGGCAACGCCTGGCGGCATGGACCACCGACGAAGGCCAAATCTGCTGACCAGGACCAGGCAAGCGATTCGGGGCGAGGGTGACCAAGAACGAACTAGATGCTTTACCTCGTTCTTGGTCACCCTCGCCCCGAATCGCGTCCGACAGCAAGAAAGCCCCCGAGATCAGCGAATAACTTCCCCTTCAACCACTTCACCGTCAAGCGCAGCAACAGGCGAAGGCGACACAGGCGGCTCATCAACGGGAGACCCCCGACGAACCTTGACCCGGCGAGGACCGAACAGGTCCCCCACGGCCGCAGCCCCAAGACGGCGACCGGCGAAGTTCTCGATCCGGCGCCGGGCCAGGACACGCCCCGGGGGCAGCAGCAGGAACAGCCCGGCGAGGGACGTGATGAAGCCCGGCACGGCCAGCAGCAGCGCCCCGCCCAGACCGGCCAGCGAGTTGGACACGTCGGCGCCCGGGGGACGTCCCTCGACCGCCGCCGCCTGGAACCGCCGCCACCCCCGGATGCCTTCGCGGCGCAGCAGGGCCAGGCCGGTCACGGTGAAGGCGAGCAGCAGCAGGACGGCCCAGCCTCCGCCGATCGTGTGCGCGACGGTCAGGAACACCACGATCTCGGCGATCGACAGCAGGGCGAAGCCGACAGGTATCAGGGCCAATGGACGACGCATCGGGGCACCTCCGGTTTAAAGCATGACACGCCGGTGCCGGGTCACGGCCAGGTCGAACCCTGCCTGGGCTTGCGGCCGATCATGCTGAGGAGGGTGTCCTTGCGGGCCTGCAGGCCCCACGTGGTGACCCTGAGCAGCTGTTCCTTGAAGATGTTGCCGCTCATTTTGCTGACGCCGTGTTCGCGCTCGGTGAACGTGATCGGCACCTCGGTGACGCGGAAGCCCTGCCGGTAGGCGCGCCAGGCCAGTTCGACCTGGAACGAGTAGCCGGTGGAGGCGACCGTGTCGACGTTGATGGCGTCGAGGACGGGCATGCGGTAGGCGCGGTAGCCGCCGGTGGCGTCCCGGAACGGCATGCCGAGGGCCATCCGGATGTAGATGTTGCCGCCCCGGGAGAGCACCAGCCGGCGCATCGGCCAGTTGTGCACGCTGCCGCCGGCGATGTAGCGGGTGCCGAGGACCGCGTCGTGGTCGCGCAGCTGGTCGAGCAGCAGCGACAGTTCTTCGGGGGCGTGGGAGCCGTCGGCGTCCATCTCGACGACCACGTCGTAGCCTTTGTTCTTCGCCCAGGCGAAGCCGGCCTTGTAGGCCGCGCCGAGGCCTTCCTTGCCGGGCCGGTGCAGCACGAAGATGTGGTCGTCGGCGACGGCGAGTTCGTCGGCGATCGCGCCGGTGCCATCGGGTGAGTTGTCGTCCGCGACCAGGATGTCGACCGACGGGACCGCCCTGCGCACCCGCTCGGTGATGGACCGGATGTTGTCGGCCTCGTTGTAGGTGGGGATTACCACCAGCACCCGTCCGACTCCCGGGTAGCCCTCGGCTTCGGTCACCGTTCCTCCGCTTTTCGTGCAGCCTCGTCAATGGTGGTGCGCCGGCGTCGCAGGGGCAGAACGCCGGCCAGGGCGACGACCGTCAGGGCGACGCCGGTCCATTCGGGCCACTGGCCCAAACGCGTCGCCAGCGTAGTGGGTCCGCCAAGTCGCATGTCACGCAGCACCACCGCCGGGGTGTTGAAGCCGGTGGCGCCGTGGACGTTGCCGTCGGTGCCGACGAAACCGGACACGCCGACCGTGGAGACCATCAGGGAGTCGCGGCCGTGTTCGACGGCGCGCAGGCGGACCATGGCGAGCTGCTGCTCGGCCTCGGCGTTGTCGAAGGTGGCGTTGTTGGTCTGCACGGTGAGGAGCTGGGCGCCGCCGGTGACGGTGTCGCGGACGATGCCGTCGTAGGCGACCTCGAAGCAGATCACGTCGCCGAGGACGGCCGGGCCGGTGCGGATCACGCCGGGGTGGTCGCCTTTGAGCATGTTCTGCACCAGGTCGACCTTGTCGGTGACGAGGCGGGCGATCGGGCGCAGCGGCATGTATTCGGCGAACGGCACCGGGTGGCGTTTGACGTATTCCTGGCTGAGGTCGGGGCCGGTGCCGGGGCGCCAGAGGATGCCCGCGTTCTGGATGTCGGACGGCTTGTCGGTGCGCAGCACGGTGCCGACGAGGATGGGCGCCCCGATGTCGTTCGCCGCGGCGGTGATCTCCTGGGCGGCGTCGGGGTTGCGCAGCGGGTCGATGTCGCTGGAGTTTTCCGGCCAGACGACGAGGTCGGGCCGGCGGGCTTTGCCGTCGGCGACCTGGGCGGCGAGCTGGATGGTCGCGTTGACGTGGTTGTCGAGGACGGCCCGCCGCTGCTCGTTGAAGTCGAGGCCGAGGCGGGGCACGTTGCCCTGGACGATCGCGACGAGTTTGCCGGTGCTGCCGGGGTGGGCGACCGGGACGGCGGCCGGGCCGGCGATCAGGGCGGCCGCCGCGACCAGGAAGCCGGCCGCCGGCCAGGAGATCGAGCGCCGCCAGGCGAGTGCGACGAGGGCGCCGCCGGCGGCGGCCACCGCGAAGGTGACCAGCGGGGCTCCGCCGTACGCGGCGAGGCGCAGCGCGGGGGCGTCGCCCTGGCTGAACGCGAGCCGCCCCCACGGGAAGCCGCCGAACGGGGCCCGGTCGCGCAGTGCCTCCTGCGACACCCAGAGCAGCCCGGCGAGCGGGGGCCACAGCCAGCGGCGCCGGTCGAGCAGCGGCGACGCCCAGGCGGAGGCGAGGCCGAGCAGCGCGAAGATGCCGGCCTGGGCGAACGACAGCAGCATCCAGGGCAGCCAGCCGGCGGCCAGGCGGGTCCAGTCGAGCAGGGGGACGAACAGGACGAGGCCGGCGATGAAGCCGATGCCGGCGCCGCCGCGCAGGCGGCGGCGGTGCGCGGCGGCGGCGAACCCGGCCACGCCGACCGGGGCGAGCCACCACTGACCGTACGGCGGGAGTGACAGCAGCAGCGCCGCCCCGGCGAGCACGGCCAGCGCGACGGCGACCGGCAGGCGCAGCGGCCGCGGCGGGGTGGCGGGCGCGGTGACCAGCGACTCCGCGGGCGGCTGCAGCGTCAGTTCCATTCGCGAGAGGCTACCTGGCGGAACTGCGCGTACGGCACCGGCCGCGGGGGTCGAAGGGCCGCCGGATGCAGGGACGGGATGCGACCCGGCCCGGGTCGCATCCCGTTCGCTTCTGGTGCTGCCCTCGCGCACGGCCGGTGGTGCCGACGGATCTCGCTGTTGACCTTCGGACCGGCCCGGCCCGGACTGGCTGCCCGCGTCGTGCCGTTGTCTACTGACCCCGCTCGATCCTTCGCCCACCGGGGCGCGACCTGTTCGTGCTGCCCGCCGACCCCCACTCCCTGGACCTGGCTGAACGCGCGACCCCCCCAGTTTCGGATATGCGAGGACGCCTTTGGCCAGTGAGCGGAGGGACAGTACGAACAACGGCCGCTCGCCGTGCTCAGGAAAGAAAGACGTTACGTCGGCCCCCCGCCCCGCTGTCAACCGTCGTCCCCGCCTCTGGCGTGTCGCTTGTATCGGCGTGTCTCGTCGATTACCCGATCGTGCCGGCCGAGTTCTACAGAGTGCTCAGGAGTGCCGCCGCAGCGTCACGGTGATCAATGGCGAGGAGACCGGCGGCGGCCAGCACGTACTGGTCGTCGACGACGGCCCGGGCGGACCGCGGGGCCGCCCAGCCACCGGCCGTGTCGCCCAGGACGGCGTCCAGCACGAACGGCCCGCCGCCGTGCCGGAGCACCCCGCCGGAGCCGACCACGAGGCGTACGTCGCGCAGGTCGCGCCCGCCGGTGCGGGGGTGTCCGGGCCCGGGCGAGTGCCCGCGGGCGTGCCGGCGCAGCGCGATCATCCCCGCGACCGCCGCCAGTTCCCGGTCGCCGGCCGGCGCAGCGAGCTTCTCGGCCGCCGCGGCGGCGATCGTGCCGGGCGCTCCGACCGCCACCCCGAGGTCGCCCTCGACCGTGCGGGAGCGCCACAGGAAGCCCGCCACGTCGCGCCGCGGCCCCGAGGTCAGCTCGGCGTCGGGCACGAGCGCCGAGTAGACGTCGGTGGTCGCTCCGCCGATGTCGACGACGAGCACCCCGGAGCCGGTCAGGTCGGCCAGCAACTCCACCCCGGCGAGGACGGCATCGGGGGTGGCCGCGCGGACCAGCGACGCGAACCGGCCGC
Organism: Actinoplanes sp. NPDC051343; assembly: GCF_044455125.1. Classification (NCBI taxonomy): domain Bacteria; kingdom Bacillati; phylum Actinomycetota; class Actinomycetes; order Micromonosporales; family Micromonosporaceae; genus Actinoplanes; species Actinoplanes sp. NPDC051343. The sequence continues at coordinate 451,005 of NZ_JBITEL010000002.1, forward strand.
CGCGCGAGAGCCGCTTCCCGCCGATCACGTGCCGGAGGAAGACGTCGCGGATCGCCGCCCGCGCGGGCCCCGGGTCGAGGTCGCCGATGCGGGGCAGCACGTTGCCCGTCCCGGTCACACCGATACCCCGTCCGGTCAGGATCGCGGCGGCGGAGGGCCGGGCGGACGCGTTGCCGGCCACCACCACCGGGACCCGCAGGCGGGAGGTCGCCAGGCGCCCGGCGTTGTGCAGCAGCGTCTCCTCGTCGCCGCCGTCGGTGCCGCCGACCAGCAGGATCACATCCGGTCGTGAGGCACGCAGCGCAGCGACCGCGCGGCCGTCCAGCCGGCCCGCCGCCACGTGGACGACCCGGGCCCCCGCGGACAGGCCCACCCGATGACCGGCCTCGGCGGTGACCAGCGCTTCGTAGCCGACTACGGCGAGCCGCAGGCCGCCACCGGCGCTGGAGCACACGTACCACTGGTCGCCGCCGCCGACGGCGGCGACCGCCTGATCGAGTCCGGTCAGCACGTCGGTCTGCGCGGTGGTCGGCACTTCGGCCCGGCGGATCAGCCGGCCGGCGTCGAGGTCGATCAGGGCGGCTTTGGTGTACGTGGATCCGACGTCCACGCAGACGGCGGTCGTCACTGCTTCGGGGGCACCACGACCGTGCCCGTGGCGGTCACGGCCACGATCGGCTCCTCGAGCAGGGCCGCCCCCGAACCGCCGGTCCCCCGGCACACGACGGTCGACGTGAACGCGATCTTCCGCGAGCGGGTACCCATCTTGACCACGGTCGCCGTCACCTCGAGGACGTCACCGGCCTGCACCGGCGCCTTGAACTGCACGTCGTCGTAGGAGGCGAACAGTCCCTCGTCGCCGTCGAGCCGGATGCACACCTCGGTCGCCACGTCGCCGAACAGGCCCAGCGAGTAGGCACCGTCGACCAGGTTGCCGGCGTAGTGGGCGTGCGAGTAGGGCACGTAGCGGCGGTGCGTGACGGTGATCAATTCCGGCTCCCGAGGAGGGCGTGTACGAGGTAGGAGGCGACTTCGCGCGGGGTGGTGCCGCGGGTGAAGATCCGGTCGACGCCGAGGTCGGCGGCCATGAGCTCGTCGAACCGGGGGCCGCCGACGATCAGAAGCGGCCGCCGGGAGGCGGGCAGCGCTTCGCGGAACGCGGCCGACATGGCCCGGGTGTTCTGCAGGTGCGCGTCGCGCTGGGTGACGACCTGGGAGACCAGGACGGCGTCGGCCTTCTGCGCGCGGGCGGTCTCGACCAGGTCGGGCACCGACACCTGGGCGCCCATGTTGGTGACCGACAGCTCCCGGTAATATTCCAGGCCCTTCTCCCCCGCGATGCCCTTGAGGTTGAGGATCGCGTCGATGCCGACGGTGTGGGCGTCGGTGCCGATGCAGGCCCCGACCACGTTGAGGCGGCGCCGCAGCCGGCGCTTGATCACGGCGTTCACCTCCTTGGCGCTGAGCAGCGGGAAGTCGCGCTCGACGACCTGCACCTGCGCGGTGTCGACCAGGTGCGCGACCTTGCCGTAGACGACGAAGAAGGTGAAGCCGTCGCCCATCTGCCTGGCGTGCACGAGCATGGCCGGGTCCATGCCCATCTTGTTGGCGAGCTGGATCGCGGCACCCTCGGCCCGCTTGTCGTGCGGGATCGGCAGCGTGAACGACAGCTGCACCATCCCGTCGCCGGTGGTGTCCCCGTACGGCCGGACGATCGTCATGCTTGCTCCAGGATGGTGTCGACCAAACGCCATACGCCGGTCGAGGGGTTTTGCGCGTGGTCCTCGCCGGAGGGGTCCAGACGCTCGGCACGGGTACGCGCCTGCTCCAGGCCGCTCGCGAAGTCCTCGAATCGAAGGCGGCCCTTGTCGTACGCCGGCAGGTGTTTCTTCAACTTGCTCACCACCGCCCCGCAGTTCTGGCAGGCGGACCGGCAGTCGTCGCGGTGCAGCAGCAGCCAGATCTCGAAGCAGGGGTTGGATACGGCGACCTTGATGCCGGCCTTGCGCGCGTGCGCCAGCGCGGCCGTCTCATGCCGTGGCATCCGTCGCCTCCGGCCGGGTGGACAGGACCGCCTCGACCAGGGAGTCGCTGAAGATCGCGGGAACCGCGCCGTAGCTTCCCGCGAGATACCGGCGTTCGCGATTCTCGTCCTTGCGAGGATGAAAATCGGAGAGCGGATACAGGCTGGACGCACCGTCGCGCTTCTCGATGAACCAGATCTCGTCGCGGCGCAGGACCTCTTCGCCCAGGTTGGTGCCGAGAAGAGTGGCGTCGTGGGTGGAGAAGAGGAGCTGAGCGCCGCGCTCGTTGGTCGACGAGTGGCGGAACAGCTCGATGAGCCGGGCCGTCAGCCGGGGGTGCAGGCTCGCATCGATCTCGTCAACGACCAGTACCGATCCGTCCGCGAGCGACGACAGTGCCGCTATGAGAAGGCGCGCCCACGACTGGGTCCCCTCGGATTGTTCGACCCAGCTCAGCGGTGTACCTGCTGATCCATGAAGGAACAGGAGTTCCTTCGTCACCTTCGGCGAGCGGAGGTGAAGAAGATCGCGCCTCCGGCGATCGCTCTGCTGGACGTCTGCCGCCTCCATGGCGGCGATCCTGGCCTCCAACTTGTCGGCCTGATCAAGATCTCGCGCCGAAGGCTCCTGCGTGCGCTCGTCGACGATCACGTCTGCGATGCCGAGGTCGGCGGCCTTCAGTAGCGACACGAAGGACGGGTAGCGGTTGAGCGCGGCAGCGACATCGTCGACGACGATCCCGCCCGACCGAGGGATCCGGCCGGCGAAGCGCAAGCACTCCCTGAACCACCGGTAGACCGGCAGCACTTCCTCCTGGCCGGCCTGAACCGCTGTGCTGAGAAGAAGTGCGTTCTCCCGCAGCAGGCTGGTGAGCAGATCCCTCCGGCCACGCCGTTCAGGCACAGTTGAACCCAGTTCGATCTGCTGACCGTCGCGGGAGAAGATCACCCTCTCCCGCTGATGCGGATGCGAGGAGAGCCATTCCTTCCGCACGACATCGTCGTCGACGGTGAACCCGTAGACGTACTGAATTCCGTCGATCAACAGGTCGACGGCGAACGACGACGGCTCCAGCGAGCCGTCCGGGTCCAGGCGAAAAGGCACCCGGGGGACGCCCGACTCGGCTTCCCACGAGCGGTAGGACTGGGTCACCGCGAACTTCATCCAGCCGAGCGCGTCCAGCAGGTTCGACTTGCCCGAGGCGTTGGCCCCGAACACCGCCGCGACCGGGACGACCGGCCGGTCATGGTCGTACGCCGGGATCAGGGCGAGTTCCTGCTCATCGCGCAGCGAACGATGATTCGACACCTGAAAGCTACGCAGCATGACTGTCCCCGTCGGCAGTTTCGAGCCTCATAGCGCAAGTAAACCGCAGAAGGTGGCCTCTGTCTTGCTGCATCAGGAGCTCTCCAGCGCTTCAGTGACCGGGTTGTAGTAGCCCTCCTCGTGCTCGGCGACGCCGTCGAGGCCCTTGCCGCGGTCGGCCGGGCGCTTCATGATCCCGAAGGTGCCGTCGGCGATGGCCGTGAGCAGCGTGTCGTCGACGATCTTCCCGAGCAGGTCGACGGCCTCGCCCAGGACGTGGTGCGCCCGCGACTGGATGAACCCGCCCGGCGCCGGCACGAAGTCCTCGTGCAGCTTGCCGGCGCCGTTGAGGACGTACCGGACGTTCTGCAGGGCGACGTCGCGGTCGGACAGCCACGGGGTCACCACCGCCTCGGTCATCATGCCGACCAGCAGGATGCCCTGCCCGGTCAGCGCACCGACCAGGTTGAAGAACCCGTCGAGGAGGTTGCCGCGGAAGACGTCGCCGGTCATGTGCTTGGTCGGCGGCATCCACTTCAGCGGCGCGTCGGGGAACAGCTCGCGCGCGAGCAGGGCGTGCGCGAGCTCCATCCGGAACGAGTCCGGCAGGTCGGGGTTTATCTCGAACGCGTGGCCCAGCCCCAGCTGGGCGTCGGACAGGCCCGCCTCGTGGGCGAAGTACTCGTTCAGCAGCTGCGAGACGGTGACCGTGTGTGCGGCCTCGACCGCGTCGGCCGTGGTCAGGTAGTTGTCCTCGCCGGTGTTGATGATGATGCCCGCCCGGGCGTGTACCTGACGGGAGAACCGCTGGTCGACGAAGGTGCGGATCGGGTTGATGTCGCGGAACAGGATCCCGTACATCGAGTCGTTGAGCATCATGTCGAGGCGCTCCAGGCCGGCCAGCGCCGCGATCTCCGGCATGCACAGCCCGGAGGCGTAGTTGGTGAGCCGGATGTAGCGGCCCAGCTCGCGGGAGACGTCGTCGAGCGCCGCCCGCATCAGCCGGAAGTTCTCTTGGGTGGCGTAGGTGCCGGCGAAACCTTCGCGGGTCGCGCCCTCGGGCACGTAGTCGAGCAGCGACTGCCCGGTCGACCGGATCACCGCGATGATGTCGGCCCCGGCGCGCGCGGCCGCCTGCGCCTGCGGAATGTCCTCGTAGATGTCGCCGGTCGCGACGATCAGGTAGATCCACGGACGCTGCTCCGGATCCCCGTACCGCTTGATCAGCCGGTCCCGTTCGGCCCGCCGCCGGTCGACCCGCTTCAGGCCGCGGGTGGCCGCGGTTCTCGCGGCCCGCCGGGCCGCCTGGGCCTCTCTGCCTTCCGGTACGCGGAAGCGAACCGAACCCGCCGCCGCCTTCTGGGCCAGCACCGTCAGATCTTCGGCCCCGTCCTCGGCCAGGGCCGCGAAGACCGGCAGCGACACCCCGTGGCCCAGGCCGACGTCCGCTCGCACGGCGTCGGCGAGCCGGTTGACCCACGGGATGCCGTCCTGGTCGGCGCCGCTCACGCCGGCCAGGCGCAGCACCGCCCGCTCGACCGACACCGTGGTGTGGGACCGGGCCAGGTCGACCACCGGCCGGCCCGCCCGGGCGGCCAGCCGTCTCGCGGTTCGGACCACCTTCGGATCCAGGTTCAGTTTCCCGGCCACGGTTCCCGCTCCATTCTTCCTACGCCTGATAGATCGTCTCGCCGTGCAGCACGGTGCGGCGGCAGATCGGCCGCGCGGGCACCGCGCCGTCGGCGCCCGGCAGCAGCACCGGCAGGCCACCCTCGACGCCGCCCGGGGTGTCCCACACCGCGAACGTCGCCGACGCGCCCGGTGCCAGCACCCCGGCGCCGTCGACCCCGGCCGCCCGCCAGCCGCCCCGGGTCGACGCGGCGAACGCGGCCCGCACGGTCATCCGGTAGACCGGGTTGCGCGGCGCCGCGGCGGCCACCACGACCGCCCATGGGTCGAGCGCCGTCACCGGCGAGTCGGATCCGAACGCCAGCAGCACCCCGGTGGCGTGCATCTGGCCGATCGGGTTGCTGGCCAGCGAACGCTCGACGCCGAGGCGCTGCGCGTACATGCGGTCGGTGCCGCCCCACAGCGCGTCGAACACCGGCTGCACCGAGGCGATCACCCCGAACTCGACCATCCGCGCGATCATCGCCTTGTCGATCAGCTCGACGTGCTCGATGCGGTGCCGGCCCTCGCGGACCCGATCGGTGCCGGCCGACTTCGCCGCGATCGCGAAGCCCTCGAGCACGGTCTCGATCGCCGCGTCGCCGATCGCGTGGAAGCCGCCCTGCACGCCGACCCGGATGCAGTCGAGCAGGTGCTCGCCGGCCTGCTCGGCGGTCACGAACGCGTCCCCGTGCCCGTGGTCGCCGTCGTGGTAGGCCTCGCGGACCGCCGCCGTGCGGGAGCCGAGCGCGCCGTCCGCGTACAGGTCGCCGGCCGCGCCGGCCGCGCCCAGGTCGCGGGCCCGCTCGGCGCCGCCCAGCTCGCCCCAGTAGCCGAAGACCTGCGGCAGGCCCTGGCCGGACAGCGCCCGCACGGACCGGAAGTCGTCCTCGCTCGAGGTGCCGGGCCCGCCGCACTCGTGGACGGCGGCGATCCCCATCGAGGCGGCCCGGCTCAGGGCCGTGCGCTGGGCGGCGGTGCGCTGCGAAGCGGAGAGGGAACCGAGCGCGACGGCGCGTACGGCGTGATGGGCCTGCTCACGCACCCAGCCGGAAGCGTCGAACCCGGCGACGCCCGAGGCCTCGCCGAGCAGCGACGCCGAGACCAGGGCCGAATGCACCGAGGCCTGGGAGAGGTAGACCCGCCGGCCGCCGGCGGCCCGCTCGAGCTCGCCGGCCGCCGGAGGCGTCTGATCGGCCCACGTCGACTCGTCCCAGCCGTGCCCGTGCACCACGCCGTCGGCCGGGCACGTGCGCGCGAAGGCGGCGACCGCGTCGAGCAGCGCGCCGGGCGACCGCACCCCGGACAGGTCGAGGCCGTCGGCCGCCAGCCCGGTGTCGGTGGCGTGCAGATGCGCGTCGACGAACGCCGGGGTCACCAGCGCGTCGTCCAGGTCGATCCGCTCGTCGGCGGACGGGGCGTCGGCGGTCTGGCCGAGCCACTCGATCCGGCCGCCGCGGACCAGCATGGCGGTCGCCCGCGGGTCGGCGGCGGAGTAGAAGCGGCCGTGCGTGAACAAAACCGAGGGGAGGTTCGTCATAGCGCTCAGTGTGCCGCCACCCGCTCTTCGAAGAGCGCCCGGACCGCCGGGACCCGGCGCAGCAGATCGACCGCGAAGTCGGCGTGGCCAGGAACGTAGCCGTTCCCGATGAGCATGGTCACGTCGGCGGCCAGGCCTTCCGCGCCCAGCGCGGCGGCCGGGAAGCTGGTCGCCATCGAGAAGAAGATCACCGTGCCGCCGGCCGCGGTCGACAGGATCGCGCCGTGCTCGCAGCCCGGCACGTCGACGCAGACCACGGTCACCGTCGCCGGGCCGCCCAGGGCCCCGGTCACCGCCCGCGACACCTCGACCGGGTCGCGGGCGTCGGCCACCGCGATCGCATCGGCGACACCGGCCTTCCGCAGCGACTCGCGCTCGGCGTCACTGACGACGATTCCCGCCGTACGCGCGCCGGCCAGCCGCGCCGCGGTCAGCGCCAGCGAACCGCTCTTGCCGGCGCCCCCGAGCACCGCAACCGTGACGTCGTCGCGGCCGTAGCCCCGGACCACCCGGTCGGTGAGCGCCGGGGCGCCGCACACGTCGTAGACCGCCAGCGACAGCTCGGGGGCGAGATCGCCGGGCAGCACGGCGGCCACCGAGCGGGCGAACAGCACCGCGGTTCCCTGGGCGGGGACCTGCTCGCTGCGGCCGTCCCAGTCCCCGAGCCCGTCGGTGATCCGCAGCGGGGTCAGGGTCAGCGAGACCAGGGTGGCAACCCGGTCACCGGGCTTGAGTCCCAGCGGCGACTGCGGGCCGACCCCCTCGACCGTCCCGATCAGCATGCCGCCCGACCCGGTGACCGGGTTGTGCATCTTGCCCCGCGTTCCGATGATCTCGAGGACCTCGGCCCGGACCGCGTCGCCGTCCCCGCTGTGCTTCCCGGCCAGCTGGCGGAAACTGGCCGCGTCGAGGTTGAGGCGCTCGACGCGGATCAGCACCTCGTCGTCGGCGATCCCGGGACTCGCGTCGAGCCGCCAGGCGGCCTGCGGCAACACTCCCGCGGGCTCGAGAACCCGGTTCAACCCCACAGAAGCCGACATCCGCCCCATCCTTCCCGCAAATCAATGACCCACACCGTATACACACCGTAAATCCTCCCGCGCCCGGGTTTCTAGACCGCAATTTCTCCGGTACGTTGGAGCGAACCGCCCGACCAATGGAGGCCACCGGTGACGAGTCCCGAAGCTGGGCAGCCGTACGAATACCGTCGCCGCACCCTGGTCGAGCCCGACTGGACCCGGTTCCCCGGCTGGCGCGACGTCACCACCGCCCAGTGGGAGAACGCGCAGTGGCAGCGCGTGCACTGCGTCAAGAACATCAAGCAGCTGCGCGCGGTCATGGGCGACCTGCTCGACGACAGCTTCTACGACGACCTCGCCACCGACCAGGCCCGCATGGCGACCATGTCGATGCTGGTGCCGCCGCAGATGCTCAACACCATGGTGCCCGACCAGGTGCCCGGCACGGCGTCGTTCCTGGCCGACCCGATCCGGCGCTACATGATCCCGGTCGCCTCCGACCGCGACCCGGTCTGGCCGTCGCACCCGCACGCCACCCGCGATTCGCTGCACGAGCACGACATGTGGGTCGCCGAGGGCCTCACCCACCGCTACCCGACCAAGGTGCTGGCCGAACTTCTGTCGACCTGCCCGCAGTACTGCGGGCACTGCACGCGGATGGACCTCGTCGGCAACTCCACGCCGACCGTCGACAAGCTCAAGCTCACCCTCAAGCCGGTCGACCGCTACGACGCCCACCTCGCCTACCTTCGCGAGCACCCGGGCGTGCGTGACGTGGTGGTCTCCGGCGGCGACGTGGCCAACGTGCCGTGGAAGCAGCTCGAGGCGTACCTCATGGGGCTGCTCTCGGTGCCGACCGTGCGCGACATCCGGCTCGCCACCAAGGCGCTGATGGGCCTCCCCCAGCACTGGCTGCAGGGCGACGTGGTCGAGGGCCTGCAACGGGTCGCGATCACCGCCGAGCGCCGCGGGGTCAACCTGGCCGTGCACACCCACGTCAACCACTTCAACTCGCTGACCCCGCTGGTGGCGCGCGCGGCGCGCATGCTGCTCGAGGTGGGCGTACGCGACGTGCGCAACCAGGGCGTGCTCATGCGCGGGGTCAACGCCACCACCGCCGACCTGCTCGACCTGTGCTTCGGGCTGCAGGGCGAGACCGGCATCCTGCCGTACTACTTCTACATGTGCGACATGATCCCGCACGCCGAGCACTGGCGGGTGCCGGTCTGGTGGGCCCAGCAGTTGCAGCACGACATGATGGGCTACCTGCCCGGATACGCCACGCCGCGGATCGTGTGCGACGTGCCGTTCGTCGGGAAGCGCTGGGTGCACATGCTCAACGAGTACGACCGGGAGCACGGCATCTCGTACTGGACCAAGAACTACCGCACGTCGATCGAGAAGGACGACGCGGAGGCGCTGTCGAGGCTCCACGCGTACTACGACCCGATCGACACTCTTCCCCAGTCGGGGCAGGACTGGTGGAAGAAGCAGGAAGCCTCGGCCACGGCGGGCTGACGGCGTACGGAAAGAGGCCGGGAGAAATCTCCCGGCCTCTCGTCTTTGATGTTTCCTGGCCTAGCTGAAGGCGTCGCGGACGTCCTTGCCGGCGTCCTTCACGTGCTCGCCGGCCTTCTTGGCCTGAGCCGCTGTCTCCTGGGCCTCGCCCTTGGCGACCAGGCTTTCGTTGTCGGTCGCGCGGCCGACGGCCTGCTTCGCCTTGCCGGTCAGCTCTTCGGCTTCGTTCTTGACCTTGTCGGTGAAGCTCATCGCTATCCTCCGCGTCTGGTTTCGCTTGGTGTTCCGGTGGTACCCGCATCCGGGCGACTCCCAAACCACAGCGCCTAGAGCATCCTAGGATGTTGCCGGTTAAGATCGTCGATGTGGATGATCACGCCTCTTCGTTCGGGCCGGTTGCCGACGTCTACGAACGTGGGCGGCCCACCTATCCGGCCGCGGCGCTGGACTGGCTGCTGGAGCCACCGCCGTCCGGGCCGCGGGTGATCGACCTGGGCGCCGGAACCGGGAAACTGACGCGGCTGATCCGCGATCGGGAACTACCGGTGACGGCGGTCGAACCCTCCCCCGGGATGCGCGCCCAGCTGTCGGCCGTGCTCCCGGACGTGACAGTCGTCGAGGGCTCGGCCGAGTCGATGCCGCTGCCGTCCGGGTCGGCCGACATCGTGCTGGTGGCGCAGGCGTGGCACTGGGTGGATCCCGCGCGGGCCGTCCCCGAGGTGGCCCGGGTGCTGGCGCCGGGCGGCCGCCTCGGTCTGCTGTGGAACGTCCGCGACGACCGGGCCGACTGGGTCCGGCGGCTCGACGAGATCATCGGGAACCGGGACCGGCTCTCCGACCGGGGTGCCGTGATCGGGGCGCCGTTCGGGCCCGTCACGCGGGCCTCGTTCCCGTGGGTGCACACGATCGGGCCGTCCCTGCTCCTGGACCTGGTGGCCTCGCGGAGCGCGGTGATCCTGCTGCCGGCCGACGAGCGGGCGGCGCTGCTGCGGGAGGTGCGCCAGCTGATGGCCACCCACCCGGACCTGGTCGGGCGGACCGAGTTCGCGCTGCCCTACGTCACCTACTGCACGCGGACCGGTCTCAAGGTCTCGTGACATGAAGGTCGTCCGGTACTACTCCTACGGTGATCCGTCCGTGCTCGAGCTCGAGGACGCGCCGGTGCCGGTGCCGTCCGAGCACGAACTGCTGGTCGAGGTCGGAGCCATCGGGGTGACGCTGCCGGCGGTGCGGCAGGTGCGGGGCGGCCCGGCGTCGGCACTGCCCGGGGTCGTCAGTGCTGATCACCGGGGCGGCCAGCGGGGTAGGACACCTGCTCGTGCAGCTGGCGCGGCTGGCCGGCTTCAGCACCGTGATCGGGGCGGTCGGGTCGGCCGACAAGACGGACTTCGTCCGCTCCGTCGGGGCGACGTCCGCCGTGACCTATCCGGCGATGCCGTCCTCCGGGGCCGACGTGGTGCTGGACGGGGCCGGGCTGCTCGGGGACGCACTGGCGGGCCTGCGCCCGGGCGGCCGCATGGTGTTCTTCGCCTCGGGCGGCGGGACCCTCCCGGCGTACGACCTGCCGGCCCGCGGGCTCACCGTGACCGGCTTCTCGATGGGCCGCTTCGCCCGCACCTCGCCGTCCGCCTACGCCGACCAGTCGGCGCGGCTGTGGGAGCCGGCCCGCTCGGGCGAGCTGCGGGCGATGGTGGACTCGACGTACCCGCTGGCCTCGGCCGCCGACGCGCACCGGCGCATCGAGAACCGCCTCAACCGCGGCAAGGTCGTACTCCTGCCATGAGGAAGTGGGCGCACGACGGGCGCGGGCTACTCCGTCTCGGCGGGCGGTGCCGGCAGCGGGGCGATGCGGGGCGGGCGGTTCTCGTACGGCGTGGAGAGGACGACCGTGGTGCGGGTGGTCACGTTGGCGGCCGTGCGGATCTCCTGCAGAAGGCGTTCCAGGTCGGCCGGGCCGGCCACCCGGACCAGCAGCATGTAGAAGTCCTCGCCGGCGACCGAGTAGCACGAGTCGATCTCGGACAGGTGGGCCAGGCGCTCGGGCGCGTCGTCCGGCTGGGACGGGTCGAACGGGCGGATCGCGACGAAGGCGGTCAGCGGCAGGTCGAGGGCCTCGTAGGAGACCTTCGCCGCGTAGCCCGCGATCACGCCCCGCTGCTCGAGCCGGCGCACCCGCTGGTGCACCGCCGACACGCTCAGCCCGACGCGCTCCGCGAGGTCGGTGTAGGACAGCCGGCCGTCCGCGGTGAGGGCGCCCACGATCGCCCGGTCGATCTCTTCCACGGGCGACACCCTACCTGCCCGGCGATCAGTCCCGGGTGAGCGCGCGGCTGATCACCAGCCGCTGGATCTGGTTGGTGCCCTCGACGATCTGCAGCACCTTGGCCTCGCGGAACCAGCGCTCGACCGGGTGGTCCTGCACGTAGCCCGCGCCGCCCAGCACCTGGATCGCGTCGGTGGTCACCTTCATGGCCATGTCGGTCGCGAACAGCTTCGCCTTCGCCGCCTCGATCGAGAACGGGCGGCCGGCGTCCTTGAGCCGGCCCGCCGCCAGCAGCAGGGCCCGGGCCGCCGAGACCTGCGTCGCCATGTCGGCGAGCAGGAAACCCAGACCCTGGAACTCGGCGATCGGCCGGCCGAACTGCTCGCGCTCCTTCGCGTACGCGCAGGCGTAGTCGAGAGCCGCCTGGGCGAGCCCGACCGCGCACGCCGCGATGCCCAGCCGCCCCGCGTCGAGCGCCTCCATCGCGATGGTGAAGCCGGTGCCCTCCGCGCCGATCAGGTTGTCGGACGGCACGCGGGCGCCGTCGAAGACGATCTGCGCCGGCGCCGACGAGCGCAGGCCCATCGTGCGCTCCGGCTTCTGCGGAATCACGCCGGGTGTGGTCGCATCCGCCAGGAGGCAGGAAATGCCTTTGGGGCCCTCCCCGCCCGTACGGCAGAAGATGTTGTAGAAATCGGCGTGCCCGGCGTGCGTTATCCAGGCTTTGGTGCCGGTGACGACGAAGTCGTCGCCGTCGTGCACCGCCCGGGTGGCCAGGTGGGCGGCATCCGAGCCGCCCTGCGGCTCGGACAGGCAGTACGCGCCGAGCAGTTCGCCGCCGAGCATGTCGGGCAGCAGCTTGCGCTGGCGCTCGGAGCCGTGGGCGTGCACCGGGTAGCAGGAGAGCGTGTGCACGCTGACCGCCTCGGCGATCGCGAGCCAGCGGCCGGCGAGGATCTCGAGAACCTGCAGGTAGACCTCGTAGGGCTGGCCCGCTCCCCCGGCGGCCTCGGGGTAGGGCAGGCCGAGCAGGCCGGCGCGGCCGACCGTCCGGATCACCTCGCGCGGGAACTCGCCCCGCGCCTCGAAGTCGCTCGCTTTGCCGGCGAGCTCGCGGGTGGCGATCTCACGGGTGAGATCGAGGAGGTCGTACGCCTCGTCGTTGGGGAGCATGCGATCCACCGTCACGTGATCCAGCTTAACGCTCGTTAGGGAACGATTGTCACACCCTCCCGCTAAGGTTTGCGGCGTGTCAGGACAACCACTGCTCGCCGTCGACGCGCCCAGCCTCTACTTCCGGGCCTTCCACGGCATCCCGGAAAAGGCCGCCCAGACATCCGCGGGCGAGCCGGTCAACGCCGTCCGCGGATTCCTCGACATGCTCGCCCAGCTGATCCGCACCCGGCACCCCGACCGGGTGGTCTGCGCGCTCGACGCCAACTGGCGGCCGGCCTGGCGGGTCGCGCTCGTGCCGTCCTACAAGGCGCACCGGGTCGCCCACGGCGACGTCGAGGTGATCCCGCCCGCCCTCGAGAAGCAGGTCCCGCTGCTGCTCGAGGTGCTGCGCGCGATCGGCATCCCGGCGTTCGGCGTCAAGGGCTACGAGGCCGACGACGTGCTCGGCACGCTGGCCGCCACCCAGCCCGGCCCGGTCGAGGTGGTCTCCGGCGACCGCGACCTGTTCCAGCTGGTCGACGACGAGCGCGGCACCCGCCTGCTCTACTGCGGCCGCGGCGTCGCCAAGCTCGAGGACGCCGACAACGCGCTGGTCGAGGCGAAGTACGGCGTGCCCGCCCGGTGGTACGCGGACTTCGCCGCCATGCGGGGCGACGCGAGCGACGGCCTGCCCGGCGTGGCCGGCGTCGGGGAGAAGACGGCGGCCCGGCTGGTGGCGCGCTACGGCGGCGTCGAAGAGATCCTGACCGCGCTCGACGACCCGGCGGCCGGCTTCGCGCCCGGCGTGCGGGCGAAACTCGACGCGGCACGCGACTACCTGGCCAAGGCGCTGCCGGTGTGCCGGGTGGCGCTCGACGTCGAACTGCCCGGCTTCGACCCGGCCATGCCGCGGGCGCCCCGCGACCCCGACGCGCTGCTGGCCCTGGCGGAGCGGTGGAACCTGGCCGGTTCGGCCCGCCGCCTGGTCGACGCGCTGGCCGCCGGGTGACGGCCGCTCCCCCGGTCCATCCGGTCGACGTGTTCCTGGTGCTGCACGACGGCCCGTCGCTGCTGCTGGCGCTCCGGCAGAACACCGGCTACCACGACGGCCGGTGGAACCTGCCGTCCGGCAAGCTGGAGCACGGCGAGGACGCGGTGAGCGGAATGATCCGCGAGGCGCGGGAAGAGCTGGGCATCCGGCTGCCGCCGTCCGCGCTGCGCCTGGTCACGACCGTGCACCACCGGGCCGCCATCGATCACGGCCGCATCGGACTCGTGTTCGCGGCCGCCTCCGACCCGTCGTCGCAGGGCTCGCCGGTCAACGCCGAGCCGCAGAAGTGCGGGGGCATCGACTGGTTCCCGGCCGGGGCGCTGCCCGCTCCGATGTCCTCCTACAGCGCCGACTGCATCGAGGCCTACCGGTCCGGTTCGACGTTCACCCTGAGCGGGTGGGCGATCTGATGCACGTCGGCCACTCGGCGGGCGCGGCGGCGTTCCTGGCCGAGCTGGACCACTTCGTCGCGACGGTCTCGGAACTGGACGACGCGTCGCTGGTGGCGGCCAGTCACTGCCGGGGCTGGACGGTCGGCGACGTGCTCGTGCACGTACACATGGGGCTGCAGGAGATGCTGCTGGGGCTGGTCAGCCCGGCCACGTCCGAACCGGACACGGACGCGGGCTCGTACTGGGCGGCGCCCCCGCCGACCAACGACGACGAGGCCGACCGGCTCGACAACGTACGGTTCGTACGCCTGCTCGGCGCGGCCTACCGCCGGCCGACCGGCGTGGTCCGCCACCTGCGGCCGACCACCGACGCGATCCGCACCGCGGTGCCGGCGCTGCCCCCGGGCGCCGTGCGCTTCCAGGGCCACATCCTGGCGACCGGCGACTTCCTGGCCACGTGGGCGGTCGAGCTGGCGATCCACCAGCTGGACCTGGGACGCGAGGTGACCCTCGCGCCCCCGACCGCCGAGTCGCTGCGCCTGACCCGCGCGACGATCGAGGCGCTGGCGGGCTCGCCGATGCCGGCGTCGTGGGACGACCGGACCGTCGCGCTGCTGGGCGCCGGTCGCGTCCCGCCCGACGCCGCCCAGAGCGTGGCCCTCGGCGGCCGCCTGCCGGTCCTCGGATGACCTGCCGCCGGCCCCGCGCGCGACTGCATCCGGCTCAGCCGACCGTGGGCTCAAGCCGGCACCGCCGACGTCAGTTCCCCGCGCCCAGCGACGACATGAATGCCGACGGATAGCGGTCGCCGCGCGCCGAGCCGGGCGGCACCGCCTTCTCGATCGCGGCGAGATCGTCGGGGGTGAGCGTGACGTCGAGGGCGGGCAGCGCCTCTGCGAGGCGTTCCCGGGTGCGGGCGCCGACCAGCGGGACGATGCCGTCGCCCTGGGCCGCGACCCAGGCGATGGCCAGCTGGGCGACCGTGCAGCCCTTGGCGTCGGCCACCGCGCGCAGGTCGGAGACCAGCGCCAGGTTGTGCTCGACGTTGCCGGCCGCGAACCGCGGGCTCATGCCGCGCATGTCACCGGGCGCCGGCTCGTGGCCGGGGTGCCAGTGGCCGGAGAGCAGCCCGCGGCCGAGGACGCCGTACGCGGTCAGCCCGATGCCGAGTTCCTCCAGCGTGGGCCGGATGTCGGTCTCGACGGCCCGGGAGAGCAGCGAGTACTCGATCTGCAGGTCGGCGATCGGATGCACGGCGTGGGCCCGCCGGATCGTCGCCGCGTCGACCTCGGACAGGCCGATGTGCCGCACGAAACCGGCATCCACCATCTCCTTGATCGCGCCGATCGTGTCCTCGATCGGCACGTCCGGGTCGAGCCGGGCCGGACGGTAGATGTCGACGTGGTCGACACCCAGCCGGACCAGCGAATAGGCGAGAAAGTTCCGTACCGCCGAAGGCCGGCCGTCCTGGCCGCCGACCGAGAAGGCCGGCCCGCGCAGCTGACCGAACTTGACGCTGAGCTGGTAGCTGTCCCGCGGCCGGCCACGCAGCGCTTCGGCCAGCAGCAGCTCGTTGTGTCCCATGCCGTAGAAGTCGCCGGTGTCGACCAGCGTGACGCCCGCGTCGAGGGCGGCGTGCACGGTCGCGATCGCTTCGGCGCGGTCGGTCGCGCCGTACGCCCCGCCGGACATGCCCATCGCCCCGAGCCCGAGGGCGGAGACGGACGGGCCGGTGGTTCCCAAGGTTCGTTTCTGCATGACCCCAGTCTCGAACCGCGACGATGATCGGAGGAGCGGAGAGCTCATCGTAGGAGCGCGGCTCCCTGGATGGCGCCGCCCGCGGGCGGGCAGCATGGGTGCATGCAGCGTGACCAGCTCGCCGACTTCCTGCGCCGCCGCCGTGAGGCGATCCGCCCGGCCCAGGTCGGCCTCGCCGACGGCCCCCGCCGCCGCACCGCCGGCCTGCGCCGCGAGGAGGTGGCGATGCTGGCCGGCATGTCGGTCGACTACGTCGTACGCCTCGAGCAGGGCCGCAGCAGCCAGCCGTCGACGCAGATGCTCGGCGCGCTGGCCCGGGCGCTGCGCCTCTCCGACGACGAGCGCGACCACCTGTTCCACCTCGCCGGGCACCGCCCGCCGCCGGCCGACGGGGTGGCCCGTCAGGCCCGGGCCGGGCTGGTGCGGATGCTCGACCTGCTCGAGAACACCCCGGCGCTCGTGATGTCCGACCTCGGCGAGATCCTGGCCCAGAACCGGATGTCGTTCCTGCTGCACGGCGACTTCGGCCGCTTCACCGGCGACCGGCGCTACCTGATCTACCGGTGGTTCACCGACGAGGCCGCCCGGGCCATCCATCCGG
Source organism: Actinoplanes sp. NPDC051343 (assembly GCF_044455125.1). NCBI lineage: Bacteria > Bacillati > Actinomycetota > Actinomycetes > Micromonosporales > Micromonosporaceae > Actinoplanes > Actinoplanes sp. NPDC051343. The sequence continues at coordinate 467,299 of NZ_JBITEL010000002.1, forward strand.
CCACCGACCAGCAGCGCCAGTCCCGGCAACTCGTCGCCGACCTGCGGGCGGCGGCCGGTCGCCGCGCGGGCGACCCGGTGGTCGAAAGCCTGGTGGCCCGGTTGCGGGAGCGGAGCGCGGAGTTCCGGCGGCTCTGGGAGGACCACGAGGTCGGCGTCCGGCGGGCCGACCAGAAGACGCTGGTGCATCCGCGGGTCGGCCCGATCCGGTTCGACTGCGAAACCCTGGTCACGCCCGACCTCGGCCAGGAACTGCTGGTCCTGACCCCGGCCGGCGCCGAGGCGCGGGAGCGGCTCGATCTGCTGCGGGTGCTGGGCACCGAGGAGTTCGCGCCTACTCCCCGATAGCGACCCCCGCGAGTTCGGCGACGATGTCGAGATGGCCCAGGTGCCGGGCGTACTCCTGGGTCAGGTGGAAGAGGACCCGCTCCAGCGAGGCGGGCTCGGCGCCGTCCCAGCGCGGCCCCGGCTTGCCGACGGCGTCCAGGTCGTTGCCGGCGACCACCGCCGAGGTGTGCCGTCCCTGCTCCCGCAGGGCGGCCACCAGGCTGTCACGGGTCTCGTCGGCCGTCACGTGCCAGCGGTCGTCGCGCTCGTCACCCCACGGGTCGCCGACGTCGCGCCCCTGGAAACCCCACGAGATCCACCGCAGCTCGACGAACCGCAGATGCTTCACCAGCTCGAGCGGCGTCCACCCGGACGGCAGCCGGCTGCGCCGCAACTCCTCCTCGGGCAGCGCGGCCACCTTGTCGATCAGGTTCTCGCGGAAATAGTCCAGGTAGCGGACGAAAACCTCGGCACGGCCGGCGGCCGGGATCGTCGGCGACGGAAAAGGCAGGCTCATGCGGCCCATTCTCCTTTCCCGTACGCGGGGAGCCTGTACCCACCCGCAGCGTGACTCAGACGCCGATCCGGTAGGCGTTCTGGAACGCGAGCCGGCCGTCGGCGCCCGCGGCGAGGGTCGTGAGCTCGTCGTCCAGCGCGAGGAACGCCTCCCACGGCGCCTGCCCGTTGAGCAGCGCGATCCGCTCGACGACCAGCTGCTCGAGGTCTTCCTGCCGCTTGCCCTTCCACACCTTGTCGGCCAGGCTGACCAGGTGGTCCTCGAGGCCGGCCCGCTCCGAGTGCCAGCGACCGTGGGTGCCCGCGAAGCGCGCCAGCCGCGGCTCGACCCCGGCCGTCAGCAGCATCTGCTCGCCGGCCGGCTCGTGTCGCGTGCCCGGCTCCGACAACTCCTCGACGTGCCGGACCTTGCCGATGTCATGAGTGGCCGCCCCGAACAGCACCGCGTCCCGGTCGAACGGCGCGGCCGGGCAGGCGGTCTCGAGCCAGGCGGTCAGCGAGAACGCGACGTCGTGCACCAGCCGCAGGTGGGCGCCCAGCCGCGGCGGCGCCCCGGCCTCCCGCAGCAACGCCGAGGCGGCCGGCGGCACCGGCCGGAAAGGCGGATCGGTCAATGCCATGTCGAGCACGACGTCCAGGCTAGCGCCCCCACTGTCAAACACTTCTTGGGTAGTCCGCTCGAAGCTTCCGGGCGAACGCCCGGATGTCGCCGGCGAGGAGGTCGGGTTGCTCGCGTGCGGCGTAATGACCACCGCGCGGCATCCGGCTGTAGTGGACGAGATGGTGGTTGCGGGCGACCCAGCTCCGTGGAGGTTGGACGAGGTCGGCGGGAAACCCGAGCCGGGTCATCAGCCGGTGCCGCAGCTCGTGCGTCGGGACGCCGGGCATCCGGCTCTGCTCGGGTGTGAACGGGAAGCCGGGCAGGGCGGGCGCGATCGCGGTGAAGCAGGGTGGCTACGGCACAGTGCTCGAAGGGGCGGGAGAGCCGCCGGGCCAGTTCGGCCTCCTCCAGGAAGGTGCTCGGCCAGCCATGGGTGAGCACGATCGGCACCGCATCCGTCGTCTCACCGTCGAAGCGAAGGTAATGGACGGTTGTTCCGTCGAGGACCGCGTGACGGGACGGAAGCGCGTTGATCGCCGCTTCCCGCGCCCGCCAGTCGAACCCGTCGGCCCAGTAGCCGGACAGGCGCCGCAGCTCACCCGGCTCGGTCCCGGCCTCCCAGCCGCCCACCGGCCAGGGGCGCGGCCACCGTGTCGCGCGCACCCGGCCCCGCAGTTCCTCCCACGCGGCTTCCGGCACTTCGATCAGCGGAGCACTCGGCATGGTCCATCCTCCTTCGCGGCTCCCGGCCTTCTCCTCTCGATCGGGACCCGGGTCTCTGCTTGCTTGGGTGCTCGGGGTCATACGTTTTCCTGCTCCTGGCCGACTGTATGGGATTTCGGGACCGATGGCGATTTGCGTTTCTGTATTCGCTATTCGCTCGGCTTTTCGGTGCGAATGTCCAGGCGCGCTCTGATCAGCTGCATGCCGCAGTCGAACGGCATTGCGGTAGCGTGGCCGCATGGCCAGGCGCATTTCGAAGGAAGACGTCATCGCGTTCCGGCTGGCGGCCCACCACCTCACAGAGCGGCTGAGCGAGGACGGGCTGCTCGTCGCGGCGGGCCGGTGCGGTATCCAGAACAGTCCGCCCGGGTCGGCGCTGCTGGCCCTGCACGCCAGAGTCCGAGACGTCCGGCCAGAACGGATGGACCACGTGGTCGCCGAGGAGAAGAGCCTGCTGCAGACCTGGTCCATGCGCGGCGCGCCGTTCTTCTGTCCCACCGCGGATACGCCGGTGTTCACCACCGGCGTGCTGCCGCCGACCGAGGACGCGATGCGGCACTTCATCCTCGGGGTGCAACAGTCAGTGGATCGTCTTGGTATGAGCCTGGCCGAGGCGGTCGAACTTACGGGCCAGCACATGGGCGAGGTGCTGGCCGGACGCCGGCTCGCCATCGACGAGTTGGGCGGGGAACTCGCCGCGCGGATCGCTCGCGACTTGCCGAAGGCGCAGCGTGACGTCTGGGAAGAGGACGGTCCCTACGCCGCGGGCCAGGCGATCGGTGAAGCCGTTGTGCACTTCTGCATCCGTATCCTGACGTTGCAGCAGGTCGTCTGCTTCGCTCCGCGTGTCGGGAACAAGGCGCCGTTCGTCCTGGTCGACGAGTGGCTCGGCCACTCGATCCCGCGCGTCGACCCGGACGCCGCGCGGGGCGAACTGCTGCGCCGCTACCTGCACTGCTACGGGCCCTCGACACCTGCGGATTTCGCCGCGTGGGTGGGCGTCCGCGTCGGTGACATCGGCCCATGGTGGAGACCGATCCAGGACGAGTTGAGGCACGTTGACTTCGGCGGCACATCATGGATCCTCGCCGGTGACCTCGACGCGCTGCAGTCGGCCGCGATCCCGAACGGGGTGCGCCTGCTGCCGCCTTCCGACCCGTATACCCAGCTACGTGACCGCGACACGATCGTCGACAAGAAGTACCACCGGGAGGTTTGGAAGACGGTCGGCGCACCCGGCACGATCCTCACCGACGGCAAGATCGCCGGCATATGGCGGTCACGCAGGAGTGGCCGGAAGCTGGCCCTCACCATCAAGCCGTTCGGCTCGATGCCACAGCGGGACCGGAAGGCGCTGAGCGACGAGGCCGACCAGATCGCCGCATTGCGAGGCGCGTCGTCCGTAGACATCCAGTTTGCCGACGAAGACGACTCGGCTACGACGAGCACAACATCGACCGGGTGAGCGGAGACCCCGCCCGCCTCCGCCAACGTCGACGTGGTGGTGCAGTCTTGGAATGCTATTACAAACCTTGTAAAAGGCACTCCACGTCCTTTGCATTACCGCTACACGCGGGATTTAGTAGGCATTGCCGCCGGGCTCGCCGTAGTCGACACGCTCGAGGTCGTCGTGGATTTCCGGTCCTGCTCCGACAATCGCCTCTTTCGGCCGGACCAGCGTCCCGGCCGGGTCAGTGAACTCCTCACGGTCGAAGCCGAACGACAAGAACTCGATCAGGATTTCCAGTCCCGCCCACCGGGCCCGGCCCGACACTTCACGGACAATCCCCGTTGTAGTCGTACGGAGTGGGACCGTCCGGTCGGTGGCCCGGCGTACGCGCCAGCCTCGGCCGCACGGCTACGATCCACGAATATCCGACAATGCGGGGCGACGGGGCCGACATGGCTGAGTACTCGGGCACGCCGCTGCCCCGCAAGCTCGGCATAAAGCCAGGCCACCAAGTCGCGCTCCTCGAAGCGCCGGCCGGCTTCGACGCCGCACTCGACGGCCTGCCCGACGGTGTCGTCATCCGGCCCGGCCTGGCCGCCGACGTGCCGACCGACGTGATCGTGCTGTTCGTGACCGAACGCCACGAGTTGCAGGGCCGCCTCGACGAGGTCAGGCGCGGCATGGCCCAGGACGGCGGCTTCTGGGTCGCCTGGCCGAAGCGAGCGTCGAAGGTACCCACGGACGTCACCGAGGACGTAATCCGTGACGTCGCGCTGCCGACCGGCTTGGTCGACAACAAGGTATGTGCGATCAACGAGATCTGGTCGGGCCTGCGGCTGGTCATCCGCCGCGAAAACCGCGTACCAGCCACGTGACGCGTCTCGCGCGATTCCCTGTACGCCAACGGACACCCCGACGCGGACCCCTCGGCGACCGGAGTGAGATGACGGTGGGCTCGTAGAGGGCGGATGCACCGAACATGTGGGCATAGGAAGTGCCGCGGCGTAGCCGCGGTCGGTGTTGCTGGTTTGGGTGTGGTCGTGTGCGCCAGGTTCTCCGGTGATGCCGGAGGGCGGGCCGAGGGCTCGGCGGCCGGTCATCCATTCGCCCGCGCTGTCGGGGCATGGTGGTTACGACCGTGACCGGACGAGGTCAATCAAGGAGGCGACCACGCCGCCGGCCGGCGGGGTCAGACATGACCCGACGGCAGGCGAACCCTTTCACGCCGGGCGGATGTGCCAGGTGCACCTCGGCGCCCGCGTCTTGGAGCTTGTTGTCGGCGGGTTCGGGAAGTGACTTCTCCGAAGAGCCGGTGTGGGGATGTGAGCCGGTCACGCTGGAGTTCGTTGACGTTCCCTGGTGTCCTCCCGGACCCGTCGCCATCGCGGCGACGGCGTCGTTGACCATCTGCCGGTAGACGACGTCGGACAGACGCCGTTTCAGCGCCCGCATCGCTTCCATCGACGTCTTCCCAGGTGCTTTCTTGCGGTCGAAGTAAACGCGACGTTCGGTCGGGCGCGCAGCTGAACCGGTGGCCATGATGTGCAGCACCCGGTTGATCTGCCGGTTCCCGGCGGCGGCGACCAGTTCCTTGAGCGCTAGGTATCGCACGTGGCCGACAGCACTATCTACATCAGTGGCCTTCGCGCTACGCCGGGCTGGAGTCGCCGCAATGCCGTCGGCCTTGCGCCGGCAGCCGGAGTGGAAGGTTGGCCGGCTGTGAGCGCTCCGCCGCGTTGCCCGACGACAGCGGCTTCCGGCCGGACCGGACCGTCAGCCTGTTCGAGGGAGGCAGTCGGCACCAGCTGAGCACCGGTTGTGCCCGGGCCGCTTTACCGCACCGCGCGGGCTCGGGCCAGCTTCAGGACGGTGAAGGCGATCAGCGCCAGGCACGCCGCGGTCAGGTAGGCCGCGCGGTAGCCGACGTGCTGGGACACGCCCAGGATCGGGCCCGCCATCATCTGGCCGGCCGGGAAGGCGTTGGTGAACAGGGTGGACGCGCGGCCCGGGTGCCGCGGCAGCATCTCCTGCACGTAGCTCACGCCCAGGCCCTGCACCACCGCGACCGTGCACGCCGCGAACAGCTGGGCGGCCGCGACCTGCCAGACATGGTGCGAGGCGGCGACCGTCAGCGTGTAGGCCATGCTGAACAGCGGCCCGCACAGGATCAGCCGGCGCAGCGGGACGCGGGTCGACAGGTAGCCGAAGCCCAGCATCAGCGGGATCTCCAGGCCGGCGCAGATGCCCAGGACGACGCCGGCCGAGCCGATGCCGCCGCCCAGGTCGGTGGTCACGAACAGCGACATCGCCTGGACGCCGAGCCCGCTCGCGCACTGCAGGAGCGCGAATGCCACCACCGTCAGCCGGATCACCCGCCGGGGTGCGTCCGGTGCGGACAGTGATGGGGAGGGCGCAGCCGACGAGGTGACCGGGGCCGGGGGTGCCGCCGGGAGGAGGCGCCAGGCGATCAGCGCCGCGGTCAGGTACATCGCCGAGGACACCGAGTAGGACAGGCGGAAGCCGCCGGCGGCGATCAGGACCGTGGCGACGAACGGGCCGGCCACCCAGGACAGGGAGAACAGTGTGCGCAGGGAGCTCGTCGTCATGGCGGCCCGGCCGCTTCCGGCGACGGTCGTCCGGACGTACGCGAAAAGCTGCGGAACCAGCGACCCGGCCGCCGCCGTCGCGGTGACCGTGAGGGCCAGCAGGACCCAGTAGTTCCTGATCATCGAGGTGGCGAGCGTGCCCGACGCGCCGGCGATCGCGGTGGCGATGATCAGATAGCGGCGGATCGGGTAGCGGTCGGAGAGGCGGCCGAGGACGGTCGAGACGGCCACCGACGAGAGCGGCGCCACGATCAGGAACGCCGTGACCTGCAGCGGCACCGCGTGCACCGCGTCGGTCAGGAACAGGGTGAGGAACGGGCCGACCATCGCGCTCGAGGTGCCGACCGCGAGGAACATCAGCGCCATGGGCAGCAGGCGGCGGGCCGGGCGACCAAGTGCGGTCGCCGGCTGGAGGACAGCGGTCATCGATCGGCCTCGTTGCGGGCCAGGGCTACGGCCCCGAGCAGGTCGGCGTGTTCGCCGGTCTCACCGGCCAGGACGGTGACGGCAACGCCTGCGGGCGGGGAGGCGTACCGGTTGACCGCCTCGCGGATGCCGTCGACGATGATGCGTCCGCCGGCGCCGGTGGCGCCGCCCACCACGATCGCCTCCGGGTTGAGCATGGTCGTGATGTCGGCGAGGGGGCGCCCGACCGCGCGGCCGAAGTCGCCGAGCAGCCGGCGCAGGCCGGGGTCCCCGGCGTCGGCCAGCGCGAGGATGCGCGGATAGGTGAGCGGCTCGTCGTACGCCGACTGGGCGCTGCGCAGCAGGGCCACGCCGGCGTGGATGAGGCAGCCGCGGCCGCCGCACGAGCAGAGCGGCCCGTCGTCGCGGATCTGGATGTGGGCGAGTTCGCCCGCGAAGCCGGTGGCGCCGCGGTGCAGGCCGCCGTTGACGATCAGCCCGGCGCCGACGCTGTGCTCCCCGAGCATCACGTAGACCATGCTCTGGCGTCCCCGGCCGGCGCCGAACCGGTGTTCGCCGAGGGCGCCGAGGTTGGCATCGTTCTCGACCAGTACGCGGGTGCCGGTGAGCGACGCGAGTTCGGCCGCCGGGTCGACGAGCGCCCACGCCGCGTACGAGTTGCCGTGCCGGGCGAGCGAGCCGACGCCCCGCTGGTAGGGGGCCGGGATGCTGAGCACGACCCGGTTCATCTCGCCGAGCGTGTAGCCGGCCCGCGACGCGATCGCCGCCAGCAGGCCGGTGGCGGTGTCGACCCGGAAGTCGGCCTGGCTGATCGGGTGGGTCCCGGAGGCCAGGATGCGCCCGCTGACCGTGACCACGGCGACCCGCAGCCCGTCGGCCGACGGGCTGAGCACGCCGACCACGGTGGCCGGCCCGGCCAGCGCGAGGGTTTCGGCCGGGCGGCCGCGGCGGCCGGTGCCGGCGGCGTCCCGCGTGATCACCAGGCCGCGTCCGATGAGGTCGCGGACGAGGCTGGTGACGGTGGCCCGGGGCAGTTCGAGCTGGGCGGTGAGGTCGTTGCGGCTGATCTCGTCTCGGATGGCTATCTCGGCCAGCACACGCCGGTGCGGCGGCCGGAGGTCGGCCGGGTATTCCATATTTGGCTCAATCCGCCCCTAATTCGCAGGTCTCTCCTCCGGTTTAACAGAGTTAACGGGCTCGGACTAGTTGAAATCATGTGTCGAGACCCACATTCGATACGAGACGGTTCCGTTTCCGAACCGAGGCTCCTAGTCTGGCTCCAGATACGGAACCGTTCCGTATCGAATTGGGGGAAGCACCACATGGAAGCCACCATCGCAACACCACAGACCGGGCACCCCCGGCGCTGGCTGATCCTGGGTGTGCTGGTCATCAGCCTGCTGGTCGTCGTGCTGGACAACACGGTGCTCAACGTGGCCCTGCGCACGATCTCCGACCCGCAGCACGGCCTCGGTGCGACCCAGAGCCAGCTCGAGTGGGCGATCAACTCGTACACCCTGGTCTTCGCCGGCCTGCTCTTCACCGCCGGCATCCTCGCCGACCGGCTCGGCCGCCGGATCACGCTGATCACCGGGCTCGCGCTCTTCGGCATCGCCTCGCTGGTCTCCGCGTACGCCCAGAGCGCCGACCAGCTGATCGCCGCCCGCGCCCTGATGGGCCTCGGCGCCGCGGCCGTCATGCCGGCCACCCTGTCGATCATCGCGAACGTCTTCGACCCCCGCGAGCGCGGCCGGGCGATCGGCATCTGGGCCGGCGCGGTCGGCCTCGGCGTCGCGATCGGCCCGATCGTCGGCGGCCTGCTGCTCGAGCACTTCTGGTGGGGCTCGGTGTTCCTGATCAACGTGCCGATCGCGCTCGCCGGCGCGATCCTGGTCGGCGTCATCGTCCCCGAGTCGCGCGACCCGCGCCCCGGCCGCATCGACATCTTCGGCGTGCTGCTCTCGATCGTCGGCCTGACCCTGCTCACCTACGGTGTGATCGAGGGCGGCGACAACGGCTTCGGCAGCACCGAGGCGTGGGGCAGCCTGGTCGCGGCCGCGGTCGTGCTCGCCGGGTTCGTCTTCCTCGAGCTGCGCCTGAAGTACCCGTCGCTCGACGTACGGCTGTTCGCGAACCGCAGGTTCGCCGCCTCGACCGGCATGATCGGGCTGGTCTTCTTCGCCGCCATGGGCGCGATGTTCTTCGGCGCCTTCTACCTGCAGCTGGTCCGCGGCTACGGCCCGCTCGCGTCCGGCGCGCTGTTCGTGCCGTTCGCGGTCGGCCAGATGATCTTCGCACCGCGCAGCGCCGCCATGGTCAAGCGGTTCGGCCCCAAGGCGGTCAGCTCGGTCGGCCTGCTCCTGGTCGCGATCGGCCTCGCCGCCTGGCTGTTCATCGGTGCGACCACGCCGATCTGGGTCGTCGGCGCGGCGTTCGGCATCATGGGCGTCGGCATGGCCAACGTGATGCCGTCGGCCACCGAGACCATCATGTCGGCGGTCCCGCGGGAGAAGGCGGGCGTCGGCTCGGCGGTCAGCAACACGATCCGGCAGCTGGGCGGCGCGCTCGGCGTGGCGGCCCTCGGCGCGGTGCTCTCCTCGGTCTACCGTGGCCGGTTGGGCGACGCGACCGACGGTCTGCCCGCGTCGGCGGCCTCGGCGGCCAAGGAGTCCATCTCCGGTGCGTACGGCGTGGCCGAGCACGCGGGCCCGGCGGCCGGTGCTCTCGTCCAGCACGCCAACGACGCGTTCCTCACCGCCATGCACTACGCCTCGATCGGCTCGGTCGCGATCGCGCTGCTCGGCGCCCTGGTCGCGCTGATCTGGCTGCCCGGCAAGCGTCCGGCCACCGCTCCGGCCCCGACCAGCGCCGAGGCGCTCGCCGAGGAACAGGGCGTGGAACTGGTCGAGGCGTGACGCGCCGGTAACATGAACGACATGCGAACGGGTGGCACCGACCTCGAGACCGGCCAGGACCGCAAGGCTCCTGGCCGGCCCCGCAACGAAAAGGCCGACGAAGCCATCATCGAGGCGGCGATCGCGCTGCTGGCGGCCGGCCAGAGCGCGGCCGCGCTGTCCATGGAGGCGGTCGCGGCGAAGGCCGGCGTCGGCAAGGCGACCATCTACCGCCGCTGGCCCAACAAGGAAGCGCTGCTCATCGACACGGTCGCCACGATGAAGGGCCCGCTCCCCGAGCTCAAGGGCGAGTCGGTCCGCGACGACCTGATCGCCCTGATCGCGGCCAACTGGACCAGCCGGGCCCGGCGCTACGGCAAGGTGACCGCCTGTCTCCTTCCGCAGTACAGCCGCGACGACGAGATGCGCCGGGTCTACCAGGCCATCACCGAGCCCCGCCGGGAGGCGATGCGCAGCGTCCTGCGGCGCGGCATCGCCCTCGGCGAGCTGCGGCCCGACCTCGACATCGAGCTGACCATGCTGATGCTCAGCGGACCGTCGGTCGTGCAGAACATGCTGAACTTCAACCCGAACGTGCCCGAGGAAGGCTTCCCCGAGGCGCTCGTCGACGCGCTGATCCGCGGCATGCAGGCATAAAAAACGGGAGCGGGCCACGAGGGCCCGCTCCCGCCGGTGCGGTTACTTCAGGCGTACGTTGAACAGCGGGTTGGCAGCGAGCCGGCGGAAGGCCGACAGGCTGGCGCCCGAGCTGTCGATGCTGATGTCGCGGTCGCCGAAGGCGTCGCGCTTCGTGTCGAAGTAGACGATCGCCTTGATGGCCGGGCGCTTGGCCAGCTCGGGCCGCACGCTGTCGAACTGGGCCGCCTTCGACACGACCCGGCCGATGCGGTGGTAGGCGCCCCACTCGGCGACCATGATGGGCTTCGACGGGTGCCTGGTGGTCGCCCACTTGTAGAAGCCGTCGCCGCCCGGCGCGCGCCGGTCGAGCAGGTCGGCGAACACGCCGTGGTGGTAGTAGTTCTGCTCGGCGCTGACGTACGAGTCGAGGCCGACCCAGTCGACGACGTCGTCGCCCGGGTACAGGTCCTTCCACCAGCTCTGAGCCATCCAGCGCTCGTTGCCCATGTACGCGACGACCGACACGGCGTTGGCGACGCCCCCGGCGCGCAGGCGGGTGATCACGTGGCGGAAGGAGGCGGCGAAGTCCTTCGCGGTCATCCCGGACTTCGCGGCCGGCTTGACGTCGTCCTCCGGCTCGTGGTTGAGGACGAGGAAGAACTTCTGCCCGTACGCCTTGGCCCGGGCGGCGAACGCGTCGATCCGCTTGTCCATCCGGCCCGCCGCCACGGCCGACCAGTTCGAGCCGTATTCGACGCGCCAGTTGAGCAGCAGCACCCGCGGGTGGGCGGCGTCGCGGGTCATCGCGACCTCGGCCGCGGTCGGGAAGACCTCGTCTCCCTTGTGGTAGGTGTGGAAGATCGTGGCCGTACGGCCGCTCTTCTTCTCCCAGGTCTTGAGCTCGGCGTCCCGCGGGGCACCCGTGAAACCGCCCGCCGCCGCACCCCAGAGCACCCCGCACGACGGCACCAGCTTGGCACCGGTGACGCAGCGCGCCGCCGCCGGGCCGGTCGCCGGAACCGCGTCGGCGTGCGCAGCCGCCGGAGCCGCCACGGCGGCACCGAGCCCGGCCAGCGTCGCCGCCACCGACAGGATGAGCTTGCGTACGGTCACTGTCTCTCCCCCACGTTGTCCGGCCGTTGTCGGCCGGGCATGGGAAAGAGATTCCAGGGCGGCGGGTGCGCGGCCGGTCCCCGAGCGGGTGCCTGCCGGTTGCGTCCGGGGCCGGGCGCAGGGGCCGCCGGAAGCGATCGGGCGGGCACTCCCCGGGTTGAGGAAACTCAGCGTCTTCTCATCCGGCGGCGGGTTAGCTGCTGCGTGGCGGCCCGGGTTTCCGCACACCTTCCCCGGGTCGCCACCTATCGGGGTGCTGTTTCGACGCCGGTACAAACACCCCAAATCCTGCGGCCCCGATGAACCGCTCGGCCGTGCGGCCCGTACTGCTTGGCGCGCGGAGGTCCGAACGCCGTCGCGCGCGCACCGTGCCGAAGGACGAAGGAACCCACCTTGTCGATCATCAGCCGGGCCCGTTCCGGGCAGCAGCCCGCCGAGCCCGCCCCGGACCAGCCCACCGGGAACCAGACCGCCGGGGCGCAGCGCGGCCCCGCCCGCCGCGCCCTCGGCATCGCCCTCACCGTGCTCGCCGCGGTCCTCGTCTACCTCGCCCTGGTGGTGCCCGACTCGGTCGCCCACGCCAAGGAGGGCACGAACGTCGCGACCGGCTTCGTGCGCCTGCCGATCGAGGCGATCCTCGGCGGGACACTGCTGCTCGTCGCGCCGCAGCGCCGGCGCCGCCTGATCGCGGCCCTCCTCGGGCTCGGCCTGGCCGTCCTCACGGTGCTCAAGATCTTCAACGCGGGCTTCCTCACCGTGCTCGGCCGCCGCTTCAACCCGGTGCTCGACCCGCCGCTGTTCCGCGACGGTTTCAACGCCCTCACCGAGACGAACGGCCGGGCCACCGCTGTCGCGGCGGCGATCGGAGCGGTCCTGCTCTCGGTCGCGGTTATCGGCCTGGTCACGCTTGCGGTCGTACGCCTTTCAAGCGTGACCGCACGCTACGCCGGACCGGCCCGCCGGGCCCTGCTCGTCCTCAGCGTGGCCTGGATCGCCCTCGCGCTGACCGGGGTGTCGCCCTACCCGAACAACCCGGTCGCGTCGGACAGCGCGGTCGCCCTGGCCAAGACGACCGCCAAGTCGATACCGGCCGCGATCCGCGACCAGAAGGCGTTCGAGCGGGCGACCGAGAACGACCCCTTCCACAACGTGCCCGCCAACCAGCTGGTCGCCGGCCTGGACGGGCACGACTTCGTGATCGGCGTCGTCGAGAGCTACGGGCGCTCGGCCCTGAGCAACCCGAAAATGAGCGCGATCGTCGACCCGGTGCTCACCGACGGCACCCGCACCCTGGCGGCCAAGGGCTACTACGCCAAGAGCGGCTGGCTGACGTCGTCGACCTACGGCGGCGGGTCGTGGCTCGCCCACGGCTCCTTCCAGTCCGGGCTGTGGATCGACAGCCAGCAGCGCTACCGGCAGCTCACCGCCTCCGACCGCCTGACGATCACCAGCGCGTTCCACAACGCGGGCCGGCCGACGTACGGCCTGGAGCCCGGCAACACCACCGCCTGGCCGGAGGCGAAGTTCTACGGCTACGACACCGTCTACGACTCCCGCAACCTCGGCTACGCCGGCCCGCGTTTCGGCTGGTCCCGCATGCCCGACCAGTACACGCTGGCGCAGTTCCAGAAGGACGTCTACGGCAAGGCGCACCAGCCGCTGATGGCCGAGATCACGATGACCTCGAGCCACGAGCCGTGGACCCCGATCCCCTCGATGGTCGACTGGGACCAGATCGGCGACGGCAAGATCTACGACCCGATGATCGCGGGCGCCACCGACCGGCACGCGCTATGGAAGAGCTCGGCCAACACCCAGGCCCAGTACGCCAAGTCGATCGCCTACTCGGTGCAGACCCTGATCAGCTGGGTCGAGAAGTACGGCGACGACAACCTGGTGCTGGTCTTCTTCGGCGACCACCAGCCGTTCTCGATCGTGAGCGGCAACAACGCGAACCACGAGATCCCGATCACCGTGGTCGCGCACGACAAGGCGGTCCTCGACAAGATCTCCGGCTGGAACTGGACGGACGGCCTGCAGCCCGCCGCCAACGCGCCGATCTGGAAGATGTCCGACTTCCGCGACAAGTTCTTCACCGCCTACGGCAGCGAGCCGGCCCCGCCCGCGAAGGCCCGCTGACGCCTGCTCCGAGCCCGCGCCGGCCATCGCTCAGCACGACCGCTGGAAGGTGTACGCCTTCACGAAGGCGGCGGCCTGGTAGACGACCTGCACGGGCCAGTGGTACCAGGGCAGGTGGGCGGTCGCCACGTAGATGCTGCCGTCGTAGCAGCGGCCCACCCGCAGCACGGCCCGGGCGGCCTGGTCGGTCGAGGTCACGAGGATCACCGAGTGCCAGCCGTGCTGCCGGGCCAGCTGGGCGATCGAGCGGGCCTCGCCGCGGGTGGTGAACGGCTCGGAGTGGAAGCAGATGACCGGCTGGCCGCGGAAGTTGCCGTCGTCGCACCAGCCGGCCACGGCCAGTTCCGCCTCGGAGACCGAGATCGCCACCACCGGGGCCCGGCCGGCCCGGCCCAGCTCCAGCGCCGTCATGCGGCGGTTGCCGGGGCCGCCCAGCTGGATGATCGCGTCGGCCTTCGCGGGCAGCGGGGGCAGGGCGGGCCGGACGATCGGGCGCACGATCAGCACCGCCGCGGCCACCAGGACCACCGCCAGAACCGTCAGCACCACACGCCGGCGCCGCCGGCCGGCCACCGGGGAGGGCCCGTCGACGACCTCGGCGTTGCTCACCGGCCCGAGGCTACCTGCCGATCACCAGCCGCCCGTGAGTCCCCGACTATGCACAGGTCTCGAACAGCTGGCTCCTAGCTTCTCGACGTACATATGTGGTGGATGTGGCCCCCCGTGCCCGGAAGGGAGGGAATCAGATGTCGATTCCCGAGCAGTACACCTATCAGCCCGCGCCGGGCGGGTGGCCGCCCCAGCACGGCGGATGGTCCTCGCCGTACCAGCAGGCGCCGCCACCGCCGCCCCGGCGGCGCCGCGGACCGATCGTCGCCGCGGTGGCCGGCGGCCTTGCCCTTCTGCTGGGTGCGGCGGGCGCCGGCTTCGCGGCCGGCTGGACGCTCCGCCCGATGGAGTCGACGTCCTCGCAGTCCTCCTACCTGCCGTTGAACCCGGACAGCGGCGGCAACCCGCTGGGCGGCCAGGGCCAGCAGGGGCAGCAGGGCCAGCCCGGGCAGCAGGATCAGAACGGCGCGACCGACAGCCAGGTCCAGGCGGTCGCGCAGAAGGTCGACCCGGCGCTCGTCGACATCGACACGGTGCTCGGCGCGCAGAACGGCGAGGCGGCCGGCACCGGCATCGTGATCACCTCGGACGGCGTGATCCTCACCAACAACCACGTCGTCGCCGGCGCCACCGCGATCACGGTCACCGACATCGGCAATCAGAAGACCTACCGGGCGGCGGTCGTCGGCTACGACCGCACCCAGGACATCGCGGTCCTCAAGCTCGACGGCGCGTCCGGCCTGACCACCGCGACCCTCTCCTCGACGCCGGCCAAGGCGGGCCAGCAGATCGTGGCGATCGGCAACGCCGGCGGCACCGGCGGCACACCGTCCGCGGTCGGCGGCGTGATCTCGGCCCTCAACCAGTCGATCACCGCCTCGGACGAGTCGAGCGGCGCGTCCGAGCAGCTCACCGGCCTGATCGAGGTAAGCGCCGACATCGAGGCGGGCGACTCCGGCGGCCCGCTGCTGAGCACCGACGGCCAGGTCCTCGGCGTCGACACGGCCGCCTCGGCCGGCTTCCAGTACCAGTCGCAGGGCGGCGACGGCTTCGCCATCCCGATCGACTCGGCGACGACGATCGCCGACCAGATCCGCGCCGGACAGGCGTCCACCAAGGTTCACATCGGCGACACCGCCTACCTGGGCGTCGAGCTCGCGGGCGCCGCCCGCGGCCAGGCGCAGCAGCAGGGCCCGGTCGTCCTCGGGGTGGTCCAGGACTCCCCGGCCGACCAGGCCGGGCTCGCCCGGGGCGACGTGATCCGCTCGGTCGGCGGCACCACGGTCGACTCGGCGACCACGCTCACCAACCGGATGGACCAGTTCCACCCCGGCGACAAGGTCAAGCTCACCTGGGACGACCTCAACGGCCAGTCCCACTCCAGCACGCTGAAGCTGACCACCGGCCCGGTCGGCTGACCCGGCCGGCCGGTACGCCGGCGTTGCGAGCCGGTGAGGATCGGGCCGTAGAAGTGACAACGGCTCAAGAGCGCGGCCGCCGGACCGATTAGGCGGAACGTGGAGAGTGCGCGCGGGGCCGGGGTCGCCCGATTTCTGGCCTCGTGGCGCGCACTCGCCGTCGTCGCGATGATCATCACCGCACTGGCGCTGGCCGGCGTCCGGGTCATGCACCAGCAGATCACCCAGCGGGCGTTCGACAGTGCCACCACCGCGGCGCGCACCGTCCAGGTGCTGGTCGTGGCGCGGGAACTCACCGTCCAGGACATGCTCCTGCTCGTCGACCGGGAAAAACGCCAGGCCATGGACGCCGACGTGACCCTGCTGCAGGGCGAGGGGGCGATCCTCGGGCTGCGCGTCTGGTCGATGGTCGACGGCCGGCTGGTCTACGGGGACGCGGCGCACCGCAACTCACCGGAACCGCCGGCCGCGGCCTTCGCCGCGGTGCGCGCCGGCAAGCCGTACGCCGCGAACGCCGGCGGGAGCCCGTCCGCGGTCGTCGTCTACCTGCCGTACGACGCGACCGGCGACGACAAGCCGGACGCCGCGATCGAGGTGATGATCCCGCGTACCCGGATCGACCTGACCGTGACCCGCGCCACCCGCTGGCTGTACGGGATGGCCGCGTTCGGGCTTCTCGCCCTGCTGCTGAACCTGTTCATGATCCGCCGCAACCAGAACCGCCAGGACTTCGCCACCACCCACGACGGGCTCACCGGCCTCGGTAACCGGGCCCTGCTGCACCGCCGGGCCCGCGGCCTGATCGCCCGGGCGACGCCGGAGTCCCCGTCCGCGCTGCTGCTGATCGACCTCGACGGGTTCAAGGGCGTCAACGACACGCTCGGCCACCACGCCGGCGACGAGCTTCTCGTGCTGGTCGCGC
This sequence comes from Actinoplanes sp. NPDC051343, assembly GCF_044455125.1. Taxonomy (NCBI): domain Bacteria; kingdom Bacillati; phylum Actinomycetota; class Actinomycetes; order Micromonosporales; family Micromonosporaceae; genus Actinoplanes; species Actinoplanes sp. NPDC051343. The sequence continues at coordinate 483,681 of NZ_JBITEL010000002.1, forward strand.
AGAAGCTGGCCGCGGTGGCCGGCCACCAGGTGCTGCCGATCCGGCTCGGCGGCGACGAGTTCGCGGTGCTGGCCGGCGGCCCGGACGGGCTGGCGCTGGCCAACGAGATCTACGCCTCGCTGCGCGAGCCGATGCAGGTCGCCGGGGTCCCGGTCGAGATCGACGCGAGCATCGGGGTCGCTTTCGCTCCCGAGCACGCCACCGAGGTGGTGGCACTGCTGCGCCACGCCGACCTGGCGATGTACGAGGCGAAGCGCAACGGCGCCGGCGTGGTCATGTACCGCCCGGGGGCCCGGCACGCCGAGGAGCAGCACGTCACGCTGGTGCCGGAGCTGCGGCGGGCGCTCGGCGAGGGCGAGCTGGAACTGTTCTATCAGCCGGTGTGCGCGCCGGACGGTGACGTCGACACGGTCGAGGCGCTGTTGCGCTGGCGGCACCCGTCGCGGGGCCTGCTGACCGCCGACGAGTTCGTGCCGCAGGTCGCGAAGACCTCGTTGATCAAGGAGTTGAGTGCCTGGGTGGTCAGGACCGCCCTCACGGACGGTGCCGGCTGGCGGGCGCAGGGACGCAGCGTACGGCTGGCCGTCAACGTCTCCCTGCGGGAGCTGATCGATCCGGCGTTGCCGCAGCGGTTGCGGGACGACGCCGCGGCGACGGGGTTCCCGTTGACCGAGTTGCAGCTGGAGGTGGCCGAGCCGGCGCTCGAGCCGGCGACCACCGACGCGGTGGCGGACGCGATCGACGCGCTGCACCGGCTCGGCGTCCAGGTGACCATCGACGACGTGGGCAGCGCCTATCACGCTTTGTTCGCGCTGGCGCGGTCGTCGGTCGACGCTCTGAAGATCCACCCGCGCCTGACCCGCAGCATGGCCGCGAACCCGCACGCCGCCTCGGTGGTCCGCCACCTGGTGCAACTGGCCCACGACGCGGACGCCCGCTGCGTGGCCGAGGGCGTCGAGGGCGCGGCCGACTGGGCGCTGCTGACCCTGGCCGGCTGCGACGGCGTGCAGGGGTACGTGGCGAGCGAGCCGCTGCCGGCCGCCCTGCTCTGGGCAACCGTCGACGAGTGGAACGGCGACCGCGAGCGGGCGGCCCAGCGGGTCGATCTACAGTAGGCGATGATCTTCGGAGTCTCGACGCTCGGTTGCCCCGGATTGCCACTGATCGAAGTCGGCGCCCTCCTGCGGCGGCACCGGGTGAGCGCGGTGCAGTTACGCTGCGCTTCCGACGAGCCGGTCAATGTCGGGTTGTCACCCGCCGCGAGGCGTACGGCCCGCGAGCAGCTCGAATCGTCCGGCCTCACCCTGCTCGGGCTGGCGACGTATGTGCGGCTGAGCTCCGGAGCGGACGGCTTCGACGAGCACCTCCGGCTGGCGCTCGACCTCGGCGCGCCGGCGCTGCGGCTGATGCCCGGCGACGGCCCGGTGTCCGCGGCCGCGGCCGCACTGTCGGCGGTGGCCGCGCGGGCTTCCGGGAGCGGCGTACGACTGCTGGTCGAGACGCACGACGCCTTCCTGCGGGGATCGGAACTCGCCGCCCTCCTGGATGCGGCCGGGACGTCGGCCGGGGCGATCTGGGATGCGCTGCATCCGTGGCGCGCGGGTGAGGCCCCGGCCGAGACTTTCGCCGCGCTGCGGCCGTGGCTGGCCGAGATTCAGATCAAGGATGTGGCGGCCCCGGACCGGCGTACCCCTCTGGTGCCGGGACGCGGAAGCGTGCCGTGCCGTGAGGTGCTGGCTCTGGCCCGGGCCGGCGGCTTCGACGGGCCGGTGGTGCTCGAGCACGAGGCCCGCTGGTATCCCGGAGCGGCACCGATCGACGACGCGATCGAGGGCGCGCTGGCATTGACAGAGGTCTATCTGTAGGGCAGGGTGGCGGCATCCGCCGGGTCACGCGGCGCGCGGAGGAAACGGGCAGCCTCCGCCGATCCCCCATGACCGCCGGCCCCCGATCCCGGGGCCGCCACCTTGCGGAGCCTTTCATGAGAAAACGATCCCGCCTGCTGATCAGCGCCGCCGCCGGAGTATTGATCGCCGCCTTCGCCCTCGTCAGCCCGGCATTCGCGCACGGCAATGTGATCAGTCCCGCGTCCCGCAACTACGGCTGCTACATCCGCTGGGGCGACCACTTCCAGGATCCGGCCATGGCCACCGAGGACCCGATGTGCTACCAGGCCTGGCAGGCCGACCCGAACGCCATGTGGAACTGGAACGGCCTCTACCGCGAACAGGTCGCCGGCAACCACCAGGGCGCCGTCCCGGACGGGCAGTTGTGCAGCGCCGGGCACACCCAGAACGGGCGCTACAACGCGATGGACACCGTCGGCGACTGGAAGGCGACCCCGGTCGGCAACAGCTTCACCGTGCAGTTGTTCGACCAGGCGTCGCACGGCGCCGACTACGTCTGGGTCTATGTGTCGAATCCGGGCTTCGATCCGCGCACGCGGGCCGCGAAATGGTCGGATCTGACCAAGGTCGCGGAGGTCGGCAATACCCCGGCCTCGCAGTGGATCCCGGTTGACGGCGGGGTGCGCATCGACCTTCCGGTCGCGCTTTCCGGGCGTACGGGGCGGGCCATGGTCTACACCATCTGGCAGGCCAGCCATTTGGACCAGTCGTACTACTTCTGCAGCGACATCGACTTCGGCGGCGGCGGAGGGACGACCACACCCCCGACCACCCCGCCGACCACCACACCGCCGACGACGACGCCGCCCACGACCGCTCCGACCACCCCGGCGCCGTCCGGAGGCGCCTGCTCGGCCTCCTTCGCCTTGAGCAGCCAGTGGCAGGGCGGCTTCCAGGGCGACGTGAAGGTGACCGCCGGATCGGCCCCCGTCAAGGGCTGGACGGTCAAGTTGACGTTCTCGGGCGCAACCACGGTGACCCAGTCGTGGAACGCGACCACCTCATCGAGCGGCAACACCGTCACCGCGTCGAACGTGTCCTACAACGGCGCACTCGCCGCCGGCGGGAGCACGACGTTCGGCTTCATCGGCTCGGGCAGCGCCACCACCCCGGCGGTCACCTGCACGGCCACCTGAATAGACCCTTCTCAATCCAACCGGCTGTCACTAGGCTGACTTGGGAGCGCTCCCATCGCCTCGGGAAGGGAGGCCCTCGGAGCAACACCGCGTGACACGGTTCCATCCGGCACCAGGCCGGGGCGGGCGCCCACCCGCCCCGGCTCCGGACGGGGCGATGGCGCCCATCCGCCACGGAGCGGGCGATCGCGGCCCATTCGCCACGGACCGGGCGATCGCGGCCCATCCGCCCCGGCTCGCGACCAGGCAACGGCGGCCACCCAGCCCGGCACCGGACCGGGCAACGGCGGCCACCCAGCCCGGCACCGGACCGGGCAACGGCGGCCACCCAGCCCGGCACCGGACCGGGCGATGGCGCCCATCCACCCTCGCCATCGGGCGACGGCGGCCACCCACCCCGTCTACCGACAGGGCGATCCGGCACACCGCCGGGGGCGAGCACTTTGTGCCTGCGGCCGCCGAGGGGGCAGCCGCAAGGCACGGAGCGCTGCCGTCCTCCAGGTGAGCCGGACGGGGCTTCGGACCGGGGTGCTGTTCGCCGGGCCCTTGACCTCGTCGGCGACCACGGTGCAGCCGAGCCGGCCCGGCTCCGCCGGGCTCCTGTGCCCCTTACGCAAAGCCGGAGCCGGACCGGCTCCGCAGGGACTCCTGCGCGCCCTCCGCGTAGCCCGAGGCCCGAGCTCGCCCGCGCCGGGCGAACCCGGCCGCTCGAACCCCTCGCCGTCCGAGGAACAACCGCTTCATGTTGACTGGATCAACATTGACGTCAACATGGCGCTATGCATGTTGACGTGCACCGGTGGTCAGGCGGCGGCCAGGCGGGCTAGCTGGTCGTCGGTGAGTTTGACGTCCAGGGCGGGCAGCGCGGCCTCGAACTGGTCCGGGGTGCGCGGCCCGATCAGCGGGACGACGCGCGGCGACCTCTGGTGCAGCAGCCAGGCGACGACCAGCTGGTTGGGTGTCACGCCGGCCTCGGCGGCCACCTCGCCGAGGACCGCCAGGCGGGCGTCGGTGTCCGGACCGGCGTAGGGGCCCATCCTCCAGTGGCCGTCGCGCTTGACCGCCGAGTCGTAGATGCCACCGAGGATCGGCGAGTACGCGACCAGGGTCTGGTCGGCGTTCGCCCGCAGGTAGTCGAGCTGCTCCCCCGAGACGATCGAGACGCTCTCCGCGCCCGGGCGGGGCTGGAGGTAGCTGTGCTGCTGCTGCACCGCCACCGGCAGCGGCCAGCCGTTCGCGGCGCACCGGCCGCGGATGCGCTCCAGCCGCCACGTGGCGACGTTGGACCAGCCCAGGTAGCGGACCTTTCCCTCGGCCACGAACGAGGCCAGGGCGGCCAGCGTCTCGTCGAGCGGGGTCGAGCGGTCGTCGACGTGGACGTAGTACAGGTCGACGTGGTCGGTGCCCAGCCGGCGCAGGCTGCCCTCGAGGGCCGCGCGCAGGTTCGCGGCGCCGGCGCCCGAGAAGGTGCGGCGGGCCAGCTCCCAGTCGGGCGTTCCGTCCGGCGCCCACAGGTCCGGCGAGTGGACGGGCAGGCCGCTGCCCTTGGTCGCCAGGAAGGTCTCGTCGCGGCAGGCGCGGGACCGCATCCAGCGGCCCAGCAGCTCTTCGCTCTCGCCGCCGGTGCTGCCCGGCCGGGCCCACCACTCGTAGCAGTCGGCGGTGTCGATGAACGAGCCGCCGATCGCGCGGTAGCGGTCGAGAATCCGGGTCGAGTCCTCCTCTGAAGTCGCGTTGCCCATCTGCATGGCGCCGAGAGCGACCGCGCTGACCCGCTGTCCGGTGTTGCCGAGTTCTGTCGTCTGCATGGGAGCGACGCTAGAACTTGGAGCGCGCTCCAGGTCAAGGGCTATTCAACGACGAACACCAGCACTAACCTGAGCTGAATTCACTTTCCTCCGAGGAGACCCGAATGGTGGATTCCCTCCCCGCGTTCCCGCCCGGATTCCACTTCGGAGTGTCGACCGCGAGCTATCAGATCGAGGGCGCGGCCGGCGAGGACGGCCGTGGCCCCTCGATCTGGGACACGTTCGCGCACACGCCCGGGCGGACCCGCAACGGCGACACCGGCGACGTCGCGTGCGACCACTATCATCGATATGCCGAGGACATCACGTTGATGTCGGGTCTCGGCGTCGACGCGTACCGATTCTCGGTGGCCTGGCCCCGCATCCAGCCGGAGGGTTCCGGCCCGGCCCAGGCCAAGGGTCTTGATTTCTACGACCGCCTGGTCGATGCGCTCGGCGAGCGCGGCATAGCCGCGCTGCCGACGCTCTTTCACTGGGATCTGCCGCAGGCTCTGGAGGACCGCGGCGGCTGGCTCAGCCGCGAGACGGCCCTGCGCTTCGGCGATTACGCCGCGCTGGTCGCGGACCGGCTGGGTGACCGCGTACGCCGGTGGATCACGCTCAACGAGCCGGTCGTCCACATGGCCCAGGGGTACGCGTTCGGCGACCACGCCCCCGGTCACGCTCTCGGCCTGGCCGCGCTGCCGGTGGCACACCATCAGCTGCTGGCGCACGGTCTCGCGGCGCAGGCACTGGAAAACGTCATGATCACCAACAACATGACTCCGGTGATCGCCGACGATCCGGTGGCCGGGACGGCCTACGACGCGTTCCACAACCGGCTGTTCACCGACCCGGTGCTGCTCGGCTCCTACCCGGCGTTCCTGGCCGACGCGCTCGGCGACGTGATCCGGGACGGCGATCTCGACATCATCTCGACGCCTCTGCACGCGCTGGGTGTCAACTACTACAACCCGACGCGGGTCGGGGCGCCGTCGAGCCCCGATGCGCCGCTGCCGTTCGAGACACTGCCCGTCGAAGGGGTGCCGACCACCGCGTTCGGCTGGCCGGTGGTGCCGTCCGGGCTGTACGACCTGCTGACCGGGTTGCGCGACACCTACGGCGACCGGCTGCCGCCGATCTACGTGACCGAGAACGGATGCTCGACCGACGACGTGCTCGACGACCGGTTCCGGATCGACTACCTGGACGGGCACCTGCGCGCGGTCCACCGGGCGATCACCGACGGCGTCGACGTGCGCGGCTACTTCGTGTGGTCGCTGCTCGACAACTTCGAGTGGGCCGAGGGGTACAGCCAGCGGTTCGGCCTCGTACGGGTCGACTTCGAGACCCAACAGCGCACGCCCCGGGCCTCCTACCACTGGTTGCGGGGCGTGCTGGCCGGCCGCTCATGACGGCCGTCGCCGCCACGCAGCCGCAGGCGCGGGTCGGTAACGGCTGGATCGCCCTGCTCTCGCTGGCCAACCTCGGACTGTGGATGGGCTACTTCGGACCTCTGCAGGTGCTGCTGCCCAATCAGGTCGAGGACATCGCGGGCGCTCAGAAGACGACCGCCCTCGGGATCGTCACCGGCGTCGGCGCGCTGGTCGCGGTGCTCGCCGGCCCGATCGCCGGGGCGCTCTCCGACTCGACGCGGCTGCGGACCGGACGGCGGCACACGTGGATCGCGTCGGGGGCGGTCGTCGGTCTCGCCGGCCTGGCGCTGCTGCCGCACCAGCACACGGTCGCCGGCCTGACGGTCTGGTGGTGCGTCGCCCAGGCCGGCCTGAACACGATGCAGGCCGGGCTCACCGCGGTGGTGCCGGACCGCACACCGGTGCGCCAGCGCGGGCTCGTCTCCGGCTGGGTCGGGCTCACCCAGTCGCTCGGGGTGGTCGCCGGCGTCCTGCTGGTCACCGCCGTGGTCACCGGGCTGGTCTCCGGTTACCTGCTCATCGGCGTACTCGTTCCGCTGACCGCCCTGCCGTTCGTCCTCGCCACGCCGGACCCACCGGTTGGTCGGACCCCGCGGTTCACCGCGGCTTCGTTGTGGTCGTCCTTCCGGTTTTCCGTACGCCGTAATCCCGACTTCGCGTGGGCCTGGGCAACCCGGTTCCTCGTGCAGCTGGGGAATGCGATGGCCACCCTCTACCTGCTGTACTTCCTGCGCGACCGGGTGCACTACGAGCACGCGGAGGACGGCCTGGCCATCCTGATCGTCGTCTACACCGCGGCGACCGTGCTGACCGTGGTCGCCGGCGGCGTACTCTCCGACCGCAGCGGACGACGCAAGCCGTCGGTGATCGTCTCCGGCTACGTGATGGCCCTGGCCTGCCTGATCCTGGCCGTCTGGCCGACGTGGACCGGCGCGCTCGTCGCGGCGGTCGTGCTGGGCCTCGGCTTCGGCGTCTACCTCTCGGTCGACCAGGCCCTGATCACCCAGGTGCTGCCGACCGAGCAGGACCGGGCCCGCGACCTCGGCATCATCAACATCGCCAACTCGGCCCCGCAGGTGCTGGGCCCGGCGCTGGCCTTCCCGATCGTCGCCTACCTGGGCGGCTACACGGTCCTGTACGTGATCGTGGCCGGGGTGACCGTGCTCGGCTCGGTGCTGGTCACCCGGATCCGCGCGATCGCCTAGAGATCTTCCAGCTCGCGGTCGAAGTTGAAGCGCTCCTCGACCGCGGCCGGTTCGTAGACCTCCTCGACGACGCGCAGGTAGAGCTCGTTGGGGCGGGGCACCGCGGCAACCATCCGCATGCGGCTGAAGACGCTCTTGCGCTCGAAGACGAAATCGCCGTAGTGCAACAGCCGCCCCGCCAACGAGCACTCGAGGCGCAGGTCGCCCGCGCGCGGCAGCGGTGCCGTCGAGACCCGGCGCCGGATCACGCCCTCGACGAGCATCACCCGCCGGTTCGTCAGCACGAGCCGGCCGACCTCCCAGGCGAACAGCACGTGCAGGGCGATCAGCCCGCCGGCGACCGCCACACCGGTGCGGGCGGCGTGCACATGGGCGGCCGGGACGAACCGCGGAATCAGGAACTGGGCACCCACCGCAAGCCCGAGGGTCACGGCGTAGCGGGCGAGCGGTCGCACCCAGTGGCGCCGCCATTCGCCGCGGAAACGCTCGGTCGGGAAGAGGAAGCGGTCGGTGTGCCGGCTGGGCTCGTCCTCCAGCGGCACGAGCCGGGGCGACGGGTAGTAGCTGGAACCGTCCGTGCCGTCGAAGGCCGGGTCGTTGTAGCCGTAGCCGGGATCGGCATCGGATGCGGGACGCGGCCCGTCACCGGTGGCCGGCCGGGCCCGCCACGGCGGTGACGCATCGGTGTCGGCGTCCTCCGGCGGCGCGCCCAGCTGATCCCACTCGACCCTGATCCGGTGCTGCCTCCGGGCATCAACCCGGACCGGCACCGTGTCCCCGGTCCCGGGCCACCGGCTCACCGGCAGCCGCACGGACCTCTGCACCGGGAAGACCCCCAGGCCCGGCGTAGCGATCAGCAGCCGGACGTCGCAGGTGCCGTAGGCCCCGGAATCCGGCGGCCCGGAGGCGGTCTCCACCTCGCCGGTGCCCCAGACCCACGAGGGCCGGCGGGGCGACCACCATGCGTGGAGCGCCGCCGGCAACGGACCGCCGACCACCGCGACCACGGCCAGCGCGACCCCGACAACGGCCGGGGTGCGTTCGCCCGCCGCGAACCCGTAGAGCGCGCTGTAGATCCCCGCCGTCCCTAGAACCCAGACGGCGGCGCGCCAGCCCGCTCGGTCACGCAACGTGCACCTCCCGCCCCCCAGCGTAGGCATTCGAGCTGGTCAAGGGAACGGCCCACCCGGTGCCCGAAACCCGGCTGTGGACGCCGCGCCGGTAACAGTGGGCGACGCCGAAAACTGTCGGACCCGTCTGGTTGGCTGAGTCCGCCCGGTGCTTGGGCGGGGCGGGCGGTGGAGGCGGTAAAGGGTTGCACGGACCGGAGGGGGAAAGCAGGGTGATCGTTCAGTTTCGGGCCACGCTGTGGGTGTGGGAGGCGCGGCCGGACGAGGGGTGGACGTTCGTCAGTCTGCCGGCGGACGAGTCGGAGGAGATCCGGGAGATGACCGGTGGGCGGGGGCGGCGCGGGTTCGGCGCGGTGCGGGTCGAGGCGCGGATCGGGGCGACCATCTGGCGGACGTCGATTTTCCCGGATGCGAAGAGCGGCTGTTACGTGCTGCCGGTGAAGAAGGCGGTTCGGAAGGCGCAGAGGATCGAGGCCGGCGACGCGGCCGAGGTCACGGTCGAGGTGCTGTGAACGGGATCGAGATCGCCGGACGGTACTACCGGGACGAGGTCGCGCCGCAGCTGTGGGACCGGCGGCATGCGGCGGCGCTTCTCGGCGCCGGGTCCGAGGTTCTCGGCTACGACGACGACCTCGGCTCGCGGGTGCTGGGGGCCCGCCTCGTCCGCGAACTGATGAGGCTGGCCTTCCTGGTCGAGCGGCGCTGGGCCCCGTACGGGAAATGGTTCGGCCGGGCCTTCGGTGAGCTGGAGTCGGCCGCCGAGCTGAAGCCTCTCCTGGACGGCGCGCTGGGCGCGCCGGGCTGGCGCGAGCGCGAACGGATGGTTGCCGGGGCGGCAACCGTGCTCGCCCGGAGAACCAACGGCCTGATGCTCGCCGGGCCGGTCGATCCGGCGCCCCGGCAGTTCTACGAGCGCGACATCACGGTGCTGGGTGCCGAGCGGTTCACGGTCGCGCTGGCCGAGGAGATCACCGACCCGGTGCTGCGCGGCCTGGTCGATCGGCTCGGGCTGCGCCACGGGCACATTCCGCGGCTGCCGGGCACGGTCGACCAGGCCGTCGATTCCACCGACGCGCTCGCGATCCCGGAACGGTTCCGGAAGGCGGCGCCGCTACTCGGAATAGACCTCCACGTCGTAGGTCGAGAAGCCGTATGAGGTGCCGCGGGTGAGGCAGTACAGCCGCACGTAGCGGGCGGACGTCGCCGGGAAGGCGACGTTCTCCAAGCCCCCGTGACCGGAGGTCACGGACGCCGCGGTGGTCCAGGTGGTGCCGTCGGCCGAGGTTTCGATGCGGTACGCGGACGCGTACGCGGCCTCCCACCTCACCGACACGCGGGCCACCGGGCGAGCCGACCCGAGGTCGATCCGCAGCCACTGGTTGTCGTCCCACGAGCTGGCCCACCGGCTGCCCGGGTTGCCGTCGACCGCGTTGGCCGCCGGGTTGCCGGACTGGGCGCTGGACGCGCTGACCGTCCTGCCGCGGGCGAGGTCGGACACGTCGTCGCCGCGCTTGGCCGGGAACGACACGACCTGCTGGTAGGTAGGACGGTTCTGCCAGGCGATCAGGTCGTGTTCGACGCCGCCGAGCGGGGACTGCAGGATCGCGTCGGCGCACCACTGGTCGCCGGCCGAGCAGTTGTCGTCGCCCGGGTAGGTGGTCGACGCCGGTTCGGCCAGGGCCGCCGACAGGCTGGTCAGCAGGGCGCTGCGGCAGGCCGTGACGGTGCCGCAGTAGGTGTGCGACCAGCCGGGCACCAGGTCGCCCATCGTCGCGTGCAGGTCCTTGTCGACGTAACCCCACCAGCCGTACTGGAACGAGGAGCCCTTGTGGGCCTGGGCCTCGTTGGCCGAGCCGGGCAGGTCGGAGACCGGCCCGGTCTGGCCGCCGGACGGCGACTCGTTGATCTGCAGGGTGTCGACGAGGGCGCCGAACAGGTCGTCGCCGAGCCCGGAGCCGAACTCGGCCTGCACCAGCCTGGGCCACCACGCGTCGAAGATCCGGATGGCGTCGGCGTCCTGGTACGTCTTGCTCCCGGCCGCGGTCTCGGCCCGCCGGGCGCCGCCGGTCAGCCAGGTGCGCAGCTTGGCCAGCGCGGCCGCCTGCGACGGGTCGGTGACGGTGGCGGTGTCGATGACCCGGAGCAGGTCGGGCAGCACCTCCTGGCCGCGCAGGTCGGTGAGGGCCGCGTTCTCGACGACCTTGAGCAGTGACGCCCGGTCGTATCTGGTGCCGGCCGCGATGCCCGCCTTGAGCGGCTTGTCGAGCAGGTCGACCCGCTGGACCGGCCCCCAGCTGAAGTTGCCGTCGGCGGCCGAGAACCCGTTGGCCTGCTTGTTGTTCCAGCTGACGAAGTAGTCCTGGTCGACCGCCTGCGGATGGGCCGACGCGCTCTGATAGGCGGCCGTGTTGGTGGCCGGGTTCCAGCCGGTCCACTCGTCGGCCGGGTCGCCCCAGACCGGCAGGTTGGGGTCGGCGGTGGCCGGGCGCACCGGTTCGGCGCCGGAGGTGAAGTACGCCGAGTCGGTCGAGTTCACGTAGAACCAGTTGAAGGCGAACGAGATCTGCGAGGCCGAGTTGGTGAAGGCGGCCGGAGTGCCCATTTCCGCCGGGTCGTTGAACATCTGGAAGCCGATCGCCGACTCGGCCTCGTGGCGGTAGGTCGAGCGCAGGCTGGTGAACGCGACAGGCGTACCTCCGACCGTGCCCCGCCACTGGACCAGGCCGTAGTTGGTGCGTTCGACGGTCAGGCGGTAGGAGCCGGCCGCGGTGGAGTCGGCCACGGTCGGCTTCCACGAGTCGGTCCGGGTCAGGTTCTCCATCGCCAGGCACTGGCCGTGGAACAGGTAGTGGGTGGAGGCGGTGGTGGGTGCGCTGCCGTCGGTGGTGCAGAGGCGTACGGCGTACGTGTCGGTGATGTCCTGGGTGGCCGACGTGGCGCTCCACGCGTAGTCGGTGCCGCGGCCGATCAGCGTGTAGAGGTTGAGGCCGCTGAACGCGATGCCCCGGCTGCTGATGCCGGGGCCCTGCAGTTCCTGGATCATCAACAGTTGCGGGGCGAAGTAGCCGGTCTGCGGCCCGAAGACGGCGACCGGGTGGCCGGTGGCCGAGTGGGCGGCCGAGACGACGGCGGCGTTCGACATGCCGCGGTGGGCACCGTCGATCGTGAGGCTGCTCAGCGAGGTTGCGAGCTTGCTCGTTCCGGAGGCTCCGGAAGCGGCCGACCCGGTCTTGTCGAAGACGATCGGTTCCGGCACGGCTGAGCCGGCGTCCGGCATGGCGACCCCGGCCGCGGACGGGTTGGACGCCGCGTACGGGAAGTTCTGCCCGTTGTGCAGTGTGACCGTCGCCGACGGGTCGTTCTGTTCCCGGAACTGCTGCCAGACCTGGTCGCCGATGGTGGCACCGTATTTGGCGCGGGCGGCGATGCGGACCAGGGCCGACTGCATCTCGGTGCCGCCGCCCCCGCCGAACAGGCCGCCGATGACCCCGGCGATCGCGATGAGGTCGGTCATGGTGAAGGTCTGCGGGCCGCCCGCGTTGGTGATCGCGTCGAGGTGGCCGGTGAGCACGTATTCGCCCGGGCAGTTGCGCCCGGCCATGCAGTCGGCGATGTACTTGTTGATGCCGGCGATGTAGCTCTGCACGTCGTCGTACAGCTGGGAGCCGCGCGGGCCGTCGGCCCGCAGCGCGTCGATCTGTGTCTGCAGGTCGGCCTCGGTGTACGGCGAGTCGCGCCAGACGCTCTGCTCGAGCGCGCGGTTGCCGGCCGCCCCGCCGGCGAACGACGTCAGCTGGCCGCGGGCGACGTGCCGCATGAGGTCCATGAGGAACAGGCGGTCCTGGGCTCCGGCGTACCCGGCGCCGAACATCGTGCCGGCCCGGGTGGTGCCGGTGACGTGCGGGATGCCGAGCTTCTTGTCGCGCACGATCGTGACGTCCGGGCGCGGGCTGACCGTGCTGGCCACGTCGGGGGCGGATACGCCGTACGAGCTGTCGTTGAAGAACGAGTTGATCTGCTGCGGGGTCAGGCCGGTGTAGTTGTAGGCCAGGTTGGCGTACGGGGCCAGCTGGTCGTCGGAGTGCGCGGGCTTCGTGCCGAAGGCCTGCGAGGCGAGGATGTCGACGAGCGTGGCGTTGCCGTTCTGGCCGGGCGGCAGGATGTCGGAGCATTCGCCGAGGCAGTAGTCGTTTCCCGGTAAGGCGGCCTGGGCGGGCGTGGCCTGGAACGGGACGGACACGAACGATGTCACCACGATGGCGGTCAGGAACGTGCTGAGGCGTCGGCGCATGGGGCCCTCCAGGGGACGCTCGAACGCGAAAAGATTTCATAGATATTAAGACGTCGATGTCTTCGTGCACCAGAAGTCCGTCACAAGAGCTCAGCAGCACCGCCCGGGCGACCGAATACTTTCCGCGTGGCAAGAAAACGAGCGGACGACGGCTTCACGCTGGTCGAGGTCGTGGTCGCGCTCGGCATCATCTCGGTCGTCATGACCTCGCTGACCGTTTTCATGGTCAACTCGCGGCGCAGCGGGCACTACTCGTCCCAGCGCGACACCGCGGTCCAACTGGTGGTCGAAGGAATGGAGAAGGCCCGCGGCGTACGCGGGTCGGCCCTGCTCGGCGGCCGGCAGGCGTGCGACGGGTCGTGCCCGGCGGTGATCTCCCCCACCGTCACCGACCTGCTCGGCAGCGGGATCAGCCGCATCGACCGGACCAGCGCCGGCACGCTGACCGTGCCCGCACCCGGCGCACAGGCCGACGGCTCGACGGTCAGCGCGCCCACCGACCCCGAGGTGGTCCAGCTCGACGGCACCTCGTTCCGGCGCTACTACTACGTCGGCTCGTGCGGGCAGAACCGGGCGCTGACCAACACCACCGGCCTCGACTGCGCCGCGGCCACCGGCAGCGCCCAGCTGGCCCGGCTGGTCGTCGCGGTCGCCTGGACCGGCCGCGAATGCCCCACGCGGTGCGTCTACGCCGAGGCCGGGCTGTTCAGCGTCGCCGTCACCGACCCGTTCCTGGCCGGCTGACGCATGCGCGGTGACGACGACGGCTTCAGCCTGGTCGAGATCCTGGTCGTCATGGCCATCACCTCGGTGATCGGCGCGGTCTTCACCACCGCGGTGCTGCAGCTCTACCGGACCGCGGGCGCCGAGGACAACGACTACGCCACGCAGTCGCAGACCAGCCAGGCGCTGCTGCGGCTCGAGAAGCAGGTGCGCTACGCGTACTCGGTCGGCGCCCCGCACCTCGAGGGCACCACGCCGTACCTCGAATACCTGGTGATGACGCCGGTCACGCCGGCCTCGACCACCCTCGCGAAACGGTGCGTGCAGCTGCGCCTGTCCGGCTCCGCCCTGCAGACCCGCTCCTGGACCGCCGGGTCGGCGGGCACGGTCACCGGCTGGACCCAGCTGGCCGGGAACCTCACGGCGAGCACGACGCCGTTCGTGCGGACGGCGCCGACCACGGCGGTCGACCACCAGCTCCTGACCGTACGGCTGGCGGCCCGCTCGGGGACGTCGGTGCGGACCAGCGCGATGACGTTCACCGCGCTCAACACGTACGCCTCGACCGTCCTCGACAGCAACAACAACCCGATCCCGGCGTCCGCCGAGCCCTGCTACGCCACGAGCACGAGGACCTGACCATGATGCGGATCAGCCGGAACGAGCGCGGATCGCTGCCGCTGGCCATGCTGCTGACCCTGGTCGGGGTCGGCCTGACCGGTCTGATCGGCACCACCGTGATCGGCCAGGTCACGACCTCCCGCTACGACGGCGAGCGGGCGGCCGCGATGGACGCCGCGCAGAGCGGCATCGAGACCGCTCTGGCCCAGATGCGCGCCCTGCCGATCTATGCCGACGGCGACGCCCGCCGGACCGACCTGCCCTGCGCCACCACGAGTACCACCAGCCCGGACCTGACCATCGCCGGCCGGGTCAGCCCGGGCAGTCCCGCGGCCTACTCGGTGAACGTCTACTACGTGAGCCTGGCGCCGCCGTCCACCACCGACGCCGAGGCCTGGGCGAGGAGCAACCGCATCGGCTGCGTCGCCGGCATCCCGGCGACCGCTCCGATGTACGCCCTCCTGGCCGCGACCGGCACCTCGGGCGCCGAGAACCGGTCCGTCACCGCGACCTACCTGTTCCAGAGCCACACCAAGGCCAACGTCCCCGGCGGCACCATCAAGGTCTACAACAGCGACCAGTGCCTGACCGCGCCGCGCCTGCCGGCCGACCCGGTGCCGCTCACGGCCAGCACCCAGGTCGTCCTGGCGACCTGCTCGGCCACCGACCCGAAGCAGATCTTCACGTACAACCCGACGCTGCAGGTCGAGCTGAAGGCGACCGAGGGCAGCGTCGCCTTCCCGCACGGCGCCTGCCTGCAGGCGGTCAACACCGACCACTCGCCGGTCGTCTTCGCCGACTGCGACACCACGAAGCTCAACTACACCCAGGTGTGGAGCCTCAACAACCGGGACAACTTCGAGGGCACCCTGAACGGCACCGGCAACGACGGGAAGTGCGTCAACGTCGACTGGACCGCGGCCCCGCCCGCGCTGGTGATCAACAACGTGATCCAGGGCAACACCAACCGGGTCGCCAACACCGCCGGCGACGGCACCGACGGCACGCCGTGCAGCGGCACCTCGGGTGACTACACCAGGTACAAGACGTTCTTCCCGGACGCCAGCGCCGGAACCGGGGCGGCCGGACCGGTGACCCGGCAGCTGGTCAACTACGACGAGTTCGGCCGCTGCCTGGACGTGACCGGCAACAACGTCGGCTCGGCGTTCCTGGTCGTCTTCCCGTGCAAGCAGACGCCGGACCCGAACGGCATCCAGTGGAACCAGGTCTGGTATCTGCCCGGGGTGCCGGCCACCGACGCGGCGGGCAACCCCGGCACCTCGGGCACCGGCTGGCTCACCCTGACCGGCAGCGACAAGGTGACCAAGTATTGCCTCACCAGCCCGGGTTCCACGGCCGCCGGTCAATACGTCCGCGTCTACCAGTGCACGCCGACGGCCGGAGCCACCCCACCGGCCAACCAGAACTGGACCCGGCGGGTGTTCACCGGCGTCAACCAGACCTCGTACCGGATCGAGTCGACCTTCGGCACGAACGCGGGCAACCCGTACTGCCTGCTGCCCTCGCCGTCCGACTACTGGGACCAGTTCACCGCGATGAAGATCAGCAAGCTGGTGCTGGCCCCGTGCGACGGCAGCAACCTGCAGAAGTGGAACGCCTCGCCGAGCATCCTGACCTCGGTGGTCTCCGACTACCGCGAGAAATGAGCCGTGGCGACCGTCACGAAAGCTTGCTGCGCGAAACATCGGTGTGACCCGCGGAGTTCGCACGGACATGACGACAGTGGGATTCATCGGAAGCGGCAACATCGGTGGCGTCGTGGCGAAGCTGGCGGTCGACGCCGGCTACGACGTGGTGCTGAGCAACTCGCGCGGCCCGGAGACCCTGGCCGACCTGGTCGCCTCGCTGGGCTCGAAGGCGCGGGCGGCGACGGCGGCCGAGGCGGCCGAGGCCGGTGACATCGTGGTGGTGAGCGTGCCGTTCAAGGCGTTCCGCGACCTGCCGGTCGCCGAACTGGCGGGCAAGGTCGTGCTCGACACGAACAACTACTACCCGCAGCGCGACGGCACCTTCGCCGAGATCGACGAGGCCAAGCGCACCAGCGCCGAGCTGGAGCAGGAACAGCTGGCCGGCGCGCAGGTCGTCAAGGTCTTCAACAACGTCTACTTCAGGCACCTTCAGTCGCTGGCCCGCCCGTCCGGCAGCGCCGACCGGTCCGCCCTGCCGATCGCCGGCGACGACCCGGCGGCGCTGCTCGCGGCCACCGAGTTCCTCGACCGGATCGGCTACGACGCGTACGAGGCCGGGACCCTGGCCGACAGCTGGCGCTTCGAGCCCGGCACCCCGGTGTACGGCACGCCCTACGGCTCGTTCGAGGACCCGGCCGGCACCCCCGCGAACGTGGCCACGATCAGGGACGCGGTCGCGGCCGCGACCCGCTGACGGTCAGTCGGCGGCGAAGTCGCGGCGCAGCATCAGCGCCGCGACCGCCAGCGTGCCGGACGCCCACACCCCGAACACCTCGAGGCCGTACGGGTTGCCGCCCGCCGCGTCGAGGTAGGACGAGATCGGCAGCGGCCACCTCATCCCGCCGATCAGGGCCTCGACCAGCACGAACCACACGGCGAAGCCGTACAACAGCCACGACGGCCGGCGCACGACCGCCGCCGCGGCCCCGACAGACCGCCATCACCGGCACGACGGTGAGCGTGTGCCGGTAGACCGCGCCGTTGCCGTCCGGGACCAGCGCGGTGACGGCGGTGAACACCCAGGCGATGAGCACGGTGGTGACGACCTGGGCCAGCAGCACCTCGATCCGCTTCGGCCGGGCCAGATGGAGCAGCGCCGCGGTCCGGTGCTGGAAGTGCCGGGCGACCGTGAACACCGCGATGCCGAAGGCGCCGATTCCGGCGAACAGCGCCCAGCCGTACGCGTTCAGCACCCCGAACGCGGCCGCGAACGCTCCGAACAGGACGATCGTGATCCAGCCCGACCGGATCGTCATCGTCCGGTAGAGCTCGGCCCGGATCAGCGCGATCATCGGCTCACCGCCAGGTCGAGGAAGATCTGTTCGAGGTTCGGCGCGTCCGGGATCATCTCGTACACCGGCGCTCCCGCGGCGAAGGCGGCCTCGCCCGCCTCCTCGGCCGGCAACCCGTCGACCACCAGAAACCGGTCGTCGGCCGCCACCACCGCGCCGGCCGCCTCGAACGCCTGCCACAGCCGCCCGGGGTCGCGCCCCCGCACCCGCAGGCGCTGCCCCGTCCCGTACAGCTCGGCAAGCGGCGCCGCCAGGCGCATCCGGCCGTCCGAGACGATGACGACGTCGTCGATGAGCTGGGCGAGCTCGGCCAGGAGGTGGCTCGAGATGAGCACGGTGCCGCCGTCGTTCCGGGTCCGGTCTCGAGTAAGGTCGTCGGGTGCTTCTGGGCCGCCGCCGCGAGTGTGATCTGCTGGAACAGCTCCTCGAGGACGCTCGGGGCGGCACCAGCCGGGTCCTCGTGCTCCGCGGCGAGCCCGGGGCGGGCAAGACCGCGCTCCTCGACCACGCCTCGTCGGCCGCGACCGGTTTCCGGGTGCTGCGGGCGGCCGGCGTCGAACCCGAGAGCGACCTCGCCTACGCCGGACTCCAGCAGATCTGCGCTCCGCTGCTCGAGCACACCGGCCGTCTGCCCGCGCCGCAGCGGACCGCGGTCGAGGTGGCGTTCGGGCTGGCCGCCGGCGAACCGCCGGACGCCTTCCTGATCGGCCTCGGCCTGCTCGGCCTGCTCGGCGAGGCGGCCCGCGCGAAGCCGCTGCTGGTGCTGGCCGACGACCTGCAGTGGTTCGACCTGATGTCGCAGGTCGTCCTGCTCTTCGCGGCCCGCCGCCTGGGCCGCGAGTCGGTCGCGCTGCTGATGGCCGCCCGCCCCGGCGACGAACTCCCCGGCCTGCCCGAACTGCTGGTCGGCGGCTTGCCCGACGGCGACGCCCGGGCGTTGCTGGCCACCGTTCTCACCGTGCCGGTCGACGACCGGGTGCGCGACCGGATCGTGGCCGAGACCCGCGGCAACCCGCTCGCCCTGCTCGAGCTCCCGCGCGGCCTCGACGCGGCCGAGCTCTCCTTCGGCCTGGGCGTGCCGCCGTCCGACGCCCCGGTCGGCAACCGCGTCGCCGCCGCCTTCCGGCGCCGCATCGACGAACTCCCGGCGGACACCCGCACGCTGCTGGCGGCCGCCGCGGTCGAGCCGACCGGCGACCCCACCGTGCTCTGGCAGGCCCTCGCCCGCCTGCCGGTCGCCGCCTCAGCGGCGGCGCCGGCCGAGGCGGCCGGGCTGATGGACATCGGCTCCCGGGTCCGGTTCCGGCATCCTCTCGTACGCTCGGAAGCCTGGCGTGCCGTCCCCCGGCCCCGCCTCCGCGAGATTCACCGGGCCCTGGCCGAGGTCACCGACCCGCTCGCGGCCGCCGACCGCCGGGCCTGGCACCGGGCGCACGCCGCCGCCGGGCCCGACGAGGCGGTGGCGGCCGAACTGGAGCAGGCCGCGACGGCGGCGATGGCCCGCGGCGGGCGGGCCGCGGCGGCGGTCTTCCTGGAACGGGCGATGGAGCTGAGCCCCGAACCGGCCCGGCACGCGGCGCGCGCCCTGGCGGCCGCCGAGGCCCGCGCCGCGGCCGGCCAGCTCGCCGCGGTCCCGCCGCTGCTCGACGCGGCCGAACTGGGGCCGCTGGACGCCCTGGCCCGCGCCTCGCTGGCCCGGCTGCGCGCCCGCCTGGCCCCGACCGCGGCCGCCGCGGTCCTCCAGCTGATCTCGTCGGCCCGCGAACTGGCCCCGCTCGACCCGGCCGCGGCCGTCCAGGCCGCCCTGGACGCCGTGACGGCCGGCCTTCAGGCGGGCCGCCGGGGCGGCGACGAACTCCGCGCGGCCTGCGAGGCGGCCCGCCGGCTGGGGTCGCTGCACCCCGCGGCCGGCGGCCGCGGCAAGGCCGGCGACGCGCTGCTCGACGCGCGCGGCGGCAAAACCGGCGACACGCTACTCGATGCGGTCGCGGCACGCGGCGGCGAAACCGGCGACACGCTACTCGATGCGTTCTCGGCACGCGGGGGCAAAGCCGGCGACGGGCTGCTCGATGCGTTCGTGGCGCGCGTGATCGACGGGCGGGCGGCGTTCGGAGAGGTGCTGGGCGGGCTGACGCCGGGGCAGGCGCTGCAACGGCTGCCGCTCGCGGTGGCGGCCGCGCTGGACGCGGGCGACGACGAAGCCTGGCACCGCATCACCGGAACGGCGCTGGCCCACGCCCGGGAGACCGGGGCGGTCGGGCTGCTGCCGGCCGCGCTCGCCCACCGGGCGGTCGCGCTGCTGGTGGCCGGGGAGACGGCGGAGGCCTCCGCGCTGGCCGAGGCCGCGGGCAGCGCGGGCGGCCCGCCCGGCGCCGGCCTGCTGCTGGCCGCCGCCCGGGGGCACGAGATCGACGCGACGGCCCTGCTCGACGCCGCGGTCAAGGAGGGCGACGCGACGGGAAGCGGCCGGTTGCTCGGGCTCACCGCGTACGCGAAAGCGCTCCTCGACAACGGCCTGGGCCGATATCCGTCGGCGGCCGACGCGGCCCGCATGGCCGCGGCGCACGACGACGTGGGTCTGTTGCCGGCGATGCTGAGCGAGCTGATCGAGGCGAGCGCGCGGGGTGGCCTGCCGTGTGCGGCCGAGGTGGCACGGCTGACCGCGTGGGCGCGGGCGGCCGGGACGCCGTGGGCCCTCGGGCGTGCGGCGCTCGCGGCCGCCGTGACCGGCCGCGGGAAGCCGGCCGAGAACTCCTACCGGGAGGCGGTGGACCGGCTCGGGACCGGACGGCTCGGCCTGCCGCTGGCCCGGGCCCGGCTGCTGTACGGGGAATGGCTGCGCCGCGAGAACCGCCGGGCCGAGGCCCGTGCCGTGCTGCGGGCGGCCCACGAGGCGCTGGACGCGATGGGCGCCGACGGCTTCGCCCAGCGGGCCCGGCGCGAACTGGCGGCGACCGGCGAGACCGTGCGCCGCCGCACCGACCCGGCCCGGTGGAACCTGACCGCCCAGGAGGAGCAGATCGCCCGCCTGGCCGCCGCCGGCCACACCAACCCCGAGATCGGCGCCGAGCTGTTCCTCAGCCCGCGCACGGTCGAGTGGCACCTGCGCAAGGTGTTCGGCAAGTTGGGCGTCACGAGCCGGCGCGAGCTCCGGGCGACCGTCCGCGACAGCTGAACACCCGGCCTGCAACTCGGCTGCCCTCAACCCGGGCCGGTGCGATGCCGACTCGGAGGAAGCATCCTGCTTCCAGCCCAGAGGGAACCGATGACCACCGACACCGCACTGCCGCCACCCGCGGCGACCCAGGACCGGACCGACCCGCCCGCGCCGACCACCGGCGACTCCGGGAAGTGGCTGTCGCTGATCGTTCTGGCGATGGCCCAGCTGATGGTCGTGCTCGACGCGACGATCGTGAACATCGCGCTGCCCACGGCGCAGCGCGACCTCGGCTTCTCCGACTCCGGCCGGCAGTGGGTGGTCACCGGCTACGCCCTGGCGTTCGGCTCGCTGCTGCTGCTCGGCGGCCGGCTCTCCGACTTCGTCGGTCGCAAGCGGATGTTCCTGATCGGCCTCATCGGCTTCGCGGTGGCGTCGGCGCTGGGCGGGTTCGCGCCCAACCTGGAACTGCTGATCGTCGCCCGCGCGCTGCAGGGCGCGTTCGGCGCGGCGCTGGCCCCGGCCGCGCTGTCGCTGCTGTCGACCACGTTCACGACGCCGAAGGACCGGGCCAAGGCGTTCGGCGTCTTCGGCGCCATCTCGGGCGCCGGCGGCGCGGTCGGCCTGCTGCTCGGCGGGGTGCTGACCGAGTACGCCTCGTGGCGCTGGTGCCTCTACGTCAACCTGATCATCGCCGCGGTTGCCGTGGCCGGTGCGCTGACCCGCCTCAAGGACGACCCGATCACCACGCGGGCCAAGATCGACGTGCCCGGCGTCATCACCGCGGTCGGCGGCCTGGTCGGCCTGGTGTACGGCCTGGGCAAGGTCGAGACCGACGGCTGGCACTCGGCCGCCGCGCTGGTCCCGATGATTCTCGGCGCGGTTGTGCTGGTCGTCTTCGTGCTGATCGAGACGCGTGTCGCCAACCCGCTGCTGCCCCTGCGCGTGGTGCTCGACCGCAACCGCGGCGGCGCCTACCTCGCGATCGGCATCGCCGGCGCCGGCATGTTCGGCATCTTCCTGTTCCTGACCTACTTCCTGGTCAACGTCCTGCACTTCACCCCGGTCCGGACCGGCGTCGGCTTCCTGCCGCTGCTCGCCGGCATCATGCTGTCGGCCACCACGGCCGGCTCGATCCTGGTGCCGCGGGTCGGCCCGCGCCCGCTGGTCCCGGTCGGCGCGCTGGTCGCGGCCGGCGGCATGGCCTACCTGACCCGGCTCGACCTGCACTCCACGTACGCCGGCGGCGTCCTGCCCGGCCTGGTCGTCATCGGCCTGGGCCTCGGCCTGGTCTTCGCCCCGGTGCAGAACGCCGCCACCAGCGGCGTCGAACACCGCGACGCGGGCGTCGCCTCGGCAATGATCAACACGGTCCAGCAGATCGGCGGCTCGATCGGCACGGCGCTGCTCAGCTCGTTCGCGGCCACCGCCGGCGAGCACTACGCCAGGAACCACGCCCCGACCCCGGCGCTGGCCGCCGAGGCGGCGCTGCACAGTTACCACACGGTCTTCTGGTGGTCGGTCGGCTTCTTCCTGCTGGCCTCGCTCATCGGCGCGGTCGTCTTCCGCAGCGGCCCGCTCGCGGCCGACCCGGACGCCCCGAAGGCCATGGCCCACTGACGGCGTGACCGACAGGTCCCCGGCCCCTCGCCCGAGGAGCCGGGGACCTTTTGCTGTTCCCGGCGGCCGGATCGGCCTACGCCCGGGAGCCGGGCGACTTGCGCAGCCACAGGTAGACGCCGCCGAAGCCGCATGCCACTCCCCCGACGACGACGGCCGCTTCGACGACGCCGGGGATGTCGTCCAGGAACGGGAACGCACGCGAGGCGGCCAGCGTGAGGAAAGCGATGAGAAACAGGACAACGGCCACCACGCGCTGCGGCTTCGCCCGGTACTTCGTGCCCGGACTGCACGGTGACCACTGGGTGTGCGAAAACTGGAGCGCCTCCACGATGCGCTGGGTGCCGCCCGACTCTCAGCTCGGTCCGGAACTGTGCCGGGACCTCGGCGTCACGTTCGACCCGGCCGCCGTGCCGCGGGACCAGTTCGTCGTGGCCGGCGACGCCTGGAAACGATGCCGCGACGGCGATCTCGCCGGACCGGCTCGCACTGTACGCGGACCAACAATTCAGCGTGCCGGCAATTTCATCCGGCACAAAAATGAAGAGGTCTATTGATTCAGGAATGGTGCAACGCTTCATGGACGCGGTCACGGAGGTGGTTGGCCGCCGGGACCGGAATGGAGCCGTTCAGGTCGCGCAGCACCACCCGCAGCAGGACGTTGACCTCACCCGGCCGGATGCCCAGCCGGGCGCGGGCCGCGCCGGGCAGATCGGCGGGAGCGGTCGTCGACCGGACCGCCACCTCCTCGACCAGGTGCGCGTCCGGGCCCAGGCACGAGCGGACCCGGTCGCCCATCTCCTCGGGGGTCATCCCGGCGCGGACGGCCACCGACACGTCGCGGCGGGCCGGCGGGTGCGACGAGACCGGGCGGTAGGGCGACAGGTCGAGCATCTGGCCGGCCACCCTCGGGTCCGACGAGCGGAGCAGGCGGATGTCCGGAATTCCCTTGCGGAGCATCACGAGGCGGTCCAGGCCGAGACCCATGGCCAGGCCGCAGACGTACGCGGGGAGCCCGGCCCCCGACAGCACCGGGCGGGCGGCCCGCCCGCACTCGCCGATCTCGACCCAGCGTCCTTGGGCGCAGGCCTCGATCTCGACGCCGTCGGACGTGTAGGGATGCGACGCCGGGTTGGCCCGCCACGCGACGCCGGGCAGCGCGGCCCCGACGACGGTGGCGATCCAGGCCGACAGGTCTTCCGGAACCGGCGACAGCAGCCACAGGTCCAGCTGGTGCGGCGTGCCGGTGTGGAGCCGATCGATGACGTCGCGGCGGTACACCAAACCCGGGCAGGCGATCAGCGCCGAGTCCCGGCCCGCGGCGGCCAGCCGGCGCAGCACCGGCGGGATCAACGCGGAGGTCTGCGAGCGGAGCATCCGGTCCGGGGAGACGTAACGGGTGTAGCGGGCGTCGCGGGTGCGGGCGTCCGCGGTGTAGCCCAGACGGTCGTAGTTGTCGGCCACGTCGACTATCCGGTCGCCGCGGTCCAGCACCAGGTCGGCGGGCCAGCGGGCCGACACCGCGCCGAGGATCCGCGCGGTCATCTCCTGCAGGGCGTGCCCACCCGCGTACGGGTCGGTCAGGTCACGAAGCGTGAGGTCCATGGTTTAGTGCTCCCGTCCGGAAGAGAAAGAGCCGGCTCCGGACGGGAAAACAAAAACGGCCGCCCGAAGGCGGCCATGACAAAGCGGCCCCCTACGAAGAGCCGGCAAAGGTGACAGCGAGGCGCGTCATGGCATCCAGCTTGTCACGGCATGAGGCGAACCGGTATCCGGTTAATGCCCGCCGCATTTCCCGGGGCCGGGGGCGGCCATCGGTCCTAGTAGCCTGTCGCGGGTGCCCCCGAGGAACCGCATGGCCTGGCTCGACGCTCTCCGGGGCATCGCGGCTCTGCTGGTGGTCTATGCCCATCTGAGCCACTACCTGCTGCGGTCGGTGCGCGCCGTCTCGGCCGAGTGGCTGCACGCCGGGCCGGCCGGGGTGATGCTGTTCTTCCTGGTCAGCGGCTACATCATTCCGGCTTCGCTGGAGCGGCACGGGAGTCTGCGGCGGTTCTGGGCCGGGCGGTTCCGGCGGTTGTTCCCGCTCTACACGGTGGTCGCGCTGCTGGTGGTCGCGCTCGGGGTGACCGGGGTGGTGCCGCTCGACCCGATCGTCGTCGCGCACCCGGGGACGGCGGCGGTCGCGCACGCGACGATGCTGCCCTTCCTGCTGGGCCAGCCGCTGGTCACCCCGGTGTTCTGGACGCTGAGCTTCGAGATGGTGTTCTACCTGCTGGTGGGGGCGCTGTTCGCCGTGCGGCTGCATCGCGGGAGCGGCATCGCCGCGGTCGTTCTCGCGGTGGCCGCCGTGGTGACCGCTCCGCTGACCCCGCACCTGCTCGGCTCTTCACCCTGGCTCGCGGCCGTGCTGCTGACGGCCGGACTGGCCGCCGTCACTTCGGGCCGGCGACTGGCGGTGGTGCCGGGTGCGGTGCTGCTCGGCGCCCTGGCGCTGACCCTCGTCGTCGCCGGCCAGGACCCGGCCCACGTCTGGGACGGCCTTCTCATCCTGGCCGTGATGTTCACCGGCACCACCGTCTACCGGGCCGACCACGGGCAGGCCGGCTGGTGGCAGGCCGGTCTCGCGGGCGCCGTGGTCGGCGCGGCGCTTCTGATCAACTGGTTCGCGGAGCTTTCCTCCCTCGACGCGCTGACCCTGCGTTACTGCCTCCGGTCGGTGATCACGCTGACCGTCTTCGCGGGCACGTTCGCGCTGGCCATGGCGCTGCGGCACGGCCGGATCCCACGCCCGCTCGCCGGGCTCGGGAGGATCAGCTACTCGCTCTACCTGCTGCACTACACGCTCATCCTGGTGCTCGCGCCGGTGCTGACCTGGCTCGGCGTGCACCTGCACGGGGTGGCCGAACTGCCGGCGGTCGCGGCGTTCCTCGCGCTGCTGGTCACGCTGTCGTGGCTCACCCACCGGTACATCGAACTGCCGTTCTCCACCCGCTTCACCACCCAGGGTTGGTACCGCGGAAGGGCCGTCGAGCCGACTCTCGAGACATGACCTCGAGCACCCTGACCGACCTCGTCCTCGGCCTCGCCCTGATCGTCTACATCTCATCCCGGCAACTTCGATGGCGCCCGGTCGACCCGGCCCGGATGCTCAAGCTGCCGCTGATCCTGGGTGCCGCCGGCGTCGTACTGATGGCCCGCCAGACCACCACGGTCAAGCCGGTCGACATCGTCATCCTGGGCCTGTCCGCGCTGCTCGCGGTGGTCTCGGGGGCCATGATGGGCGCGATCACCCGGTTCCGGCGGTCGGCCGCCGACCCCCGCGTGACCGAGAGCCGCACCGGCTGGCTCGGCGTCGCGATCTTTTTCGGCCTCATCGTCATCCGGGTCGGGCTCGACGTGGCCGGCCACCGGATGGGCTCCGACCTGGCCGTCTCGACCGGCGTCATCCTGCTCGTCCTCGGCGTCAACCGGCTGACCGCGGCGCTGGTCGTCTCGGCGCGCCGGCACCGCCACCCGCTTGCCATGGCCGGAAAATAGGTTCGTGTTCCTCTTCCCGGCGCGCCGCCTGTGGTCGATCCCGCTCAACCTGCTCGGGATCGTCCTGGTCGGGCTCGACTTCACCAGGCGTTCCCTGGACGCCGCGTCCGGGCCGGTGGTGGTTGCGGCCTGGGGCGCGTGGGCGCTCTGGCTGATCACCATCGCGTTGCCCGAGCCCTGGGTCCGCGCCCGCGCGGTCTGCTACCTCGGTATGGTCGCCGGCGGCTCCCTGGCCGGCCCGGGCACGGACGTCGTCGGCTTCGTGCCCACCGTTTCCGGCCTGCTGTTTCTCTTCGGCACCCCGGCCGTCCCGATCGCGGTCGCCGCCTCGGCCGGGCTCGGGTCGGCGGCGCTGATCTGGCTCTCCGCCGTGCTGTGGCCGGCCGCGGGCGGCGCCCTCGGCGGTGTGACGGCGCTGCTGGTGATCTGCTCGCTGGGCGGTTTGAGCCGCCGCTCCTACCGGGTCTCCGAGGCGCAGAACCGGGCTCTGCTGGAGGAACGGGTCACGGTGGAGCAGGAGCGGGCCCAGGTGGCGGCGCTGACCGAGCGGTCGCGCATCGCCCGCGATCTGCACGACGTGCTGGCACACTCGCTGGGTGGCCTGGTCATCCAGTTGGAGGTGGTCGACGCGTTGCTCGAGTCGGGCCGGGCCGGCGAGGCACGCTCCCGGGTGCAGGCGGCGCGGGCCCTGGCGGTGTCCGGCTTCGACGAGGCGAAACGCGCGGTCTCCGCGCTGCGGGAGCCGTCCCAGCCTCTCTCGGCGATCGTCGGTGGTCTCGCCGACACGCATCGCTCGCTCAACGGGCAGGTCGCCGTGCGCGGAGATGCCGACCGCGGCGTTCTCGGCCTCGCCGGACAGGACGCCGTCCGCCGGGCGGTGCAGGAACTGCTCACCAACGCCCGCCGCCACGCGCCGGACGCGCCCACGACCCTCGATCTGGACTGGGACGACAACATGCTGACGATCACGGCGTCGACGCCGCCGGGCCGTCCGCCGGACGGCAGGCCGCCGGGCGGCGGCCACGGTCTGACGGGCATGCGGGAACGGGTCACGGAGGCGGGAGGCACGATGACCGTACGCCCGGGGCCGCCCTTCGAAATCATCCTGCGGTTGCCCGGGGAGCCCGCCGCATGATCCGGGTGGTGGTGGCCGACGACCAGGCGACCGTACGGGACGGCCTGGTCACCCTGCTCGACCTGACCGAGGGCGTGACCGTCGTCGGAGCGGCGGCCGACGGGCTCGAGGCGGTCTCGCTGACGGCTTCGCTGCAACCGGACGTGGTCCTGATGGATCTGCGCATGCCTCGCCTCGACGGGGCCGGCGCGACCGCCCGGATCATGGCGTCGTCGCCCGGCACGGCGGTCCTGGTGCTGACCACCTACGCCGACGACGAGTCGCTGGCCGGGGCGCTGCGGGCGGGCGCCCGCGGCTACCTGACCAAGGACGCCGGGCGGGCCGAACTCGCGGCCGCGGTGCGGTCGGTCGCGTCCGGGCAGGCGACGTTCGCGGCCGAGATCGCGGACCGGCTCGTGCGGGGGTTCACCGCCGCGGCGCCCCGGCCCGGACTGCGCGAGCGTTTCCCGGCCCTGACCGCGCGGGAGGCCGACGTGCTGGAGGCGATCACCCTCGGGCACAACAACGCGCAGATCGCGGCCGACCTGTTCCTGAGCGTCGCGACCGTGAAGAGCTACGTGAACGCGATCTTCGCCAAGCTGGGCGCCCGCGACCGGGCCCACGCGGCGGCGATCGCGGCGGGCCGGTCCTAGCTGGTCCTGACGGTGCCGCCGGACTGCCAGGTGCTCCATGAGAGGTTCCAGTCGCCGTAGCCGTCCCAGCTCGGCATGGTCGGGCCGCCGGTGTTGGTGTAGACGGCGACGTCGCCGATGTGGGCGAAGCCGAAGTACTGCTGGGCGTCCTTCACGGTGAGGTTGGTGCAGCCGTGCGAGGTACTGCGCTGCCCGATGTTGCCGCCGTTCCAGCTGGCCGAGTGGATGAACTCGCCCGAGTTGGTGACCCGCACCGACCACGGCACCTTCTCGTCGTAGCCGGGGCCGGTCATGCGCTGGACCTTGTCCTTCTCCATGACGACCTTGGTGCCGCTGAAGGTGGGGGTGCTCGCCTTGCCGAGCGACACCGGGTAGCTGAAGACCTGCTTGCCGTCCGAGGTGACGGTCATCCTCTCCTTCTTGCCGTCGATCCGGCTGATGTTGGCGGCTCCGGTCGACATGTCGAGCGTGAGGCTGTTGTCGAACACCATGCCCTGGCCCGCGGGCTGGTCCTTCGCCGCCAGATCCATGTGGATTCTGGCGTGGGCCGGCCAGTAGGCCTGGGTGCGGTAGTGGGCCTCGAGCGGATAGCCCTTGTAGATGGCCGACCGCTGGAAGTACCACGCGCCCTGGGCGGGCGCCCCGTTGACGGTCACGGTCGTCGCGGCGGCGAACGCCTTGCCGTCGGTGGCCTTGCCACCCACGTACGCGATGATCGGCATGCCGATGCCCCAGGTCGAGCCGTCACCCTCGAGAAGCCGCAGGTGCACGCGCTTGGCGGCCGGCGTGGCCTTCGTCGTCGGCGCGACGGACGGGGCCGACGAGGCGCCGGAAGCCGCCGGCGCGCCGTGCCAGGTCGGGTCGTCCGAGGAATGACTGCAGGCGGCCGCGAGACCGAGCGTCAGCGTGAGCACGGCCGCGGTTCGCCAGGAACGAGAACTCCTCATGATTTCGACCATGCTACGTCCGAGAGGCAACCGCCAGACCGGCGGCCGTGCGCTCGCGTCGCCCGGCCCCCTGTTTCCACCCGAAACCCCACCCGTAGGTGGAACCGGATGTCTGCGGCCTGCCCGAACATCGACGGCGGCGTCGCGGACGAGCCGCGGCGCAGAATCGGAATGGGGTTGCCGTGGCCGCGCTACTTGCACGGATCGGGGGGTTCTGCGCCCGGCGCCGGTGGACGGTGCTGGGGGTGTGGGTGCTGGTGCTGGTCGCCGCGGTCGGGCCGGCGGCCCGGTTCGCGAAGCCGCTCGACACCGAGCTGACCGTCTCCGGACTGCAGTCGACCCACACGCTGGACGAGGTACACCGGCTCTTCGGAGGCGGTGACGACGACGCCGGGAAGGTGGTCTTCGCGGCTCCACCGGGGCAGACGCTCGCGAGCTACCAGCCGGCGGTCGCGGCCCTGGGCGGGGCCCTGCGGGCCAGGCCGACGCTGTCCGAGGGCGGACGGATCGGCTACTTCACCGCCTCGTCGGCGCCCGGCCAGGCCGTCGGCCGGGCGCGCGCGGCGGGCCTGGAGGTCGAGGAGTCGTCGGAACTGACCGCGCCGCCTGCCGGAAGCAGCTCGCCGGCGATCGGTCTGCTGATCGGGTTCGTCGTCCTGCTGATCACCTTCGGCTCGCTCAGCGCCGCCGGGCTGCCGCTGCTCACCGCCGCGCTCGGGCTCGGCGTCTCGCTGGAAGCGCTGCACGCGCTGACCGCGGTCACGCCGGTCAACTCGGTCGCACCGACCCTCGCGATCCTGCTCGGGCTCGCGGTCGGGATCGACTACGCGCTCTTCCTCATCGACCGGCATCGGCGCCAGCTCAGAGCCGATCACGACCTCGGCGTACGGGAATCGATCGCCCTCGCCACCGGGACCGCCGGCACGGCGGTGTTCTTCGCCGCCCTGACCGTGATCATCGCGCTGGCCGGCCTGGCGGTGGCGCGGGTCGGGTTCCTCACCCAGATGGGCCTGGCCGCGGCCGGGGCGGTGTTCGTCGCGATGCTGATGGCGTTGACGCTCACACCGGCGCTGCTGAGCTTCGTCGGTCGGCGCGCGGCCGGGCGCAGCTTCTTCCCGGGCATGTCGGTGGCGCCGCGCTGGGCCGGGCTCGTCATCCGGCACCGGATCGCCGCGATCGCGTTGTCGGTGCTGGTGCTCGGCGTGCTCGCGGTGCCGGTGTTCGGCATGCGGCTGGGGCTGCCCGACGACGGTTCCGACCCCGCCTCGGCCACCGACCGCAAGGCGTACGACCTGGTGGCCGAGGGTTTCGGGCCGGGCGCCAACGGCCCGCTGCTGGTGCTGACCGGAAACCCGGACCCGGCCCGGATCGCCACGCTGCCCGACGTCGCCCGGGTGATTCCCGGTGGAGTCCGGGGCGGACAGGCACTCTTCACGGTCGTACCGGAAAGCGGCCCGGAGTCGGCAGCGACCGCGACGCTGGTCGCCCGGCTGAGGGACGACAGGTCTTTCCTGGTGACCGGGCAGACGGCGGTGGCGATCGACATCTCGGCCCATCTGCGGCAGGCGCTGCCGCTCTACCTCGGGCTGGTCGCCGGGTTCGCGTTCCTGCTGCTGATGGTCGTGTTCCGGTCGCTGCTGATCCCGCTCAAGGCGGTGCTCAGCTTCCTGCTCAGCCTGGGCGCGGCGCTCGGCTGCACGGTCGTGATGTTCCAGTGGGGCTGGTTCGGGCTCGCCGACCCGCCCGGGCCGCTGCTCAGCTTCCTGCCGACGATCGTGATCGGCGTGCTGTTCGGGCTCTCCATGGACTACGAGATGTTCCTGGTCTCCGGCATGCACGAGGAGTACCGGCGGGGCTCGGCGGCGCCGGTCGCGGACGGCTTCGCCCGCGGCGCCAAGGTCGTCACCGCGGCCGGGCTCATCATGATCGGCGTCTTCGGCGGCGGTGTCGCGGGCGGCGATCCGGTGGTGCGGCCGATCGCGTTCGCGCTGGCGGTCGGCGTGCTGGTCGATGCGTTCGTGGTGCGGCTGGTGCTGGTGCCGGCGGTGATCTCGCTGTCCGGGCGGGCCGCGTGGTGGCTGCCCGGCTGGCTCGGCCGGGCGATCCCGGCGGTGGACGTCGAGGGATCGTCCCTGGAACCCGAGGCCGAGCCGGTCCTAGTCGGCTGACTGCCGGAGCGCGGCGGCCTGCCGGTCGTAGGCCGCCCGCTCGGCCGGCGACATCCGCTCGCGCTCGCGCAGCGCCGCCGCGTACGCCGACATCAACGCCTCGCCGTGCCACGACCAGGTGACGGCCTGGCGAAGGTTCGCCTGTCCGGAAAGGACGGTGCGGGCCATCGAACCGAGCGGATCCTGCGGACCCCGCATGGTGGCCAGATGGTTCAGCAGCCCGGCGGCCAGCGGGTCGTCGGTGGTCATGCCGCATACCGGTAGGGCTGGACAGCGCCCAGATCGGGCATGTCGACGTCGGCGTGAACCGAGCCGATAGCCGCGCTCAGCGCCTCGACGGTGTCCCCGGCGATGCTGTAACAGCGGGCGATCTCCTGATAGAGCTGGTAGGCCTGGGTCGCGTAGTAGGCGGCGATCCCGTAACCGGCGACCGCCCCGATCCCCGTCTCGACCAGCGCGGTGCCGACCGCCGACGCCAGATTCACCATGATCAGCGCGTCGAGCAGATCGGAGATCAGGTCGCCGGCCACGTCGCGCAGGTTCGCGGCGGCGTCGGCGGCCTCCCCGTAGAGCCGGGCAAACTCCTGGCAGGCCCCGTCGAGCTCCTCGGTAGCGGTGCCGAGCGACGTCTGGAACCGCCGCTCCGCGTCGGCCGCACTCCCCCGCCACACGGCGTCGGCCCGGCCCACCCCGGCGAGCAGGTTACGGCCGATCTCGTACGCGCCCGCACCGGCCCGCGACATCGCGGCGCCACTGTGGACGTAGGCCGCCCAGTCGCCGCCCAGATCCCGCGCCCACTCGTCGAACGGGTCATAGCCGAACAGGCTCACCGACACCTGCCGCAGCCACGACGCCGGGCTGATGAGGTCGGTCAGCGGGTTGATCGACCACATCTCGGCGGTGCCGACGACGCCCGGGTCAGTCAGATGACTGCCCGGATCGGCCACATCGGCGAAGTCTTCCGGCGCCGGCTTTTCCGGGTACGCCGGTGCGAGCCGCCAGGCAGCGGCGAGGTCGGCCGCCGCGTAGTCCTGAGCGGCCAGCGCGACCTGGCCCGCCGCCCCGGCCGACAGATCCTGCACGCGGGCCAGCGCGGCGGTCACGGACTGATACGCGTGCTCGTGCGGGCCGACCAGCTTCATCAGCAGGCCCTCGGCCCGCCAGTCGAGGCCACACTGCCGCTTGGTGTAGTCGAGCACGTCGAACGCGTCGTCGGACGCCCGCGACAGCAGCCGGCTGAGCCCGCTCAGCCCGGCGGCGTCCACGGAAAACTCGCTCATCGCGCCCGCCCGTCTGCTCGGCAACATGGACAAAGCCCACACGTCGGCCACCCACCGGACGGTTCAGCGCCCCCTCAGCGGGATCGAGGTGCTGCGGCGCGCCTTCGTCATCGCGCAGGCGGCTGCTCATCGACTCGCGGACGGAACGCACCTGCTGCCAGCCAGGGCGGTCATGATCGCCGAGGTCGAGACGACCGTCCACGAGAGGGCCGGCTCGTAAGACCACCGGGCGGCCGGGCTTGCCGCGGCGGGCCGGGTGCGGCCGGGCGCGGCGGGGCCGGGCGCGGCCAGGCGGGAAGACGGCCAGACCAGGCGGGGCGGGGCCGGGCAAGGCGCGGCCAGGCGGGACGAGACCAGGCGCGGGCCGGGTGCGGCCGGGCGGGGCGCGGGCCGGGTGCGGGTGGGTGCGGGTGGGTGCGGGTGGGTGCGGGTGGGTGGTGGGTGGGGCTTACTGCGTACGGGGAAGGCGGCGGCCTCGTTGGAGGCCGCCGCCGGGTGGGTCAGCTTGCGGTGCAGGTCAGGGAGGGGGCTGAGGAACCGCCGTCGGCCAGGAAGCCGAAGGTGGTTGTGGCGCCGGGCGCCAAGGCGCCGTTGTAGCCGGCGTTGGCGAAGGTTGCGGTGGAGCCGGAGGTCGTCAGGGTGGCATTCCACGAGTTGGTGATCTTTTCGCCGGAGGCCAAGGTCCAGCTCACGGTCCAGGTCGAGATGGCGGACGAGCCTGCGGTCACGGTCACCTCGGCCTGATAGCCGCTCGACCAGCTGCCCGTGGTCGCCAGGGACGCGGAGCAGGAGCGGCCGGTTGCGGGCGGGGTGGTCGGAGCCGTCGTGGTCGTGGTGCCGCCTACCGCTACGTCCGAGTCCGGGAAGTGGGCGTACGCCGGGTTGACGTCGGTAGACGTCCTTCTCGCCGGGCTGCAACGCGAACGAGATCTGGCCGTCGGCCGCGGTGGTGACGGGGCCGTAGCGGCTGACGCCGTTCTTCACCGCGACGAAACCGTAGCTCCAGCCGGACCCGGCCGCGCCGTTGACGTGGCCCTTGAAGTGCAGTTTGACCAGGGCGCCGTCGGAGGACGGGACCAGCCTGATCTTGTTGTAGCCGTAGTCGGACGGGGCCAGGTCGTCGGGGATGGCGTAGTGGTTGCCGACCTGGTCGACGGGGACGCCGTTGTACGCGTTGATGAAGCCGCCGCCGTGCAGGTTGCGGATGAACGGCATGAAGTGCGAGGCGTTGCTGTAGTCGTATGTGACCTGGTGCTGGGCGTACTCCCCCAGCTGGGTGTTGAGCTGGTCCTGGGTGAGACCGGCCAGGCGGCGGTAGACCTCGAGCGGGTGTTCGCCGGGCTTGGCGTCGTCCCAGATGCGGTTGAACATCGGCAGGCCGCCGTGCTTGTCGACGATGTACTGCACGAGCATCCAGGCGCCGTAGTGGTGCCGGCTCGACGAGTAGGCGAGGTTCTCGGTGCGCAGGAAGCGGGTCAGGTCGCCGGCGCCGCCGTCCGGGTAGACCTGCATCGCCATGTACTCGGCGCTGGTCTCCCAGAACGTGCCGGCCGACGGGTCGGTGAGCCCGACGCCGGCGCGGCCGAGGAACGTGAAGTTCTGGAAGGCGTGCCCCAGTTCGTGGGCGAGGCCCCAGGAGCCGGGCTGGGCGGCGCCCGGCGCGACGTTGATGACGCCGACCTTGTTGTCGGCCGAGCCGCCGGTGGCCCACGCGTTGAGGCCGGTGTTGTTCCAGGTGGTGGTCACGATGACGTCGATCTTGTATTGCGCCGTCACCCCGGTCTCCGGGGTGAACTTCATCGTGCCGACGTAGAAGGCATAGAGCTGTTCGAGCTGCTGCAGGATGTTGTCGGGGTCGAAGTTGCAGGGCGACGGGGCCGACTTCGGGTCGGTGCCGGACTTCTCGCCCCACAGCAGGATGAAGTCGGGCGACTCCTTGGTCCGGTTCTGCGCCCACGGGGACACCCACGCCCGGCCCGGCTGGGCCGCGTGGTCGAGGGCAATCTTTCTGCAGCGTGAAGGCCTAAGTCAAGTGACACTTATCGATGTCTGGAACACGCCGTCCAGGGCCAGGTCGATCGAGCGACGCGCGGCAGCGACATCGGACGCGCTTCCCAGCACGCCTTCGACCATGCTGAACAGCAACGCCAGGTCGCTGGGCACCAGGTCGCCCCGCACGCGGCCGTCCCGCTGGGCCCGGCGCAGCGGCTCGGTCAGCGCCGACAGGACGCGCTGCTCGAACCGGCGGCGGGCCCGCGAATCCATCCGGCGGACCAGGAACACCAGCGGCCGCATCGTGATCTGCGTGCGCAGCAGTTCCGCGAGGACCCGCCGGAAGGTGCCCGGGTCGTCGCGCCCCGCCTCGATCAGCAGCTCGAGCCGCTCGATCTGGTAGCCGATCACGGCCGCGGTCAGCGCGTCCCGGTCCGGGAAGTGCCGGTACAGGGTGGCCTGCCCGACCCCGGCCCGGCGGGCGATCTCCGACATGCCGACGGCCGTACGCGGGGTGGTCATCGCCTCGCTGGCCGCCGCCACGATCGCCGAGCGGTTGCGCTGGGCGTCCCGGCGGCGCGGGGTCTGAGTTCCGTACAGCACGGCCACCACGCTCCTCGAAGCAGGTACGTTACTGGCTGGTAACGATAATGTCATCAAGTTCAATTTCTCGGTACCGATTCCTAGCGTCGGCGCATGAACCTCCGACGCGTGGCAGCCCTGATCGCCATGGTGACGGCGCTGGCAGTCGGGTTCGCCCCGCCCGCCGCCGCAGCCTCCACCGGATTCACATTTGTCGATATTCCGGGCCAGGACGGGGTCGTCCTCAAGGCCAACTGGATCGCCCCGGCCACCGCCGGCAAGCACCCCGCGGTGATCTTCCCGTCGAGCTGGGGACTCAACGACGCCGAATACCTCGCCCAGGCCAAGGCCTTCGCGGCGGGCGGCTACGTGGTCGTCTCCTACACCCCGCGCGGCTGGTGGGGCTCGGGCGGCGACATCGACACCGCCGGGCCGCGCGACATGGCCGACCTGTCGCGGGTCATCGACTGGACGATTGCCAACACGCCCACCGACCCGGCGCGCATCGGGGCGGCCGGCGTCTCCTACGGCGCCGGGATCAGCCTGCTCGGGTCGGCGTTCGACACACGGATCCGGGCGGTCGGCATGCTGAGCGGCTGGACCGACCTGGTCTACTCGCTGTACGGCGACCAGACCCGGCACCGGCAGTCGGCCGGGTTCCTGCAGCTGGCGGCCCAGCTGCTCGGCCACCCGGGGCCCGACCTGTCGGGGAAGCTGGCCGACTTCAACGCCGACCGCAACGTCGATCAGGTGCAGGCGTGGGCCAAGGTGAGGTCGCCGGCGTCCTATGTCGACCAGATCAATACCAACAATCCGGCCGTGCTGATCGAGAACGCCTGGGGCGATTCGTTCTTCCCGCCCGATCAGCTGCCCGGATTCTTCGGAAAGCTGACCACGCCGAAACGGCTCGAATTGCGGCCGGGCGATCACGCGATCGCCGAACTGACCGGTCTGATCGGATTGCCGAATGCGGTCTGGATCAGCCTGCGGCGGTGGATGGACCAATATCTGGGCGGTGTCGAAACGGGCATCGGTAACGAGCCGCCCGTACGGTTGAACGACGCCGAGTCGTACGCCTCGTGGGCCGCTATGACGTCCGGAACCGTGCGGTACAGCCTCGGCGCGCCGCGGCTGCTGGATCAGACCGGCCGTTTGGGCGGGGCCGCGAGCACCGGCTGGACGAAACGCATTCCGGCCGGGCTGGACACCACGGCCGACGGCGGAATTGTATTGATCACCAACGGGATCGCCGCCTTCACCGGGCAGCCCCCGCAGATCTGGCTACCGACGGTCGACCGCACACGCGCCGGGGTCTGGGCCTCGGAGCGACCCGGCAGCCGTCTGTCGATCCGGGGCATCCCGCACGTACACCTGAACCTGGCCGGGTCCCCGCCCAGCGGGACCGTTGTCGCCTACCTTTACGACCTTGACCTTCTGGGAAACGCCCGGTTGATCACGCATGAGCCGGTCACCTGGAATTCGGGGTCCGGCGTGGTGGATTTCGACCTTTCGGCGGCGGCTTATGATGTGCCGCCGGGCCATTCGCTGACGCTGGTCGTGGATTCCGCGGACCCGTTGTATTACGACGCCAACAATGGCGGGACGATCACCATCGGCGGCGGTTCATACGTCGATGTGCCGGTCCAGGCAGGTTAGGACGTCGCGAATCGGGCCCAGGTCAAGAAGGCCGTTGGCGGCGTATTCACCGGCGGCCGGGCGAAGGGCTTCGCGCGCCTTCGACGCAGCCGCCCGGTCACCGCGGCGAATCGCGGCCCGGGCGGTCAGGCACCACAGAATCTCGGCCATCGGATCGTGCGGCGGGTCGATGGCCGAACCCCGCACCCAGGGCTCGTAGGGCCCGCAATTCTGGTCCTCGTCCCCCAGCGCGAACAGGGCCAGCGGAAGCAGCCCGTCGGTGAGCCCCGGCATGCCGGCCCGGTCCAGAATGGAACGCGCGGCCCGGTAGGCGTCGGCGGACGAAGCCCGGCGCAACGTGGTGAAGACGGCGACCAGCGGAAGTTCGTGGCGCGCGGCCAGCCGGTCGGCCGCGTCGGCGTGGGCCGCGGCCGCGTCGGGCTCGCCGAGCGCAGACCGCGTCTGCACCCGGATCAGATGCCCCAGGACCTCAGCGGTCGGCAGGCTGTGCCGGGCCGCGAGCTCGACGAGTTCGGCACCGATGGCGTCCCGCTCGGCGGCCAGGCCGCACCGGTGGAACGTCTGCATGTAGAGCCCGTTGAGCGCGAACGCCAGCAGCGCGGGATCCTCGGCCTGCCGGGCGAGCAGCACGGCTTCCTCGGCCGCTTCGCGGTCCTCGGCCGCCCCGGTCCCCCGCGCCTCGACGGCAACGGTGGCGAGAAGCCGGGCACGTTCGCTTACGCCGGGTGCCGGGTCGCGCTTTCCGGACGTACGCATCAAGCCGGCGCCCGTCCGCGGTGAAACTCGATCGTCGGGCCGGGCCGCCGGCTCGCCGACCCCGACCCCGACGGCGGGGCGGGTGGCCGCGGGAGTAGGCCCGTGGGGCATAACTCGGAGCGTTCGGCGGGCGGCCGCGACCACCTCGGCGGCGCGGGCCGGGTCGTCGGCGCGGGGCCAGACGGCCGGGACGTCGTAGGCGCCGATGACCCGCGCGGTCAGCAGCGGGTCGCCCAGTTCCTCGGCCGCCCGGATGGTGGCCGGCCGCTGCTCCTGGGCCGCGCCGAGGCCGTCCCCGCCGCCGCTCACGGCCAGGCTGCGCAGCAGGCCGACCGTGGTTTCCAGGCGGGCCCGGGTGCCGACGGCGACGAAACGGCCGTAGGCCTCCGCGGCCGCCGACCACACCTCGCCGGCGGCGTCCAGGCTCTTCTCCTGGCGCAGGATGTCCCGCTCGAGCCGGCTCAGCGCCGGCCCCGGATCCACTCCCAGCCGGGCGGACAGCAGGTCTCTGGCCCGGCGCAGCACGGCCAGTGCGTCGCCCTGCCGGCCGGTCCGATAGAGCGCCAGCGCCAGCAGCCGCCAGGCCTCCTCCCGCCACGGGTGGTCGGTGACGTGCGCGTCCAGTTGCGGGATCGCGTCGGCCGGGCGCCCCTCGGAGAGCAGCCGCGACGCTTCCATCTCGACCGCCCGCAGCCGAAGTTCGGTGAGGCGCGCCCGTTCGGAGCGGGCCCACGGCTCGTCACCGAAGTTGGCGTACGCCGGGCCGCGCCACCAGCCCAGCGCCTCGCCGAGCGGGCCACCGGCCGCGACCGCGTCCTCGAACCGCCACGCGTCGACGGCGTCCGGCGCCGCCCGCAGCGCGTACCCCGGCCCCTCGGTGACCAGCACCGCCGGCCGGGAGCGGGGTGGCCGGTCGGGTTCGAGCGCCCGCCGGAGCGCGGCGACGAACGTGCGGACCGCCGGGACCGCACCGGCCGGTGGCACCACCCAGAGGTCGTCGACCAGGTGCCCGACCGGAACCACCCGCCCGCGGGCGACCAGCAGCCGGGCCAGGACCGCGCGGTGCCTCGGACCGCGGAGATCGACCTCGCGCCCGTCCCGATCCCACGCGACGACCGGCCCCAGCACCCCGAACAGTCCGACACCCACGCCAGGAAGAGTAGGCCCGGCGGCTTGCCCCGGACGGCTACAAATAGGCCTCATGGACCTTTCGCTCGCGATTCTCATCGTCCTGGCCGCCGGGTTCGCCGGCGCGGCCGTCGGGGTGGCACACGGGCTCGCCAAGGGTGCGGCCGCGGCGATCGGGGTCGCCGCGGGCTTCGCGCTGATGCTGGGGCTCGCGCGGGTCTGGCTCCCCGGCACGTTCCTGGTCGCCGCCGCCCAGGCCGCCGCGATCACCTATCTGACGCTGGTGCGCGACCTCGGCCGGGCACGGGCCGGGCAGGCCGCGGCGGCCGCCGGACTGGTCATCGGGGCGGCGTTCGCGCTCGTCTCCTACCTCGCCGTGATGGCCCTGATCGGCGCGGCCGGCGTCTATGTGGTGCTGCGCCGCCGGTTGCGGATCCGCCCGGCTCTGCTGGTCCTGGGCGGCACCCTCGGCACCCTGCTCGCCGGCTCGGCGGCGGTCTTCGCGATCGCCCTGAGCAGCATGTGAGCCCGGGCAGCAGTGTCAACCCGAGCAGCGTTAACCCGAGCAGCAGGTGAAGGAGCGCATTCGATGGCGACGACCAAGGAACACTGCGCTGTCCGGCGGGACGTGCTCGGGCACGTGGGCAGCAAGTGGAGTTGCCTCGTGCTGACGATGCTCGACGCCGGACCGCGGAGGTACTCCGAGATCCGGCGCGCCTGCGAGATCAGTCAGCGGATGCTCTCGCTCACCCTGCGGGAGCTCGAGCAGGACGGGCTGATCGGCCGCGACGCCGAGGTGGGGGTCTACGACCTGACGCCGTCGGGGCGGTCGCTGGTCGCGTTGGTGAAGCCGCTGATCGCCTGGTCGGACGAGCACTACGCGCACATCGTCGAGAGTCGCGACCGCTACGCGGCGGCGATGACGGCCTCGGCGATCTCGGCCGGGCGGGACAGCAAGGCCATGTGACTGCCTCCGACGACGACCGGGTCGAGGCCGAGCCGGCCGGCGAACTCCTCCCCCGGGCGGGCCAGGGAACGGTCGTCGGCGCCGAGCAGGTATGCCGCGGGGAGGCCGATGGCGGTCACCGGGGGTACGTCCAGCGCCTCGACCATGTAGCCCCCGGGCTGGGGCAGGATCAGCCCGGCGACCAATTGCTGCAGTTCCGGCGACTCCCCCGCCATCAGGCCGGCCTGGATCGCCTGGAGTGGGAGCGCCACCGTGCCGTCGGGGGTCGCGGCGATCGAGGCGCGGATCGCCTCGCCGTAGCCGGCGTTCTCGTCGGCCATGCCGACGCCGGGGGCGGGCACGACGGCGCTGTAATAGATCACTTTTGCGATGCGGCCGGGGCGCCGGTGCGCGGCGCCGGTGGCCGGATAGCCGCCCCAGCTGTGCGCGACGAGCACGACGTCGCGCAGGTCGCGGCGGTCGATCTCGTGCACGATGTGGTCGACGGCGTCGGCCATCTTCAAACCGGCCGGGGAATCACCGTAGGAAAGGCCGGGCATTGTCAGGGCGACCACGCCATGCCCCTGTTCGCGCAGATGACGCGCCACCGGATGCCACGACCATGCGCCCATCCAGGCGCCCGGAATCAAAACGAATGTCACGCCGGACAACGTACTTCCGCGGCATAAGCCGATCAATGCGTGGAATCGTGACTTCGGTCGCGAACATTTTTGTGTGCTCATCGGATGCTCATCCGCTTCCGGGAGGCTTCACCGCATGAAGACGGAACGGATCGAAGGCGCCGACGGCGTGATGATCAACGTGGCGGTCGAGGGCAGCGGACCCGCGATCGTTCTGCTGCACGGGTTCCCGCAGACCCACCTGATGTGGCGGCACGTCGCGCCGGCACTGGCCGGCGAATTCACGGTCATCTGCCCGGACCTGCGCGGTTACGGGGACAGCGACAAGCCGGCCGAGGCCACGGCGTACGCGAAGCGCGAAATGGCCCGCGACGTGCTCGCGGTGAGCGAGCGCCTCGGTTTTCGCAGTTTTGCCCTGGTCGGGCACGACCGTGGGGCTCTGGTGGCCTTCCGCGCGGCGCTCGACCATCCCCGAGAGGTCACCCATCTGGCGTCGCTCGACGTGTTGCCGACCGTCGACATGTGGGAGGTCATGCACGGGGTCAGTGCCGCGGTCGGCTTCCACCTCTATCTGATGGCGCAGCCGCCGGGCCTTCCGGAGCGGATGATCGAGGCCAGTTCCGACGAGTTCTTCGGCCATTTCCTGGACCTGTGGGCAATTGACCCGCAGGCGATTCCGGCGGGGATCCGGGAACAATATCTGGACGCGTGCCGGAAGGCGATCCCGTCGATCGTGGCCGATTATCGGGCGTCGGCCGGCATTGACGTCGAGCACGACGAAACTGATCGGAAAAATGGCACGAAGCTGGCGATGCCGGTGACCGTTCTGCAGCAGGACTGGGGCGCGGCGCTCGGATTCGACGCGGCCGCGCTCTGGCGGCCCTGGGCGCCCGATCTGGTGCACGAGTCGGTTCCGTACGGACATTTCATGGCCGAGGAGGCCCCGGAGGCGGTGGTCAAGGCCGTCCGGAGCCTCCTGCTCCGATGACGTACGCCCGGCTCAGCCGGCCGTGAACGTCCACTTCTGGTTGCCGCCGCCGTTGTTCGCCCACTGCTCGACCTCGGCGCCGGTCGTGGTCGCACCCGAAGCGACGTCGACGACCTGCCCGAAGGCCCATGTCGCGGCTCTGGAAGCCGAGCGGGCGGCTGCTCCGAGCTCTCGCCCGACTTGTGCCTGCAATCTTGCTCATTGACAGCGATAACTCTCCGGCGAACGATGTGGGAGCGCTCCCATCTTCTGCGAGGAGAACCATGAAACGTGGCGCCTTCACGATCGCCATCGCTTGCCTGGCCGGCATGCTCGGCGCCCCTGCCGCCCACGCGGACGACCCCGCCCCGGTGACCGTCACCGTCAACGCGCGCTCCGGCCTCTCCACGGTGGCCGGCACCGCGCTCGGCGTGAACGACGCCGTCTGGGACGCCCAGCTGGGCACCACCGCCGTCACGGACCTGCTCGGCGCGGCCGGGGTCAAGATGATCCGCTACCCCGGTGGCTCGTACGCCGACATCTACCACTGGAAGGACAACACCGCGCCCGGCGGCTACGTCGCTCCGGACACCGACTTCGACACGTTCATGGGCTCGGTCAAGCGGATCGGCGCCCAGCCGATGATCATCGCCAACTACGGGACCGGCAGTGCCGCGGAGGCCGCCGACTGGGTCCGCTACGCGAACGTCACCAAGGGGTACAGCGCCCGCTACTGGGCGATCGGCAACGAGAACTACGGCAACGGTCACTACGGCTCGGCCTGGGAGGCCGACGACCACGCCGATCTCAGCCCGACGGCGTACGCCGACGAGGTGATCGCGTACTCGGACGCGATGAAGGCCGTCGACCCGACGATCAAGATCGGGGCGGTGCTGACCATGCCGGCGAACTGGCCCGACGGCATCGTGGCGGCCGGCGACATCGGCACCTGGAACCAGACCGTGCTCAAGCTGGCCGGTCCGAAGATCGACTTCGTGGACGTCCACTGGTACCCGGGTGGCAGCAGCGCGGCCGACTCGCTGACCAAGACGCAGTACCTGGACGACGCGCTCTACCTGCTGCGCCGCCAGATCGGGGACGACCGCATCCAGATCAGCCTGACCGAGGTCAACGCCGGGGTCGGCGAGGACACCCAGCCGGGCGCGCTGTTCCTGGCCGACGCGTACAGCTCGCTGATCGAGAACGGCGTGTTCACGGTCGACTGGTGGAACGTGCACAACGGCATGGGCACGGTCTCGACGGTCGAGGGCCAGACCGACTACGGCGACTACGGGATGCTGTCCAGCGGCAACTGCAACGCCGACAACACGGTGTGCGAGCCGCCGATGAACACGCCGCTCGCGCCCTACCACGCGCTGAAGGTGATGAGCTCGTTCGCGCACCCGGGCGACCAGATGATCCGTGCCGGAGCATCCGACCCGCTGGTCAAGGTGCACGCGTCGCTGCGGGCCAACGGCGACCTCGGCGTCCTGCTGCTCAACGAGGACCCGTCCGCGGCGAAGACGGTGGCTCTGCACTACGAGGGCTACTCTCCGTCCACCGCGACCCCGGCGGTCACGTCGTACCTGAACGGCGGCACGTCGGTGCAGACCGCGCCGGCCGGAACCGCGGCATCCCAGACCCTGCCGGCGTACTCCGTCACCCTGCTCACCCTGCACCCGGCCGCCGCCCCGACCGGTCTGCCCGCCGCGCCGGGCCGCCCGGCGGCCTCGGCGGTCACCGACCGCACCGCGACGATCTCGTGGCCGGCGGCCGCGCCGGGCCGGCACCCGATCGCCAAGTACGAGGTCTTCCGCCAGAACGGCGCGATCAGCGAGGAACTCGGCGAGACCTCGGCGACGACGCTGAGCGTCGGCAACCTCTCCCCCGGTACGCGCTACACGGTGACTGTCCTGGCGCGCGACACGGCCGGCGCGGTGTCCCGCTCCTCGCTGCCGTTGACGTTCGCCACCGGCGCCCCGGCGGTCAGCACGTGCTCGGTGCACTTCGCCGACACCAACGACTGGGGTAACGGTTACGTGGGCCAGATCGACGTGACCAACACCGGCGCGGCGGCGCTGAGCGGCTGGACCTTGGCCTTCACGTGGCCGACCGGCTGGCAGGGCGTGGACAGCGGCTGGAACGGCACGTGGTCCCAGTCCGGCCGGACCGTACGCGTGACCGACTCCCCCGCGCTCGCCGCGACCGGCGGCACGGTCTCGGTCGGGTTCGTCGGCAACTACAGCGGCCCGAACATCGCCCCGGGCACCTTCACGGTGAACGGAACGGTCTGCAGCGTCACCTGAGCCGACCGTCGTCATCGGCGCGTCGGCTCACCGCACCGGCCGACGCGCCGACGCAGCCGACGCGCCGACGCGGCCGACGCGCCGATGGCGCTGCGTCGCTGCGTCGCTGCGGCCGCGGAGCGTCGTCAATGTTGACGTGTTGACCGGATCAACATGTATGACGTGTTGATTCAGTCAACATGAGCCGCTGCGGCGGTCGCCCGGACCAGGTCGAAGTCGGGGTCGTCCACCGGGCGGCCGTAGTGGTAGCCCTGCAGCAGGCGGTAGCCCAGGTCGTACAGGGCGACCGCCTGCTCGCGCGTCTCCACGCCCTCGGCCACCGCGGCCAGACCGAGGCCGGTGCTGACCTGCATCAGCGCCTCGGCGATCACCGCGTGGCGACCGGCTTCGGTGATCCGGTCGACGAACGACTTGTCCACCTTCAGGGTGTCCACCGGCACGGTCTGCAGAAGACCCAGCGAAGAATGGCCGGTGCCGAAGTCGTCGAGCGCGATGCGTACGCCCAGGGCGCGCAACTCGTGCAGCGCGGTGACCGCCTGGCCGCCCTCGAAGACCGCGGTCTCGGTGACCTCGACCGCCAGGCACTCGGCCGGCAGGCCGGTGGCGGCCAGGGTCGCGGCCACCGTGCCGGCGAAGCCGGGCCGGGCCAGCTGACGGGCCGAGACGTTCACCGACACCTTCAACGGCGCGTCCGGGCCCAGCTCGGACCGCCACGCCACCAGTCGCGCGCACGCCGTGTGCAGGATCCA
Source organism: Actinoplanes sp. NPDC051343 (assembly GCF_044455125.1). Taxonomy (NCBI): domain Bacteria; kingdom Bacillati; phylum Actinomycetota; class Actinomycetes; order Micromonosporales; family Micromonosporaceae; genus Actinoplanes; species Actinoplanes sp. NPDC051343. The sequence continues at coordinate 527,120 of NZ_JBITEL010000002.1, forward strand.
CGCGCCCAGCTCGACGATCAGGCCGTTCTGCTCGGCGACCGGCACGAAATGGACCGGGCTCACCAGGCCGCGCGTCGGGTGCTCCCAGCGCACCAGCGCCTCGACCGCGTGGATCCGGCCCTCGGGCAGCCGCACGATCGGCTGGTAGACGACCCGGAACTGGCCGGCGTCGAGCGCCGCCCGCAGCTCGGCGCCGAGGCGTACGTCGGCGGCCGACCGCTCGTCGAGCACCGGGGTCCAGCGCTTCCACGGTTCACCGGTCTGCTTGGCGGCGTGCATGGCGACGTCGGCCTGCCGGAGGATCTCGGCGGAGTCGGCCGCCTCGCCGGAGCCGGCCAGGCCGATGCTGACCCCGACCAGCAGTTCATGACCGCCGACGGTGATCGGCTGACGCAGCGCCCGCCCGGCCCGCTCGGCCAGCGCGGCGTCGTCCTCGTCCGCCCGCGGAACTATGGCGAACTCGTCGCCACCGATCCGGGCCACCAGCGCACCGTTCCCGCGCAAGCGGTCGGCCACCGCCCGCAGCACGCGGTCGCCGATCGGCCGGCCCAGTTCGTCGTTGACGTTCTTGAAACCGTTGAGCCCGAGCAGCACGACCCGGCCGGGCGCGGCCTGCTCCAGGCTCCAGCGGTTGGCCAGCCCGGTCAGGTCGTCGTGCAACGCCATCCGCTCGAGCACCCCGGACTGCCGCTGCGCCTGGGCCATGAAGCCGCCCATCCGGGCGATGACCAGGAGGAACAGGACGATCGCGCCGAGCGTGAGCACCGTACGGTCCTCGACGTTGCGACTCACCCGGGGCAGCAGCAGAAGCGCGGGGGCGACCAGCGAGCACGTCCCGAAGGCGACCAGCCGGGCCACCCGGACGCGCACTGCCCGGCTTCCGCGATCGCCGGTGTCGCCGGTCGCCATCGACGGATGCAGCGCGGCGGCCGCCCAGAAGACGTACGAAAACAGGAAGCCGGCGTCGGCCGCATGCCCGTCGGAGTCGGAGTACAGGGTCATCACCGAGAAGGTGGTGTCGGCAATGAAGACCAGAGCGGTGGCGAGACCGAGCATCCGGGTGCTCGCGGTGCGGGTGCCGGGGTCGGTGAACAACCGGGCGAGACCGGCCAGGAGCAGCAGGTCGACCGTCGGGTAGGTGATGTCGACGACGCGCTCCAGCGTCGAGGCCACCGAGCCGGCCGCGATCGGGTGCAGCACGAAGATCCAGAAGGCCAGCCCGAGCCCGGTCGCGACGATCGCGGCGTCCAGGAGCCCGGCCACGGTACGCCCGCGGCTCCGGCGGATCAGCAGCACCAGCCCGGTGAAGGTCACCGGGTAGGAGCCCAGGTAGAAGATGTCGGCGAACGACGGGTACGGCGAGTCGTGAAGCACGTTCTGGACGAACGAGTAGCTGACGTCCCCGAGCACCGACATGATCTGACCGGCCGCGAACCAGTACCACATCGCCGGTCGGACGGGGCGATGCAGCCGGACCGCGAACAGGATCGCCAGCCCGGAGACCAGGCCGATGACGTCGTACACGACGTTCGCGGCCGTGCCGCCCGCGGGCAGAAAGAAGTAACCGATGATCGCCAGGGCGCCACCGCCCAGCCACCAACGCCACCACCGTGCATGCTTCACGCCCGTATATCGGTCGACGGCGGCGTGACTTGAGAGAGGTTGCCGGCCGGCGGCGGCGTGTCGCGCACCACTGGCACCCAGCGCCGCCGCGGGCAGCCGGCCGCTAGCGGTCGCGGTCGGTGGTGAAGGCCCTTGCCAGCATCGCGGCGACGGCCACGCCGACCACGGCGATGCCGACCTGCACGCCGACGACCGCCCAGTCGTAGCGGTGGCTCGCCACGGTGAACAGGTGGCTGCTGTGGATGTCGTAGTGGTCGGCCACCCAGGTGCCGGCCACCGCGGCCAGCATGCCGATGATCACGGTCACGACCAGGCCGATGTTTTGCCGGCCGGGCAGGACGAGGCGGGCCACCACGCCGATGACCAGGCCGAAGACGATCGCCGCCAGGTAGTCCTGCGCATGCACCGATGGGTTCCTCTCGCCGGTGGACGTAGGACGATGATGCACTGCCCCCGCAAGGCGGGGACGATCACCCCAGGCGTGCGGTGATCTCCTCGGGCGGGGCCGGCCGGGCGAACAGGTAGCCCTGGCCGAGGTCGCAGCCGAGATCGCTGACCCGCCGCTCGCGGGCCTCGGTCTCCAGACCCTCCGCGGTGACCTCGATGCCGAGGTCGTGGCAGAGCTCGATCGTGTGCCGGAGGATGTCGGCCGCGGCCGCCGACGAGGTGTCCAGGTCGGCGACCAGGTCACCGGCGACCTTGAGGCCGGTCACCGGGAGCCGGGAGAGGACGGCCAGGCTGGCGTACCCGGTGCCGAAGTCGTCGACCGCCAGGCGCAGGCCGAGGGCGGCCAGTTCGCGCAGGCGGTCGCGGTGCTCGCCGACGGCCGCGCTCTCGGTGATCTCGAGCTGGAGCCGGTGGGCGGGCAGGCCGGTGCGGTGCAGGATGTCGGCGACCTCGGCGGCCAGCCCGGGCTCGCCCAGCTGCAGCGGCGACAGATTGACGCTGATCAGCAGGTCGTGGCCCTGCCGGCGCCAGGCGGCGCCCTGCCGGCAGGCCTGCTCGAGCAGCGACCGGCCCAACGGCCGGATCAGGCCCGTACGCTCGGCGAGGTCGATGAACTGCTGGGGGTTGAGGGCGGGGAGGCCGTCGGGCCGCTGCCACCGCGCCAGCGCCTCGACGCCGGCGACCGTGTGGTCGGACAGCCGGTAGAGCGGCTGGTAGTAGGGCACGAACTCGCCCTTGGCCAGAGCGGCCGGCATCGCGGCGGCCAGCCGGTGGCGGCTGCGGTCGGCCTCGGCGCGGACCGCCTCGAAGACGGCGTGCTCGCGCCGGTCCTGGCGGGCCCAGTCCAGGGCCAGGTGGGCGTCGCGCAGCCAGCCGTCGGGATGGGTGCCGGCGAGCGGGTTTTCCACCACGCCCGCGGTCACGCCGACCGAGAACGAGTAGCCGTCGATCGGGAACGCCGGACTGAGCGCGACCCGGGCCGAGGCCGCCGCCTTCACCACCTCGTCGGGGCCGCCCTCACCGGCCACCACCAGAGCGAACTCGTCGTCGCCGAGGTGGGCCAGGAAGTAGCCGCCGGCCGCGGCGACCTGCCGCAGCCGCCAGGCGACGTCGGCCAGCAGGCGGTCGCCGTTGTCGCGGCCGAGCGCGTCGGTCAGCTCGGCCACGCCGTCCACGCTGAGCAGGCACATGCCGAGCCGGTCGCCCGGTGCGGCCACGGCGATCCGCTCGCCCAGGTCCTTGCGCAGGTACTGCCGGTTGGGCAGGCCGGTCTGGACCTCGTGCAGCAGCGCGTCCTGCAGGCGCTGTTGCAGGTCGGTCTGCACGCGCCGCCAGTGGATCTTTTCCGACCGGTTCATCTGCTCGGCCGCGCTCACCGCCGCTGCCCGCTGCGCGGTCGTGAAGCCGGTGACCAGCCGGTCGAGCAGCCGGAGTATGCGCTCGGGGACGTCGTCGCCGGGTGCCGGCCGGGGACGCGGCCCGCCGTCACCGAGGAGGGCGGGAAGCCGGCCGGCGAACAAGCGCACGGTCACGCCGGCCACCTGCGGCGCGGCCATGCGCAGATCGACCAGCTCGACACCGATGCGGTAGCCCAGCGCCGGGTCGAACGGCTCGCCGCGGACCGCCGCCACGAACTCGTCGAGCAGGTCGTGCAGGGCGGCCCGGGCACGGGCGCGCACACCAGGAACGAACCCGGCCTCGACCACGCCGCGCAACCAGTCCTCGGCCAGCGCCGCCAGGCCGTCGTCGGTGATCTGCCGCCGCACCGTGTCCTCCACCCCGCTCACCTCTTACGGGCCACCGCCACCAGAGCCGTCGGCTGTGGTGGGTCGCCCGCCTCGTCGGGGTCGGGCTGCCAGTCGGTGGCGGCGACGACGCCCGGCTCGACGATCTCGAACTCGTCGCCGACGATCTCGGCGATCTCGTCCGGGTCGCGGATCACGACCGGGGTCGGCGTCCGTTCGTACAGCTTGCGGGCCGTCTCCTGGGCGGCCCGGCCCTGCGCCGACTTCTCCGGGCCGAGGTGCGAGAGCACCAGGTAGCTGCCGGGCACCAGCGCCTTGCCGAGCCGCTCGACGATCGCGCCCGGTGCAGCCGAGTCGGGCACGAAGTGCAGCACCGCCACGGTCAGCACGGCCACCGGCCGGGAGAAGTCGAGCAGGTCGAGCACTTCGGGGTGGGTGAGGAGGCTCTCCGGGTCGCGCAGGTCGCCCTGGATCACCCGGGCGTAGGAATTGCCGGCCAGCAGGCTGCGGCTCTGCTCGACCGCGATCTGGTCGATGTCGACGTAGACCACCCGGGCGCTGGGGTCGGCCTCCTGGGCGACCTCGTGCACGTTGCCGAGGGTCGGGATGCCGGAGCCGATGTCGAGGAACTGGCGTACGCCGCGGGCCGACAACCAGCGGACCGCCCGGCCGAGGAAGGCCCGGTTGGCGCGGGCGACCAGCCCGGCGGAGGGGAAGGCGGCCTCGGTGCGCTGCCAGAAATCGCGGTCGACCTCGAAGTTGTGCAGGCCACCGAGGGCGTAGTCGTAGACCCGGGACGCGTCGGGAACCGTGACGTCGACCCCGTCCGGCACCCAGTCGTACGAGTCGGTCACCGCTCCACCCCGATCCCCGCCGCCCAGCGATTGAAGCTCTAGGATGCACCAGCCGGACGCAGTGTCCAACTGGGAGCGTTCTCGCCCGGTCGGGTGCTGGCTCAGCGGCGTACCCGTCTGACATGGTGGGGAGCTTCACCAAGAGGAGAGGCCGATGACGCCGCCTGAGCTCCGCCCGGACGTTCCGCACTCCGCGCGCATCTACGACTACGTGCTCGGCGGCAAGGACAACTTCGAGGCCGACCGGGTGGCCGCGGAGAAGATGCTCGAGGGCATGCCGTCGCTGCGCGTCTCGATGCGGGCCAACCGCCGGTTCATGGTCAAAGCGGCACGGTTCATGGCCCGTCAGGGCATCCGGCAGTTCCTCGACGTCGGCACCGGGCTGCCGACCCACCCCAACTTGCACGAGGTGGTCCAGGGCGAGGCGCCCGAGGCCAAGGTCGTGTACGTCGACAACGACCCGCTGGTGCTCGTGCACGCCCGCGCGCTGCTCATCCCGGTCGGCACCGGCACCGTGTCCTACCTCGACGCCGACCTGCGCGAACCCGAGGCGATCTTCTCCGCCCTGCCGATCAGGGACGGCTTCGACCTCGCGCAGCCGGTGGCGGTCACGCTGATCGCGGTGCTGCAGCACATCGTCGACGACGACATCGCCCGCGACATCGTCTCGCGGGTGATGGCCCCGCTGGTGCCCGGCAGCGCGCTCGCGATCGCGGCCGTGACGACCGAGAACGACGAGCGGGGCGGCGACCACACCGTGCAGACCTACAACCGCAGCGGGGTGCCGGTGCGGCCGCGCTCGCTGGGCGAGGTCGAGGCGCTGTTCGGCGACCTGCCGCGGGTCGAACCGGGCGTCGTCCTGGTGCACCGGTGGCGGCCCGCGGGCGAGGACGCCGGCATCGAGGACAAGGACGTCGCGATGTACGGCGGGGTCGCCTTCAAACGCTGATCACCGTCCGGCCCGGGCTGCTGTACGAGCGCCCGGGCCCGCGTACCGGAATCAGGCGACCGCGGTCCAGATGAGCGCGGCAATCCCGGCGACCACGCAGTAGATCGCGAAGGGGTTGAGGGTGCGGGTCTCGAAGTATTTCGTGAGGAAGCGCAGCGAGACGTAGGCCGCGATCGCTGCGACCACGCTGCCCGCCAGCACCGGGCCGAGGATGCCGTGGCCCGCCGGGCCGGCCAGCGACGGCAGTTTCAGCACGCCGGCCGCCAGGATCACCGGGGTCGCGAGGAGGAACGCGAACCGCGCCGCGTCCTCGTGGGACAGGCCCTTCAGCAGGCCTGCGCCGATCGTCGCGCCGGAACGGCTGATGCCCGGGAAGAGCGCCAGGATCTGCGCCGCGCCGATCAGGATCGCCTGGCCCCAGCTCTGCGAGGCGAGGCGGTTGTCGGACTCGACGTCGCCGCCGTGGGAGGCCGAGACGCCGCCGCGGGCGGCCGCCGACTGGTAGACCCGGCCGCCGCCCGGCGTCTCGGCGATCACCGGAACCTCGTCGTGGACCGCCGACTTCTTCTTGATGCGTTCCACCGTGGCCAGCATGATGCCGTTCAGGATCAGGAACACCGCGGCCGGCCCGGGCTTGCCCAGGGCCGCTCGCAGCGCATGATCGAGCAGCACGCCCGCGATGCCGACCGGTATCGTCGCCGCGATCAGCAGCCAGGCCAGGCGCTGGTCGGGCGTCGAGATCGTACGGTCACGGAGCGAACTGAACAGGCCTTTGACGATGCGTACCCAGTCGTTGCGGAAGAAGATCACCAGCGAGATCGCCGTCGCGACGTGCACGGCGACGACGAACGCCAGGTAGGGCGACTCGTCGGCGGTCATGCTGAGGTCCCGGGCCCAGCTTCCGCCGATGATCGCCGGGATCAGCACGCTGTGACCGAGGCTCGACACCGGGAAGAGTTCGGTCACGCCCTGCAGCAGACCGATGAAGATCGCTTCCGGGTAGGTCAGGGACGGCACGGCCATGGGCACTTCTCTCCGGTTCGGTCACGCTTTTTTCGGTACGCGGGTGGTCCGTTCAGTCACTCCAGGAGCACGGGCAAACCTTCCAGGCCGAACACGATCGAGGCCCGCCGCATCGCGAGTTTCGCCGGATCGGCGGCCAGTTTCATCCCCGGGAACCGCCGCACGAGGGCCGGGTAGGCGATCCGCAGCTCCATCCGGGCCAGCTCGGCACCGACGCAGCGGTGGAACCCGTACCCGAAGGCCAGATGCGACTTCGTCGTCCCGCGGCCGGCGTCGATCTGGTCCATGCCGGGGCCGAGCACGCTGTCGCGGTCGGCGGCGCTGAGCGAGCACATGACGACGTCACCGGCCTTGATCGGCACCCCGGCCACCTCGAGGTCGCGCACCGCGAACCGCGGGAAGGCCACCTGCACCACGGTCAGGTAGCGCAGCAGCTCCTCGACCAGGTCGTCGGCCGGCTCCCCGGCCCGCAGCGGGTCGGCCAGGTGCGGCTGGTTCATCAAAACCAGCGAGCCCAGCGCGAGCATGCTGGCACTGGTCTCGAGCCCGCCGGTCAGTACGCCGTCGGCCAGGCCGGCCAGCTCGCGGTCGTCGATGTTGTCGCCCTCGGCCCGGATGATCGAGCCGAGCAGGCCGTCGCCCGGGTCCTTGCGCTCCTTGGTGATCAGCCCGCCGAGGTAGTCGAGCGACTCGGTCATCGCGTCGAGCGACGCGTGCGCCCCGTCGTCGAGGTCGAACCGGGACGTGCTGAGCTTCTGGAAGTAGTCGCGGTCGGAGTAGGGGACGCCGAGCAGCTCGCAGATCGCCAGCGCCGGGATCGGCAGGGCGAACTCCTGCCACAGGTCGACCGCTCCCTCCATGGCCGCCATCGCGTCGAGCCGGTCGTTCACGATCGTGGTGATCCGCGGTTGCAGGCGGGCCAGCCGCCGCATGGTGAACTCGGGCGTCAGCAGCCGCCGCAGCCGGGTGTGCACCGGCGGGTCGGCGAACCCGAGCCCGCCCGGGGTGGCTCCGGCGTCGACGCCGATGCGGCCGGCCAGCTTCCCGAAGTCGTTGCTGAAACCGTCCACGCTGCCGAGCACCGCGCGGACCGGCTCGTAGCCGGTGACCAGCCAGGCCCGGATGCCCAACGGCAGCGACAGGCGGCTGACCGGCTCCCGCTCGCGCAGCTCGTTCACCTTGGCGCTCGGGTCGAGGCCGTCCCGGAACAGCGGGAACAGCACACTCTCCGGCAGCATCGACAGGTTGCCGCCGAACGACATGCCGGACGAGCCACCGGCGTACCGGCGGGCCACGAACCCCAGCAGCCGCGACCGTACCGACGAGACCAGCGAGGCGACGCTCACGTGGCTCCCCTTCCCAGCGTCCGGCGCGGTCGGCCCGCGCGGTCGAAGCATGATCACACGACGGCCTCCGCGAGCGAAGACACGTCCCCCATTTGTGAGCCTCCCGCGCCTCTGTTTCGACGGAGGTCTCTTCAGCCTTTTCTCAGCACAGTCGCACATAACGGAGGTCGTTCCGTCGTGACGCTGACCGACAGTGGCTCGGTGGATCCTCACCGTACTTTCACATGCGGGCTGATGAGATGGCCCGCATGAGCCGCCAGCAGGTCGTCCGGCTGCTCCCGGCCGCGGGGCCGGGGCTGCTCATGCTTGCGCTCGGGTTGATCGGGGCCGGCCGGCCGGTCCTCAGCTGGGACGAGATCGCGACCGCCGATGTGGCGCGCCGCACACCTGCGCAGATCTGGCACCTCGTCCAGCATGTGGACGGCGTGTTCGGACCCTACTACTTCCTCGCCCACTTCTGGACGTCGCTCGCCGGCAGCAGTCCGGTGTCGCTGCGGCTGCCGTCGATCGTGGCGATGGCCGGGGCGGCCGCCGTGGTCGGCGCGCTCGGGCGGCGCTGTTTCGGACCGGCGACCGGCGCGCTGGCCGGGGTGCTGTTCTGCCTGCTACCCGGCACGACCCGATATGCGGCCGAGGCCCGGCCCTACGCGTTCGCCTGCTTCTTCGCACTGCTCGCGCTGTTCCTGCTCGAACGCGCGCTCGACCGGCCGGTGCCCGGACGGTGGGTCTTCTACGGGCTCGCGGTGGTGTTCGTGGGGCTGTCGCATCTGATCGCCCTGACCACGCTGGCGGCCCACGCGGTGGTGATGTGGCGGCGCGGCTCACGCCGTACGGTCATCAGATGGGCCGCGTCCGCGGGACCGGCGTTCCTGGCCCTCGGCCCGCTGTTCTGGTTCGGGGCACATCAGCGGGGTGCGCAGCTCTCCTGGGTGCCGCCGCTGACGACCGGGGTGCTGTGGAAGTTCCCGGGTGACGTCGTCGGCTCGGTGGCCGCGGGGTGGCTGCTGCTCGGACTCGCGGTCATCGGGTTGTGCCGGCCGGTGCCGCATCGAGCCACGCTCGCCGCGCTGATCCTCGGGCCGGTCGTCACCGTGGGCCTGGTGTCGTGGCTGGTAGCGCCGTACTGGGTGCCGCGCTACCTGCTGGTCGTGCTGGCTCCTCTCGCCTTGCTGGCGGCGGCCGGGCTGCACGACGTGCTGTTCGTCGCACCCCGGCCGGCCGTGGTCCGGCTTCCGGTGACGCGCCCGGCCGAGGCGCCCACGCCGGTTCTCGTCGGCGCCCCGGCCCGGTCCGCCCCGCCCGCCCGGGCCGCCCCGCCCGCCCGAGCCGCCCAGCCCTCCGTTGCCGCGGCCCCTCCACCGGCCCGGCAGCGTGGTCTCGTGGCCCGGACCGGCGTCGTCCTCGCCCTGATCGCCTGCGCCGTCTATCCCGCACAGCGCGCCGTCCGCAGCCCGCACGCCAAAGCCGGCAGCGACTACCGCACGGCCGCCGCCATCGTCGGTCACGACCAGCAGCCCGGCGACGGCGTCATCTACACACCGAACAGCCGCACGATGCGCCCCGGCCTCGGGTCGTACCTGCCGCACGGCCCCGCCGACCTGCTGCTGGCCCGCACCGCGGCGTCGGCCGGCGAGTTGCACGCCATCGAACTGCCGCCGACCGCGGCCCGTCTGGGCCACACCCCGCGGCTCTGGCTGCTGCTCTACGGCCACCACCAAAACCCTTTGACCGTACGCACGGACCTTCGCACCCTGTTCGAGGGCCACTTCCGCCTCGACCGGATCTGGTTCCCCCGCAACGCGACCCTCGCCCTCTACGTTCGTGACGACCGATGACGACTCCTGATCTCGCCCGGGCGCTCGGGTTCCGCGAACCATGCGCTCAGCTCAGTTTCGAGGTGAGCTGACCGGTGGGATCCGACTGGTGGTGGGAGCTGGAGGTACCCGCGGCCCGGCCGGAGACGGCACTGCGCCGCACCTACCAGCTCGCCGCCCAGCACGACCTGCGGCCGCGGCGCTACGACGGCCTGATCACGATCATCGACGACGAGGGCGACCAGGTCACGGTCGGCGACTTCGACGCGGCCATGGCCGCGATGGCCGCCGGCGCGGCCAGCCAGTGGTGGACGAAGAACAACGACGACGTGTTCGTCCGCCTGAAAGACGGGCGGCTGTCCTGGTCGATGCCCACGTTCGGCCCGCACGGCCGGCTGACCGCCCTGTGGCTCGACGTGGCCCGGTTCCTGGACGCCCGGCTCGGCCGGGTCCTCGACGAGTGGTCGTCCGAACAGGTCTGGGACCTCCACGACGCCACCCACCCGACCGCGGGCAACTGGCCGGCCGAACTCGGCTGGCTGACCTACGCCGGGCCGTCCATCCACCCCTCCGCGCCGCCGCTGCCGGAGGTCGCCGCCCGCACCCGCGTCCTGTCCAACGGTGCCCGCCTGGTGACCCTGCTCGACGACCCGGCGTCCGTCGACCCGCTCCACTACGAACAGCTCCACCGCCGCTGGTTGAATCTCCCCGGCGAACACCTCCGGCCCGAGCAGGCACGATAGGCTCTGCCGTCGTGAGCGAAGCCTTCCGTACGCTGCACGAGTCCGGCACCTTCGTGATCCCGAACCCGTGGGACATCCCGTCGGCGCGGCTGCTGGAGCACCTCGGGTTCGCGGCTCTGGCCACGACCAGCTCCGGGTTCGCCGCGACCCTCGGCCGCGGCGATCAGCACGTCAGCCGCGACGAGCTCGTACGGCACGTCGCGAGCCTGACCGCCGCCGTGAGCATTCCGGTGTCGGTGGACGCCGAGCGGGGCTACGCCACCGGCGCCGCCGGGGTCGCCACGACCGTCCGCATGCTGATCGAGGCCGGCGCCGCCGGGGTGTCGATCGAGGACTACGACCCGGATGCGCAGGCCGTCTACCCGGCCGGGGTGGCCGCCGAGCGGATCGCCGCCGCGGCCGCCGAGTGCGACCGGCACGGTGTGGTGCTGACCGGGCGGGCCGAGAACCATCTGTACGACGCGGGCGGGCTGGACGACACGATCGCGCGGCTGATCGCGTACCGGGAGGCCGGAGCCACCTGCCTCTACGCGCCCGGGTTGAGCGACCTCGGCGACATCGCGAAGGTGGTCCGCGAGACCGGCGCCCCGGTCAACGTGCTCGCGCTGCGGAACGGGCCGAGCGTGCCCGAGCTGGCCGGGGCCGGCGTCCGGCGCGTCTCGACCGGTGGCAGCCTGGCCTGGGCGGCGTACGGCGCGCTGGTCGACGCCGCCACCGAACTGCGCGACCAGGGCACCAGCACCTATCTCGACCGCGCCCTGCCCCGCGCGGTGCGCGACGCCGCGTTCCCCGCCGATGACTGATCCTGAGCTCGCCGAGCAGGTCGCCTACTACCGGCGGCGTGCTCCCGAGTACGACGCCACCTCGTACGGTGACGTCGACGCCGCCCGGCGGCGGATCGGTGAGCTGGCCCGGGCCATGCGGCCGACCGGCCGCGTCCTCGAGATCGCCTGCGGCACCGGCATGTGGACGTCGGCCCTCGCCGAGCACGCGGACGAGGTGCTGGCGGTCGATGCCGCCCCCGAGGCGCTGGAGATCGCCCGCCGCCGGACGACCGCCGCCAACGTCACCTTCGAGGTCGCCGACGTCTTCGCCTGGGAACCGGCGGCCCGGTTCGACACGATCTTCTTCTCGGCCTGGCTGTCGCATGTGCCGGCCCGCCGGTTCGACGACTTCTGGGGGCGGCTGGCCCGCTGGACGACCCGGGTCCTGTTCGTCGACGAGCCGGCCGGGGAGGAGGCCAAGGAGTCGTACGTACGCGACGAGACGGTCGAGCGGCGCCTCACCGACGGCACCACCTTCCACATCGTCAAGACGTTCATCGACCCGGCCCGGCTGAAGCGCGACCTCGACCGCCTGGGCTGGACCTGCGCCACCCGCCGCGACGACGCCGACTGGCCGTGGATCTACGGTGAGGCAGAGCTCAGAACGGGTACGACCGGGGGCTGTCCCGCAGGGTGATCCACTGCTGGTCGGTGAACTCCTCGGCCGTGAATCCCAGCCCGAACCGCCCCCAGCCGCTGTCCTTCAGCCCGCCGAACGGCATCTGCGGCTCGTCGTTGACGGTCTGGTCGTTGACGTGCACGATGCCGGCCGACAACTGCTGGGCCAGGCCCAGGCTGCGGTAGACGTCGGCCGAGATGATGCCGGCCGTCAGCCCGAAGCGGGACGCGTTGGCCCGGGCGACCGCCTCGTCCGGCCCGTCCACCACCTCGATCAGCGCGACCGGGCCGAACGTCTCCTCGAAGGCGATCTCGGCCGCCGGCGGTACGTCGGTGAGCACGGTCGGCCGGTAGCAGGGGCCGACCGCGGAGCCGCCGGTCAGCACCGTGGCGCCGAGCGACACCGCTTCCGACACCCGCCGCGAGATCAGCGCGTGCGCCCACTCGTTGATCAGCGGCCCGACCACGGTCGCCGGGTCGCGGGGGTCGCCGACCGGGAGGCCGGCGACCCGGTCGACGAATCCGGAGATGAACGACGATGCCACCGAGCGGTCGACGATGATCCGCCGGACGCACATGCACACCTCGCCCTGGTGCACGAAAGCGCCGAAGGTCGCCGCGGTGACGGCGAGCGGCAACGAGGCATCCGACAGCACGAGCAGCGGGTTCGAGCCGCTCAGCTGGAGGACCGACCGTTTCAGATGCCGCGCCGCCGACTCGGCCAGCCGTCGTCCGGTCCCGGTCGAGCCGGTGAAGCTGACCCGCCGCACCAGCGGATGCGAGACCAGCTCGGACGCGACCATCGAGGCCTCCCCCGGCGCGTGGGTGACGACGTTCAGCGCGCCGTCGGGAAGCCCCGCCTCGGCGAGCAGCGACGCCCAGAAGGTGCCGCCGGTCAGCGGCGACTCCTCGGACGGCTTCAGAACGACGGTGTTGCCCAGCGCCAGCGGCCCGACGACGGCCCGCCCGGCCAGCACCAGCGCCGCATTCCACGGCGCGATCGCGGCCACCACCCCGACCGGCCGGCGGACCGCAAGCGCCTGTGTCCCCGCGATGTCGGAGGGCACCAGATGGCCGGGCGACGCGTACGGAAGAGCGGCCGCCTGCCGCAGCAGGGCGAGGCAGAAGTCGATCTGTATCCGCGCGAAGACGACGCCGCAGCCGGTCTCGGCGGCGAGCAGATCGACCACCGCGGCCGCGCGGGCGGCCAGTAGGTGGGCGGCCCGCAGAAAGACCTGCTGGCGGGAGGAGGGCGACCACGACGACCACACCGGGAACGCGGCCTGGGCCGCCTCGACCGCCAGCCGGGCGTCTTCGGCGTCGCCGGACGCGACCGACGCGAACACCGACCGGTCCCACGGGTCGAAGTCGTCGAAGCGCCGCCCGCTCACGGCCGGAACCCACGACCCGCCGATGAACAGGTCGGCCGTCTGTGTCACCGCGGCAGCCTAACAATGTTCCGGTAGCCGGAACAGCCACTGATACAGTCCAACGCCATGACCGAGGCATCGGGCGCAGGGTTCTCGCAGTCCCTCGAGCGGGGGCTGACCATCCTGTCGGAGTTCGCCGCCCGCGGCCCGGTGCTCGGCATCGCCGACCTGTCCCGCGCGGTCGGGCTCAACCGCAGCACCACCCACCGCTACGTCGCGACGATGGCGAAACTCGGCTTCCTGCAACAGGATCCGGACACCCGCAAATACTCGCTCGGCCCCAAGGTGGCCGACCTCGGGTTCGCCGCGATCGGCTCCCTCGAGCTGACCGGGGTAGCGGCCGGCCACCTGCAGACGCTCTCCGACGAGACCGGGTGCGCGGCCAGCATGGCGGTGCTCGACGGGCCGGACATCGTCTATGTCGAGCGGCGCCGCAGCCGGCGGGCGGCCGGCCTGGTGGTCGACCTCAACCTGCACGTCGGGTCGCGGCTGCCGGCCTACTGCACCTCGATGGGCAAGGTGCTGCTCGCCCACCGCGACCCCGTCGCCCTACGGCCCCTGCTCGACCGGATGGACCTCGCGCGGCGAGGTCCCAAGACCATTACCGTACGCGAGCAGCTCGTGTCCGCCCTGGCCAAGGTGAGGCAGGCCGGCATCGCGGTCAACGACGAGGAACTCGCACCGGGGCTGCGGTCGATCGCCGCCCCGATCCGCGACCGCGAGGGCCACGTGGTCGCCGCGATCAACGTCGCGGTCCAGCTGACGACCTGGACGATGTCGGTCGAGTCGGTGGTGAACCGCCTCGAGCGCCCGCTCCGCCGCGCCGCCGACGACATTTCGTCCCAGCTGGGATACCGCCGTTCGAACAGCTGAAACACGCGGTTGTCCACCGGGAGGCACGCGCATACGGTCGGCGGAAACCGCGGAAGGAGCCGTCATGGCGCTGCTCGACGAATCCCGATGGAACGACCTGATCTTCTCCGACGGCGCCTGGGGACCCGGCCGCGGCGCCGGATCGGACGTGGTCGAGCCGGCCACCGGCGAGGCCCTCGGGCGGATCACGCTGGCCACGCCGGACGACGTGGCGCGCGCCGCGCGTACGGCCGCAATCGCCCAGCGTGAGTGGGCCGCGACGCCGCACACGCAGCGTGCCGCCGTCCTTCGCAAGGCCGCCGCCCTGTGGACCGAGCACGCCGAGGAGATCACCTGGTGGAACGTGCGCGAGGTGGGCGCCGTGCCGGGAATGGCGGGGTTTGCGGTGCACGTCGCCGAACAGGAGTGCTACGAGGCCGCGTCGCTGCCCAGCCGGCCCTACGGCGAACTCGTGCCGAGCGAGCAACCGCGCCTGTCGATGACCCGGCGCTACCCGGCCGGCGTGGTCGGCGTGATCTCGCCGTTCAACGTGCCGATCATCCTGGGCATCCGCTCGGTGGCACCCGCACTCGCGCTCGGCAACGCCGTACTCCTCAAGCCCGACCCCCGCACCGCCGTGACCGGCGGCCTCATCCTGGCCCGGATCTTCCAGGAGGCCGGCCTGCCGGACGGCCTGCTGCAGACCCTGATCGGCGGCGTCGACGTCGGCGAGGCGATCATCGCCGACCCGGCCGTGCGCGTCATCTCGTTCACCGGTTCGACACGGGCCGGCCAGCGGGTCGGCGAACTGGCCGGCCGGCATCTCAAGCGCGCCCACCTCGAACTCGGCGGCAACTCGGCGATGATCGTCCTGGACGACGCCGACGTCGACGCGGCCGTCGGGCTGGCCGCCTGGGGCAGCTACTTCCACCAGGGCCAGATCTGCATGACGACCGGCCGCCACCTGGTGCACGAGCGCATCTACGACGACTTCGTGCAGCGCCTGGCCGACAAGGCGGCCAAGCTCCCGGTCGGTGACCCGGCCCGCGAACAGGTAGCGCTCGGTCCGGTCATCGACGCCACCCAGCGCGACAAAATCCACTCCCTCGTCACCGCGGGTGGCGGCCGCATCGTCACCGGCGGCGAATACGACAGGCTCTTCTACCAGCCGACGGTCATCGCCGACACGACCCCGGACACCCCGGCCTTCGCCAGCGAGATCTTCGGCCCGGTCGCGCCGGTCGCCAAGTTCGGCAGCCTCGACGAGGCGGTCGCCCTGGCCACCGCCAGCGAGTACGGCCTGGCCCTCGGCATCGTCACCCAGGACGCGATGCGCGGCGTGGCCCTGGCCGACCGCATCCCGACCGGGATCGTGCACGTCAACGACCAGACGGTCAACGACGAGGCCAACGCCCCGTTCGGCGGCATGGCCGCCTCCGGCACCGGCTCCCGCTTCGGCGGCGCCGCGGCCAACATCGACGCCTTCACCGAGACGCGCTGGATCACCGTCCGCGGCCAGGCCGCAACGTATCCGTTCTGAGCTTGCTGGCTGAACTTGCTGGCTCCGCTTCGCTCCGCCCGCGCTTTGCCCCGCTGATGAGTTGGCAGCCGGGCAAAGCGCGGGCGTTCCGTGGCATGGTCGCTCTACTAAGGACAGATCGTTACTGACGGCTGACGGCTGGCGGCTGGCGGCTGGCGGCTGCGGCTGCGGCTGGCGGCTGCGGCTGGCGGCTGCGGCTGCGGCTGGCGGCTGCGGCTGCGGCTGGCGGCTACGGCTGGCGGCTACGGCTGGCGGCTACGGCTGGCGGCTGGCGGCTGGCGGCTGTTCGCTGGTGGGCTGTCGGATGCTGGGCCGCCGCCCGGGGCGTCGCCAGTTCGCCCAATATTCGCTGGGCATCATGCGCGGCCGCTGCTCGCCGCCGTGTTCGCGATCGTGCTGGCCTGGCTCGGCCTCAATCTGCCCAGCTGGCCGGCCGCCGTCCGCGGCGCCGGCCTGGTCATCGTCCTCGGTGCCTGCCTCAACGCGCTGGCGATCGGGCTCAACGGCCGCATGCCGTACAGCCCGGGCGCGGCCGAAGCGGCCGGCCTGCACCACATCGACGCCGTCACCCCGAAGAACATGCCCGCCGACGCCGGCACCCGCCTGGCCCCGATCGGCATCCCGCTGCTGCACAAGGTCGCCAGTCCCGGCGACGTCCTGATCACCGTGGGCGCGGCTGCCCTGGTCGTCCTCGTGATGCGCCGCGGCCGCCCGGCCACGCGGAAGGCCGCACCACGAGAGCCGGCACTCGCCTGACCCGCTCTGCTCCGGCGCACCCTACAGATACGGAGGCCGACCGCCCATGCGCCTCATCCGCCCGACGCTCCTGACCGTCCTCAGCCTGGCGCTGCTGCTCTACACGATCGGCGCCCCGTACGAACCGGCACCGACACGCTGCTGCTGATCACGATCGGCGCCCCGTCGCAGATGTCGTAGAAAGGTCCCGAAAGGTCTCCGGCCACGCGAAGCTCCCTGCGCTCGCGTGGCCGGTGCCATTCTCGGATCATGCCGAAGCCGGTTCTCTACATCGTTGCGTGCGGCGCCCCCGCCGCCCCCGATCTGCCGCCGTTCGTCGCCGAGATGCAGGCGGCCGGCTGGGACGTCTGCGTGATCGCCACCCCGGACGGACTCAAGTTTCTCGATCGGGAGGCCCTCGAAGCCCGCACCGGGCATCCGGTCCGGTCGCGGTACAAACAACCGGCCGAACCCGATGTCCTTCCGCCCGCCGACGCGTTCGTCGTCGCGCCCGCCACCTTCAACACGATCAACAAGATGGTGCACGGCGCGAGCGACACCCTCGCGCTCGGCCTGCTCAACGAGGGACTCGGCCGGGGCCGCCCGATCATCGCGATGCCGGTCGTCAACGCCGATCTTGCGCGGCATCCCGCGTTCCCGGCCAGCATTGACGTGCTGCGCCGGTGGGGTGTCGAGGTTGTCGGTTCCTGGGCCGAACTCCCCGGCGCCGCGCGGGCACTTCTGGAAAAGCAGGCCAGGACATAGCATGACCGGACATTGAATAACGGCGGGGAGAGGTCATGCGCGAGGTTTTCCCGGACGACTTCACCCGGGTCCGCAGCTCGCTGGTGATCATGGCCAAGGCGGTCCGCGAGGCGATGCGCCAGGCCAGTGCCGCGTTGCTCGCCGCCGACCAGAACCTGGCGCACGGTGTGACCGTCCGCGACGCCGAGATCGACGTGCTCTACCGCGTGGTCGAGGACCGGGTCTACGACCTGGTCGCCCGCCGGCGCCCGGTGGGCGGCGACCTGCGCGTCGTCATGACGGCGCTGCAGGTGGCCGCCGACCTCGACCGGATGGGCGAGCTGGCCGTGCACGTCGCCCGGTCGACGCTGCGCCGGCACCCGCAGCCGGCGGTCGCCCCCGAACTGGCCCTGCTGTTCCGGTCGATGGCCGCCGTCGCCGACGAGCTGGCCGCCAAGATTGTCTCCGCGCTCGCCGACCAGGACGAGGTGCTCGCCGCCGGCCTGGACGCCGACGACGACGCCATGGACGAGCTGCACCGTGACCTGTTCGCCGTCATGCTCAGCCACGAGTGGCCGGTCGGCGTCGAGGCCGCCGTCGACGGTGCTCTTCTCGGCCGTTACTACGAGCGTTACGCCGACCACGCCGTCAACATCGGCCGGCAGGTCGCGTTTCTGCCCAGCGGCCGACCGGCCGAGGCCGCCTGACACCTCAGCCGCGCTTGCCGTCGAACGCCTTGGCCTGGCAGGCCAGCTCCATGTCCGGGTCCGGGGGCCAGTCGTCCCAGCCGGGGCCGGGCACCCACTTGCCGTCCTTCTTGACCAGCGGCTCGCAGTGTGCGACCAGGCACCGGTTGTAGTCGTCGTTGTCGTCGGCCCAGTACGGGTTCTTGTCCTCGTCGAGTTCGGTGGCGAGGACCGGTTTCAGTTTCCCGCAGGCTGCCGTCACCTTCGGATCGGTCTCGGCCCGGATCCGGCCGTTCGTGGCCTTCGTGGTGCCGGTCGCGTCGATGCCGAGGAGCCCGTCCGGGCCGGTACGCACCGGGATCCCATGGTCGCCCAGGCACTTCATCCAGGGTTGCGCCATCCGGGCCGCCTCCTCCGCCGTGGTGTCGGGCCGGATGACCGGCGCCTGCGAGCCGGCCGGCGGGGCGGACGGGGCGGACGACTGCAACGTCGCCACCTGCGGCGCGGATTTCTTGTGTTCGCCACCGCCGCGGTGCCGGTGACCGGGCCCATCCGTGCGGCCATCGCGGCCGCCTGCGGCTCGAAGGCCACCGGCGGTTTCTGGTCGGGCATGGCGCTGACCTGCAACAGGTTGGTGCCGAACCGGGCCAGGTCGCGCATCAGCGCCCGCTGGCCGGCCGCCGGGATGCCGATGACCACGACCATCGTGGCGATACCGACCGCGATGCCGAGGGCCGACAGGGCGGCGCGCATCCGGCGTTCGCGGAGCCCGGCCAACGCCAGCGCGAGATGGTCGGCCTGCTCCAGCACATCGTCGACGACCTGGCCGACCTCGCCGCCGCCGCCGCCGCCGACGACGCCGACGCCGACGCCGACGCGCTCACCCTGAACCGCGCCGGCCACCCGGTCGCCGGCTTGCTGGCCCAGGTGACCGAGGCGCACCGGGGTGCCGCCGTGACCGTCTCGATGGCGGTCGAGGGCGAACCCGGCGCGTTCGTCGACCCGGTGCGATTCCGCCAGATCATCGGCAACCTGCTGACCAACGCGATCCGGCACACCCCGGCCAGCGGCCGGGTCGAGGTGCGCGCCCGGGTCCGCCGGCCCCGCGCTGATCGTCGAGGTCGCCGACACCGGCGAGGGCATCGCGGCGGCTGACCTGCCGCACGTGTTCGACCGTTTCTGGCGGGCCGACCGGGCTCGGGGCCGGGCCACCGGCGGCAGCGGCCTCGGCCTGTCGATCGCCCGGAAGCTGGTCGAGGCCCACGGGGCTGATATCTCGGTGGTCAGCCGCCCGGGCGCGGGGAGTACCTTCACGGTGCGACTTCCCGCCGTCAGGCCGCGACCACCGCCACTTCGCGCGGGCCGAGCACCGCTGGCGCCCCCGCAATGCCGGCCAGCTCGACCGGCCGGTCGGTGCGGTTGATGTAGAACCGGACCGGCCCGCGGACGGCCAGTTCCACCCGCCCGCGTACCTCGGCCGGTAACTCACTCACGACACCGGCCCGCGACAGCAGGCTGTCCAGCACCGGCACCAAACCGTCCGGGCCCAGCCGGGTCGAGACGTAGGACGCCGAGCCCGGGCCGACGGAACGACGGGTCACCGCGGCCCGCCCGGCCATCTCGCCCGTCTTGTAGGAGACCAGCACCTCCGTCGAGGCGTCCACCACGTCGATCCGGTCGGTCCACAGCGTGCCGGCCGTGCCGTTGTCCAGCGCCACCTGCTCGTCGTCCAGCAGCGGCGCGAACTCCTCGATGCGGATGCCGAGCAGCGGCCGCAGGGCCCCCGGATAACCGCCGAGCCACACGTGGTCGTTCTCGTCGACGATGCCCGAGAAGTACGTCGTGATCAGGTGGCCGCCGCCGGAAACGTACGCCGAGAGCCGTTCCGCGAGGGAGGACGGGACCACATGGAGCATCGGCGCGACCACCACCGCATAGCCGGTCAGATCCGCGCCAACGGGCACGACGTCCGCCCGCACTCCCAGATCGAGGAACGCGGAGTACCAGTCGAGCGCCTCCTGCCGGTAGCGCAGCCGGGACGACGGATGCGAATCCAGTTCGGCCGCCCACCACGAGGTCCAGTCGAACAGGATCGCGACCGGCGACGGCGTACGGGAAAGACCCGCAACCGAGCGCAGCGACCGCAACCGGTCCCCCAGCGAAGCCACGTCGCGGAACACCGCGGAGTCCGGGCCCGCGTGCGGAACCATCGCCGAATGGTATTTCTCGGCGCCCGCCGCCGACTGCCGCCATTGGAAGAAGCAGACCGCGTCGGCGCCGTGGGCGACGTGGGTCAGCGAGTCCCGGGCGAGTTCACCCGGCTTCTTCGCCACGTTGATCGGCTGCCAGTTGACCGCGCTGGTGGAATGCTCCATGAGGAACCATGGCCGGCCGCCGGCCAGATTGCCGGTCAGGTTGGCCGAGAACGACAGTTCGTCGTGGGCCTGCGGGCCGGGAGTCACGTAGTGGTCGTTGGCGACGAAGTCGACGTCGGCGGCCCACGAGGCGTAGTCCATGCCCTTCGTCTCTCCCATGACCATGAAGTTCGTGGTCACCGGAACCGCGGGGGTCAGCTCCCGCAGCAGTGCACGTTCGTCCCTGAGGTAGGAGAGCAGCGCGTCCGACGAGAACCGCTTGAAATCGAGCTGCTGCGTGGGATTGGGGTGCGTCGCCGCGAGCCGGGGAGGCAGGATCTCGTCCCACGCGCCGTACCGCTGCGACCAGAACGAGGTTCCCCACGCGGCATTGAGAGCGTCCAGTGTGGAATACCGCGCGCGGAGCCACACCCGGAACGCTGCCGCCGCGTCGTCCGAGAAGTCATAGACGTTGTGGCAGCCCAGCTCGTTGGAGACGTGCCAGGCGGCCAGCGCGGGATGCGATCCGTAGCGGGTGGCCATGGCCCGCACCAGACGCAACGCATGGGCCCGGAAGATCGGCGAGGTCGGCCGCCAATGCTGACGCCCGCCCGGCGAGACGACGCGGCCGTCCGGCGAGACCGGCAGGATCGATGGATAGGCGGCCGTCAGCCAGGGCGGCGGCGACGCGGTCGCGGTGGCCAGGTCGACCAGGATCCCGTTGGCGTGCAGCAGATCCATCGCGTCGTCGAGCCAGCCGAAGTCGAATTCGCCGTCGGAGGTCTCCAGGCGGGCCCACGAGAAGATGCCGAGCGAAACGATGGTCACGCCGGCCGCCTTCATGGCCTTCATGTCCTCGTCCCAGACCGCACGCGGCCACTGCTCCGGGTTGTAGTCGGCGCCGAACTCCAGGCGGGGTGTGCCGGTGCGGCGAAGCCAGCGGGGGGTTGTCACACAAGCTCCTTAACCACGTAGGGGCCCGCCGGGAAGCGGGCCCCTACGAGCCTCACTTGACGGTAAAGCCCTGCTCGTTGCCGTACTTGGCGCTCTTGTCCTGCCACGCCTTCAGCCCGTCGGTCAGCGGCGTCGACGAGACGTACGCTTTTCCGACCGTGTCGTTGAAGATGCTGTTGGAGTAGACCTGGAACGGCAGGTAGCTCCACCCGGTGACCACGTTCTGGGCCGACTTCGCGAAGATCTGGTTCGCCTTCTGCCCGCCGAAGTACTTGAACTCGGTGTTCTGGAAGGCCGGCGAGCTCAGCTGCGCGGTGGTGGCCGGGAAAGCGCCGTTGTCGACGCGGACCTGCACGCCGTCACCGTCGTCGGCGTACTTCATGAAACCGTAGGCCAGCGCCTTGTTGCCGCCCTTGTCCATGATGGCGAGCGACGAGCCGCCGTTCTCGGCGGTCGCCGTGCCGCCGGCCTGCCACTGCGGCATGTCGGCGACCCGCCACTTGCCGGAGCCGCTCGGGGCGCTGGAGACGAAGTTGGCCGGCATCCACGCGCCGGTGGTCAGCGTGGCGATCGAGCCGTTGCTGATGCCCTGGAACCACTGGTCGCTCCAGGACGAGATCGGCGCCAGCAGCTTCTCGCTGATCAGCTGCTGCCAGACCTGGGTGAACCGGGTCGCGCCGGGATCGGTGAAGTTGATCGTGACGTTGGTGCCGTCGACCTGGTACGGCTTGCCGCCGGCCTGCCAGATCATGCTGGTGACGAAGCCGGCGTCGCCGGTGTCGTTGGTGATGTACGCCTTCGGGTCGGCCTTGTGCAGCTTGCGGGCCGCGTCGAGGAACTCCTGCCAGGTCGTCGGCACCTTGATGGCGTACTTGTCGAAGACGTCCTTGTTGTAGAAGAGCGCCATCGGGCCGGAGTCCATCGGCAGGCCGTAGGTCTTGCCGCCGCTCTGCACCGAGTTCCACGGGCCGGGGCTGAAGTCGTTCTTCAACCCGGCGGCGCCGTAGCCGCCCAGGTCGGTCAGCGCCTTGCCGAGCGCGAACTGCGGCAGCGCGTAGTACTCGATCTGCGCCACGTCGGGCACGCCCTTGCCGGCCGCGACCGCGTTCTGCAGGGCCGTGTACTGGTCGTTGCCGGTGCCGGCGTTGACCAGGTTCACCTTGACGTTCGGGTATTTCTCCTGGAACTTCGCGACCACCTGCTTCAGCGTGGGCTCCCAGGCCCACACCGTCAGGCTGCCGCCCTTCTGCAGAGCGGCCTGGACGTCGGCGTCCGAGACGCCGGAGCCCGCGGAGGAGCTCGATGAGGAGGAGGAGCCGGACGAGCCGCACCCGGTCAGAAGGAGGACGGCGGCGGCCGCCACGGCCAGCACACGTTTCATGGGGGTCCTTTCCGAATCATTCTTTGACGCTTCCGGCGGCCAGGCCGGACTGCCAATAGCGCTGGAGCGAGAGGAACGCCGCCAGCAGAAGCGCGATCATGATCAGCGAGCCGGTGATGACCAGGTTGAAGACGGCCTGCCCGCCGGCCGTGGTGGCCTGCGCGTTCCACGCGTTGAGGCCGACCGTGAGCGGGTACCAGTCGGGGTTCTTCAGCATGATCAGCGGGAGCAGGTAGTTGTTCATCGTCACGACCATGCTGAACAGCAGGGTCGTGACGATCCCCGGCGCGAGCAGGGGAACGCTGATCCGGAAGAAGGTGCGCATCTCGCTCGCGCCGTCCATCCGGGCCGCCTCGAGCATCTCGTCCGGGATCGCCTGGGTGGTGAAGGTCCACATCAGGTAGAGGCCGAACGGGCAGATCAGCGACGGGACGAGCACCGCCCAGGGCGTGTTGGTGAGCCCCAGCTTGGAGAACATCAGGAAGGTCGGCACGGCCAGCGCGCTCGGCGGCACCGCCACGGCGCCGAGCACCGTACCGAACACCGCCCGCTTACCCACGAACTCGAACTTCGACAGGCCGTAGCCGGCGAGCACGCAGAGGAACGTCGCGCCGCCCGCGCCGACCACCACGTAGAGCAGCGTGTTGCCGAGCCAGCGCAGATAGATGCCGTGGTCGTAGGTGAGTGTGTCCCGCAGGTTGTCCCAGAGCGCGAAGTGCCCGTCGTCGAACCAGAGCCCGAAGGACGTGAACAGCCCGTCCTGGGTCTTGGTCGCGTTGATCACCAGCCATCCGAGCGGCACCAGCGCATAGAGACCCACCAGCGCGGTGAGGACGGTCAGGGTGAGGCTGCCGCGGCGCTTGCGCTTGCTGCCTTCGCTTGCGCTCGGCGCTTGCTTTCCGGTACGCAGGGGTACGCGCGTAGTGGTCGACATCAGCGCTCCCTCGAGCCGCGCAGCTGAACGACGTACGCGACGATCATGGTGAGCACCGCCATCACGACCGCGACCGCCGCCGAATAGTTGAACTCCTGGCCCGAGAACGTCAGGGAGTACGCGTAGAAGTTGGGCGTGAAGTAGGTGGTGATCGCGTTGGGCGCCAGGTCCTTGAGGATGCTGGGCTCGTTGAACAGCTGGAAGCTGCCGATCACCGAGAAGATCGCGGCGATGACCAGGGCGCCCCGGATGTGCGGCAGCTTGATCGACCGGATGATCCGCCACTGCCCGGCGCCGTCGATCTCGGCCGACTCGTAGAGCGACGTCGGCACGACCCGCAGCGCGGAGTAGAAGATCAGCATGTTGTAGCCGACGTACTCCCAGGTGGTGATGTTGCCGATCGACGCGAGGATCAGGCTGGGCTTCAGCGGGTCGGGCAGCTGGACGTGCAGGAAGTCGCTCAGGTTGCCGATCAGGCCGAACCGGGCGCCGTACATGAAGCCCCACATCAGGGCCGCCACCACGGCCGGCACCGCGTACGGAAGGAAGATCGCGACCCGGAAGAAGCCGGCGCCGTAGAGCCGCCCGCTGTCGATCGCGAGCGCGACCAGCAGGGCCAGGAACAGCATGATCGGCACCTGGACGCAGAGGAACAGGGCCACCCGGCCGAACGCCGACCAGAACTGCGGGTCCTGGATGACCCGCTGGTAGTTGTCGAGGCCGACGAACGCGTTTCCGCCGATGAGCCGGTTGCGGTACAGGCTCAGGTAGATCGAGTAGGCGATCGGGGCCAGGAAGACCAGCGCGAACACGACCATGAACGGGCCGACGAACTGCCAGCCGGCCCAGCCGCGCCGGTGTTTCATCTTCACCGCCGGGCCCGGTGGGGCCGCGAGTTGCGGGACTGCCATCTGACCTCAACCTTCCGCGCCGGGAATGTTTGCGCAAACATAGATGCCGGTTACCGATGACCAGGAATGTTACATCGGGGCTACCGGGATGATGTTTACGTAAACATCGTGGGTGATAGTTTCACCGCGTGAACAGATCGTCAAGGAGCAACCGGCGATGACCGCAGCAGCCCGCCGCCCCGGCCGGCGCGTGTCGATGGCCGACGTCGCGCGCCTCGCCGGCGTCTCCTCGCAGACCGTCTCCCGCGTCTCGACCGGCCACCCCGGCGTCGTCGAGTCGACCCGCCGCCAGGTGCTCGACGCGATGGCCGAACTCGGATACCGCCCCAACAGCGCGGCGCGGGCCCTGAAACGCGGCGAGTTCCGCACCCTGGGCGTCATCCTGTTCACGCTGGCCACCACGGGAAACAGCCGCACCGTGGAGGCGATCGCGACGCACGCCGCCCACGAGGGTTACGCCATCACGCTGATCCCGGTCGCACTGCCCACTCAGGACGGTGTGCTCGGCGCGTTCACCCGGCTCGGCGAACTCGCAGTCGACGGCATCATCGTGATCATGGAGGTGCACCTCCTCGACACGGCGAACCTCACGCTGCCGCCGGGCGTGCAGGTGGTGGTCGTCGACTCGGACGCCGGCGACCGCTACCCGGTCGTCGACACCGACCAGGCCGACGGTGCCCGGCAGGCGGTCCGGCACCTGCTCGGCCTCGGCCACCGTACGGTCCGGCACGTCACCGGCCCGGCCGAGTCGTTCGCCAGCGAGCGCCGCGCCGGCGCCTGGCGGGAGGTGCTGACCGAGGCCGGGCGGGAGATCCCGCCGGTCGAACGCGGCGACTGGTCGGCCGAATCCGGTTACCAGGCCGGGCTGCGGCTCGCCGACGACCCCTCGTGCACCGCGGTCTTCGCGGCCAACGACCAGATGGCCCTGGGCGTGCTGCGGGCCATGGCCGAACGCGGCCGCAAGGTGCCGGAGGAGGTGAGCGTGGTCGGCTTCGACGACATCCCGGACGCCGGCTCCTACCTTCCGCCGCTGACCACCGTGCACCAGGACTTCGCCGAGGTCGGCCGCCGCTGCGTCGAGGCCATGCTGCGGCAGATCCGCCACGAGCCGGTCGACGCCGGAACCGTGCTGGTGCCGACCACGCTGATCGCCCGGGCCAGCACCGCTCCCCCGCCCCGCTGATCCCCCCGCCCGGGCTCGCCTCCTCCGCTCGGCGTCATCCCGGCCGTGAGAAAGCCGACACCTCCGGGATCGAACATCGGGCCCCGCCTCCGCGTCTACCGGGACGAAACTGTCCCCATCCACAAGGAGAAACCATGTCGATCGAGGTCTACTACGACGACGACGCGGATCTGTCGATCGTCCAGGGCCGCAAGGTCGCCGTCATCGGATACGGCAGCCAGGGCCACGCGCACGCGTTATCGCTGCGCGACTCCGGCGTCGACGTCGTGATCGGACTGCCGCCCGGCTCGAAGAGCCGGGTCAAGGCCGAGGAGCAGGGCCTGCGCCTGCTCACCCCGGCCGAGGCGTCGGCCTGGGCCGACCTGATCATGGTGCTGGTCCCGGACACCGCCCAGCGCGCGGTCTACACCGCATCGATCGCCCCCAACCTGCGGGCCGGCGACGCGCTGTTCTTCGCCCACGGCCTCAACATCCGGTACGAGCTGATCAGGCCGCCGGCCGACATCGACGTGGCCATGGTCGCTCCCAAGGCACCCGGCCACCTCGTCCGCCGCCAGTACGCCGACGGCAAGGGCGTACCGGTGCTGGTGGCCGTCGAGCAGGAGGCAACCGGCGGCGCGCTGGCGCTGGCGCTGTCGTACGCCAAGGCGATCGGCGGCACCCGGGCCGGCGCGATCCGGACGACCTTCCGCGACGAGACCGAGACCGACCTGTTCGGCGAGCAGGCGGTGCTGGCCGGCGGGGTCAGCGCGCTGGTGCAGACCGGTTTCGAGGTGCTCACCGAGGCCGGCTACGCGCCCGAGATCGCGTACTTCGAGTGCCTGCACGAGCTCAAGCTGATCGTCGACCTGATGTACGAGGGCGGCATCTCCCGGATGCGCTACAGCGTCTCGGACACCGCCGAGTTCGGTGACTACACCCGCGGCCCGCGCGTGATCAACGCGTCGGTCAAGGAGGAGATGAAGAAGATCCTCTCCGAGATCCAGTCGGGCGAGTTCACCCGCGAGCTGATCGAGGACGACGACAACGGCCGCCCGCTCATGACCAAGTACCGCGAGCAGGGCGCCCAGCACCCGATCGAGGTCACCGGCAAGAAGCTGCGCGACATGATGAGCTGGGTCGACCGCCCGATCACCGAAACCGCGTGAATTCAGCGCTGCCGCCGGAGATTCGTCACCACGACGGCGGCGATTGCCACTGTGGACAGCCGTCTGCCGGTTGTGAGGACGCCCGCTCAGGCGTTCCCAACGGGAGGTAAGACATGAAGAGCAGCAAAGCGGAGTGGGCCGTCGGCGCCTCGCTCGCTCGCGGAGTACGGCAAGGACATCTTCCTGATGCAGATCTGCATCGGAAGGTTCGACAACCCGAACATGGACTGCTCCCCGTGGCGTAACTGACGCCCGGCGTGACGGCCACCGCCCCTGGGCGGTGGCCGTCCTCATCGGCTATCCAGGGATGCGGCCGACCGCCCCGTAGGTCACGATCTCGGCCGGGTCGGGCGGGGTGACACCGGGGCTCGGCCGCCAGTCGCCGATCGGCACCACTCCGGGCTCGGCCAGCTCCAGCCCGTCGAAGAAGCGGGCGAACTCGGCGCGGCTGCGTGAGCGCCACTGGCCGCCGCTCTTCTTCTCGAGGACCTCGACCTTCGCCGGGTCGACCAGGTCGTAGGTGGCATGCGACATGACCAGGTAGCTGCCCGCCGGCAGTGTCTCGACCACCCGGCGGACGACGCCGTACGGGTCGCCGTCGTCGTGCACGAAGTGCAGCACGGCCAGCATCACCAGGGCGATCGGGCGATCGAAGTCGAGCGTGGCGCGCAGTTGCGGAGCGTCCAGGATCGTCGACGGGTCGCGCAGGTCGGCGTCGATGTATGCCGTGACGCCCTCCGGCGAACTGCTCAGCAGCGCGCGGGCGTGGGCGAGCACGATCGGATCATTGTCCACATAGACGATGCGCGAGCGCGGGGTGGTCCGCTGCGCCACCTCGTGGGTGTTGTCGGCCGTGGGCAGCCCGGTGCCGACGTCGAGGAACTGGTCGATGCCCGCCTCGCCGGTCAGGAACTCGACCGTGCGACGCAGAAACTTCCGGTTTTCGCGCACCGAGTCGCGGATCGTGGGGAACGTGGCGGCGATCGCGTCGCCGGACGCCCGGTCGGCGGCGAAGTTGTCCTTTCCGCCCAGCCAGTAGTTGTAACGCCGCGCCGGGTGCGCGACGCCCACGTCGAAGCGGCTCATCGGATCGGTCACGGGAAAGGTCTACCACGCGACGGGTCGCGCAGTAACCGGCCGCCGACCTACCCGACCTCGGGCGGCACCGACAGCGGGTGGCGCGCCTCGTCCCGCGCCGCGAGCTGCGCCATCGCCCGCGCGTACTGCGACCGCGTGATCGCCCCGCCGGTGAGCTGGGCGACCAGCGCACCCTCCAGGCTGCCGGGGACCGGCGGCAGCTCGACGACCTCGGTGCCGTCCTCGCGCCGCCCGTCCTCATGCCGCCCGCTCTCGCGTCGCGGCCGGACCCGGGTCACGCACACGAAGAACGTGACGGCAAAGATCAGAAAAACGATCCACATCTCGAGCCCCTCCCGGCCACCGTGCTCATCGTGCGGTGACCCCTTCCACAGGGCCTTACGTTTTCCAGGCCGATGGCGTTCAGCCGAGATCGCTCCGGGTGCCGGGCCGCCCGGGTCGGGCGGCCCGGCCACCTGTCACTTCTCGCTGACGACCACGGTCTTGATGATCTTGTCGGCCAGGGTCTGCTTCTTGGCGTCCCAGAGCGGGAACAGGAAGCCGACGTAACAGATGATGCCGTCGACGAAGTGCGCGAGGTCGCGGACGAACGCCATGCCGCCGCCGATCGGCTGGCCGGTCTCCTCGCTGATCAGGCGAAGGCCGAGGGCCTTCTTACCCCACGTCTGCCCGGTCTTGCCCTGCTGGTACCACCGGTTGTAGCCGCTCACGACGACGCCGAGCAACCAGAAGACGAAGTACAGCGCGTTGAAGTGGGGCAGGTTGTCGTCGCCCGTGCTGGAGCCCAGCGTCAGAGCCAGGATCGAGAACGGCGCGAGGATCACCACGTCGATGAGGTAGCCGCCGACCCGCTGAATCCAGCTGGCGTAGTTGGCGCCCGCCGCCGGCATCGGGTAGGCGGGGGCCGGCGGAGCGCCGTACGGCTGCTGAGCACCGTAGGGCTGCTGCTGGCCATACTGCTGCTGGCCGTAAGGCTGCTGGCCGGGCGGTTGCTGGCCGTAAGGCTGCTGACCGCCGTAAGGGTCGTTGTTCGGAGGATACGTCATTCAGATGATCCTTAATGATGGCCGGCCCACGCCGAGCCGGTGCAGTTGGAACAACCAGCTCGCGGCCGCAACGAGGACCGCGAGCCTTCCCCATCGGCGCCGCCGGGGTGCCGGCCACGGCCGGGGTTCGCCGATCACGCCGAAGGCGCGCAGCGCGACCAGTGGCCCGACGGCAACCGCGAGCGCCGCCAGCCCGAAGATCAAGGGGTTGGCCGTGAACGCCGCCCCCGCCCCGCCCCTGACCAACGCGATCGCCGCGGTGGTCAGACCGCAGAACGGGCACGGCACACCGGCCAGCGCGCGCAGCGGGCACGGCAATCCGACGCCGGGACCGGTGGTCACCACCGGCCAGACCGCGGCCGCACCGGCCACGAGCAGACCGAAACCACCGAGGCGCTCGGGGACGGAGAACGTACGCAGGACTACTCCTTGATCTAGAGCCGGTTTCGGGATCGTAGGGGTTACGCAGCCACAAAGCGATCCCCGAACCGGGCGCGACCTCGGTCGGGGGACCTTCGGTACACCGGGCAGCGTCCTGTCGATCGTCGGAGTCGGCCTGAACTACGCCGGGCCCACCCGGAACAGGGCCACCAGGAAGTCGGATCCGGGCGTCCAGGGCCGCACGTCCCAGGTGCTGAGAAGAAGGTCGGCGGTCAGGCCGGCCTGCTTCGCGTCGGTCAGGAACTCCTCGTGCTCGTAGCCCCGCCCGGCCCCGAACCCCACGGCGACCCGCCCGCCGTCGGCGAGGTGGGCCCGGAACCGGCGCAGGATCTCCCGCCGGGTCGACGGCGCCACGAAAGTCATCACGTTGCCGGCACAGACGACGACGTCGAAGCCGGCACCCGGGACGTCGAGCTCGCTGAGGTCCCCGACCAGCCAGGTCGGGCCGGGATGCGCGGCCCGCGCCTCGGCGATCAGCTCGGGGTCGAGGTCGACGCCGACCACCTGATGCCCGGCCGCGGCGAGGTGCCCACCGACCCGGCCGGTGCCGCAGCCGGCGTCCAGGATGCGGGCGCCGCGCGGCACCATGGCGTCGATGAGCCGCGCCTCCCCGGCCAGGTCGTCCCCGCGCGCCGCCATGTCCCGGAACCGCTGGATGTACCAGCGCGAGTGGCCCGGATTTTCGGCGATCTGGCGCAGCCAGAGGTTGTCCGTCACCCGAACACGGTAGCGGCCCCGACGACTTCGCCGACGGCCGTCCCCGGCCGGTGGAAGGCTGGTGGCATGAGCGTCCGCGAACGGCACGTCGGCCATCCGGCGTGGTGGTCATGGCCGCCCCGTCGCCGGGTGGGCCCGGCCGGCATGGCCGTGGCGGCGGCCGCGTTCGCGCTGTTGTGGGTGATCACCGGGCCGCCCGCCGGGGGCTGGGTGTCGTTCGCCGGGCAGCTCGCCGGCGCCGAGGCCGTCCTACTGATGTCGATGGCCATGATCCTGATCTCGGTGCTGCCGACGGTCGAGACCTGGTTCGACGGCATGGACCGGACCGCGATCTGGCACCGCCGCCTGTCCGTCACCGGACTCGTCCTGGTGGCACCGCACGTCCTCTTCTCCGCCGGGGATCATCCGCACCATCCCGGCGCCGCCGGTCCCCATCCCGCCGGTCACAGCGGCGTCGATCTCGGTGGCCCGCTGGCCCAGATCGGCGTGTGGGGTCTGCTGGCGCTCGGCGTGTGGGCCATCGCGCCGCGCTGGCGGACGATGCTGCCCTGGATCGGCCCGCATCTCGCCCGGTCCGCCGATCGCCTCACCGCCTACCCCGCGGTGCGGCGTGTGCCGGCCGCCGGCCGGTGGGTCCTCGGCGGCTACGAACGCTGGCGGTCGCTGCACCGCCTGACCGGTCTCTTCCTGGCCGCCGCCTTCGTGCACGGACTCCTCGACGGCACCATGTTCGGCGCCGCACGGCTGCGCTGGACCTACGTCGCCACCGGGACGGTCGGCCTGGCGTTCTACGTCTATCGGGAGACCCTCGCCCGGCACTTCCTGCCCCTGCACGACTATCAGGTGGCCACGGTGACGCCGGTCGGCTCCGGTCTGACCGAGCTCGCTCTCGTACCGCTCGGCAAGCCGCTGACCTACCGGCCCGGGCAGTTCGCCATGCTCTTCCTGGAGACCGGTGCCGGCTGGCGGCGGCACCCCTTCACCATGTCGGGCGCGCCCGGCGAGACGCTCCGCTTCACCATCAAGGCGCTCGGCGACGACACCGCCCGCATGCAGACCCTCGTCCGGCCGGGCATGCCGGCCGTCGTCGGCGGCCCGCACGGCCGCTTCGACCGGGCACGCGGCACCGAGCGCCAGATCTGGATCGCCGGCGGCATCGGCATCACCCCGTTCCTGAGCTGGCTGCGCGCCCTCGACGAGCACGCCCCACCGGGCCGCGTCGATCTGTTCTACAGCACCGAGGGCGAGGCACCGTTCGCCGCCGAGATCACCGCGATCGCCCGTGACCACCCGGGCCTCCGGGTGCACCTGCACGACACCGCCGCCGCCGGATATCTCACCGCCGACCGGGTCCTCAGCCGCGTGGGCGGCGACCCGCGCGAACTGTCCGTGTTCCTCTGCGGCCCGGCGGCGATGGTCGGCGGCTTCGTCCGCCGCTTCCGGCAGGCCGGCGTACGCGCCCGCAACATCCATCGCGAGCACTTCGACTGGCGTTGAGGTCAGCCGCGGTCACCGCTGCGCCGCACCTCCACGGTGGATCGTGAATCAGCCGGTCGGGATGGCCGCCTTGCCGCGGGTGCGTAATCTGCTTCGCAGCCGGCGGAGGCGCCGCGCCTCCCCGGCGCGGTAGGCTCTTGCGCAGGATCTCACGCCGCGAGGTGTCCGATGGGAACCAACGACCGACAACACCAATTCGAGCAGATAGTCGCCCAGCTCAGGGCCGACTACCCCTCGCTGGGCGAGCAACGCCGATGGCCGCGCCACGTCGTGGTCACCGCGGCCGTCCTCGGTGGCATCCTGTGGGGTTTCCTGTCCGTCGCGATGGTCGCCTGGGGTGCCGCCGGCGTGCTTCTGACGTGTTCGGTGGTGGCGCTGACCGCCGCCGCGCTCGGCGCCGACGCCTATCGTCACCGCGGCCGCTGACCGCCGCCGCACTCTGCACCGACGCCCATCGTCACCGCGGCCGCTGACCGCCGCCGCACTCTGCACCGACGCCCATCGTCACCGCGGCCGCTGACCGCCGCCGCACTCTGCACCGACGCCTATCGTCACCGCGGCCGCTGACCGGTCGACGGCAGGGGCACCGGCGCACCCTGACGGTAGAGCGCCGCCGTGGCCTCGGCCGTCCTCCTCAACGAGTCGCGCAGGTCGTCCGGCGTCAGCACCTCGACGTCCGGGCCGAACGCGAGGAGCGGCTGCGCGGCCAGGAGCGACCGGAAACGCAGTTCGACACGTGTCCAGCCGGGTTCCGCGGCCGGTTCCGCGGTTACGACGTCGGCCGCGTGAAAGCGCAGGAACAACGGCAGGGTCTCGTCGCGGACGCGGGCGGTGACGGCGGCCCGGGCCGGGAGGTCCTCGATGCCGCGCCGGAGGGTGTCCCACACGTCGGCCAGTTCCCGACCCTCGCGGCGGCGTACCGGCTCGTCGAGGACGGTCGCCGAGCGGGCCCGGTCGGCGCGGAACAGCCGGGGCTCACCGTCGTGGTCGGCGACCAGGTACCAGACTCCGGCCTTGTTGACCAGGCCGTAGGGGTCGAGCGTGTACGTGCGTACGCGATTGTCCCGGCCGTGCCGGTAGCGCAACCTCAGCCGCCGGTCGTCGAAGACGGCCGTCTGGAAGGCGTCGAGGTCGGCCTCCGACCGGCCGCGCCACCGCACCGGGTCGATGAGGATGCGGCGGCTGGTGCGGTCGGCGCCGGGCGGAGCGGGCAGCGCGGCCATCACCTTGTCCGCGCCTGGCTCGGCGGCGACGTCGAGAAGGCGCTGAGCCTCGTCGCCGACGACGTCGTCGCCCGGTCCCCGGGCGGCGAGATCCGGGGCCTCGAGGCGTACCGCAGGTTCCTCCAGCCGTTCGCGACCGCCCTGATCAGCAGCGAGCTGATCGACATCCTCGGCGACGACACCCACGCCGCGGCGTTCTACGTCGTCGAGACGCCGTTCGCGAATGGCTTCCGCGGCATGGAATACCTGACCGTCGAGAACGGCAGGATCACCGAGGCGGTCAGCGTCTTCGATCGCCTGCCGGCGGTGCAGGCCCGGTCCTAGAGGGGCGAAACGGTCAA
The DNA here is from genome assembly GCF_044455125.1 of Actinoplanes sp. NPDC051343. NCBI lineage: Bacteria > Bacillati > Actinomycetota > Actinomycetes > Micromonosporales > Micromonosporaceae > Actinoplanes > Actinoplanes sp. NPDC051343. The sequence continues at coordinate 560,321 of NZ_JBITEL010000002.1, forward strand.
GGCGGGTGCGTCCCGGGCGCCGGTGTACGCCAGGAGCCGCAGCAGGGACGGCGAGCAGCCGACCAGCCGCACCCGCCCGGGACCCAGCCCCGCCCGCACGAGGATGCGGGCGGCCGCCGGGTCGGCGAAGCGCAGCCGGCTGACGTCGATCGTCACCTCGTCGGTGCCGCAGTCGACGAACACGTTCTCGACCACCGCCCGCAACGCGTTGCGGCCGGCCAGGTCGGCCTCACCGGACAGCGCGAGCCCGGCCGGTTCCCGCGTGCGGCGGATGCGCAGGGCGAACCGCTCGTCGTACGGCGCCCCGCTCGCCGCGACGCCCGGGTGCTGCCAGGTGAGCCGCCGCAGCTCCAGCGGGTCCATCGTGCGCCGGTCGTACGCGCACACGCCGATCAGCTCGCTGTTGAGCGCGACCCGGTTGATCTCGGTCTCGTAGCCGCACAGGTGTTCCCGCCCGGGCACGTTCCGCCCGGCCCAGCTCATGTCGCCGAGCACGCGTACCCCGGTGTAGCCGGCCGCTCGCGCGGCCCGGGCCATCGGCGCCCACAGCGGCAGCACGGCATCCGGTTCGAAGACGCCGCCCTTCAGGTAGGAGGCCTCGGCCGTGGTCGCCTCGAGCTGCCCGCTCGCCAGGGCCGTCGAGGTGTCGATCCAGCAGTCCAGTGCCGAGCACGGCCCTCCCTTCGGGCCCGGATCGCCTCACCGTACCGCCCGAACAGGAACAGTCGCGGTACCTCATTCGAGCGATCGGCCGTAGTCGGCGGGCCGCAGACGCCGGGTCCGCCGGCGGTATTCGGCCGCCATGCCCGGCCAATTGGTGACGATCCGGCCGGTCGCGGTGCGGTACCAGCTGCGGCAACCGGTCCACACGCTCGTCGCGAGCCGCCGCTGGATTTCGGCATCGTAGGAATCCGACCGCTCGCGGCGTACCTCCAGAGGCGCACCGCCCGCGGCGACCAGCCGGACCGCCTGGACGATGTGCCGGGCCTGCGCCTCGTGGAAGTAGATCACCGAGCTGTTGCCGGTGTTGGTGTTCGGGCCGTACATCAGGAACAGGTTGGGAAAACCGGGAACGCTCATTCCGAGATAGGCGAAAGCACCGTCGCGCCAGACGTCGGAAAGCTCCTTGCCGTCCCGCCCGCGGATCCGGACCGGCACCAGGAAATCCACCGCATCGAATCCGGTGGCATAGACCAGCACGTCGCAGCGGTGCTCGACGCCGTCGGAGGTCAGCACGCCGTTCGGCGTCACCGCCTCGATCGGGGCGGTCACCAGGCCGACGTCGGGCCGGCGCAGCGCCGGGTACCAGGCGTTGGTGAACAGCACCCGCTTGCACCCCATCGGCTCGACCGGCGTCACCCGGGCCCGCAACGCCGGGTCCGGCACTTGCAGGCGTCGCTGGGCGTTCGACATCCCCTTCAGCAGCGCTCCCGCCACCCGGTGCCCGGTCACCGCCCGGCCGGCCACCCAGGTCATCCCCCACACCCCCCACCGCGGCACCCGGGACAGCCCCGGGAAGCGGGTGTAGAGCCGCTCGCGGAGGTGGCTGTACCGGCGGTCCGGTTTCGGCAGCGTCCACGGTGGCGTGCGCTGAAAAACAGTCACCCGCCCGGCTCGGCCGGCGATCGCCGGGACCAGCTGGATCGCGCTGGCGCCAGTACCGATCACGCCCACGTTCAGCCCGTCGACGGTCAGATCTTCCGGCCACCGGGCGGTATGGACGGCCGGCCCTTCGAACCGTTGGGCGCCTTTCAGCACCGGCACCACCGGATTGCCGAGTTGCCCGACGGCCGGGATCAGCACATCAGCGACGACCTCGCCGCCGTCGGCGGTCGAAACCCGCCACCTTCCGGCGGCGTCGTCCCAGGCCGCGCCGGTCACTTGCGCATTGAGGCGTACGCGCGGAAGCAGTCCCCACCGCTCGGCGAAGTCCTGCAGATAGCCCAAGATCTCGCGCCGGGGCGGAAATCGGCGGCTCCACTGCGGATTGGGCGCGAACGAGTACGAATAGAGCGGCGCGGGAATGTCGCAGCCACACCCCGGATAGGTGTTGTCGCGCCACACCCCGCCGATCCGGTCGCCCTTCTCGAGCAGCACCAGATCGTCGAACCCGGCCCGCACCAGCGCGGCGGCGGCCGCAATCCCGCCGAACCCCGCCCCGATAATGACGATGCGCGCCATAGGTAGTCCCCTCTGCCGCGCTCAGGACACTCCTGGGGCAACGGGAAAACGGCCGGGTGGCGGCCCGGCCGCAACCAGAAGTTAGCAGCCTGTTGACGCACTGCCAACAGGCCCGTTTTCGGAACCGCCCCGGCCGTGCGGCCACGCCATGCCGCCGGCCGGACGACCCGGGATCAGTCGCCGGGCTCGCCGGAAGCATCCGGAAGGCAAGGTCCCCGCCCTTGTCGTGTGAACAGGTCAGTAGGATGCCGGGATGAGCCCGGTCGGCGACCTTGAGCTGCGGACCGCGTGGAAGCGGCCGCGGAGGGCGTCCGGCAGCGCGTCGCCGGTGACCTCAGCCGGGAGACCGGGCTGTCCGACGGGGATTTCGTGATCGAGCTGCTCGAGTTCCGCGGGGCCGGCGCGTGAAGCGGCTCGCCGTCGGCTGCGCGATGTGGACCCACAAGGCGTGGGAGGCGCATCTCGTCGGTCAGTCGAGGGAGCGTCTGCGCGGCTACGCCGAGTGGTGCACGGCGGTCGAGGGCAACACGACCTTCTACGCCACCCCGACCCGCGAGACCGTGGCGTCGTGGGCCGCGCAGACGCCGCCCGGCTTCCGGTTCGTCCTCAAGATCCCGAAGACCGTGACTCACGGTCATCGGCTGGCCGGCGGCTTCGAGGAGCTTCAGCAGTTCCGGTACGCGGTGGAGCCGCTCGGCAACCGCATCCACGCACTGTGGATCCAGCTCCCGGGGTCGTTCGGGCCGTCGGAGTTGCCGGTCCTGTCGGACTTTCTCGGACGGCAACCGGGCGGGCACCGGTACGCGGTGGAGGTACGCCATCCGGCGTTCTTCGAGAACCCGGGCCCGCTGGAAGAGGTGCTGGCCGAGGCCGGCGCCGAGTGGGTCCCGTTCGACACGACGGCGTTCTTCACCATTCCGCCCAGCAGTGAGGCCGAGCGCGACGCCTGGGCCAGCAAGCCCCGCCTGCCCCTGCGCACGAGGGCTCTGACCGATCGCCCCATCATCCGCTACCTGGGCCGCGACGATCCCGCCAGGACGGTCGAGGGCTGGCAGCGCTGGGTCGGCATCGCCGCCGGCTGGCTGGACGAGGGCCGCTCCCCCACCGTCTTCATCCACACCCCCGACAACGCCGACGCACCCGCCCTGGCCCGCCGCTTCCACGACGAGGTGCGCGCCCGCGTCCCCGATCTCGAGCCGCTGCCTCAGCCGGCGCCGGTGGCGCTCTTCTGACGCTGCACGAGCAGGGCGATCCAGGCGCAGAGCCCGGCCAGCGGCAACTCGGCCAGCACCGCCAGCAGGATGGCCAGACTCAGGTCGTGCCGGCCCGACGTCGTCACGTCGAACCACGCGTCGACGATCAGCATCGTCGCCGTGCACCCGGCCGCCTGCCCGGCGAGTGGCCGCCCGCGCCAGGCCAGAAACGCCGTCAGCAGCATGGCGAGGATCAGCATGACGTCGAACCCGACCCAGGCCAGCCGGTAGTTGTGGGTCCGGGCGTGGTCGGGCAGCGTCAGGGACAGGTAGACGGTCCAGGGGACGGTGCCCGCGCCGAGCACCGCGAAGAGCGGTGCCATCCACCGCGGCGGCCGGTTCATGGTTCGAGTTTTCCACGCCGGGAACGCACCGGTGACGCCCGCCGGGCAGGCTTGACCCCATGCATACCGAGGCTCGGCCGATCCGCGGCGTCTGTGTCGTCACGGTCGAGCGCCAGCCCACCGCGCCCACGCTGATCACGGTGCTGGTGGTGCCGGACCTCGCCCGCCCGGCCGAGACCCTCCGCCGCCACGTGATCTCGGCCCGGGACGCGCTGGACGACGTCCGGGCCTTTCTCCTCGCGACGAGTGACGGACCGGTGACACCCCCGTCGTAGCCTGTGCGCCATGCCGGGTCCGACGACGCTCCTGCTGTTCGGTGAGCCGCGGCTCGCCTTCGGCGAGGCCGACGGCCCGGGCGGCCGCGAGCTCCCGGCGGGCGGCAAACGCCTGATCGCGTACGCGGCACTGCACCGCGGCCACCTCGACCGGCGGCACGCGGCCGGGGCCTTGTGGCCGGCATGCGACGACGTGCGGGCGGCCGGCAACCTGCGCTCGGCCCTGTGGCGCCTGCGGGAAGCCGGTCTGACCGTGCTCGAGGCCGACAAGCGCCAGGTCTGGCTGCACCCCGGCGTCACGGTCGACGCCGATCAGGTCGCCGTCTGGGCGCTACGCCTGATCGACGGCGGCCCGGCCTCGGACCGCGACGAGGCGACCTGGCAGCGCTCCCGGCCGGGCCTGCTCCCCGGCTGGCCCGACGAGTGGGTCGGCACGCACCGGGAACGGCTGCGTCAGCGGGTGCTGCACGCCATGGAGGCCCGGGCCCGGGCGCTGCTGGCGGCCGGCGACCTCGGCCGGGCGGTAGCAGCCGCCCGGCTGCTCGTCGCCGCCGAACCGCGGCGGGCCACCGCGCGCCGCCTGCTCGACGCGGCGACGCGGGCCGCCGGCGTCGGCGGAACCGATTCCTAGGGATTGCCCGGAAGCGGTTGCCCCCGGTCGTACGCGACGCTGGGCTCTGGAGAAACGAGGAGGAGCGATGAGCGCACGTCTCACTTATCGGCACCGGGACCGGCCGCAGACGGTCCTGCACGTCTTGGACGGGCCAGACCTGCGGGTGCGGGGCCAGCCGGCCGTACTGCCCGAGAGCAGTCTGCGGCTGCTGGTCTACCTGGCCTGCCGGCGGCGCCCGGCCGGCCGGCGAGTAGTAGCGGCCGCCCTGTGGCCGGACGTGACCGAGTCGCGCGCGGGCGGCAACCTGCGCTCGGCGATGTGGCGGTTACGCGGGGCCGGGGCCGGCACGGCGGTCGTCGAGGCCGGCGGCGCCGCGCTGGCCCTCGGCCCGGACGTGGCGGTCGACCTCGAAACGCTGTCCGGCTGGGCCGAACGGGTGATCGGCGGCCGGCCCGGCCCCTCCGACCTGACCGTCCCGGACGGTGCCGACGCCGCGCTCGATCTGCTGCCCGGCTGGTACGACGACTGGGCGATCGTCGAGCGCGAGCGCGTGCGTACCCGGGTCCTGCACGCCCTGGAGCAGGTGAGCCGCAGCCTGTCGGCGGCCGGAAGGCACGCCCAGGCCGTCGATGCGGCGATAGCCGCCATGTGCGCCGACCCGTTGCGCGAGAGCGCGCAGCGGGCGCTGATCGAGGCGCACCTGGCCGAGGGCAATCTGATCGAGGCGCAGCGCACGTTCCGGTCCTATCGGGAGCTGCTGCTGGCCGAGCTGGGGGTCGATCCGGCACCCGACCTGTGGCAATTGATCGCCGGTGCCCGCATCGGGCACCTCCCTAGGCTGGCGGTCCGGTAGCCGACAGTGAGGGCGTGGCGGGTCGCCGCGGGGGCGCATGCTGAGCGGGCGCATCAGCGACGAGCCGCCGGGAGCCCTCATGGCCGGGGAGGATCTACGCCGCGCGATCGCCATCACGGCCGCGGGGGACGCGGGGCGCGCGGGACAACCGATCGGGAGAGAACGGGAATGCCGGCTCCTGGCGGCCGCGGTGCGGGCCGCCGCGAGCCGAGGCGTCGCCCTGCTCCTCTGGGGCGATCCCGGCGTCGGCAAGACCACGCTGCTCGACTACGCCGCCGGCATCGCACCGGCCCGGGTGTTGCGCGCCCGCGGCGTCGAGTCCGAGGCGGTGCTGCCCTATGCCACCCTGGCCGACCTGATCATCCCGCTCCGCGGGCACTTCGCCGAGCTTCCGGCGGTGCAGCGGGATGCGCTCGCCGGCTCGCTCGCGCTCGCCGACATCGAAACCCCCAATCCGTACGCGGTGTGCGCCGCGGCCCTCAGCGTGCTGGCCGCGGCCGGCGAGACGACCCCCCTGGTCGTGCTCGTCGACGACCTGCACTGGGTCGACCAGTCGTCGCAGCGCGCGCTGCTGTTCGCCGCCCGCCGGCTCGGCCCGGAACGGGTCGCGCTGGTGATGAGCGGCCGGGACGACCCCGATCTGCGCCGCCGCAGTGCCGACCTGCCCACTCTCGACCTGGCCGGGCTGACCCGGGCCGACTGCGCCCGGCTGCTGCGCGAGCGGGGCCGGGAGCCGTCCGGCGCGGTCCTCGGCGACCTGGTCGAGCGCACCGGCGGCAACCCGCTCGCGCTGCTCGAGTGGGTGGCCGCGCTCGGCGACGACCAGCTGGCGGGCGACCGGCCGTTCGGCGAGGCACTGCCGGCCGGCCGGCGCCTGCTCGAAGAGGCCTGGCTGCGCCACATCGAGGAGCTGCCGGAGTCGGCCCGGGCCGCGCTGGCCGTGGTCGGAGTGAGCCGCTCGCCGGCGATCACGGTGCTGGAGGCGGCCCTCGAGCGGCGCGGCCTGAGCCTGGCCGACCTGGCCCCGGCCGAGGCGGCCCGGATCGTGGTCTCGGACGGGACGGACTACGAGTTCCGGCATCCGATGTTGCGCTCGGCGGTGCTGCGGCACGTGTCGCGGGCCGACCGGCGGGCCGCCTGCGACGCCCTGGCCGGGGTCACCTCGGGCACCACGCGGGCCTGGTACCGCGCGTCGGCCGCGACCGGCCCCGACTCGGCGGTGGCGGCCGAACTGGCCGAGGCGGCCCGCGAGGCCCGGCGGCGCAGCGGCTACGACGGGGCCGCCCTGGCCTGGCACCGCGCGGCCCAGCTCAACCCCGACCCGGCCGCGCGGGCCGGCCTGCTGCGCGAGGCGGCGACCGACTCGTTCCTGGCCGGCGCGTCGGCCCGCGCCTCGGCGTGGTGCGACGAGGCACTGACCACGACGACCGATCCGGCGCTGCGGGCCGACATCGAGCTGCTGCGCGGCCGCATCCTCACGTGGACCGGGCACACCGCGGCGGCGTACCAGGGTCTGGTCGGCGCGGCCCGGAACGTCCGCGACCTCGACCCGGCCCGGGCCTGCGCGCTGCTCACCGAGGCGGCGGTGCCGGCCGCCATGGACGCCGACGTGCGATCGGTGCTGCAGCACGGCGAGGAGGCGCTGGCGCTGGCGACGACCGCCGGTTTCGCCGCGCCCCGCACCGCGCTCGTGCACAGCTTCGGGCTGGTGCTCAACGGGCGGGTCGAGGAGGCGCAGCCGGGCCTGCGGGCCGGCGCGGCCTACCTGGAACGCGGGATCGATCCGGTGACCGAGCAGCTCATGGTGGCGATGCTCGGCCAGGGGCTGCTGTTCAGCGAGCAGGACGCTGCGGGCCTGGCCGTCCTGACTCGCACGATCGACACCGCCCGCCGGTTCGCGGCCCCGGCCGTGCTGCCGGTCGCGCTGATCATCCGGGGCGAGGGCGAGCACTGGACCGGCCGATGGGCCGAGGCCGAGGCGGACTGGGCCGACGGGCTGCACTGGGCCGAGGAACTCGGTCACCTGGGCGCGGTCGGCTACGGCCTGGCCTGCCTGGCCCGGCTCGACGGTCAGCGCGGCGAGCGTACCCGCTGCCTCGACCGGGTCAGCCGGGCCCGCCGCGAGATCGGCCCGTACCGGATCGGCTGCCTGGAGTTCTACCTCAGCTTCGCGGCCGGGGTGGCCGCGCTCTCCGATGCCGACTACGCCGAGGCGGGCACCGCGCTCGACGAGGCGCTCGGGCACGCGCGCCGGGCCGGACTGGGCAACCCGCGCGTGGTGCCGTTCGGCGCCGACGTGGTCGAGGCGCACGTCCGCGGCGGGCGGCCGGACCGGGCCCGGGAGCCGCTCGCCTGGCTGACCTCGGTGGCCGCCCGGACCGGGTCGAGCTGGGCGTGGGCGGCGGTCGGGCGGTGCCGCGGGATGCTGGCCGAGACCCTCGACGAGGCCGAGGAGGCGTTCGCCGAGGCCGAGCGCCACCACCGGGTGCGCGACTATCCGTACGAGCGGGCCCGCACCCTGTTGTGCCGGGGTGAGGCGCTGCGGCGGTTCCGCCGGCCGGCCGCCGCGCGGGTGCCGCTGACCGCCGCGCACGCGACGTTCGAGTCGCTGGGGGCGGCGCCGTGGGCGGCTCGGGCGGCCGTCGAACTGGCGGCGGCCGGGGTGCGGCCGCTGCCGAGCGCCGGGCCGAGCCTGCTGGATCTGTTGTCACCGCAGGAGATCCAGGTGGCGCGGGCGATCGCCGGCGGGTTGAACAACGCCGAGGCGGCCAGTGTGCTGTTCGTGTCACGCAAGACGGTCGAGGCCCATCTGACGCGCGTCTATCGGAAGCTGGGCGTGCGATCGCGTACGGATCTCACCCGGGCGCTGGTCGCCGCCGGCCTGGTGCATTGAACCGGCGTACCGGGAGCGGCCGGGTCGCCGGCCCGCTCCCGGTGCACGCTAACGCGACGCGCCGGCGCGGCGCTTGGTCCACACGTCGAACGCGACGGCGGCCAGCAGTACCGCGCCCTTGACCAGCATGACGCGCTCGGACGGAGCGCCGATGAGGTTCATGCCGTTGTTGATGACGCCCATGATCAGGCCACCGGTGATGGCGCCGACCACCTTGCCGACGCCGCCCTGCACCGCGGCGCCGCCGATGAAGGCGGCCGCGATCGCGTCGAGTTCGAACTGGTTGCCGGCCGTCGAGTTCGCCTGGTTGAGCCGACCGGCGAAGATGATGCCGGCCAGCGCGGACAGCACACCCATGTTGACGAAGATCCAGAAGATCACCGACTTGACCTTGACACCGGACAGGTTGGCGGCCTGCACGTTGCCACCGACCGCGTAGATCTGCCGGCCGAACACCGCCCGGTTGGTCAGCACCGAATAGGCGAGGGTGAGGATCGCCAGCAGCACCAGCACCCACGGCAGATTGCGGAATCGGGCGAGCTGGACGATGAGGAACATGACCGCGACCGACGCCACGACGATCTTCGCGACGAAGACCGGAACCGGTTCGACCGCCTGGCCGTACCGCAGTCGTCCGGCCCTCGAACGCCATTGCACGACGACGATTCCCACCACCGCGCCGAGGCCGACGAGGAGGCTGAGTAGATCGGCGCCCCCGAGTGGGCCCAGCCCGACGTTGCCGAGATAACCGTCGGTGAATCCGTTGGACAGCGTGCGCACGGCGTCCGGGATCGGGCCGATGCCCTGGTTGCTGAGGACCATCATCGTCAGGGCCCGGAACAGCAGCATGCCGGCGAGCGTGACGATGAAGGCGGGGATGCCGAAGTACGCGACCCAGTAACCCTGCCAGGCACCGATCAGAGCGCCCGCGAGCAAGGTGATGATCAGCGCGACCGGCCACGCGACATGCTGATCGACCATCAGCTTGGCCGCGATCGCCCCGGTGACCGCCACCACCGAGCCCACCGACAGATCGATGTGCCCGGCGATGATCACCAGGATCATCCCGATCGCCAGGATCAGGATGTACGAATTCTGCACGATGATGTTGCTGATGTTCTGCGGCGCCAGCATGTCGCCGCCGGTCAGGATCGTGAACAGCAGCACGATCACGACGAAGGCGATGTAGATACCGCTCTGCCGCAGGTTTATCGAGAACCGGCGGGAGCCGTTGCCGCCCGGCTTGGCCGGGGTCTCGTCCACCGCCAGGTCGGCGTTGGTCGGTGCGGCGGTCACGAGGACACCTCCGGACTGGCGGTCATCAAGGTCATGAGGCCCTCCTGTGTTGCTTCGGCGCGTGGCACCTCGCCGGTGATCCGGCCGGCCGACAGGGTGTAGATGCGGTCGCAGAGGCCGAGCAGCTCGGGCAGTTCCGAGGAGATCACCAGCACCGCCTTTCCCTCGTCGGCGAGCCGGTTGATGATCGTGTAGATCTCGTACTTCGCGCCGACGTCGATGCCCCGCGTCGGCTCGTCCAGAATCAGCACGTCCGGATCGGTGAAGATCCATTTGGAGAGGACGACCTTCTGCTGATTGCCGCCGGAGAGCTTGCCGGTGATGCTCGAAACGCTCGGCGCCTTGATGTTCAAGCTCTGCCGGTACTCCTCGGCGACCTTGTACTCCTCGTTGTCGTCGACCCATCCCAGGCGGGCCAGCTTGCCGAGGGCGGCCGCCGAGACGTTCCGCTTGACGTCCTCGATCAGGTTCAGCCCGTACCGTTTACGGTCCTCCGTCGCGTACGCGATGCCGTGATCGATGGCCTCGCGCACCGACCGCAACCGGATCTCCTGGCCGTCCTTGATGATCCGCCCGGAGATGCCGGTGCCGAACGAGCGGCCGAAGACGCTCATCGCCAGTTCGGTGCGCCCGGCGCCCATCAGCCCGGCCAGGCCGACGATCTCCCCGCGCCGCAGCGAGAGGTTGGCGCCCCGCACCAGCACCCGGCCGTGCTGGGTCGGACTGTGCACGGTCCAGTCCTCGATCCGCAGGATCTCCGGGCCGATCTTCGGCTCGTGCGGCGGGAACCGGTGGTCGAGGTCGCGGCCGACCATGCCGGCGATGATCCGTTCCTCGGTCAGCCCCTCGGACGGCAGTGTGGTGATCGTGCGGCCGTCGCGCAGGATCGTCACCCGGTCCGCGATCGCCAGCACCTCGTTCAGCTTGTGCGAGATGATCACGCAGGTGATGCCCTCGTCGCGCAGGCCGCGCAACAGGTCGAGCAGGTGGGCCGAGTCCTCGTCGTTGAGCGCGGCGGTGGGCTCGTCGAGGATCAGCAGCTTGACCCGCTTGGACAGCGCCTTGGCGATCTCGACCAGCTGCTGCTTGCCGACACCGAGGTCGATCACCGGGGTGACCGGGTTCTCGTGCAGGCCGACCCGCCGCAGCAGGTCGCTCGCGGCGGCATTGGTGCGGTTCCAGTCGATCAGGCCGCGGGTGGCCTGCTCGTTGCCGAGGTAGATGTTCTCGGCGATCGACAGCATCGGCACCAGCGCGAGCTCCTGGTGGATGATGACGATTCCGCGGTGCTCACTGTCGCGGATGCTGGAGAACCGGCACGCCTCGCCCTCGAAGGTGATGTCACCCTCGTAGTCACCGTGGGGGTAGACGCCGGAAAGGACCTTCATGAGGGTCGACTTCCCGGCGCCGTTCTCCCCGCAGATCGCGTGAATCTCGCCGCGGAGCACCTCGATGTCCACGTCCGAGAGCGCCTTCACGCCCGGAAAGGACTTCGAGATGCCCCGCATCCGCAGGATTGCCTCGGTCATTTGTCGATCTGGGCCGCGGTGTAGTAACCGGTGTCGACCAGTTCCTTCTGGTAGTTCGACTTGTCGACGACCACGAACGGAAGCAGCATCGACGGGACGACCTTGTTGCCGTTGTTGTAGTCGGTCGTGTTGTTGACCTGCGGCTGCTGACCCTTGAGGACCGCGTCGGCCATGCTCACCGCGGTCTTGGCGAGCTGCCGGGTGTCCTTGTAGATGGTCGAGTACTGCTCGCCCTTCTTGATCGACTTGACCGAGGCGAGCTCGGCGTCCTGGCCGGTGACGATCGGGTAGGGCTGGGCGGCGGTGCCGTACCCGCTGCTCTTGAGCGCCGACAGGATGCCGATCGACAGGCCGTCGTACGGCGAGAGCACGCCGTCGACCTTGGCGCCGCCCTTGTAGGTGGAGGTCAGCAGGTCCTCCATGCGCTTCTGCGCGGTCGCCGGGTCCCACCGCAGGATGGAGATCGTCTTGAAGTCGGTCTGCTTGCTCTTGACCACGATCGTGCCCGCGTCCATGTACGGCTTGAGCACCTTCATGGCGCCGTTGTAGAAGAACGTCGCGTTGTTGTCGTCCGACGAGCCGGCGAACAGCTCGACGTTGAACGGGCCCTTCGCGGTGCCCTTCGAGCCGTCGGCCTTGAGCAGCTTGAGCCCGGTCAGCAGCGAAGTGGCCTGCTGCTCGCCGACCTTGCCGTTGTCGAACGTCGCGTAGTAGTCGACGTTCGGCGAGTTGAGCAGGAGCCGGTCGTACGCGATCACCGGGATGTGCGCGGCCTTGGCGTTCTCCAGCTGCGTGGTCAGCGCCTTGCCGTCGATGGAGGCGATGATGAGCAGCTTGGCACCCTTGGTGATCTGGTTGTCGAGCTGCTGCGTCTGGGTCGGGATGTCGTTCTCGGCGTACTGCAGGTCGACCTTGTAGCCGAGGGCTTCGAGCTGCGACTTCACGCTGTCGCCGTCCTTGATCCAGCGTTCGCTGACCCGGGTCGGCATCGTGACGCCGACAAGGGCGCCCTTGTTATCCGTCGACGATGTCTGCTTGTCGGCGGTCTTCTCGCTGGAACCGCAGGCGGCCAGCGCGACGGTCAGGAGGGCGGCGGAGGCCACGGCCCCCACTCTGGCAAGTCTCATCGCGGCGGGACTCCAATTCACTTCAAGTAAAGACGCTCGCCGGCCGCAAGGAGTCGGGAGCGCTGCAGTGGCGTCGAGTGTGAACGCTCACACTTGCCCTGTCAACGGGTTCCGGCAACCTCGACGACACCTCATCGAAACGCTCTGGGCTGCGCTTTCGGCGCTCCGAGGGCCCCAGTTGTTATCGATAACAGATTCGGCACGATGTGCGGGCGGGCCGCTTGACAGCCATCGAGAACGGCCGTTGGATGTTACTCGGAGGTAACGCCATGATCACGGGCTGGAAGCACGCTCTCTCCGCACTCGTCCTGGCCGTCCCGCTCCTGGCCGGCATCCCGGCGTCCGCCGCCCCCGCGGGCTGTTCCGCGCCGGCCCCCAGCACCACCCAGCCCGGCTACCTGGTCGCCGACCCCGGCTGCGAGATCGACGGGACGCCGTTCACGGCGCTGCCCGGCGCCCACGTCTACACCGGCATCCGCGCCGGGGCGGCCTACCGCATCGAGGTGCCACAGCACTGGAACGGCCGGCTGGTCGTCTGGGCCCACGGCTACCGGGGCGACGGCACGACGGTGTACGTCGACAACCCCCCGCTGCGCGCCCACTACATCGCTTCCGGCTTCGCCTGGGCCGCGTCCAGTTACGCGACCAACGGCTACGACGTCGGCCAGGGCGTCACCGACTCGTACTCGATGATCGACCAGTTCCGTCGGGTGACCGGCCAGGCCGCCCGCTCGGCGCTGATGAGCGGCGCCTCGATGGGCGGCCAGGTCACCGCCGTCATGATCGAGAAGCACCCGCACTCATTCACCGGCGCGATGCCGATGTGCGGCGTCCTCGGCGACACCAGCCTCTTCGACTACTTCCTGGACGCGAACGCGACCGCGGCCGCGCTGACCGGCGTACGCATCGACTACCCGCTCCACCCCGGCGACACCTACCAGGACCAGTGGCGCGCCCAGGTCGCCCGGATGCTCCCGGCCCTCGGCGTGACCGCCGGCGCCCCGCCCACCCTGACCGCGACCGGCAAAACGTGGTCGGCGGTAGTCGAACGGCGCACCGGCGGGGTGCGGCCCGGCTTCGACGGCGCGTTCGCCTACTGGAACGCCGCCCGCTCCCTCGACCCGCTGTCCGACCTGCCGTTCCTGTTCGGCCTCTACCCGGGTCTGACCGGCGGCACCGAAAAAATCGCCGCCGGCAACGTGGCAGGCAACCAGTTCACGTTCTACCGCTCGACCGACGGCCGGTGGCCCACCGCGGCCGAGTGGAAGCTGAACGCCTCGGTCCTGCGCGTACACCCGACCATCCCGCCGTCCCGCGACCTCTCCGGCGTCCCCCACGTCTACGGCCGCCCGGCCATCCCGGTACTGTCGATGCACGACGTGGGCGACCTGTTCGTACCGTTCTCGATGGAGCAGATCTACGCCCAGCGCGCGGCCGCCAACGGCCGCGCGGCCCTGTTCGTCTCCCGGGCGATCCGCGGCGTAGGCCACTGCGACTTCACCCCGGCCGAACTGACCCAGGGCTTCGACGACCTGATCCACTGGGTAGACTCCGGCCACCGCCCGGCCGGCGACGCCATCCTGGACCGGCGCACGGTGTCCTCACCGGCCTTCGGCTGCCGCTTCACCAACGGCACCCACCAGTTCTTCGTAGCCCCCGCCTGCCCCGCGTAGCAGCCCGATCCCCGGGGCTCAGTCGCGTGTGGACTGGCCTCGGGAAGGGGGCTCACGCCCGGCTCCCCTTCCCCTCCCGGTAAACGGGCCTGCCAAGATGAGCCGCGAAGCGCTCAGGACCAAAGCCGCCAGACGGCGCGGGGGTGCTGCGTCGCCTCGACCGGACATCGCGTAGGAGTCACGCCCGCTGGCGTTAACGTCAGGCAGCGATCCCGGCCAGCGGGGGAGAGTCGGGCTGGCTTTGCGGCCTTGGGCGCCTATCGACTCGTACGCCGGTCTGCTCGGCCGGCACGGCGCCGGTAAGGCGGATTGTCGCGACCCGGTTCGGGACGATGCCGACGGCAGCAGCGCGGCGGATTGTTCGACCGGATCTGGCGTCAGACTTCGCCGCGGCTCCGGCATCACCGAGATGCTCGGCGGTGTCCTCAACTTTCGCCAATCGTCTCGATGACGCGGCCGTATTGAGCGTTGACCGCGTCGATGCCCGGCCAAGATGGTGCGAACCAGCCGCGCCCTTTTGGGGGACGTCGGCCAGCAGGTTGCGCAGCTGGTCCGTGCGGCACCGCGGCTCGGCGGCGCCGACTGCACTGCCGAGGCCGTGGTGCGCGTCGGAGACCGCCGGACGGACCCCGAAAGGCCGCGGACCACCAGGCTACGCGGGAACGCCGGACAGCCGACGCCGTTCTTGGAATTGGTGGCTGCCGTCAGCATCGGCCGTGCTCGGCCCGGCGGCGGTGCCGCAACAACGAGTCCGAAGGTTGAACGGACCGGAGGGCGGCGTGCGCCTCGGCCGGCGGGCCGCCCAGCAGGCGCCCGGCGGCCGCCCAGCAGGCGCCCGGCGGGCCCGCCCAGCAGGCGGCCAGCGAGCAACGCTTCGATCCGGTCGGGCAGCGGGCGGTCGATCATGGCAAGGGACCGTGCCCGGCCGCGTAGCGCGCGGATCCGGTCCGACGGCGGCCGCCCTTCCCGCTGCGAGGCCTCCGCGCGTCAGGCGGCCTCGTTGCGGGCGGCCTGCGCCTGCAGCGTCGCCGTCCACGGGTGCGATCCGGGGTTGTCGAGCAGGTGGTCCCAGATCAAGCCGACCGCTGCGGCCTGCCGGCCAAGCACACCCTCGTGGCGCAGCGTCCAGCCGTCCGCCGCGGACGCCAGCCGGACGGTGCTGGGCTCGGAGTCCGGCAGCGTCGTCAACGGGTGCGGAAAGATCGGCTCGTCGGCGGCGGCCCGGGACCACCGCAGGGTTTCGTCGTCGGCGCGCTCCAGCCGGACCTCCAGGTCGCCGGCCGGCAGCACCCCCACCGGGGCCTCCACCGCCGCGGACCGGTGGCGGACCACGGTCACCCGCGCGTCGTCAGGGGTGGGTGGCGCCGGCCGCCGCACGAGTGACAGCATCGCCCACTCGGCGGCCCTTGCCGGCTTCTGCTCCCAGGCCGGGTGCGAGCCGACGACCGTACGCCATGGGGTTTCCTCGGGCACCGCCCAGATGTGGAACTCATGCCGCTCGGGCGGGTCGCCGTCGGTGCGGACCGTCTCGTGCAGCCGGTCGCGTGCGTGCACCCGGACCCGGATCAGTCCGCGCGGCACGGCGACGTCGGTGAGCGCGTCAGCGGTGCCACCCATCAGGCCGACGGGCCGGCGGAGATCGAGTATTGACAGTAGTCGACGAACAGCCGGGCCCAGTCGTCAGAGGCCGGCACTCCGCGATCCTCCGTGCGAGGCGACCAGGGCGTCCGCCACCTTCGCGGCGTCCGCGTCGGCGACGTGGGCGGGATATTCCGGCAGGAGGTCGTCCCAGACGACCAGCCACGACCCGTACAGCTGGGCCTGGCCCTCGGGCCGCGCGAAGAACCACAGGTGGAGATGAGCGGCGCCGTCGCCTATGCGGTAGAGGTGGGCCCGGGAGATGTGCGGCAGGGCCTGCATGTGCCGGACGATGCGGGTGCCCAACAGCCCCATCTCCGCGGCCATCGGGTCCGGGAGTTCGGCCATGTCGTAGTGGTCGCGCGGGTACAGCATCAGCACCAGCGGCACGCCGACTCCGGGGATGCGCTCCAGCCGCCAGCGCTCGTTGAACCATATGCCCTCGTCGCGTTCCCGGCACGGCCGGCAGTTCGCCGGGTCCTCGCCGTGCCGGGCCGGTTCGGGCAGCACCGGCGGGCGTAGCGGGGCGACCCGTAGTCCGTCCTGTTCGAACGGGCTGATGTCCCATCCCGTCATGCGGGCCAGCGGCAGTCGCCGCTCGGTGTCCGCGACGGCTGCGGCGTGGTCGTAGAACTCGCCCGGGGTCAAGGCCATGGCGGGAACACTAGTACGGCGATCACACTTCGACGCCGACGACGCCTCCACCCTGGACCGCCACGTATTTCTCCGGCCGGATGGTGATGATGACCCGTACGTCGGCGTCCTTCACCTCGTACTCGTTGCCGTAGCGGCGTTGCAGGGTCTTGTAGAACGCCGCCTCGGCGTCGTCGTCCTCGACGCTCTCGACGACGCCGCGCACCTCGAGGAAGCGGTACTCGTCCGCCCGATCCGCGATCGACAGGGCCACCCGCGGTTCGGCGCCCAGGTTGCGGAACTTCTGCCGGGTCTTGGTGTGTGTCATCCGGATCCGGGAGCCGTCCCAGTCGAACCACATCACACTGGACTGGGGCGAGCCGTCCGGGCGGACCGTCGCCAGGTGGGCGAAGTTGGGCTGCTCGAGCAGGTCGGTGTGGCTCTCAGGTGGCTGCATGATCCCCAGTGTCCACCAGAATGGGGCGATGACGGACTTCGACCCGGAAACACGCCGCCGCTTCGCCGCCATCGAGGCCAACTGGGACGCGCGCACCCCGATCCACGCGGCCAGCCGCTTCTACGACGTCGGCGGCAAGGAGCCGGCCTCCTGGTTCGCCGACTACGAGTGGGCCGACCTCGGCGACCTCACCGGCAAGGACGTCCTGCACCTGCAGTGCCACCTGGGCACCGAGACCGCCGCCTTCGCCGGGCGGGGCGCGGGCCGCGTCGTCGGCCTCGACCTTTCCACCGCCGCGGTGGCCGAGGCCCGTCGCTTGGCGACGGCTCCCGTTTCGTACGTCCGGGCCAACGTGTACGACGCACCGGCGGCCCTGAACGGCGACCGCTTCGACGTGGTCTACACCGGCAAGGGCGCCCTGTGCTACCTGCCCGACCTGCCGCGCTGGGCCGGCGTGGTGGCCGAACTGCTGCGGCCCGGCGGCCTGGTCTACATCGTCGAGTTCCACCCGCTGCTGGTCTCGCTGGGCCTCGTCCCGTCCGGTCCCGAGCTGCTGCTGCGCCACGACTACCTCGAGGGCCGCGGCGCCCAGCTGCGGGACGGCGCGCACACCTACACCGACGGCCCGCCGCTGACCCACTCGACCGAGGTGTACGAGTGGGCCCACGGCCTGGGTGAGGTCGTCAACGCCCTGGTCGGTGCCGGCTTTCAGATCACGTCGCTCCGGGAGCCGGACGAGATTCCGTGGCCCCGCTGGCCGTCGATGGTCCCGACCGGCACCGGCTTCTGGCGCCTTCCCGGCGACGCCCCGCGGATTCCGCTGTTCTATGCGCTCGCTGCCCGGGTCAGCCCGTAGAGCCGTAATAGGTGGACGAGGTCGTACCTTCCTAAGCTGAGGGCATGATCGCTCATCCGGGACTCCGCTTCGCCGACCACACCGTCACCGTGCCCCTCGACCATCGGACGCCCGGCGGGGAGACGATCGAGGTCTTCGCCCGCGAGGTGGTGGCCGCCGACCGGTCCGGCGACGACCTGCCCTGGCTGGTCTTCCTGCAGGGCGGCCCGGGCGGGAAGTCGCCGCGGCCGCTGCGGGCCGAGAGCTGGATCGGCCGGGCCGTACGCACGCACCGGGTGCTGCTGCTCGACCAGCGCGGAACGGGACGCAGCACGCCCTTGACCGCGCGTACGGTCGCCGGCCGCTCCCCGCGGGAGCTGGCCGGCCATCTCAAGCTTTTCCGGGCCGACAGCATCGTCGCCGACGCCGAGATCCTGCGCGAACGGGTCGCCGGCGGCGCCCGATGGAGCACGCTCGGCCAGAGTTACGGCGGCTTCATCACGCTGGCCTACCTCTCGGCCGCGCCGCAGGCGCTGCGCACCTGCTATGTCACCGGCGGGCTGCCGGGTCTCACGGCCACGGCCGATGATGTGTACGCGCGGACCTACCCGCGGGTCGCCGCCAAGAACGCCGAGTTCTACCGGGAGTTCCCGGACGACGTCGCCGCCGTACGCCGCATCGCCGACCACCTCGCCGCGGGCGACGTCCGTCTGCCCGACGGCGACCGTCTGACCGTCGAACGGTTCCGCTTCCTCGGCAGCTCGTTCGGCATGAGCTACGGCTATGCCCACCTGCACTGGCTGCTCGACGAGGCATGGCACGGAGAGGAACTCTCCGACACCTTCCGGTACGCGGTGATGGCCGAGACCGGGTTCATCGACCAGCCGCTGTTCGCGCTCCAGGAGTACTGCTACGGTCGGGCCGGCGGCGCCACCGGCTGGGCCGCCGACCGCGCCATGCGGGCGCGCCCGGAGTTCGCCGCGGACGCCACTCCCCTGCTGTTCACCGGCGAGATGATGTACCCCTGGATGTTCGAGCAGATCGCCGCGCTGCGCCCGTTCGCCGGTGCCGCCGACATCCTGGCCGCCACCGACGACTGGCCGGCCCTCTACGACCCGGCCCGCCTGGCCGCCAACGAGGTCCCGGTGGCCGCCGCGGTCTACGCCGACGACATGTACGTCGACGCCGGCCTCTCGCTCGAGACCGCCGCCGCCGTCGGCAACGTCCGCGCCTGGGTGACCAACGAGCACGAGCACGACGGCCTGCGCACCTCCGGCGAAGCCGTGCTCGGCCGCCTCATGGACATGGCCGCCGGCCTCGCCTAGACCGGCGCCCCCCGGTCGGCCGATCTTGACCGTAGGATGCCCGCGGCCGTCGCGCCGCACACGAAGAGGGGCTCCGCATGGGATCGAGATGGGTTCGCGCCGCCGGGGCGGCGCTGCTCGTGGCCGCGCTGGCGCCGGCGGGATGCGATTCCCCGCCGGCGTCGTCGTCCCCGTCGTCCCCGGTCAGCTCCGCGGCGGCGCTTCCCCGGGTCGGCGAGGACCTCGCGGCCGGCCCCGTGCCCACCCGGCCGAAGGTCAGCCGGGAGACGCTGGACTCGTTCCTCACGATCGCGCTCGGCACCGAGTACGGCGACAATGACCCCACGATCGCGATGTGGGAGCTGCCGATCGTCGTCGTCCATCTCAGCGGCACCCTCAGCGCGGCCGGCCGCACCTGCGCCACCCGTACGGTCGCCGACTTCAACGCGCTCAGCGCCACCACCAAGCTCCGGATCACGAGCGGGCCCGGCGACATCGAACTCCACGTCGCGCCCCGCTCGCAGTTCGCGACGATCGAGCCGCACTACGTGCCCGGCAACGACGGCTTCGCCTGGGTGACCTGGCCGGCCGGCACCAACGCGATCGGGCACGCGAACGTGCTGGTGCAGTCGACCGGCATCTCGGCCCGGCTGCGCTGCCACCTCATCCGCCGCGAGCTCACCCAGGCGATGGGCCTGCTGGGCGACCTGGGCAACCACCCGACCAGCGTCTTCACCGACGACAAGGACGCGACCCCCACGCAGTACTCCGCCCTCGACAAGCAGATGATCAAGCTGCTCTACAGCGGGGCGATCCACCCCCACGACGACCGCTCCGCCGTCACCCGCGCCGTGACCGTGTCCTGAGCCTCTGCGGCACCCGGCCTCGCCTGCGCCCGGCCGGGACGTGCGCAGGGACGGCCGAGCAGGAGCGTGCGGTGCTGCCCTATCCGCCGGGCACCGTCGTCACGTACGCCTGTCTGCCGCCGATGGTGCGGCCGGTCACCGGACCGCGCGGTGCGCTCACCGCAACGTGGGGTCTGGGGGTCGCCCCCAGGTAGGCCGAGCGCCCGGGGGTGGTGCCGAAGGCCAGGCGGAACGACTCGATGAAGGCGCTCGGGCTGCGGTAGCCGCAGTCGGCCGCCACCCGGGTGACCGGTGTGCCGCCGGCCAGCAGTTTGAGGGCGTGGTGCAGTCGTAGCTGGGTTCGCCACTGCGGGAACGTGAGGCCGGTCTGCTCCCGGAACAGGCGGCTGAGCGTACGGGAACTGGCGCCGACGGCGCGGCCGAGCTGGGGCAGTGAGCGGGGGTCGGCCGGGTCTTCCGCCAGGATGCGGGCGAGGTCGACCAGGCGCGGGTCGTGCGGGGCGGGCAGGCCGAAGGGCAGGGCCTCGACGCCGCGCAGTTCGTCCAGGGCGACCAGTTCCAGGTGGTGACGGTGCTGGTCGGTGCGGGCGTCGTCGTCGGTCAGGGCACGGACGACCTCGCGGAGCAGCGGGCTCACCGACAGCACGGTCGGGGCGTCGCCGGCCAGCGGGTTGGGCACGTCGAATTTCAGGGCGCGCATCTCGGTCGGGCCGTGGGCCTGGTGGGCGTGGGCGATGTGGGCCGGGATCCAGACCGCGCGGTGCGGCGGGACGATCCACGAGCCCTTCTCGGTCGAGACCTGCAGGACGCCGCTGATCGGGTAGACCAGCTGGTGGACCGGGTGGCCGTGCCAGGCGATCTGCTGGCGGTGGGCCAGCGAGCGGACGGTCGGGTCGGCGGGTTGGCGGGTTACCGACATGACGTGGCAGATTATCGGAAGTCGGCAAGCTCGGCGACCGCGAAGATCGGATGCGTGAGCAGACGGATCTGGCTGTGGGGAACGGCGCACGCGGTCGACGACCTCTATCAGGGGCTGGTGCCGGCGACCCTGCCGTACTTCGTGCTGGATCGGCACTACGGCTATGTGGCCGCGTCGGGATTGACGCTCGCGGCGGCGCTCGGCAGTTCCGTGCCGCAGCCGTTCGTGGGGATCCTCGCCGATCGCTATCGGGTCGGGTGGATGGCGTCGGCCGGAGTGGCAACGGCGGGGATCGGGCTCGGTCTGGCGGGACTCGCGTCCGCGTACGAAATGGTCTGGATCTTGATTTTGATCTCGGGGCTGGGTGTGGCGATGTTCCACCCCGCGGCCGGGAAGGCGGCCCGCGAGGCGGCCGGGGACAGCGCCTCGGCGATGAGCATTTTCGCGGCCGGCGGGAAGGTCGGGTTCTTTCTCGCGCCGGTGCTGGCGACGCCGGTCCTGATCCGGTGGGGTGCACCGGCGACCGTGCTGTTCATCCCGCCGGCGGTGGTGATCGCCTTGATCCTGCTGCGGCAGCACCGCCGGGGACAAATCAGGCAGAAGGCCCGGGATCTCGTGGGGGACGATCGCTGGCTGCTCTTCGGCACACTGACCGCGATCGAAGTCGTGCGATCCACGACGTTCTTCGGGATCAACACGTTCATCGAGCTCTACTGGATCCGCTACCTGCATCTGGGCCGGACCGCGGCGGGCGCGGCGCTGGCCTGCTTCCTGGTCGGCGGCGTGGCCGGCACCCTGATCGGCGGGCGGATCGCCGACCGGTACGGGATGGTCCGCACGACCCGGTTCGGCGCGCTGATCGCCGTGCCGCCGCTGATCGCCCTGCGGCTGAGCACCGGCCCGATCGCGCCGCTGATCTGCGCGATCGCGGCCGGCATCGCGCTCAACATCCCGTTCGCCGTGCTGGTCAAGCTCGGCCAGGACTACCTGCCGCGCCGCCCGGGTACGGCCGCCGGGGTGACGCTCGGGCTGGCCGTCAGCATCGGCGGCCTGATCGCGCCGGTGCTGGGCGTGATCGCCCAGCACCGGGGACCGCAGGGCGTGCTGTCGGTGCTGTGTCTGACGCCGGTCCTCGCCCTCGTCCTGGGTCTGGCCCTGAAGGAGCCTCAGGTGAAGGAGCCTCAGGTGTTGGCGACGAAGGTCGGGAAGCTCTGAGCGAACTCGCCGACCTTGTCGTTCTTGACCGCCACCAGCAGTTGCTTGCTGCTGTCGCTGAGCGTCTCGACCTCACCGAGGCCGGCGACCGACTCGGGATGGAACTTGCCCTCGTTGGTCTTCAGGGTGACCAGGTTGTCGGGGCGGACAGCCTTCATCGCGAACACCCAGTCCTCGAGCGAGATGCCGCCGCTGTCCACGGTCATCGCCTGACCGAACGCCTTGAGCAGCCCCGGCAGCTTGGTCGGCGAGTCGAGGCCGTCCTTCACCGCCTGCTGCAGCAGCGCCTTGAGGAACTGCTGCTGGTGGCGCTGCCGGCCGTAGTCGAAGTCCTTGTTGGCGAGCAGGTCGCGCTGGCGTACGTAGTCGAGCGCCTCGTTCGGGGTGAGGCAGTGGTTCCCCTTGGAGTAGAACCACGGCGTCACGCCCGGGATCCTCGACTTGAGCGTGCCGTCCTTGTTGATGACGTACGGCTTGGCCTTGTTGCCGTTCTTGTCCTCGCCGATGTGGATCGAGGTGGTGTCCTCGTCGACGTACATGCAGACCTTGCCGAGCACCTTGACCACGTTGCGGAAGCCGGTGAAGTCGATGATCGCGCCGGCGTCCGGGGTGATTCCGGTCAGGTTCGTGACCGTGCGGGTGAGCAGGTCGAAACCGTGCGACATGGCCGCGTCACCGGCCAGGCCGCGGCTGCCGAAGAAGAACGCCGAGTTGATCTTCTGCTGGCCGCCCTCCCAGGACTGCTTGCCGTTTTCGTACGCCGGCACGTCGACCAGGAGGTCACGCGGGATCGACACCAGGTAGGCCTGCTGATGGTCGGCCGAGATGTGCATGATCATGATGGAGTCGGACCGGGTGCCGTTGGTCGCCGTCGCGTTCGGGCGCTGGTCGACGCCGACCAGCAGGATGTTCTTGGCACCCTTGATGTCGGCGTGCTTCTTGGTCGCCGACGAGCCGAGCAGGTCCTGCTGGGCCACCGACTTCGTGGCGGCGGCCAGGCCGGCCTGCACCGCGACCAGTGACCCACCCCCTACGACCAGCAGAATCACGCCGAGCCCGAGGCTCCAGCGGGCCCAGACGGGCGAACGGCGACGACGACGTCGGGCGTTGCGATAAGGCAAGACACTTCTCCCAGGCGAGGCGGTTCGTCACTGATTTCACGGATCCGGCGCGCCCGCGGATCGACCGACCCCGGAAAAATGTCTGCCCGCAGCCCGCTGTTAACCCCCGCGCCGCCCTCCACTCCTAACTTCGACCCCCATGTCCCCAGAGGTCAGCGTCGTGATCCCGACCTGCAACCGCCCCGATCTGGCCAGCCGCGCCGTGCGCAGCGCGCTCGGGCAGACGCACGAGGACCTCGAGGTCGTCGTCGTGATCGACGGCCCCGACCCGGCGACCGAGGAGGCGCTGGCCGCGATACCGGACGGCCGCCTGCGGGTGCTGACACTGCCGCAACGGGGCAAAGCCCCGAACGCGCGCAACCAGGGTGCCCGCGCGGCCACCGGGCACTGGACCGCGTTCCTCGACGACGACGACGAGTGGCTGCCGGAGAAACTCGAGGTGCAGCTGAAACTGGCCGCGACCGCGAAACTCCCGTCCCCGGTCGTCGCGACCCGCCTGATCAGCCGCACCCCGCGCGCGGACACGGTGATGCCCCGCCGGCTGCCCGCCCCCGACGAGCCGCTCAGCGAATACTTCACCGTCCGCAAGGGACTGTTCTACGGCGACGGCTTCATCCAGACCTCGACGATCATGGCCCCGACGTCGCTCGTCCGGCGCGTCCCGTTCACCGTCGGCCTGCGCCGCCAGCAGGAACTCGACTGGGCCCTGCGGGCGACCGCGCAGGAGGACGTCGAGCTGCTCTACGCCGACCAGCCGCTCGTCCTGTGGCACCAGGACGAGAACCGGGAACGCATCAGCCTGGAAAACCCGTGGGCCGAGCAGCTGGAATGGCTGCGCGCCAACCGCACGCTCTTCACCCCCCGGGCGTACGCCGCGTTCACGATGAGCGTGCTCAGCTCGATGGCCGCACCCACCCGCAGCCGCCAGGTCTTCGCCGAGCTGCTGCGCGAGGCCCGCACCGGCCGTCCGGGCGCCACCGACTACCTGACGTTCCTGCAGATCTGGACCCTCCCACCGGCTCTCCGGCACACCCTCCGCGACAAGATCGTCGGCCGGCGCTCCACACCCGAACCCGAAACCCCGACCCCGGCCAATGTCGCCTGACCACCGCGTCGTCATCTGGCGCAGCGCCCTGCTGTCCGGCTCGGAGACGTTCGTCCGCAACCACGGCGACCACCTCACGAGGTGGCAGCCGGCCTACCTCGGGGCAACCAGAACCGACTCTGCCCTGGCCCGCGAGACCGACGTCATCGCGTACCCCTGGCAGAGCGACCGGCTCCCCTTCCTCCGCCTCCGCCTGACCGGCGAGTCGCCGCGCCTGCGGCGACTCCTGGCCCTCGCCCGCCCCACCCTGGTGCACGCCCACTTCGCCGGCGACGGCTGGCTGATCAACGACTCGGCCCGGCGCCTCGGGGTCCCCCTGATCGTGACCACCCACGGCCACGACGTGACCCGGCAGCCGGACAGCGGCGGCCTGAAAGGGATTCGCTACCGGCGCAACCTCCGCTCGGTCTTCGACCGGGCATCCCTGATCATCGCGGTGTCCGAGGTGATCCGGGAACGCGCCATCGCCCGGGGGGCCGAGCCTTCCCGCGTACGCGTCCACTACACCGGAGTCCCCGTCCCGCCGGCATTTTCCCCGGTCCCCCCGTCCTGGGACGTAACCTTCATCGGCCGTTTCGTCGACAAGAAGGGCGCGGATGACTTGGTGGCGGCCTTAGGGATGTTGCTGCCGACCCGCCCGCGAGCCCTGTTCATCGGCGACGGACCGCTGCGACCGGCGGTCGAGGCGCAGGCCCGCTCGCTCGGCGTCGACGCGACGTTCACCGGTTCGCTGCCGCCGGCCGAGGTGTCCGCCCGGCTGGCCGCCTCGCGGATGCTTGCCGCCCCGTCCCGCACCGCCGCCGACGGCGACACCGAGGGCCTGCCGACGACGGTGCTGGAGGCGGGTGCGCTGGGCGTCCCGGTGGTGTCGACCTTCCACAGTGGTATCCCGGAGGCGGTGATCGACGGGACGACCGGCCTGCTGGGCCCGGAGCGGGACGTGGCAGCCCTGTCCCGCAACATCCTGCGGTTGCTCTCCGACGACCAGTTACGCGCTCGGATGGGCCGGGCGGCGCGGGCCCACATCACCGTGAACTTCAACCTGGCGACCCAGTCGCGCGGCCTGGAGGACCTTTACGACGAGGTCCTCGCCGGCCACCTCCAGCCGGCGCACCGGTGACCCCCAGTGCTTCGCCGACCACCGGCGGACGGTGTTCTACCAGCTGCGGCAACGGAGCTGAGTCACCTGCGTCCCCGGCTCGATCTCGACCGCAATCGGCATCGCCTGCGTGATCGCCGGGCTGGCTGCACCGCACGGCTGAGGCGGCTCAACCGGGCCGGAGGTCAGTTCAGGCCGGCCGAGCCGAGGTCGTGCCCGCCGCTCCACGCGTGCACGGTCACCGGGTGCGTGACCAGCAGACCGATCCCGGCCGGGCGGCCGTCGGCGGCCGGGAACGTGATGCCCAGGCGCGCGCTGCCCGGCGGCTCGACGGTCACGACCGCGCCGGCCTTGCACGAGTCGGTCAGGCGCACGTACTGCAGCTGGTTGTAGGAGGACTCGTCGATCGGGGACGGCAGCACCGGTGCGGCCGGCTGGGGCTCGGCCGGTGCGTCGGCGGCGAGGTGCTGCACGACGGGCACCATCGCGCCGGTGTGTACCGTCCTGCCGCAGATCGACACCTGGCCGTCGGGTTGGGTGTGCACCGGGCGGGCGCAGCCGGCAAGCATCACGATCAGCATGATGGCGCCGGCCGTGCGGCCGCGGCCGGACCGCCGGTGATGAAAGGTCAGGGGCGCCATGTGTTGAACGCCGGTGCCCTGCGTCCCGCTCGCCGCCACGACGGACACCGTACCGAAGTCGGCCGGCGGTGGCAGACGCTGCCGACCGTTCAGCTTTTCAGCTTGCGCAGCGCCCGTTTGGCGGCGCGCAGGCCGCCGTACGACGCCTTGGCCGCCTTGCCCGGCATCGTGGCCATCAGCATCGTGTTGATGCGGCGGACCCGTTTCAGTTCGGCCTCGCGACCCTGCAGCATCCCCTCGTACCAGTCGTGCCGGGCCCGCGCCTCGGCCAGCTCGCGGGTCAGGCGGTCGCGCTCCATCAGCAGTTCGCGCAGGTCGAGCGTGGGCTCGGCGGCATCGGCCGGGATCTCGGCGGCCTCCCGGCCGGCCATCGCGGCCAGCAGGGCGGTCAGGTCGGCCCGGTCGGCCGGGGCGGGCCAGAGGTACGCGTGTCCCTCGCGGATCATCGTCGCGGCGAGCCGGGCCAGGGCCGCCTCGGGCTGGGCGGCCGCGGCCAGCGGGGTGCGGGTGCCGTCCCGGCCGACCACGATGCGGTCGGCGGGCACTCCGGCGTCGGGGCCGCCCTGCCACTCGGCGAGCAGCTCGCGCAGGGCGGGCAGGTCCCGCCGGAGCGAGGCGGCCAGCAGCAGCTCGTCTAGCGTCGGGCCGACCGGAAGGTCCGATTCCACCGGGTCCGTCCCGACGACGGCGGCCGGCAGCGGCGGCAGCGGCGAACCCGACGCCCCCTGCGCAACGACGACCCAGCCGCACGCCAGCTCAGCCCCGATGCCCGCCCGCATCGCCCCCGCAGCAATCCGCCCAGGCTCGGCGAGCGCCGGGGCAAGGGGCGCCGCGGTCATGGACGCCGACCCGGCGAGCGCCGGTACAACGGGCGCCGCGGCACCGGACGCCGACCCGGCCGGTGCCGGGGCAATGGGCGCCGTGGCACCAGACCCCGACCCCGCGCGTGTGGCGTCGGTCGTGGGCGGGATCGCCTCGGCGGAGACCGCGCCGCCGGAACCCGTGTCTCCGCTGAACGCGGTTCGGATCGCCGCGGTGGCCCAGCCACGGACCGAACGGTCGGCCAGCAGCGATGTGCTCAGCAGCAGCGACGGGTTCCCCGGGCCGGGGAAGGCGCCGTAGGAAGCCCGCACCTCCAACCCCAGTTCACCCAGCGCCGACCGCAGCAGCGCGGGCGACGCCGGGCGCGACTCGTCGTACTCGTCCGCCTCGTCGCCCCAGTCGGCGTCGGCCGGAGACGGCGGGAGGGCCAGCATCCGGTGCAGCCCGAACAGGTTCTCGACGCCCAGCAGCAGGCGGCCGCCGGGGGCCAGCACCGACACCAGCCGGGCCAGCGAATCGGACCAGGTGGCGCCGGACGTCTCGTCCTCGGCCGAGCGGAGGCGGCCCAGGCCGTCCAGGGCGATCACCGTGTCGAAGGCGGGGGCCGCCGCCAGCTTGGAAAGACTCCCGCACAGCACCGTCGCATCGAAGCGGTCGGCCAGGTAGTCGGCGTCGGGCAGGCCGCGGACCAGCAGGGTCAGCTCGGCGGACGGCAACGCGGAGAGGAGTGCGGGGCTATGGGGCCCGGCCACGAGCGTACGCCTGGAAACCGCACCCAGCAGCGGCCGCAACGTGGCCGCCTGGACCGGCCCCGCGCCGTGCCGGCCGTCGAGGTCGGACCAGACCATCATCTCGCCGCCGATCAGCCGCGGGTTCACGAGCGAACTCCTACCGAAGAGGGCCACCGGAGCAGTTGGCGCAGCGCGGGCGGCGGAAGCAGCCGGTCGGCGCCGAGCTCGTCGATCGCCGCCTGCCGGGCGCGGGCGACGTCGACGTGCGGGCCGAGCATGAAAGGCCAGTTCCGCTGGATGAAGTCCTCGCCGCCGAACGCCGACCGCTCCCCCTCGAGCCGCATCGGGTCGCCGTAGACGGCCGGTTCGCAACCGGCCAGCGCGCCGTAGAAGACCGCCGAGCACAGGCGGTTGGAGGCGACCCGTTTATGGCGGCGCTGCTCGGCCAGCTGGCGCACCAGGAAACCGGGGTCGAGGTCCTTCCACCAGCCGCCGCGATAGCCGTGGCAGATCACCCGGAAGCCGGCCCGTTCGTAGGTGCGGCGCAGCCTCTTCGACCGGTATTCCTGCCAGTACAGGCAGACCGTGACCGGTCCTTCCTCGACCCGCTGGATCTCTTCGATCAGGCCCGCATGGTCACCGACGACATGCTGACCCTCCCAGCCGTGGAAAGGGTAGTAAATGGTGCCTTCGGAGGGAACCGGCGACGGCTCGGGCGGCGAAAGGGCCAGCAGATAGGCCCATGGGGAACCGATCGCATAGACCTGCCGCCGCCCCAGTGACCAGGCCCGCCGCTGCACCCGCGAGGACCACACGAACAGCGGTGCACCCGGAACAAACGCATGATCGGGCGCCATCCCGTCACCGATGTTCCAGCCGTGCTGCAGATATCCGTGAATCCGCGGCGGGTCGGCGGCATCGGGGAGACCGCACCAGCGAGCGAGCACGGCGGAATGGCCGTAGTAGTGATTGGCGTGGTGCACGGCCCGGCTCGACTCCTGCCAGCGGAACGGGTGACGCACCATCTGACTACGCCGAGACGTCCGGCAGATGAACGGATGCTCTCCGCCCGGGGGTCAATATCTTCCGGCGACGTTACGCGGTCCAGAATGGTCGAATGTCTCGCGGGTTGCGCTACTCCGACGCGGTCACTCTTCTCGGCGGTTCCGGCCCGCTGGTGCGCGCGGCCGACAAGGCCGCCGGGGCCGCGCTCACGCTGGCCACGGCCGGCGGCAGCGATCTCGCGCTCAGTCTTTTCGACGCCCGGTCGGAGGCGGTCAAGCTGAGCGAGGCGGCTATCGGCCGCCTTTCCGATTCCGTACGCGGGTTACGGCGCTACGACCGCACCCAGCGCCTCCACGCCGCTCACTCGGTGCTGGTCGTGACGGCCTTCTTCTCCGCGCTAGACGAATGCCTCGCCGAAACACGTGTCGCCTCGCCCGGTTTCTCCCGCGACGACCAGTTGATGCTGGCGGCCGCCCGCCGCGGGTCCGGCTGGGTGTCGGCCCTGCTGGACGCCGACCTGCCGGCCCCGTCGGCGGAACGCACCGCGCAGATGCTTCTCCGTGACATCTCGTCGTGGGCGTCCGCGGCCGGAACCCGGCTGTCCTCGTTCCTGTCCGGGCTGGCCGAGTGGGACCGGGCCGATTCCCGGGCCCGTCGTTCCCTGTCCGACGCGCTCGCGTCCCGGTTGCCCTCGCGCGCGGCCGAGCTCTACCTCGAATCGGCTCGCCGCCTGGCCGGCGACATCCCGGAGTTCGTCATCTGGCTCGGACAGCTCGAGACCCACGCCGTCGGCCGCGGCCTGGAGCAGCTGGAAGCCCTGCTCCGCCCGATCGGCTCGCACTTCGACCCGTCGGCCCGGCGCGCCGCCCTCGCCGCGGCCAACCGGGCCGTCCTCAGCAGTCCCGTCCTCGGCGGCGACGTCCACCAGCCCTCGCTCGGCGACGCCTACATCGACCCGCGTTTCCAGGTGAAAGCGGCCGGCCCGGGTGCCCGCCCGGCCGACGACAGCTGGTGGGACGCCGACATCCGCAACGACTTCGGCGACTTCCTCGCCACCTACCTGACCACCCCCGCGGCGACGCAGGCGCCGATGCTGCTGCTCGGCCAGCCCGGCGCCGGCAAGTCGTCGCTCACCCGCATCCTGGCCGCCCGGCTGCCCGCCGCCGACTACCTCGTGGTGCGGGTCGCGCTGCGCGAGGTGCGGGCCGAAGCCGCGATCCAGGACCAGATCGAGCAGGCGATCCGCTCGGCGATCGGCGAGACCGTCTCCTGGGCCGCCCTGTCCCGCGACGCCGACCGCGCCCAGCCGCTGATCCTGCTCGACGGCTTCGACGAACTGCTGCGGGCCACCGGCGTGCACCAGTCCGACTACCTGCAACGGGTCTCCGACTTCCAGCGCCGCGAGGCCGCCCTCGACCGCCCGGTCGCGGTGATCGTCACCAGCCGGGTCGCGGTGGCCGACCGCGCGCGGCTGCCGCCGGGCGCGCTCGCCGTACGCCTGGAACCGTTCGACGAACCGCAGGTGGCCCGCTGGCGCGAACTCTGGAACGCCGCCGACCCGGCCCGGCGGCCGCTGTCCCTGTCGGTGCTGCGCCGCTTCCCCGATCTCGCCTCGCAGCCGCTGATGCTGCTGATGCTCGCGCTGTTCGACGCCTCGACCTCCGAGCTGGGCGACCACGACTCGCTCGACACCGGCCAGCTCTACGAGCGGCTGCTGAGCGAGTTCGCCCGGCGCGAGGTCGGCCGCTCGTTCTCCGGCCCGGACGCCGACCTGCCGCGCCTGGTTGAGCAGGAACTGCTGCGCCTGTCGGTGGTGGCGTTCGCGATGTTCCACCGCGACCGGCTCTGGGTCACCGAGGCCGAGCTCGACAACGACCTCGCCGGCCTCGGCCTGCTGTTCGCCGACCGCGCGTCCGACCGCCCGTCCGGCTTCCGCACGCCGCTGACCGCCGGCCAGGAGATGGTCGGGCGCTTCTTCTTCGTCCAGCGGTCGCAGGCGCAACGGGACGGGCAACACCTTCAGGCGTACGAGTTCCTGCACGCCACCTTCGGCGAATACCTGGTCGCCCGCCTGACCGTCCAGGCCCTGCACGACGCCGTGGCCCGCGACGCCGCCGGCACCCTGGCCCTGCAGCCGCAGAGCGCCGACGACGACCTGCTGCAGTCGCTGCTCGGCTACACGCCACTGACCGCCCGCGCCACCGTGCTGCCGTTCATCACCGGGCTGATCGACGGCGCGTCCGCCCGTCCGTGGCTGGTCGACCGCCTCCGCGCGGCGGTGCTGCGGCCGCAGTGGAAGCCCCGCGCCTACCAGCCGGTCGACCGCCGCAGCGACTTCTGGACCGCCACCTACTCGTTCAACCTGGCCCTGCTCGTGCTGGCGTGCGGGCAGCCGCTGCGCGCCTCGGAGCTGTGGCAGTACGCCGCCGACCCGGCCTACTGGATGCGCATCACGGCCCGGCTCTGGACGGCCGCGGTCCCGTCGTCGATGTGGCTGGACTCGCTCTCCCCGATCACCGTCTCGCGGTCGTGGGCTCCCGACCGCCGCCGCGACATCGTCCTCTCGGCGGCCGGCCGCCCGGCGCCCAGCCGGGTCGACCTGCTGTGGTCGTTTCGCGTGCACCCGGACGACCAGCCCGACCCCGGCCTGTCCGGCTTCCACGACGACACCTCGTTCGAGATCGCGCTCCGCGCGATGTCGCTCGACGGCTACCTCTCCACCGACCTCCTGCGGCACGCCCTCGAACCGCTGATCGAGACGATGCCGTCCGCCCTGACCGAGGTGGTCGTGCACGGCCCCGGCGACGCGGCCTCGATCGCGCGCACCCTCCTCGACGTCTGGCTGGCCGGGTTGTCTTCCGACGACGCGCAACTGGCCCGGGCGTACGTCCGCGCCATCGAAGCGGTGAGCGCAAGCCGCGCGCCGGGCCGGGCCACCGCCCTGCTCGCGGCTTCTTTGGAACGCGACGCCGACCGCCTGCCCGCCGCCCTCGTGACCGCCTGCCGTGCCGCCCTGCCCGCGCTCCCGCCGACGTGAGACGCCTCAGCGCGCGACGCCTCAGCGTGAGACGCCTCAGCGCGCGACGTCGGTGCCGAAGGCTCGCTCGCGGCCCGCTTCGACGTCGCTCGCCAGGGCTTCCAGGCTGCTCCGGGCCAGGCCGTAGGAATCGGAGCCGAGCAGCTGGTGCAGCGGCGCCCGCTCCGAGGCGGCGACCTCGATGATGGCGGCGGCGACCTTCACGGTGTCGCCGAGCTGCGTTCCCGGCATCGCCAGGTGCGCCTCGGTCATCTCCCGGATCGCCTCGTAGCCCGCGGCGGTCGCGGCCGGCCGGCCGAGGGATGACGGGCGCAGGAAGTTCGTCCGGGTGTACCCCGGCTCGATCACGGTCACCCGGATGCCGAAGCCGGCCACCTCGGCGGCGAGCGAACCCGATAGGCCTTCCAGGGCATATTTGGCCGCGCAGTAGAGCCCCCAGCCGGGGAAGGCGGTGAGCCCGAGGATCGACGAGATGTTGATGATGTGGCCCCGCCCGGCGGCCCGCATGCCCGGCAGCACCGCGCGCAGCACGTTCCAGACGCCGAAGATCTGCACCTCGAACATCTGCCGCACGTCGGCATCGGTGGCCTCCTCGACGGCGCCGAGGTAGCCGTAACCGGCGTTGTTGACGACCGTGTCGATCGCGCCGAACCGGTCGGTCCCGGTGCGGATCGCGGCCGCCACCGCCTGCTCGTCGCCGAGGTCGAGCTCGAGCGGCAGCAGCCGGTCGGAGAACTCCGAGCCGAGGGCGCCGGCTAGTCGCGGCACCGAACGCGTGGCGGCGACGACCTCGTCACCCCGTCGCAGCAGCTGCCGGACCAGCTCGAGGCCGATCCCCTGGGAAGCTCCGGTAACAAACCATGTGGTCACGGTGTACTCCTTCTCTCGCCCTCCAGGTTGCGGGCCGGACGCCGGCTTCCCCATGGCCGGCCGCGCCCAGCTCTGCCGGGGAACGGCATGCCCTCCCAAGCCCTTCCGGACCCCTCGCCGGCGACCGATCATGGAGGCATGACCGGGCTGGGCGATTTCCTCCGCAAGTGCCGCGCCGACCTGACCCCGGAGGACGCCGGCATCGGCGGACCGCTGTCCGGTAGGCGGGTCCGCGGGCTGCGCCGCGAGGAGGTCGCCGCGCTCGCCGGGATGAGCGTCGACTACTACAGCCGGCTCGAGCAGGGCCGGCACACCAGTCCCTCGGACGCCGTCATCGACGCGTTGGGACGCGTCTTCCGGCTCGACGCGGCCGGCCGGGCGCACCTGGCCGACCTGGCCCGCCCGGCGCGCCGGGCGGCCGCACCGTCTCCTTCACAGCGGGTCCGGCCGGCCATGCACCAGATGATCGCCTCGATGACCGACCATCCCGCGCTCGTTCTGGGCCGCCGCACTGACGTCCTCGCGTCCAACCGGCTCGCCCGGGCGCTGCTCACCGACTGGACTGCGGTGCCGCCCCGGGACCGCAACTACGCCCGCTGGATGCTGCTCGACCCGGCCGCCCGCGAAGCCTTCGACGACTGGCCGGCCGTCGCCGCCGAGGTCGTCGGCACGCTGCGCCTGTACGCCGGACGCAACCCCGGCGACTCCCGCCTCGACGAACTGGCCGGCGAGCTGACCCGCAGGAGCGCCGATTTCCGCACGTGGTGGAACGACCACCAGGTGCACGAACGAACGCACGGCACCAAACGCATGCGGCATCCAGCCGTCGGTCCGATCACCCTGCGTTACGAGGCCCTGGTGCTGCCCGGCGACCCGGATCAGACCCTGTTCCTCTACACCACCGACCCGGGCAGCGAGTCGCACGACAATCTCCGCCTGCTCGGCCTGCTCGCCGACGTACCGGGCGGCCCGGCTACCGCCCGGCGGGACCCGGCAGGCGGACGGTGACGGTGGTCCCGGCGGGCTTGTTCGGGGCGAGGGTGATGGTTCCGCGCTGCCGTTCGACGATGGCGCGGGACATCGCGAGCCCGAGCCCGCTGCCCGGTATCCCGCTGTGCCGGGCATTGTCGCCACGGTAGAGGCGGCGGAACAGCTGGGCCTGGTCGTCGGCGGGAAGGCCGATGCCGGTGTCGGCGACGGTCAGCTGGGCGGTGCCGTCGACGGTGGTGGCGACGACGGTGACGGTGGATTGTTCGTGGCTGTACTTCAATGCGTTGTCCAGCAGGCCGTGCAGCATCTGCGTGAGCCGCTCCGCGTCTCCGGTGACCATCAGGGTCCCGGGTGCCCGGACCTCGACCGTGATGTCCCGTTCGGCAGCGTAGGTGGCGGCGTGAGCGACGGCGGCGGCCACGACGTCGGCCAGGTTGACGTCATCGGCCGCGATCGGGAGATGGCCGGTCTCGATCGCGGCGAGGTCGAGCAACTGCTCGATCAGGTAGCGCAGGCGGTGGGCGTTGCGGTCGACCACGCCGAGCAGGTCACGTGTTTCGTCGCTCAGCTCGGGGCTGTCGGACAGCAGCTCGACGTACGCGGCGATCGACGTCATGGGGGTGCGCAGCTCGTGGCCGACCAGTGCGATGTATTCGTCCGTCGTGGAGGCGAGACTGCGTTCCAGCTCATCGGCGCGGCGCTGCTCCCAGGACGCCCCGACAGTGTCGGTGATGCCGGTCAGCAGCAACACCATGGCCGGGTCGGGCTCCTGATCGTCGTCGGTGTAGAACGTCAGGACTCCGGTGACGCGGTCGCCACTTCGCACCGGGACGGCTCCGGCCGCGTGGCAGTCCACGGCCGCCGCCACTTCGGGCAGCACCGGTGAGCCGGGCCCGCCGATGTCGGCCGTCCAGACGATCTCGCCACTCCGCCAGCAGGAGCCGGCCAGACCACATCCGCGGCCGAAGCTGGTCGGCAGCGGCAGTTCGGGATGGCCCTCGGCGGTATAGACCGCGACCGGGCGCAGGCGGTCGATCACCGGGTCGAGTTGCCACAACCGGGCGTGCCTCCAGCCCAATGCGGTCGCGAGAATCCGTACGACACTGTCGGCGGCGGCCGCCGGGCCGGGGCCCAGGGCGAGTGCTTTGAGGATGTCGTTCTTGCACAGTTGGTAAACGCGCGACCGGTAGGCGGTGCTTACGTCGTGCACGGCGGACACCGCGCCGATCACGGTGCCGTCATCGTCGCGTACCGGGACGGCGTTGATGGTCAGCCAGCGACGCCGGCCGTGCCGGTCGACGGCCTGGAGGCCGGCGTGCCGCACCGTGTCGCCGCCCAGCGCCCGCAGCAACGGAATCTCCTCGGCCGTCAGCGGCCGGCCGTCGTGATGACCCAGCCCGAGACGGTGGACCCACTCCTTGACCGGCGCGCCGGCGCCTTCGTCGTCGTGGAAGTCGCGCAGAAAGTCGTTGCACAGCATCAGCCGGCCGTCGATGTCGCATGCCGCCAGGCCCGCGTCCACGTTGCCGAGCATCGCCTCGACGAACGCCGGGTCGAGCGTCGAGACCGCATTGCGGCATCCGTGGCTCTCCTTGGCCGCGCCGCTGTTCAGATGCTCTTCCAAAACGGCGGACAATTCCTTGATGTCGAAGGGTTTGCGCACCACCGCCACCGCGCCGGTGTCCTTCAACCGCGAATCCCCCGGCAGCAGGAAGGCCGTGACGAGGAGGATCGGCACGGCGGCCAGGAGCACGTCCTCGCGGAGCGCCCGGCACAACTGCAGGCCGTCCATCTCCGGCATGTCCACGTCGGCGATGATCAGGTCGGGCCGCTCATGGGAGGCGGCGACGAGCGCGGCCCACCCGTCGTCGGCGACCGTGACGTCGTGGCCGAGCCGGCGAAGCACGCGGGCCATCAGCCGCTGATGATCCGGATTGTCCTCCGCGATCAGCACCGCCGCCATGGGGAAAGAATAATCAGCCCGCGACGTGGCCGGAGGTCGAATCCTACGATGCGTAGGCGGCCGCCTCGGTGATGCAGTTCCGGCCGGCGTCCTTGGCCTCGTAGAGGGCGGTATCGACGCGGGCGATCAGCTCATCGGAGGCCTCGTTGCCGTTCCAGGTCGCGAGGCCGGCCGAGAATGTCTGGCCGAGCGGGGTCGCCCGGCGCATCCGGTCGACGATCTCACGGGCGCGTTCGGCGGTGGCGTCGGGCATCAGCAGGACGAACTCCTCGCCGCCGTACCGGGCAAGGTGGTCGCCACTGCGGACGTTGCCGGTCCACACCGCGGCCGCCTCCTTGAGCAGCAGGTCACCGGCGGGGTGGCCGTACGCGTCGTTGAACTGCTTGAAGTGGTCGAGGTCGATGATCGCCACGGCGAGCGGCTCGCCGGTGCGGCGGGCGCGCTCGATCGCGCGCGGCAGTTCGGTGTTCCAGGCGCGCCGGTTCGGCAGGCCGGTCAGTTCGTCGGTGACGGCGAGCTCGCGGACCCGCTGGGTCTGCAGGTCGAGCTGTTTCACCAGCTGTGACATGCGCGTGACGACGAGTAGGAACAGCGCGGCGCAGCCGAGGCCGATGGCCAGGGTGTCGGTGACCTGGTGCCGGACCGCCTCCACGATCAGCAGCCCGGGGCCGATCAGCGAAGCGGCCATCAGCAGCACCAGCAACGAGCGGCTGGGCCGGGCCGGCCGGGGGGCGACAGCCCGGGACAGGGCGCGGACGTCCGGGTGGACCGCGCCGGCGGCGAACGCCAGGTAGCCGGCCAGGAATACGTCGGCGAGGACCGCGTGCGGGAACGGCCCCGGTTCCCAACCGGCCTGGTTGATCACTGCCCAGGCGGTGCCGCCGCCGAGAAAGGTCATGAGGGCCGCGCAGATCAGCCGGAACGAGACGTTGCGGGCACCACCGGCCAGCATCATCCGGACCGTGATGGCCAGCAGGACGACGTCTCCGACCGGGTAGGCGACGCTGACGATGTGCCCGAGGAGCCCGATCGACGGATCGGAGGCCGCCGGTTTGATCATGAAGATCCAGGCGAGCAGCCCCATGCCGGTAGTCAGCGTCGTCGCGTCGACGATGCCGCTCCAGTCCCGCTCGGCACTGCGCCGCCGGATCATCAGGAGGAGACCGGCGGCGACCGCGGGGTAAAGGGAGAGGTATGCGGCGTCGGCCCAGGACGGAAAGCCCACCTCGGTGCCGGTACGCGTGAGCATGAACTCGACGAGGATCCCGCTCGCGTTGCCCGCGACCCCCACCGCGACGAGCCACCAGACGGCGGCCATCGGCGGCCGGCGGTGCCGCACCGCGCCGACGATCATCGCAGCGGCATACCAGCCGACCGTCACCTGCCAGATCAGCTGCAGGTTGCTGCCGTCCGGCACCAGCAGGAACCCCGCGAACGCCACGACTGAAACCAACAGATGCACACGGGTGAGCCTGCTCGCCGGCACTTGCCCCTCCACCACTACAGCCGATCGGACCCTTTCAGTAGACGGGCTCCTGAGTGCGAAAACGGTGCCGCTGCGGTGCAGACCGGTTGCCGCGCGCGGTTGGCGGTACGGCCGGCTGCTCAGGGGTGGGGTTCTGCCGGTGCCCTGCGGGGCATCAGGGCGACGACCGGGAGGCTGAGGGCGGTGACGGCCAGAACGACGACGAGAGTGACCCTCATGGCGTGGCCGATTCCGGACGTCGCGGCCTGGAAGAAGACCGACGTGACCCCGGCCGAGCCGATCGCCGAAGCGAGTTGCTGGATGGAGCTGAGCGAGCCGCTGGCGCTGCCGGCCTCCTCGGGTTTCGCGTCGCCGAGAGCAACCGTGGGAATCGTGGCGAAGCAGAGACCGATGCCGACGCCGATGACGAACAACGCCGGGGCCAGCGCCCAGAGGCCGACCTCGGTACCGGAGTGATCGACGAGGGCCAGGACCGCACCGCAACCGGCGAGGACGACGGTGAGACCGACGAAGACGAGGGTCCGGCCGAGCCTGGCCACCAGGCCACCCATCGCGGCGAACGCGGAGGCGATGATGCCCAGGGTGAGCGGAACCAGGCCGAGCGACGCGTCCCACGGGCCGACGTGCAGCCCCTCCTGCAGGAAAAGCGACAGCACGAAGATCAGGCCGGTGCCGGCGGCGAAGACGGTCAGACCGACGAGCATCCCGGAGGTGAAACCGCGGTTGCGCAACAGCGAGGGCGTGATGAGCGGGTGGGTTGCGGTGCGCTGACGGTACGCGAAGGCGGCGAGGAACAGGACGCCGGCGGTGAGCGAGGTGACGGGTACGGCGCTCCAGCCGTTGGTCGAGCCCTCGATCAGGCCGTACAGCAGCCCGACCATCGTGGCCGCGAGGAGGCCGGAGCCCCAGCCGTCGACGACGATCGACCGGTCGCCGTCGTCCCGCGGCAGGATCTTGACGGCTGTCACCAGCCCGGCAGCGCCGAGGAGGACGTTGGCGATGAAGATCGGGCGCCAGGACAGACCGAACAGGTCGGCGCTGATGATGAATCCGGCCAGGACCGGGCCGCCGACACTGGCGAGACCGAGAACCGGGCCGAACAGCCCGAACGCCTTGGCGAGCAGGTCGCGGTCGAACGCCTTGGTCATGATCGCCATGCCTTGCGGGATCAGCAGAGCTCCGAACGCGCCCTGAGCCACCCGGGCGGCGATGAGCAGGGCAGGATCAGGTGAGAACCCGGCGACCGCCGAAGCGAGGGTGAACCCGCCGATTCCGATCAGGAACAGCCGGCGTTGGCCGAACTTGTCACCCAGCCGTCCGCCGACCACGAGCAGGACACCCATGGCGAGCATGTACGCCGGCCCCAACCACTTGATCAGACTCTCGCCGCCGTTGAGCTCGCGGGCAATGGTCGGGGCGGCGATGTTGGTGACCGTCGCATCGATCACGTCGAGGGCGTCGGCCAGCAGCACCAGACCCAGGATCGCCCACATCAGGCGACCGGAGCGGCGTGCGGTGACCGGGGCCGGCTCCATCAAAATCGTCATCAGGAAGTCCTTCTCTTCGGCGGTCGGGCGCACCTCTCGGGCGGCCTCGTACCGACTACGAACACCCCCGGCCCGATCCGACACCGTCGGCCAAATTCCTTCGACAACTCGGTTGATCCGCTGCAGGACGTCACCCGGACCCGCCCGTCTCGCTGGGATTCCTGGGCTTCCTTCTGCTTGCCGGGCACGCCGACGCGGCGGTGCACCACACCTTCGGAGCCCTGCCGTTCCAGGAGTTCGGCAAGCCGTGCGGCGGCGAGGCGCTCGCCTGCGTCAGCCCGCCGGGATCACGCCATGCAGGCCGTTCCTCCGGCGAGCCGGTCTTGGCGGGGACGTGCACGACCGTCGTCAGCGGTGTCCGGCCTGGTCGAGCGCCGGGCCGAGCGGCGTCAGCGCGCTCCGGACGATCTCCGGCAGCGATCCGGCGGGTATCACGAAGCCGTGCATCGACGCCGGCGTCCTGGCCGAGTCGAGCCACCGTCGCAGCGCGAGACGGGTGGCCGCGCCGACACCGGCCGCGAGCACCTCGGCGGTCTGCCGGTCGACGCCCGGGCACCGCTCCGCGATCGCGGCAGCCAGCGGTTCCTCGATCGCGGCGACGGTGTCGACGTAGCAGGCCCGCAGCGCGGGCGTAGACGTGATCATCAGCATCACGGCCCGGTCGTCGTCGCTCGGATCGGCGT
The DNA here is from genome assembly GCF_044455125.1 of Actinoplanes sp. NPDC051343. Lineage (NCBI taxonomy): Bacteria > Bacillati > Actinomycetota > Actinomycetes > Micromonosporales > Micromonosporaceae > Actinoplanes > Actinoplanes sp. NPDC051343. The sequence goes on from NZ_JBITEL010000002.1 coordinate 599,325, forward strand.
ACTGCCCCGCGACGGCGTCGATGACGGCATCCGCGAGCCCGACCTCAGCCGGCCGGTCTGCGACAGCCGCCGCGATCCGCGACGCGCGCTCGGCGGTGACCGCCGCGATGATCGCCTGCTCGCGGCTGGAGAAGTAGTTGTTGTAGGTCCTCACCGACACACCGGCGGCCTCGGCGATGTCGTCGACCCGTAGGTTGCCGGGTCCGCGTTCCAGCGCGAGGCGCAGCGCGGCAGCGCGGAGCGCCACCCGGGTCGCCTCTTTTTTGCGTTCACGTAAGCCGAGATCGTCTGCCATCAAGGTGCAGCTTCACATAGTGGATGCGTGCACGCAAGTTTGCGTGTACGCAAGTTTTTGCTATCGTCGCCGGCCATGGCGAATGACTTCCTCCTCGGCGACGACCTGCCGGTCCACCGCATCGGTCTGGGCGCGATGCGGCTCGCTCTAGGTGGCCGGATCCGGGACCCGAAGGATGGCATCGCGATCCTGCGCCGCGCCGCCGGGATCGGCGTGAACCACATCGACACCGCCGCCTCGTACGGGGCCGGCGCCCTCCACGCGCACGACATGATCCGGCAGGCGCTTTCGCCGTACCCCGCCGACCTGGTCATCGCCACCAAGGTAGGCGCGATGCTGGAGCAGGGCGATCCGGCGACCGCCCAGCGTCGTCTCATCGAGCAGGACCTACGCCGGCTCGGCCGCGACCACCTCGACCTGGTGTACCTGCGCACCAACGGCATGGGCGAGCCGGGCGGAGAGCCGATCGGCGAACGGTTCGCGGCCCTGGCGCAGCTTCGCCAGGAAGGACTGGTCCGGCATCTCGGCGTCAGCCACGTAGACGAGGACCAACTCGCCGAGGCGCTGTCCATCGCCCCGGTCGCCGCCGTACAAAACCGGCACAGCCCGGCGCATCAGGACGACGCGGTCCTCGAACGGTGCCAGCGTGAAGGCATCGCGTACGTGCCCTACTTCCCGCTGGGCGGCGGCCGACCCCGGATCGACCGGACCACCCTCGCCAAGGTCGCCGCCCGGCACGAGGCCACCGTCGCACAGGTCGCGCTGGCCTGGCTGCTGGCCGCATCCCCGGTAACCCTGGCGATCCCCGGCACAAGCTCCCTCGACCACCTGACCGAGAACGCCGCCGCCGCCGACCTGCACCTCTCCACCAACGACCTGGCCGAACTGCGCAGCGAGCTACCCACCACATGAGCCCATTCGTGCGCCGCGACCTTCGGATACAGCAGAACGTGTTCGCCCTCGCCGGTGACCCGGACCTGCTCGTGCTCGACGAACCCACCACGGGCATGGACGTCGCCGCCCGCCAGCGGTTCTGGACCGCCATCCGCGCCTACGCCGCCGACGGCCAGACGGTGTTCTTCAGCACCCACCAGCTGCACGAGGCCGACGACGTGGCCGACCGCGTCGTGGTGCTCGCCGCTGGGCGCATCGTCGCCGACGGGCCGCCCGCAGAGATCCGGGCCCTGGCCGGCGTCGACATGTCGGCCAGTTTGGGATGCGGCGTTCCTCGCCCTGACCACCAAGATGCCGGCCGCCGAGGGACCGGCGACCAGGCCCGCCGAGACGGAGCACTGCTGCGCGCATACCTGCGATTCGAACTACGCCGGCTGGTCCGCGACCGGCTTCCTGGTCAAGGACGGCCCGGTCGAGGAATTGGCCGCCGCCATCCACCGGGTCCTGGCCGGCCAACGAGTCATCGACCCGGCGCCGGCGGCAGCGGCCTTGTCCGCCGGGCCCAACCCGCTCAGCGACCGCGAGCGCGACGTTCTGCACGCCGCTGCGGACGGCGCGCCACGGTCGCGGACATCGCCGGCCACCTGCACCTGTCCGAAAGCACAGTTCGCAACCATCTGTCTGCCGCGATCGGCAAAACCAGCACGCGCAACTGTGTCGAGGCGGCACACCGCGCCAGATCGAACGGCTGGATCTGGGTAGACCGCGCTACGCGGGACCAATGCCACGTCGTGGTCGATCCAGCTCTCGAGCGCGGCTCAGGGGCCGATCTCGGTCTCGACTTGCACGGTGGTCAGCCGCAGCCGCCCCGCTGAGGCGGAGACCTCGCCGCCGCTCACCGTGACCACCTGCCGGCCGTCCTCGTGGCCCAGTGTGTCGACCGTGGGCCCCGGCTCCATTACCGCGTATGGCAGCGGGCAGAACCGGACCCCCGGCACCGAGCAGCGCGATTACCACAGCGCCTGCGATGACCACGACACCACGGCGTTTCAGGGCTACCGAGCGTACCGATCAGGGTTTGCCGTTGTCGTCAGGAGACGCGTGATGCGCGTCGGTAGGCGCTCGGGGTCATGCCGAGCTGGGCGCGGAACCGGCGGCGCAGGTTGACCGCCGAGCTGAGGCCGACGCGCGCCGCGATCGCCTCGACGGGCAGGTCCGTGTGCTCGAGCAGGGCGCGTGCCTCGGCCACCCGGCGCGACAGCAGCCACCCACCCGGACTCGTGCCCAAGTGGTGGGCGAAGCGCCGGGCCAGCGTGCGCGGCGAGACACCGACGTGCGCGGCCATGGCGCGCACGGACAACGACGTCCCCAGGCGCGTGCCGGCCCACTCGAGGAGCCCGTCGAGCGCGTCCCCCGCGGACGGAGGGGGCGCCTCGCGGTGCGGCGGCATCGCCATGTGCCGGGCAAGGAGCGCGGCATGAGCGGCTCCATGGTCGTGGCGGACCAGGTGCAGGCACAGATCGATGCCCGCGCCCGCACCGGCGCTGGTGGCGACGTCACCGTGATCCACATAGAGCCGGTCCTGCTCCACGCGGACCCGCGGAAACTCTCGTCGTAGCTGCTCGGCGCGTCCCGGATGGGTGGTGGCCGACCGGCCGTCCAGCAGGCCCGTGCGGGCGAGGGCGAACACTCCGGAACAAATCGTCACCAGCCGCGCCCCACGCGCGTGCGCCCGCAGCAAAGCACGGTGCACCCCGTCCGACAACGGCGCCTCGACGGGTGCCCAACCCGGGATGATCACGGTACTTGCGCGGTCCAGCGTTGACAGGTCGCGTGACACCGACATCGCGTACCCGGCCGACGTCGGCACCAGACCCGGCGTCTCCGTGCACACCTCGAACTCATAGTGCTGGGGCACCCCGGCCCGTTTCGTGCCGAAGACTTCGACGGCACAGCCGAGCTCGAACGTCGACTGCACCGGCCGAACCAGAGCCACAACACGATGCATGGCAGAAAAATACCCCATCCTGTCCGCACCGGCCCTGGGCCGCCGTGATCACCGACCGCACCCTGAGAGGTATGCATCCCGAGATCCTCGCGCAGGAGGGCTACGCCTTCGCCCGCGTCGACCAAGCACCCATCCGGGAACTCTTCCCCGGGGTCCGGCACCGCCCGCTGTGGACCGGCCCCAATGGCGCGCACGCAGACGTATTGGAAATGGACCCAGGCAGCTCCTGGCCACGCCGCGACATCCACGAGCCGGGTCCCGAAGAGGTCTTCGTGATCACGGGCACCTTCCACGACGGGGCACGTGACCATCCCGCCGGGACGTTCCTGCACGCCCCGGCCGGTTCCTGGCACGTGCCCGCCACCACCAGCGGTTGCACCCTGTTCCTCTTCTACCCCGCCGGCTAATACGGCCCTTCGTGCCGGCCCGCCAGGACTTCCGAGCAGAACAAGTGCGACAGCATCTACCGGCAGAGTCGCGGCGCCTCACCGCCGCATAGCGATGCCACGCTGCCGACCGCGCACTATCGGCGGCATATCAAGCGAATCAGGATGCCGCCGCGGTCGGCAACCACCATGCCGGGTATCTATATCCGGCGGCCCTGCCGGCTACCTTCGCCGCCCCAGGGCGGCCCCACACCGGCGCGACGGCTGCCGACGATGCGCACGCGCCCATGTCCGGTTAGCTGAATACCAACGGTTCGTCATGGCCGTCGGGCTGACGGCGGAAGTAGCAGTGAGCGACCGTGCGGATCCCGCCTCGGGCCGCGGCGATGCAGCGTTTGTAGATCTCACGGTTGAACGGGAACGGATGGCCGGCCAGCAGCAAGGCGGCATCCTCCAAGTCGACCCAGGCGATCTCGGCGATCTCGTCATCCGGGTCGGAGGTGACGTGTGGCGAGCCGCCGCCGGAGGTCGCCTCGTACATCAGGACCACAGCGCTCTCGCCGGGGCCTGGCAGCTCGCCGGCGTCCCGTCTGATCGTGGTGGGATTGGCCAGCTGAGCGACGCAGATGAGGTGCGGTTCACCGACGACGCGGGAACCTGTCTCTTCCCACACCTCGCGTAACAGCGCCTCAGGTGACAGTTCCCCGGGTTCTACGCGTCCGCCTGGCAAAGCCCACGCCGTGCCCGGCCCGTCCGGGCCGGGCTGCCGAACGAGCAAAACTTCCCCGGCTCGCCGCAGCAAGCCCCCGACCAGCAAATGCGTGTGCATAGCACTCCCCATCGAGTCCGGTGACTCAACGATCTGCAAGAACAGCGTTACGACCATACGGTGGCGGTGTAATTCCGTAGATATTACCGCAGCGCGCTCGGCGAACCAATTGATCGAGGTGAAGTCTTGGCGTTCAACTAAGTCCGGCACAACGGATAGCCACACCATTCGGTGGAACCACCTCAGGCAATGGATAATTCGACGAACGGCTCGCTGATGATGCTGTAGACGTCGTTGCCAAATACTTCAGAAGTGGTGTCGAGCAAACCGGGATTGGAATCGATCCGGCTCAATTGTTTGATACACTCTCTGCCTGAGCGAAAGGCGTCGAACCCCGCGTGCGAGGCAACCGGGCGCACTGTTCTGGGCCGAGTGCACGACTCGCGATTCGTCATCGCGATGAAGGTCCCACAGAAAGTAGCCGACAGGCCCCCTGAGTGGCGCCGGCGCTGGGTGCGCCGTCAGACTCGCGTTGGCCGGCGGCCGGGCAGCGAGCGTAAACCGTGTGCTACTCTTCGGCCATCCGGACCCGGATGCTGGCGATTGTCTTTCGCCCCCGGGGTTCCTGATCGGCCGTGAGGTCTCCGACCCGGCCCAGCAAAGTTTCACTTCACCCAGGCCGGCGTCTATCCGCGCCCGCCTTTCAGCTCTAGGAGCGCTCCCCCATGTCTGCTGTAACCACCATGGCCGACGTCGCCTTCGACGCCTTGCTCGACGTCGTCGACGACCGGGCCTGGCTTCGGGCCGACGGCTATCTGCCGGGCCGCGACGATATCGCTGTTTCGATGGGCCAGGTCCGTCAGCTGGGCCTGCGCCGCGGTGACCGGGTCACCGGCTTCGCCCGGGTCGCCGCGCCGCGTAAGCCGGCCCAGCTGCAGGTCGAGACCGTCAACGGGCGTGCGCCCGGCGGCAAGCGGCCCGACTTCTACGAGATGACCGCGCTGTTCCCTAACGAGCGGCTTCGGCTCGAGAACGACTCCAAGGATCTCACCACCCGCGTCATCGACCTGGTCATGCCGATCGGGAAGGGGCAGCGGGCGCTGATCGTCGCCCCGCCGAAGGCCGGCAAGACCACGATTCTGCACGAGATCGCCAACGCGGTCACGGTCAACCACCCCGAGGTGCACCTGATGGCCGTCCTGGTCGACGAGCGGCCGGAGGAGGTCACCGACTTCCAGCGGTCGGTCAAGGGCGAGGTGGTGGCGGCTACGTTCGACCGGCCGCCGGCCGAGCATGCGGCCCTGGCCGAGCTGGCCGTCGAGCGGGCCAAGCGGCTGGTCGAGCAGGGGCGGGACGTCGTCGTTCTGCTCGACTCGATCACGCGGCTGGGACGCGCGTACAACCTGCTGGCCCCCGGCCGTGGCCGGACGCTGAGCGGCGGCCTCGATTCGACAGCTCTTTATCCGCCGAAGCGGCTGCTCGGCGCCGCCCGCAACCTCGAGGGCGGCGGCTCGCTGACGATCATCGCGACGGCGCTGGTCGAGAACGGCTCGGCGATGGACGGGCTGATCTTCGAGGAGTTCAAGAGCACTGGGAACGCCGAGCTGAAGCTGGACCGGCAGCTCGCCGAGGCGCGCACCTTCCCCGCCATCGACGTGGCGAGCACGGGCACCCGGCACGACGAGATCCTGATGGCGCGGGACGAGCTCGCCGTGGTCGGGCAGGTGCGCCGGGCGCTCACCGGCGGCGACGCCCGGCAGTCCCTTCAGCAGCTGCTCGACCAGTTGCGCACCACCCCGTCGAATGCCGCGTTCCTGCGCCGGGTAGCACTCTCCCTCGCGGCCTAGAAAGCGGCCTGGAAAGCGGCCTGGAAAGCGGCCTGGAAAGCGGCCTGGAAAGCTCAGGCCAGCCGCAACCGGCCCGGCCGATAGGCCACGATCCCGGACGCGTCGATGTCGAAGGACGCACCCGCCTCGTCACCGCCGATGCGCAGTCGCTGGTCGCTGACGAGCTGATAGGTCGTAGCGCCGGTCGCCACGGTGAGCGACGGCAGCAGCACCCGCGCGGTCATCGCGGTCACCACGCCCGCCGACGGGGTCACGGCCAGCCGGCGCAGCGCCCAGGTCAGGAACATCGGCGAGTCGGTGATGCGGACGACGTCGATTCCCTCGATGCGGATCGGCTCCTCCGAGTCGCCGCTGCGGAAGACGAGCGTCCCGTCCTCTTCCCGGGTCATCGACAGGGTGCGCCGGGACTGCGAGGATTCGCAGGTCACGGTCAGTGCGCGTACGCCCGAGGCGTCGTCCAGGCCGACCGTCCAGTGCACGCTGTGCGGCCCGGTGCCACCGATCACCGCCGTGCCCGCCGCGGTGCGCCCGTCGGCGTCGGGGAAGACCAGTTCGGTGCCGACCGTGTCGGTGCGCTGCCAGATCAGCGGGCCCGCGGGATCGTGGGTCGTCCTGGTCCGAGCGGCACCGTTGGGCCGGGTGGGGGTCTCGTGGGCACCCATAGTCGTCTCCCTTCGCCTCACTGCGATACCTGACATGGTTGCACTATGCAATATGAGCCGCCACACCGTCCGGGGCGGGACGGCCCGCCGAGTCGACCATGATGTACGGATGAACATCCAGGAGATCGTCGGCGAGGTGGCCGGTGCGACGCCGGCCGTCGACTGGTCGGTGCAGATCGGCGACCGGGCCGCTCACCAGCCGGAACGCCGGCTGCGCACGGCCAGCGCCGGCAAACTCCTGCTGTTGATCGAGGTCGCGCGCCGGATCGGGGACGGCCGTCTCGACCCGGCCGAGCGGCTGGCCAAGGACCCGGCACTCGCGGTCGCCGACTCGGGGCTGTGGCAGCACCTGACCATCCCTGAGCTGCCGATAGCCGATCTTGCGGTGCTGGTCGCGGCGGTCAGTGACAATTTCGCGACAAATGTTCTGCTCGGCCGCATCGGGCTTCGCCCGCTGACGGACCTCGCCGCGGAGCTCAAGCTGCGGGAGACGGCACTGCTTGATTTCGTACGCGGTGAGCGGGCCCCCGACCACCCACCGACGTTGTCGTGGGGCACCGCGGCCGAGCTGGCCGGCCTGATGGGCGGGCTCGCCCGCGGCACGGTCGTCTCCCCCGCGGTCTCGGCCCGGGTCGACTCGTGGCTGGCCACCGGGGTCGACCTGTCGATGGTCGCCGCCGGTTTCGACCTCGACCCGCTCGCCCACGCCGGCGGCGACCTGCGCAACAAGACCGGCACCGACGACGGGGTGCGGGCCGACGTCGGCCACGTCGGGCTGGAGCCGTACGCCGTACTCGCGAACTGGAATCCCGCCGAGGGTGACCGCACCGCCGAGGTGATGGGCGGGATGCGGGCGATCGGCCGGGCGATGGCCGCGTGACCGCCGGGTTCGGCGCCCTGGCCGTGATCGGCGCGGCCGCAGCCTGGTGTGGCTGGGTGCTGCTCGGCGTGGGCGCGGTCGTCGTGCACTTCCTGGTGCGGCCGTCCTATCTCGGCCTCTGGCGTCGGCGCAGCTGGGCGTGCCCGTCGCCGCCGCCACGCTGGGCGCCTCGACCCTGCGCGCCGGCGAACCGGCCGCGATCGTGCTCGGCGCCTTGATCACGGTGGTGGTGTCGGTCGTTGCGGCCGGCCGGCTGGCGGCTCACCAGCCCGGGTAGGTCACCTCGGCCAGGCGCTTCTGCCCGTCGGCGTCCGGGTGGAAGTAGTCGAGGTGGTTGATCAGCGACAACGAGAACCGGACGCCGTGCACCGCGCCGTGATCCCAGCGGCAGCGGTCGCCGTAGGCCTTGCAGGCGTCGTGCAGTTCGTCGTCGTAGTCGTCGATGCGTTGCCTGACCTTGTCCCGCCGGTCCTGGTCGGCCTGGTCGGTCGAGGCCGGGTCGGCGAGCAGGCTCGGGCAGATGCCCAGCTTCCAGGCGCGCCGGGCGTGGGCGTCGTCGTGGCCCAATTCCCAGAGGCGGTAGAGGTCGGGCAGGCTCACGACCAGCACATGCGCCTTGGGCAGGCCCTTCTTGAGCGTTTTGAGGCCGGCGTCGATCTCGCTCCGGAAGGTGGCGGCCGACGTCATCCGGTCGACCGTGCCCGCGCAGGCGTCGTTCGCCCCGATCAGGACCGTCACGTAGTCGACCTTCGCCTTGACGGCCAGCTTCGCCTGCCGCGCCAGGTCGTCGGCCCGGGCACCGGGCACCGCATAGTTGTGCTCGTGCCCGGCGATCCGGTCGTTGTCGCTCTTGATCCGCAGGTAGTGACTGTCGACGTCGGCGCTGGTGCCGGTCGCCCACGAGTTCCGCCCGCAGGCCAGCACCGTCCCGCAGCTGGCGAACCCGACCGTGATCGAGTCGCCGAGCGCGGCCATCGAGGCGGGCAGGCCGGGCTTGGGCTCAGGGCTGCCGTGACCACTCCCCTGGCTGCCGGTGGCAGCCCCCTCACAGCCGAGCGCGAGCGCCGCCAGCGCCGCCAGGACGCCCACATGCCACCGCTTCATCCGCCCCATCCTCACCAAGAGAAACTTCGCCGTCACTCTACGGATTTTGCCAGGGGCGCGCTCACCCTACGGTCGCGCCCCGCCGTTCGCGTCGATGCCGCCCCGGCGCCTAGGGTGCGGCCATGGGTGATTACACGGTGAAGGCGCTGGGCGCCGACACCTGGGACGCGTACGCCCGCATGATGCAGCGGCACAACGGCGTCTTCGGCGGCTGCTGGTGCACCTGGTTCCACACCCTCAACGCCGACAAGACCCGCACCGCGGAGGGCAACCGCCACCTCAAACAGCGGCTGGTCACCTCGGGCGGGGCCCACGCGGCGCTGGTCTTCGATCAGGACAAGGCCGTCGCCTGGTGCCAGTTCGGCAGCCCGGCCGAACTGCCGAACATCTACCACCGCAAGCAGTACGAGGAGGAGTGCGACGTCCGGCCGGACTACCGCATCACGTGCATCTTCGTCGACAAGAAGCACCGGCGGCGGGGGCTGACCGCGATCGCCCTGCGCGGCGCGCTTCATCTGATCGCCCAGGCGGGCGGCGGAATCGTTGAGGGCTACCCGCACGACAACGACGGCAAGAAGGTGTCGGTCCTCTACAACAGCACCCGAAGCGTGTTCGAAGAGGCCGGCTTCACCTATGTACGCCCCAAGGGCACGAAGAACTGTGTGATGCGCATCGAAGTCGCCTGAGCGGGCCGGCGTGCCCGTGAGCACGCCGGCCCGCGGGTCATGCCGGCAGGGTCCAGTTCTGGGCGGCGCTGCCGTTACAGGTGTAGATCTGCAGCCGGGCGCCGTTGGTGGTGGCGGAGTTCGGGTCGTCCAGGCACTTGCCGGACTGGGGGTTCACCAGGGAGCCGTTCGCGCCGGCGGTCCACTTCTGGGCGCCGGTGCCGTTGCAGCCCCACAACTGCACCTTGGTGCCGTCGGCGGTACCGCTGTTGGAGATGTCCAGGCACTTGCCGAGGTCGCGCAGCGTGCTGTCGCCCGCGACCGTCCAGTCCTGGGCGTAGGTGCTGTCGCAGCCCCAGATCTGCACCGCCGTACCGTTCGCCGTGGCGGACTGGGCGGCGTCGACGCAGAGGTTCGCGCCCACGCCTGACTTGATCGCCCCGACCCTCGGCTGGGCCGGCGCGGCGAGGCTGCCGCCGTAGGAGGGCGGAGCGGCCGAGGCCGCGGTCGCCCACGAGGTGTTGGCCGCGGTGCCCAGGGTGAAGTCGAGGGTGCCGCCGGAGGTGATGGCGGCGGCCGGCGCGTACGCGTTGTTCCAGGCCGTGCCGTTGAAGGACGCCGACTGCACGTACGGGGCATTGTCGGCGGCGCCGTTGCCGCTGATCGTCAGGGTCTTGCCGGACGGCAGGGTGACGACGGCCTGGGTGAACAACGGCGAGCCGAGGGCGAGGTCGGATGTGCCCGGCGTCATCGGGTACATGCCGAGGGCGGACCAGACGTACCAGGCGCTCATCGCGCCGAGATCGTCGTTGCCGTCGGCCAGGCCCTTCGGGTTGTTGGCCCAGATCGAGTCCTGGATCGACCGTACGGTGCCCTGCGTCCGGTACGGCTGCCCGGTGTAGTCGTACTCCCAGGGCAGTTCGATGCTGGGCTCGTTACCGACCCAGGCGTAGCCGTTGGCACCGGTGTAGCTGCGCAGCACCGTGTCGAGGTAGTGGTTCATCGCGGTGTTGCCGCCCTTGGCGCGGGCCAGGCCGGCCACGTTGAACGGGACCATGCCGGTGTAGATCCACGAGTCCGCCTCGACCATGTCGGTGCCGCTGGTCGGATCGAAGTCGCTGACCCAGGTGCCGTCGGCGTTGCGGGGCTGCACGAAGCCGGAGGCCGGGTTGAGGACGTTGCGCCAGTCCTGCGCGCGGTCCGCGTACTTCTTCTGGTTCGCGGTGTCGCCGAGGGCGCCCGCGAAGGCGGAGACGGCGAAGTCGGCGGTGTTGTACTCGAGCGTGGTGGCCACCGGGCCGTAGAAGTTGCAGCAGCCGTAGGTGCCGTTGTGCGGCTCGAAGCCGGGCGTGCTGAGGTAGTTCAGGCCGGGCCGGTCGTTGTTGGTGGTGCTCGCCTGCTTGACCATGTCGGCCAGCGCGGTCGCGGTGTCGAAGCCGCGGGCGCCGAAGGCGTAGTAGTCGGCGATGATGCCGTCGGCCGGGTCGCCGACCATCACGTACGACTCGCCGTTGTTCTCCGACCACTTGGGCAGGATCCCGGTCTGCGCATAGTCGTCGATCATGGACTGGGCGGTGTCGGACGCGACCTGCGGCGCCACCAGTCCTTCGAGCTGGGCCTGGGTCCGGTAGATGTCCCAGCCGGAGTAGTTGGCGTAGGCGGCGCTGTGCCCGGAGTCGACGGTGTGCGTCTTGCCGTCGAAGCCGTAGTACTGGCCGTTCGTGTCGCTGATGACGTTGGGGTGCAGCAGCGAGTGGTAAAGAGCGGTGTAGAAGATCGTCTGCTGGTCGGTGGTGCCGCCGGCGATCTGCATCTTGCCGAGCGCGGAGTTCCAGGCGCTCTGGGCGGCGTTGCGGGTGTTGTCGAAGTTCCAGGCGGCGTTCTCGGCCGTACGGTTGGCGGCCGCGTTCGCGATGGACACGTAGGAGACGCCGACCTTGGCCTGCACCACCTTGTTGGTTGTGGTGTCGAAGGTGACGTGCCCGTTGGAGGCGGCGACGGCGGGCGCGGCGGCCTTCGGCATGCTGCCGTGCAACACCGGCTTGTTGGGCGTCTCGGCCGCGTTCTTGGATGCCGTCGCGCTCGGCGCCGTGGGAAGGGTGCCGGTCGCCGCGGCGGTGGCCGAGCTCGCGAAGGCGCGGTCGAAGACCATGTCGAAGTACACCGTGTACGTGTTACCCGCGCCGCAGAACTTTCCGGAAGTGACCTGACCGCTCACCTCGGTGTTCGAGACGACGTTGAACTGCGTGTTGCTCGCGCCGTTCTGGCTGCCGGTCAGCTTGAAGATCAGGTTGGCCTGGGTGGTCGAGGGGAAGGTGAAGCGCGCCATGCCGCTGCGGGTCGTGGCGGTCAGTTCGGTCGTCACCTGGTTGTTGAGCGCGACCTTGTAGGAGCCGGCCGACGCCGACTCGTTGGCGTGCGAGAAGGCGTCCGTGGCCGAGTTGTTGACCGCGCCGACGGTGGGCAGCACCGGAACGTCACCGGCGGCGCCGCAGCCGGGCCCGGCGATGTGGGTGAGGCTGAAGCCGGTGATCGACGTGTCGTCGTACTCGTAGCCACCGCCGGACGGCCGCGACGGGGTGTCGGGGCTCCACTGCACCATGCCGAACGGCACGTCGGCGCCGGGGAAGTCGTCGGCCTGGTTCGACGTCCCGATGAACGGGTTGACCAGGGTCGCGGGAGCGGTGACCAGGGCCGGGGCAGCCAGGGTGGGGGTGGCGAATGCGCCGGCCGCTGCCACGCCGAGGCCGACTCCGAGGAGTGCGGCGAGCGGGCGTCGGCCTGGTGCGGAGAGGGAATTCATGGATCCGCCTCCTCGGGGATCGGTCTGATGGGGGAACCGATCGATGGGGAAAACCGCCGGATGACAACGTTGTCAGGTGGCGACAAAACGCCGGTCGACATGCAGAGCCGGCTCGCGCACAGCCGCGTGGTGCCGAGCGGAGAGCGCTCTCGTGAACCTAGCCGGGCGATCGAAGTCCGTCAATTGCGGTCGTCCAGGTCAACAACTGCGCCAGCGACGGGTGGGAATTGCCGGTGCGGAACAGCAACGAGTGCGGATAGGCCGGGGACGGCTCGGTCAGCGGAATCCGGCGCAGGTCGTACGAGGCCGGCCAGACGTAGTGATCGCCGCTGCCGACCAGGGTGGCCACCGCGGGCGATCCCGCGATCTCCTCCATCAGCGCCTCGGTCCCGAAGTTCGGTCCCAGCGCGTCGATCCGGAGACCGAAGGTGGCCGCCAGCGACGCATAGAACGCCGCCCACTCGGTGCCCGGGCTGAATGCCGGGGATCCAGATGCGGTGTCCGGACAGTTCGGGTGGCCGCAGCGAGGACCGACCGGCGAGCGGATGCGACGGCCCGGCCAGCACCTGTAACGGATCGTCCAGCACGCGAACCGCTGTCACCCCCGGGGGCAGCGCCTCGAGAACCGCCCTGAAGGTCGCGTCGATCTCGCCTCGCACAAGCGCCTCCACGGCCCGGCCGGCATCGGCTCCCGGAAGGGTGACGACGTCGAGCGCGACCGAGGGACGCGCCCGGTGGAAACGCCGTAAGAGCTGCGCCGGCGCGATCCGCGGGTGGACGACGTCGACCCGCAACGCCCGCTCCCCCGGCCGGACCGACGACGCCGCCCGGTCGACGGCCCGCAGCACACCCCGGGCATGCGGCAGAAACGCCCGCCCGTCGAGTGTCAACGAAGCGCCCCGGGCGGTCCGCGCGAACAGCGGGACGCCCAGCGAACGCTCCAGCGCGGCCACCCGCTTCGACACCGCCTGCTGGGTGACGTGCAGGTCGACCGCGGCCACCTGGAACTGCCCGGCCTCCGCTACCGCCACGAACGTCCGCACACCCTCGATGTCCACCCCACAACCCTAGGTTGTGGGTGCGGTTGTTGGACCACCGAGCCGGCCGGCTGATCTGATCCCCGGCCATGGGCAGATCGTTCCGCCGGCTGTGGTCCGCGTTCGCGATATCGACGGCCGGCACGTGGCTGGGTTTCGGGGCTTTTCCGCTGATCGCGATCCGGGTGTTCCACAGCGGACCGGCCGCGATCTCGGCCTTGGCCGCCGCGAGCACGGCCGCCGGGGCGGTTCTCGCCATGCCGCTCGGCCCGTGGGTCGAGGCTCGCCGGAAACGTACCGTGATGATCGCCGCGGACGTCCTGCGCTTCGCCGCCCTGGTGAGCGTGCCACTCGGCTACGCCGCCGGCTGGCTCACCTTTCTACAACTGATCGTTGTATCGACTGTCAGCACCGCCGCGAGCATCGCGTTCACGGCGGCGAGCGACGCCTATCTCAAGGACCTCGTCGCGCCGGACCACCTGCTGAGGGCCAACGCCCGCTTCGAGTCGACCGCCTGGACCGCGATCGCGATCGGCCCGGCGCTCGGCGGGGCGGCGATCGGCCTCTTCGGCCCGGTGGTCACGGTCGCGGCGAACGCGTGCGGATTTCTCCTCTCGGCGGCCGGCATCGCGGCCATCCGAGGAGGTGCCTCCGAAGGGGCCATCAGAAAGGCCGACGTGAGAGAAGCCGACCGATACACGATGGATCGCGACCTACGCACCCTGTTCCTCAACACCGTGACCGTCAACGCCCTCGTCCTGGCCACGGAACCGCTGCTCGCCGTCCTCCTGCTGGGCGACCTCGGCTGGCCGCCCTGGCAGTACGGCCTCGCATTCGGGCTGCCCTGCGTCGGCGGCCTCCTCGGCGCCCGGCTGACGCAGCGCGTCCGGCACCGGCGCAGGACGCTGCGGACGGTCGGCGTACTCCGCGCTCTGTGGCCGATCGGCCTGGCCTTCACGATGCCCGGCACACCCGGGGTGATACTGGTGATCGCGATCGAGTTCGCCGTGATCACCTGCTTCGGCGTCTACAACCCGCTGCTCGCCACCGAACGGCTCGAACGCATCCCCGCCGACCATCTCGGACGCGTGCTGGTCAGGTGGAACGCCGTCAACTCGGCCGTGGTCGCCGTCTGCACGGCACTCTGGGGAGTCCTGGCCGCGCTGACCACGACGAGAGTCGCGATCGGCGCGGCCGGGGCACTCCTGCTGCTGACGCCGATCAGAGGACGTCGTAGGCCAGACGATCCGGGTTGCCGAAACGGTGCGCGGTGATGCTCACGGCCTGTTCGCGTACGAAAACAAGTAGCTCGATCCGCCCGGCCTCGGTGACCGGCCCGGCCCAGACCGCCAGGTCGGGCCGGCCGTCGGTGGCGGCCGCCAGCGCAGCGGCCGAGCCACCGATGAGCCGCACCCGCCCCGCGGTGAGGCCCGCCGCGAAGGTCGCGTCGTCCTCGACGGTCGTCTCGATGGGCAGCGCCACCGGCGACGCCACCGAGACCTTCAACGGCGCACCGGACAGCAGGCCGGCCGCCACGACCCGCACCAGCGCGGCCACCGAGCCGTCCGCAGCCAGCCGGATGGTCACCGGGTGCGGCAGGTAGCGCAGCACGTTGCGCTCGGCGCTCAACCCCGACACGTCGGCCGCCGTGCCGAACGAGCGCTCCCACGCCGCCGCGTCGCTGCGCGCCGCGCGGGTCACAAAGGCGAGGTCGGTCGGGCTGAGCGTTTCCCGGGCGGCTTGAAGGAGCGTACGCACGGAAGCCGTCCCGATGGACCCGTCGGCGCCGGAAGGCGCGGACCGCCAGCCGCTGAGGCCGACCAGATAGTTGGGTCCGCCCGCCTTGGTGCCCGGTCCGACCGCCGACCGCTTCCACCCGCCGAACGGCTGCCGCCGCACGATCGCGCCGGTGATGCCGCGGTTGACGTAGAGGTTGCCGGCCTGGACCCGGTCGATCCAGGTGCGCACCTCGTCCTCGTCGAGCGAGTGGATGCCCGAGGTGAGGCCGAAGTCGACGTCGTTGACCAGGTCGATCGCCTCGTCGAGGGTGTCGGCGGTCATGATGCCGAGGATCGGACCGAAGTATTCGATGCGGTGGTAGTCGGAGCCCCGGCGTACGCCGTCCCGGATGCCCGGCGTCCACAGTTTGCCGTCCTCGTCCAACTGCGACGGCTTGAGCAGCCACTTTTCGCCCGGCCCGAGCTTGGTGAGCCCGTCCAGGAGTTTGCCGGCGGCTGGTTCGACGACCGGGCCGACCTGGCTGCGCGGGTCGCTGGGCAGGCCGACGGTGAGCGACGAGGCGGCGTCCAGCAGCTGGGTGCGGAACCGCTTGGAGGTGGCGACCGAGCCGACCAGCACGACCAGCGAGGCGGCCGAGCACTTCTGGCCGGCGTGGCCGAACGCGGACGCGACCACGTCCTTGACCGCGAGGTCGAGGTCGGCGCTCGGGGTGACGACGATGGCGTTCTTGCCGCTGGTCTCGGCGAGCAGCGGCAGGTCCGGGCGGAACGACCGGAACAGCTCGGCCGTCTCGTAGGCGCCGGTCAGAACCACTCGCTCGACCAGCTCGTGAGAGATCAGCTCCTTGCCGAGGCCCTGCTCCTGGACCTGCAGCAGGGTGAGCACCCGCGGGTCGTCCAGCACCGACCGGACGATCGATGCCAGCACCGCGCCGCAGCGCTCGGCCGGGCCGGCCGGCTTGATCACGACCGCGGAGCCGGCGGCCAGGGCGGCCAGCATCGAGCCCGCCGGGATGGCGACCGGGAAGTTCCACGGCGGCGTGACCAGCGTGAGCCGGACCGGGACGTGGGTGGCGCCGTCGACCTGGTCGAGTTCGCGGGCCAGTTCGCCGTAGTAGTGCGCGAAGTCGATCGCCTCGGACACCTCGGGGTCGGCCTGGTCGACGGTCTTGCCGGCCTCGGCCGCCATCACCTCGATCAGTTCGTCGCGGTGTTCTTCCAGAGCGTCGCCGATGCGGTGCAGGACGTCGCCACGGATCGCGCCGCTCAGGGCGCCCCAGGCGGTGCCGGCCTCGGCGGCGCCGGCCAGCACCTCGTCGAGCAGGCCCTCCTCGGCGATGCGGGCGGCGTCGATCGCGTCGATGCCGATCTTCGAGTCGCGGGCCCTCTGCAGGATCGACCGGATCCGGGCGCGGTTCGTCGCGACCGCCGGGTCGGTGTCGGGAGTGTTGTCGAAGTGGCCCGGTCGCGGCGGTGCCACGGCCGCGTAGCGGTCGGCGACCCGGTTCGGTGCCGGGACCTGGTCGTCGAGACCGGCCAGGGCGGCCAGGAAACGGTCCTGTTCGCGGGCGAACAACTCCTCGTCCCCCGACAGGTCGAACACCGCCGACATGTAGTTGTCGGTGCTCGCACCCTCCTCGAGACGCCGCACCAGATAGGCGATCGCGACGTCGAACTGCTCCGGGCGTACGACCGGTGTGTAGAGCAACAGGCCGCCGACCTCGCGGCGTACCACCTCGGCCTGGCCCTCGGCCATGCCGAGGAGCATCTCGAACTCGACCCCGTCGCGGACGCCTCGGCGTCCGGCCAGCAGCCAGGCGTACGCGACGTCGAACAGGTTGTGACCCGCCACGCCGAGCCGCACGTTGCGGATGCGGTCGGGGTGCAGCGCCCAGTCGAGGACCCGCTTGTAGTTGGTGTCGGTCTCGCGCTTGCTGCCCCACGTGGCGAGGGGCCAGCCGTGCAGCGAGGACTCGACCTGCTCCATCGGGAGGTTGGCCCCCTTGACCAGGCGTACCTTCACGCCCGCGCCCCCTCGGGCACGCCGGGCGGCCGACCATTCCTGAAGCCGCATCATCGCGGCCATCGCGTCCGGAAGGTAGGCCTGCAGCACGATGCCGGCCTCGAACTGTTCGAACTCGGGCCGGTCGAGCAGGCGGGTGAAGACCGCGATCGTGAGGTCGAGGTCCTTGTATTCCTCCATGTCGAGGTTGACGAACTTCGGTGTCTTCGCGGTCGCGGCCAGCGTGAACAGGGGCGTGAGCTGCTCGACGATGTCGTCGACCGCCTCCTCGAACGCCCACGCGCTGTGCGGCGGCACGGTCGCCGACACCTTGATCGACACGTAGTCGACGTCGTCCCGGGCCAGGAGCCGCTCGGTCTCGGTCAGGCGCCGCCGGGCCTCGCCGCGCCCGAGAACCGCCTCGCCCAGCAGGTTGATGTTGAGCCGGACGTCGTTGCGGTGCAGCTTCTTCAGCGCTTTTCCGAGCTTCGCGTCGGTCGCGTCGACGACGAGGTGGCCGACCATCCGGCGCAGCACGCGACGGGCGATCGGCACGACGACGCCGGGCAGGGCCGGCGCGAGGCCTCCGCCGAGGCGGACGGCCGCCCGCAACGGGACGGGCAGGAAGCCGGGTGCCGCGGGCGCCAGCTCCCGGAGGGCTTTCGCGCTGACGCGTACGTCCTCGGGCCTGATCACCCCGTCGACGAAGCCGACCGCGAACTCCAGCCCCTTCGGGTCGCGCAGCAGGCCGGCCAGCTGGGCCGCCGAACCGTCGACCGGAATCTTGGCCGCCTCCCGGAGCCAGCGGCGCACCAGCGCGATCGCCTCGTGGGCGAGTTCGTCAGTTTCCGGCGCGGGGGTGACCGGCCGGTCGTCGGTGTCATGCATGCGACAAGTCTCGATCCACGTTTGCATCAGGAAAAGCGATGATTCGTGACGGGTATTCTTCAGTTCTACTTACCCTTTGGGAGCCGTTCCCATGCTCGAGATCCGCCGCCTCGTGCTCCTGCGCGAACTCGCCGTCCGGGGCACCCTGGCCGCCGTCGCCGAGGCCCTCAACTTCTCCCCGTCCGCAGTGTCGCAGCAGCTCAGCCTGCTCGAGAAAGAAGCCGGAACCCCGCTGCTCCGCAAGGCCGGCCGCCGCCTGCAGCTGACGCCGCAGGCCGAGGTCCTGGTCGACTCGGTGGCCGAGGTGCTCGACACCCTCGAACGCGCCGAGGCCCGCCTGCACGCCGCGTCGACCCGGGTCAGCGGCACGGTCCGGGTGGCGGTCTTCCAGTCGGCGGCGCTCGCCCTGATGCCGGCCACGTTGCGTTCGCTGGCGGAGCACTACCCCGACGTCCGGGTCGAGATGGTGCAGCGGGAGCCCGAGGAGGCCCTGCGCGAGACCTGGGCCCGCGACTTCGACATGGTCATCGCCGAGCAGTACCCGGCCCACGCCGCCCCACACCATCCCGGCCTCGACCGCCGCCCGCTGACCACCGACGAGATCCGCCTCGCCCTGCCCGCCGCGGCGGCCTCCCTGCACCCGGTCGACTCGCTGTCCACGGCCCGCGACATGCCCTGGGTGATGGAGCCACGCGGCGCCGCCTCCCGGCACTTCGCCGAGCAGCTGTGCCGCGGCGCCGGCTTCGAACCGGACGTCCGCTACGAGACGGCCGACCTCCAGGCGCACATCCGGCTGGTGGAGTCGGGCAATGCGGTCGCCCTGATCCCGGACCTGGTGTGGGCCGGCCGCTCGACGTCCTGCCGCCTGCTGACCCTCCCCGGCACCCCGCACCGCACGATCTTCACTGCCCAGCGCGTGGCAGGCGCCGCGTCGCCGGTCGCCCGTGCCTTCCGCGCGACCCTCGAGGCCGCCGCCGCGGTGGACCGCTGACCGGGCAGGAATGTCGGGGGTCAGGATTAGACTGCGCGGCGTGTCCCACAAGAGACCTACCGTCAACGACGTCGCCGCCGCGGCGGGAGTCTCCAAGGCCGCCGTCTCCCGCGTCATCAACAACGCGCCCGGCGTCGCCGCGCACACCCGCGAACACGTGCGCGCCGTCATCGGCCGCCTCGGCTACCGCCCCGACCCGACCGCCCGCGCCCTCGCCTCCGGCCACGGCGACGCCATCGACCTGGTCGTGGTGGAGGAAAGCGCCTCCCGGTTCGGCGCCAACCCGTTCTACAGCCGCGTCACCACCGGGCTGCTGGAAGGCATCGCCGGCACCGACGCCCACGTGGGCCTCCACGTGGTCGACGAGGCCGGCGCCCCCGCTCTTCTGGCCCGGGTCGCCGAGTCGGTGAGCCTCGGCGTCCTGCTGGTCAACGTGACACCCGAGCTGGGCGGCGAGTTCTACGCCCGCTGCACCCGCGTGGTCTCGATGGGCCGCTCCGCCCCCGGCGTCCCGTCGATCGTGCCCGAGAACGCCGACGGCGCGTGGGCCGCCGTCCGCCACCTCTACGAGACCGGCCGCCGCCACATCGCCGCCGTCCACGGCCCCGACCGCAGCCCGTGCGCCGTCGACCGCC
The DNA here is from genome assembly GCF_044455125.1 of Actinoplanes sp. NPDC051343. NCBI lineage: Bacteria > Bacillati > Actinomycetota > Actinomycetes > Micromonosporales > Micromonosporaceae > Actinoplanes > Actinoplanes sp. NPDC051343. Next base: position 618,930 of record NZ_JBITEL010000002.1, read on the forward strand.
GCACCGGCTACCACGCCGCGATGGACGAGGTCGGCCTGCCCGCCCGCTCCTACGTCGGCCCGTTCCGCCGCGAGACCGGCTACGAGCAGGTGCGCCGCCTCCTCGTCCAGGACCCGGACATCGACGCCGTCTTCGTCGGCTGCGACCTGATGGCCACCGGCGCCATGCAGGCCCTGGCCGAGGCGGGCCGCCGCATCCCGCACGACGTGGCCGTGGTCGGCTTCGACGGCAGCCTGATCACCGCGCTGACCATCCCGCCGCTCTCGTCGGTCCACCAGCCGGTCGAGCAGATGGCCGCGGCCGCCACCCGCGCCCTGGTCGACCACGAGGCGGTCTTCTCCTGGCGCCGCACCTTCCCGACCACGCTCGAGGTCCGCGCCAGCTCGGCCGCCGCCTGACCATCGACCGCATTCCGGCCGCTCGGCGAAGGAAGCCGCGAACCCGCCGCCACCGGGCGTGGCCGGGCGTGCGCGAGACGGCCGCCTCCCGATAGGTTGTCGGGCGTGACCGATCAGGTGGTGACCGCCGGCCGCGACATCGCCGCGAGCGCGGCAGAGATCTTCGAGCTCATCGCCGACCCGGCGCGGCAGCCGGCGTGGGACGGCAACGACAACCTGGCCCGCTGCGCGCAAGGGCAGCGGGTGCGGGCCACCGGCGACGTCTTCGTCATGGAGCTGACCACCGGCTCGGTGCGGGAGAACCACGTCGTCGAGTTCGACGAGGGCCGGCGCATCGCCTGGCGTCCGAGCGAGCCGGGCCAGACCCCGCCCGGCCATCTGTGGCGCTGGGTGCTCGAGCCGATCGGCGACCGCAGCACCCGCGTGACGCACACCTACGACTGGACCCGGCTGCGCGACGAGAAGCGTCTCGTGCGGGCCCGGGCGACCACCGCGGACAAGCTCCGGGCTTCGCTCGACAGTCTCGCCACGCTCGCCGAGCGTCAATAGCCGCCGGTCTTCCGCTGCTGCCCGGTGCCCGCGGTGCCGGCGGTGCCCGCGGTGCCGGCGGTGGACGCGACCGCCGCGGCCAGATAGGTGGAGTCCCGCAGCAGGGCCCGGGTCAGCGGGACGCCGGTCACGCGTTCGGTCAGCGCGAGCGTCGCCGGCTCGGGCTGCGCCCGGGTGGGCTCGGCCAGGGTCGGGTTGAGGCCGACCGCGCGCATCTCGTCGGCCAGCAGGTCCGGCTGGGCGCCGGCCCGGTCGGGCGGGTAGCCGGGATCGAAATCGACCAGGATCGTGCCGTCCGAGGCGAGCACGAACCGGTCGGCGGCCCGGTCGTTGTGCGCGTACGCCACCAGCCGCGTCCCCTTGGACAGCTTGCCGATCGTGTCGTCGGCCGCGCCGACCGCGGTGACCGACTCCTCGACCATGAGCGCCCAGCCGTGTGCGCGGGTGACGGCCAGGACGGTCTCGTTCTTCCTGGTGCCCGGCAGCGTGCTCCAGCCCGCCGCGGGCCGTCGCCGTTGCCCGAGCCGCCGGCCGGCGGCCCGGGTGACGACCTCGGCCGGTGACAGACCTTCGATCCAGGTGAGGACGTAGACGCCGCCGAGCCCACTCCCGCCGGTGAACCAGGCGTACGTCGAAGGCGGAAGCGATGGCACCACCGCGACCTCGGGCCGGGATGCGGAGCATCCCGCGGGCAGCAGCAACGCGGCCGCACCGGCCAGCACCCGGCGTCGGTGCATCCCGCCAGTAGATCACCGGCACCCGGCGCCGACCGCCCGTTTACTCCGATCCGGCGCCCACCTCGCAGCCCCTACCGCAGCTGGGCGAAGGCCAGATCGGCGTCGGCGAACGCCTCCGGGCGCACCGCCGCCGCCGTACGGCCGTCCGCGATCTTCTGCCAGTTGGCCCGGGCCAGCACCCGCTGCGTCACCAGCACCTGCGCCGCCCGCAGCCGGGCCGCGATGCCGCCGCCCAGCGCCACCGCCAGCGCCTCCTCGTCGGCCTGCACATACTGCGTGAGCCGCCCGGCGAGCGACGGGGTCGTGAAGACCAGCCGATGGAAGGCCACCACCGCGGGGTGGTCGTTCAGCCCGGTCACCGGGTCGAACGCATCCAGCCCGGCCCGGAAATGCTCGTGCAGTGCCGCGAGCGGCTCGAGGGGTTCCGGACGGCCGAGGACCACCCGCGCTGCCTCGCCCTGATGGTCGGCGAACCGGTGAAGGACCAGGTCTTCCTTGGTCGCGAAGTACCGGAAAAGGGTCGGCTTCGACACCTCGGCCGCCGCCGCGACGTCGTTGATCGACACCTGGTCGAACCCGCGCGCCAGAAACAGCGAGATGGCCGCATCGGCGATCGCATCGTGGGTGCGCGCCTTCTTGCGGGCCCTGAGCCCGGCCGGTTCGCTCACTCCGACACAGTAACAAACATTACCGGGTTGCCTTTTTAACTGAGTATCGGTTTACTGCCGGTGTGACAGACCTACTCGTAGCAGGCGCCGGCCCGACCGGCCTCACCCTTGCCTGCGACCTGGCCCGCCGCGGCGTCGAAGTCCGCATCGTCGACAGGTCGGCGGAGTTCCCCACCGGTTCCCGCGGCAAAGGTCTCAGCCCCCGCACCCTCGAGGTCCTCGACGACCTGGGCGTCATCGACAAGACCCTGGCGAGCGGCGTCACCCACCTGCCGCACCGCCGATACCGGGGCGCGGAGATCATCAGCGAGGTCGACCCGGAGGCGGGCCGCGAACCCACCGACGACATCCCGTACCCGGTCGGCCTCCTGATCCCGCAGTGGCGGGTCGAGCAGATCCTCCGCGAGCGCCTGGCCGGCCTCGGCGTCACCGTCGAACCGGCAAGCGAGTTGACCGGCCTCACCCAGGACACCGACGGCGTCACCGCCGCCGTCGGCGACACGACGATCAGAGCCCGGTACCTGGCCGCCTGCGACGGCGGCCGCAGCACCGTACGCAAGCTGCTCGGCCTGACGCTCCGCGGCGAAACCCCCGACGTCCAGCAGATGGACGTCGGCGACGTCGAGGTGGACGGCCTTTCCCGCGACGCCTGGCACCAGTGGCTGACCCCCACCGGCGGCATCATGCTGTGCCCGCTGCCCGGCACCCGGTCGTTCCAGGTGCAGGCGGCCGGGGGCGAAGGCTTCCAGCAGACCTTCGACCGCATCGCCGGCGTCCCCGGCGTACGCCTGCACGAACCGACCTGGCGCTCGACCTACCGCGTCCAGGTCCGCATGGTCGACCGCCTTCGCGCCGGCCGCGTCTTCCTGGCCGGCGACGCCGCCCACGTCCACCCGATCGCCGGCGGGCTGGGGATGAACACCGGCATCCAGGACGCGTACAACCTCGGTTGGAAGCTGGGCCTGGTCATCAAGGGGCAGGCCGGCGAGGGCCTGCTGGACACGTACGAACAGGAGCGTCTCCCGATCGCGGCCTCGCTGCTGAACATCACCTCGGAGGTCCTGACCGAGATCCTGGAATCGATCCGGCACCGGGGCGGCGGCCTGGACGCCGGCACCACCCACGACCTGAGCCAGCTCACCTTGAAATATCCCTGGAGCCGCCTCTCCCGCCAGACCGTCGACCACCCCGGCACGCCCCGGGCCGGCGACCGCGCCGCCGACGGCCGGATCGGCGGCCGCCGGCTCTTCGACCTCTTCCGCGGCCCGCACTTCACCCTGCTGGGCCCACCCGCCGCCGAGTCCGGGACCTCAGCCTTGGTGCAGGCCCACGGCGTGGAGAACGCACAGACCCTGACCCTCGTCCGCCCCGACGGCTACCTCGGCCTGATCGCCGACCCGACCGACCTGAGCGCCGTCAGCCGGTATCTCGAAGATCTGTAGCGGCCCGCGGTCCAGTGGGTTGATCAGGTGGCCGCTCCGCACGGCTCGGCCGGCTGCCAGATCTCGTAACCGAGCGTGCGCCAGTGGTTCTGCCATCGACAGGTCGAGCGGGCGAGGGTTCCGTTCCGCGGATCGCCTGAACGGAACACATAAGCCGCAGTGGGGTCGGCCTCCACGGTGGCTCGATAAGGTAGGTAACGGTCGAACCCGGGGCGAAGGCTGTCTCCCGGTCCCTGGAACAGGACGGCGCAGACGATCTGCTCCCGGCTGATGAAGGTCAATCGGCCGCAGTCCAGGTAGCCGGCATAGATGCGGCTGATCCCGTGGCGCTGCAGCGCGTGGATCAATTGTCGATTGGTGGCCTCGTTCTGGCCGTGGGTCGCATCTCGAAACGCCTGGACCGTGCCCATGGTGAGGGAGAGGACAACCACTCCGAGGCTGCCTGCCCGCACGGCGCGGGCGAGCCGTGGGGCGTTTGAGAACAGCGCCCGCAGCGGCGCGATCAGCGCCGGCGTGGCGACAAGAATGCCGACGAGGTAACGGACGTTGTTCGCCGGTGCGACGCCCGGCGCGGGGCTCGCGGCAAAGGCGGCCGTGGTGAGGGCGGCACTGATCAGCATCGCGAGCCGGCCGTACAGCCGCGGTCGCCGGTCAGCACTCTCGTTGGTCGCGGACGCCGCCCCGCGGCGACGCAACGCCCGCAGCGCGCTGGTGATCCCGGCCGCCCAGAGCACGATAATGGCGATGCCCCACACCGTGGCGGCCGCGTTATCGGTCGGCGGCTGCCACCTTCCGTCAAAGCCGAGCGGCCACGCCGGAGGCGACTGCGGGTGCACTATCGCCGATCCGCCGGTGATATAGGCCAGGCTGGTGGTCACCGTGTTGGTCACCTGACTTGCCAGTCCGGCGGACCGGCCGCTGCCGAGTCCGGTGCCGCCGTGGACATACAGATCGATAAGCGTGGCCACCGAACTCTCGGCGTACGCATGGGTCAGGTCGTGAGCCAGCCACGGCACCGCGCCGACGATCAACCCGGCCGCCATCGACCACCCGCCCCAGGCCACCCGGCCGGTATTTCGCCGACAACCGAGCCACACCAAGGCACCCGAGGTAACCACGAACGGCGCGACCAGCATCGTGCTCCACAACCCGAGGCTGACCGTCAGACCCCAGCCGGCCAGCAGCCATCGCCGTGCGGAGTCTCCGCCGCGACCGGCCGTTTCCAGCAGTCGATGGCCGAGCAGCAGCAAAATGGCGCCGGCCAGCAGCGTCTCCGGAATCGCGCCCTCGGTCACCAGTTCGTAGCCGTAGAGCTCCCGCGAACCCAGCGCCAGCAAGCCGATGGAAACCAATGCCACCCCGGTGCCGTACAGCCGGCGCGCCAGGACGTACATCACCAGGAGGAAGACCAGGAACAAAAGGACCATGGGAACCCGCAACGCGACAAGCGACGGGCCGAACACCCGGAACACCGCGGCGGCAAGATAGGACTCGACGGAACCCATGTACGTCTGGCCGTACATGAAATTCGGAAAGTCGCGGCCCTCGGCGATGTGCATCGCCATCAGGCCCATGGTGCCCTCGTCGCTGTTGCTGCCCGGCCACTCCAGTGCAACGAGAGCAAACCGGATGACAGCGGCGGCAGATATCAGGATTGCCAGCGGTACGGCGGGGCCTGGCTTCTTCCACGGCCGGGGCCGATTAACCATCTTCCTCTCGCGTTCCGCTGCTCATGACGGTACCTGGTTCCGTCGGCGCGTGGCCGATAGGAGCGAGGTTGTCGCCATGCCGACCTCTCGCCATGACCGATAGCGTTGAAAGGGAAGCTCGAACAATTTTGCGAAGCCCCACGCGAACGTAATCGAAAGCACGAGACCAAGGCCCAGCGTCAGCAAAAATGCATCCACTCCACGCCCGGCATACGGCCTCACCAATTTCCGGCTGATGATCATGACGATCGGGAGGTGCACGAGGTAAAGGCTGTAGGAAAAGGAGCCCAGGGATCGCATGGGCCTGGTGTCGAGCAGCCGGCGCAGCGAAACCGCCGTTCCCGTCGCCACCGACATGATCAGGAAGACCATCGCCGGAATGACGGCCAGATCGATCCAGAAGTAGTGGTGCACCGTCCAGACCGACCCCCGTACGACGATGACCGCTGCCACCGGAGCGGCAGTTGCCACCGCCGGCCAGTGCCAGGGGATCCGGCGGATCCGTTCCGAAGCAGTGACCACACCGGCCGCGACCACGCCGGCGACGAACACGGGCGCGAGGGACACCACCAGGTGATTGGATCCCTCCACCGGATTGGCGTCCGGCGCGAGCAGGCCATGGACAACCAGCGGGACGAACGCGAACGCCAGCACGCCGAACGCGCCGATCCGCCGTCGCAGCAGAATCAGCAGGGGGAACACGACGTACAGTTCGGCTTCCACGGCGATCGACCAGAACGCGCCGTTGGGAGTCGGCGCCCAGAAGACGTCCTGCAGCATCGACGCGTAGATGACGGTGGCCCGAGCCGTCGGCGGACCATGGTGCGACGCGGCGACAACGTTGTAGCCGACCCAGATGCTGAACAGCAACGCCGCCCAGTACGGCGGCAGGATCCGCCATGCCCGCCGGCGCGCGAACGCGGCGACGCTGCCCAGCCGCCAGCCCTTCGCCGCTGGTGAGAGGGCCAGCGAGAAACCGGACAGGGCGAGGAAGAGCACGACGGCCAGGCGTCCGTACATGAACACCCCGGTCCACGCGGGACCACGGTTGGCCGGGAAGCCAGCAAAGGTCAACAGCCAGCAATGGAACATGAGCACGTATACCGCAGCGAGACCACGCAGCCCGTCGAGGCCGGCAACCCGCCGCGGTGCCGCCCTGTCCTCTTCCCCCGACTGGTCAGGTAGGTCCCGGGCGGCGAGGCCAGGCGATTTTTGCTCCGTCCCCGCAGTGGAGCCCAAGCTGTATGCCTCCGCATCGGTGATCATGGTGCTGCAGCCGGTCGCCATGCTTTGTCCGGCCCGCGTGCGTGAGTACGGCCCCGCGCGCCGGGCAGTTCAATCGCATTGCCTCAAGAACCACTTCGTCAGGGAACGAGGGTCACGAAGCCGAGGCCCGTCGTACGCTCCGCCAGTTCGAGGGCGGCCGCCGGGTCGCCCAGGCCGACCGTCAGCGGCTCGAGCGCGGAAAGGTCCAGCAGTCCGGAGCGGATCAGGTTCCACACCGTGGTCACCGTCTGGTCGTCGCTCATCCAGGAACCGCGCAGGGTGAGCCTGCGGCGCATCAGATCGCCGTACGGGATGGCGAGGTCCTGGCGTACGCCGCCGATGAGTACCAGAGTGCCGCGCCCCCGCAGGCTGTCGTAGGCCGCCATGGTCGCGTCCGCCGTCGGCGTGGCGCCGAGGGCGTCGAGGGCCACATCGACCGGGCCGATACCCGCCGCGTCGGTCGCGCGGTCGCCGGTCAGCCGGTGGGTGCGGACACGGGGGCCGAGCTCGCCCAGCCGGTTGAGAGCGTCGGTGTTGCGGCCGACCGCCGTCACCGTCGCGGCGCCCTCGGCGAGCGCCGTCAACACCGCCGCCCCGCCCAGCTGGCCGGTCCCACCGATCACCGCGACGTCGCGGCCGGCCGGCGGGCCCGCCGCGTGCAGGCCCGCGGCGGCGATGCAGAGCCACGGCAGAAACGACAGGCGAGCGAGGTCCGGGTAATTCTCCGCCCCGGGCAGCTTGACGAGCGTCTCCTTGGCGCAGAGCGCTCGCTCCGCGAAGACGCCGTCGTGCCACACGGTGCGAATACGAGCCGTACGCTCGCTGCCGGCGCCGGAGCCGCCCAGACCGACCCACCCGACCAGGATCTCGTCACCGCCACCCGCGTCGAGCAGCGCGGTGTCCACCACGACGTCACCAGGGGCCACGTGGAACACGTCGGGCGCTACGTCGATCACCCGCGCGATGCAGGCGGGACCGAGCGTAAGCGGCACGGGAAGGCCGCCGCGGTTACCCTTCACCACCATTTTCGTGTACGCCGGCAGATGCGCGGCGAGCACCTCCACGAGCACACCGCCGCCCTTCAAAGTCGGCGAGGGAACGTCGCGAAGGCATACGTCATTGTCTTCTGAAGCAACAGTCCAAGCACGCATGAACCAAGCTTCGTCGGACCTTAAAGTGGTATCCAGAGTCGCCTTATTCTAGTACTGGAGGTTCCAGGGTGAGCGTTGAGCTGGGCACCTTCCTGCGCAGCCGCCGGGAGCGACTGAGCCCGTCCGACCTGGGCCTGCCGTTCACCGGCCGCCGTCGCACGCCCGGACTGCGCCGGGAAGAGCTGGCCCTGCTGGCCGGCATCAGTGCCACCTGGCTCACCTACCTGGAACAGGGCCGCGACGTGTGCCCCTCGGGCCAGGTGCTCGACGCACTGGCCCGGGCGTTGCGCCTGACCGGCGCCGAGCACGAGCACCTGCGTCGCCTGGCCGGCGGCGAAGTGACGCCCGAGCCGGTCGCTGCGGAAGAGGCAGCGCCCGAGGTCGCGAGCGTTCCGGCATTGCTCGGCGACAACCCGGCGTACGTCACCGGCCTCTGCTACGACGTTCTCGCAGCCAACGACGCCGCGACCGAACTGTTCCGCGGCATGGCACCGGGCGGCAACGTCGTCCGCTGGATGTTCACCGAACCGGCCGCCCGCGAGATCCTGGTCGACTGGGAACCGGAGGCGCGCACCATCCTGGCCCGGCTGAGGGCGATCGCGGGACGGCATTCCGGTCACCCGCGCGTGATCCGGCTGGTGGCCGAGCTGTCGGAGGCCAGCCCGGAGGTACGCGAGTGGTGGCCCCAGTACGACATCCAGTTCAGCCACGCGGGCCGCAAACGCTTACGGCATCCCCGGCTGGGCGTGATCACCGTGTCCCACGCCGCGTTCCACGTCGCCGAACGAACCGAGCAGACGCTGGTGGTCTACCACCTCCCGCCCAGTGCAGGGCCGTGACCGAGCCACCGCACCTCCTCGCGACGCCAGTAACGCTCGCCGCTTGCTGAGGAAAAGGCAGCCCGCAATAACGCGAGACAACGCGAGCGCAGCTACCGCACCGTGGGGTCTCCGGAGGTCGGCCTCCTCGGCAGGCAACCGGAAGGCCCCGGTCCGCGCCTTCCGCGAAGGCACCGGCATGATCTTGCAGCGCAGGTGACGGTTGCTTACTTGAACATGGCAGAGTCCGCCATGGGGTTCAGGAACGAATTCACAAAGCTGTGCGGGCTGGGCACCTGGGATACAACCCTGTTCGCCACGCGAAGGCCCGACTTCCCCTGCTCCACCGCGACCCGTTCGACCGGATGCTGATAGCCCAGGCGAAAGCAGAACAGTTGACACTGGTAACCCGCGACCCGGAGATCGCGAAGTACGACCTGGAAATTCTGACGGCCTAACCTTTGCCATCCGGCCGCCCCGATCAACGCCAAGGGTTGCCTGGACTCATGGTCATGAACTGCTTGCCGCAGATGAGCAGTCGGACTTGGCGTTGCCTCGGCCCACCAAGTCGAGAAACGACAGCGGCACCACCCATCCGGGCGGCGCCGCTTCAGGTTCGGGTAAGAACCCTCTCGTGGAGCTGCTGTCGGCCTACTTGAACTCAGCCGACCACCTGACGAGACTCCGCGAAGCATCGCTGATCCCTGACGGTCAAGTAATCGACGGAGAGTGAACCTTCATCTCGGAGAGGCTAGCCGGTCCGTGTGGCACTGGACTAACCTCTTAGCTAAGGGAGGCCGCGATGTCGGATGCAGCTGCGCAGTTCAACATCCATGACGCGAAGACGAACCTTTCGCGGATCATCGACCGTGTCGAGCACGGCGAAGAGATCATCATCAGCCGTGCCGGCACACCGGTCGCCAAGGTGATCCCACTGCATCGCCGCGTAGAGAGGAAAGGCCGAGGCAGCCTCGCCGGCCAGCTCACCATGGCCGACGACTGGGACTCTCCCGACGTGAACGAGGCCATCACCCGAGACTTCGGGCTCGCTTGATGAGCCTGCTCCTGGATACGCACATCGTGCTGTGGTGGCTTTCGGACGACCCCACACTCGCCGGCGAAATCAAGAACCGGCTGGACCACGAGCCGGACGTCTACGTCAGTGCCGCGACGATCTGGGAAGTAGCGATCAAACAGTCGATGGGCAAGCTCAAGCCTGACGATCTCCCTGAGCGTGTCCGTGACAGCGGCTTCCGCCGTTTGGATATCACCGCCGAACACGGCATCGCAGCGGCCCGACTTCCCCTGCTCCACCGCGACCCGTTCGACCGGATGCTGATAGCCCAGGCGAAAGCAGAACAGTTGACACTGGTAACCCGCGACCCGGAGATCGCGAAGTACGACCTGGAAATTCTGACGGCCTAACCTTTGCCATCCGGCCGCCCCGATCAACGCCAAGGGTTGCCTGGACTCATGGTCATGAACTGCTTGCCGCAGATGAGCAGTCGGACTTGGCGTTGCCTCGGCCCACCAAGTCGAGAAACGACAGCGGCACCACCCATCCGGGCGGCGCCGCTGCGGGTTCAAGGGCGCAACCACCGCGCCGCGGGGCGTCCGGGGGCTCGGCCCCCGGAGTGAAATGACGAGGCGACCCGGTTCGCGCTTTCCGCGAACACGGGCCGCCATCGACTCGTGGAGGTGCCGGGAATCGAACTACGAGACCACGTGCGAAAGCGGCTTTCCGGCCACCAAGGCCTCGTAGTTGGAACGTATGCGGTCGGCTGCGCCCAGCGGCCGGCCGCCCGCCGCGTGGGGTGTGATCAGCACGTTCGGCTCGTCCCACAGGGGGGACGATGCGGGCAGCGGCTCGGTTTCGAAGACGTCGAGGGCCGCCCCGGCCAGGTGGCCGCCGCGGACGGCGGTGAGCAGGGCGGACTCGTCGACCGTGTTGCCCCGGCCCACGTTGACCAGCCACGCGTGGGCGGGCAGCAGGCCCAGGATCGACGCGTCGACGATGCGGGCCGTGGATGCCGTCGCCGGGAGGATGTTGATCAGGACGTCGGCGGTGGGGAGCAGTGCGGGCAGCGAAGACGCCGTCACAACCGGGAAGCCGTGGCGGGTGCCTGCGGACTGCGCCACCCCGGTCACCCGCGCGCCCAGGGCGGCCAGCAACGGCGCCAGGGTTGCCGCGATGCCGCCGAAACCCCAGACGACCACGTGGGCGTCCCGGAGCGTACGGAAGTTGGCGGTTTCCCGGACCGGCTGCAAGCCGCCCAGCTCGGCCGCCCAGCGGTGGCCGATCTGGGCGCGGACCAGGAGGTTGAGCCGGCGCGCCGCGGCCAGCACCAGTGCCAGCGTGTGCTCGGCGACCGTCTTGTCGTGCAGCCCGGCGCCCGAGGTGATCACGACGTGGGGCCCGAAACCGGCGGCCAGCACCGCGTCCGGGCCTGCGGCCAGGGTCTGCACCCAGCGCAGTTCGGTCAGGCGGGACGCGGCGTCGCGCAGCTGCCAGGCCGGGTTGCCCCAGGCGACCAGAACCTCGGCGTCCAGATGGTCGGCCGGGATGGGCTGGTCGACCGCGTAGGTCACCGCGCCGGGCAGGTCGAGGTCGAGCGGGATCGAGTCGGGCAGCAGGACCTTCATGGTCAACAGCCTGTCACCCAGTGGACTGCGCTTCAACCAGGGGCGTGCTGCTCTGAAGGCATGCTTGACGTTCTCCTGCTGCGTGACATCGAACACGGCGGCGATCAGGACCAGGCCGGCACCGTGGCCGCCCGGTTCGCCGGCTTCATCGACCGGGCGAAGTACTCGCTCGACCTCGCCATCTACGACTTCCGCCTCTCCCCCGCGCTCGCCGGCCCGGTCGTCGCCGCGTTGACAGCGGCCGCCACCCGGGGCGTTCAGGTGCGCCTCGCCTACGACGCCGGGAAGCCGGCCGGCGCCACCCTGGAAACGTTCGCCGCGCTGGGCGCCGACCCCGCGCCGGTCGGGACGGCCCAGTGGGTCCGGGAACATTTCGACGGGACCGCGGTGCAGACCAAGGCGATCACCGCCCCGTCGGGTCAGCTGATGCACTCGAAGTACATCGTGCGCGACGTCGGGCACCGGCTGGCCGCGGTGTGGACCGGGTCGGCGAACTGGACCGACGACGCCTGGAGCCGGCAGGAGAACAACCTGCTGACCATTCCGTCGCGGCCGCTCGCGGTCGGCTACCGGGCCGATTTTGATCAGTTGTGGGCGGCCGGGCGGATCACCGGCACGGGGGCCGGCGATGCCGGCACGACGACGGCGGACGGGGTCCGGCTGGGGTGGGATTTCGCGCCCGCCGACGGTACGGGCATCGACAGCTACCTGGTGCGGCAGGTCACGGCCGCGCGCCGCCGGATCGTGCTCGCCTCGATGGTGATCACGTCGCATCCGCTGCTCGCCGCCCTCGCCGACGCCATCGATCGGGGCGTCGACGTGTCGGGGGCGTACGACGGGGGTCAGATGGGTCCGATCGCCAAGCAGTGGCATGACACCGACGTGCTCGCCCACTGGAAGCTGCTCACGGATCATCTGGTCGGTAAGCCGTCCAAGCCGTACACGCCGACCAGCGTGCACGACTTCATGCACAGCAAGATCCTGGTGGCGGACGGGCACCTGGCGACCGGTAGCTACAACTTCAGCGCCAACGCTCAGCGGAACGCCGAGAATCAGCTGCAGTTCGTCAACACCAGGCTGGCCGACCAGTTCGCGGCCTACGCGGCCGCGATCGCCGAGACCTACAGGTGAGACGCCAGGAAGGCCGCGCCCTGCGCGGTGGCCGCCCGGGCGGCCGCGGTGTCCTTCAGCGCGTTCAGCATCACGAAGTCGTGCGTGATCCCGAGGTATCGCACCGCGGTCACGTCGACGCCGGCCGCGCGTAGCGACGCCGCGTAGGCCTCGCCCTCGTCCCGCAGGACGTCCGCTTCGGCGGTGACGACCAGGGCCGGCGGGAGTCCGGCGAGATCGGCGGCGGTCGCCCGGAGGGGCGACGCGGTTATTTCCGTACGCCGGGACGCGTCCGGCGCGTACTGATCCCAGAACCATTGCATGGCGTCGCGGCGAAGCCAGTAGCCGGTGGCGAATTCGCGGTACGACGGGGTGTCGAAGGCCGCGTCGGTGACCGGGTAGTAGAGCAACTGGGCGGCCAGCCGCGGGCCGCCCCGCTGCCCGGCGAGCAGGGCCACCGCCGCGGTGAGGTTGCCGCCCGCCGAGTCGCCGGCCACGGCCATCCGGGCGAAGTCGAGGCCGCGGCCGAACCCGTCGGTGGCGACCCAGTTGAGGGTGTTGTAGACCTCCTCGATCGCGGCCGGGTAGACCGCCTCGGGTGACCGGGAGTAGCTGACGAAGACGAAGGCCGCCCCGGACCGCGCGGTCAGCTCCCGCACCAGCCGGTCGTGGGTGCGCGTGCCCCCGACCACCCAGCCGCCGCCGTGCGTGTAGACCACCACCGGCAGCAGCCCCCGCGCTCCGGCCGGCCGGTAGATGCGGATCTTGACACCGGACGCGATGACCAGGTCCTCGACCGAGACCGACGGCACCTGGACGCCCGACTGCAGCGACTCGATGTGGCGGCGGCCGTCGGCGACCGGCACGTCGTAGGGGTAGGGCGGCCCGGCGGTGGCGGCGGCGAACTCCTGGGCGGCCGGTTCGAGGATCGTCATGGCGTGTACATCTCGGCCATCCGGGTGACCCGGCCGTCGGCGGTGCGGACGACGACCAGGCCGGGCGCGTTCTCCTTCAGCCAGGCGGCGAACGCCGACGACTTGGTGCGGCAGGTCCCGCCGCTGGTCATGTCGCCGGTGCATTCGCCCTGGCCGTCCGGGTCGTCGAACGTGTAGAGGTCGGGCCGGTCGGCCATCGGCAGGGTGATCTTGAGGTGGCTGTCGACGGTCGTCCACTCGGCCTCGCACTGCCCGCTGCTCTGCTTGATGTGGAACATCGTGCAGTAGTCAGGACCGGACATGAACAGGATCGGCTCGGCCACCACCGCATGCGCCGCCGAGTCGTACGCGTAAAGCTTGACCATCGAGGAGACGGCGCCCTTGCCGGAGAGGTCCTTGAACGTAACCGGCGTGCCGACGGTCGGCGACCTCAGGGCGACGTTCGCGAACGCGGCCGTCGAGTCGCCGCTGAGCACATCGTTGATCGTGCCTAGCTGCACCTGGCCGGAGGCGAGCTGCGGGTCGCTGAGCGGCAGGCTGACCACAGCCGCGCCGTCGACCGTCACGGTGGCCGTCCCGCCCTGCACCGACACGCCGGCCCGATGGGTCTGCCCGGGCTGGAAGGCGGTCGACGGCACCTTCTTCTCGCCGCTGATATCGTTGTCCTCGTCCAGCCCGATCCTGATCTCCTTCGGACAGAGCGAGACCTGGTAGCCGTTTCCCTGGACCATCCGCAGCCAGATCGCCGCGCAGGCCCCGGGGGTGACGACGGTGGCGTCGACCGCGATCGACTGGTCGCCGGCGAAGGTGTCGGCCGGGCCCCGGCAGTTGTAGGCGCTCGAGCCGTGGGTCGTCGCGAGCATGCGCCGGCCGTCGAACGAGCACCAGCCGTCGGCGTTGTCGGCGGGCTTGTCGGCTTTCCACTGGGCGGGCCGGTCGAGGGGGTCGATCAGCGACGGCCCCTGTACGCGCGGGGTGGCGGCGCGGGCCGTGACCGTGCTCGGCACCGAACCGGAGGACGGCGGGCCGGACGGGGTCACGAAACTCGGCTGCGGCGCCGTCCGGGACGATGTCGACGCGGCCAGAACATGCCCGGCGTACAGCCCGCCGACGGTCAGGGCCACGAGCGCGGTTGCGGCGACGCCCAGGAGACGGCCGGCCCGGCGGGGCCGGGCCGCGGCGTCCGTGCGTACGGGAAGGGGGCGCAACCGCCCGGAATGCGCGACCGCCTCGGCGGCCCGGCGAAGCTCGGGCCGCTGCTCCAGGACCGCGGGAGATTCCGTGGCGAGCAGGAGGTCGAGCAGCTCGTGCGCGGTCGGCCGGTCGGCCGGGTCCTTGGCCAGCGTCCGCTCGACCAGCTCGCGCAGCGGCGACGGGAGACCCGCGACCTCGGGGGGCTGGGTGAGGATGCGCGCCGCGGTGGCCGCCGGCGAATCGGCCTGGAACGGTGTGCGCCCGGTGCCCGCGTAGGCCACCACCGCACCCCAGGCGAAGACGTCGGCCGGCGGCCCGGCGGCGCGGTCGGACTCGGTGTCGAACCGCTCGGGCGCCATATAGGCGACAGTTCCCACCATCTGGTCGGTGCGGGTGTGCCGGCTGGTCGCCTCGAGCGCCCGCGCGATGCCGAAGTCGATGACTTTGGGCGTGCCGAGCGAGAAGAGCACGTTCTGTGGCTTGAGGTCGCGGTGGATCACCCCGGCGCCGTGGATGGCGGCCAGCGCGGTGGCGACACCGACCGCGACGCTCTGCAGCGTGCCGCCGGTCAGCGGGCCCTGCTCCTTGATCACCTCGGAGAGGCTGGGGCCGTCGACGTACTCGACGACCAGGTAGGGCGGCTCGTGGTCGGGGTCGGCGTCGAGCACCGCGGCCGTGCAGAAGCCGGGCACCTCGCGGGCCCGGTTGACCTCGCTGCGGAAGCGCCCGCGGAACTCGGTGTCCCACGCGTGCTCGGGCCGGATGACCTTGACCGCGACCAGGCGGCCGTCGGGCGCGCGGCCGAGGAAGACGGTGCCCATGCCGCCCTCGCCCAGCCGCCCGACCAGCTCATAGTCACCGAGGCGCTGCGGATCGCTCGGCCGGAGTGGACGCGTCACGCGCTGCACCATACCGGCCCTCGTCACGTGGCATGGTTGCTGTCATGCGACTCTCGATCTGGCCCGGCGCCGGGCAGCCCTACGAAGCGATTCTCGAGGCGGCCACGCACGCCGAGGAGACCGGCTGGGACGCGGTCTACATCGCCGATCACTTCATGCCCAACGCCGGTCCGGGCGTCGACGTCCGGCACCCGGTGCTCGAGGCGACCGCGCTGGTGGCGGCGCTCGGCGCGGCGGTACCCCGGGTCCGGATCGGCACGCTGGTGCTCGGCAACACCTATCGGCACCCGGCCGTGGTCGCCAACCTCGCCGCGACCCTCGACCGGATCACCGGCGGCCGCTTCGTGCTCGGCGTCGGCGCCGGCTGGCAGGTCAACGAGCACGAGCAGTACGGCATCGACCTGCCCCCGACCAAACAGCTGCTCGACCGGTTCGTCGAGGCGCTGCAGGTGCTGCGCGGACTGTTGCGCGACCCGGTGACCAGCTTCGACGGCACCTATTACCAGCTCGCCGAGGCGGTCAACGAGCCCAAGCCGGTGCAGGAGCCGCTGCCGATCCTGATCGGGGCGAAAGGCGAGAAGCGGATGCTCGGTGTGGTCGCGCAATATGCCGACCTCTGGAACGCCTGGGGCACCCCCGACCTGATCGCCCACAAGATGAAGGTGCTCGACGAGCACTGCGCCCGCATCGGCCGCGACCCGTCCGAAATCGATCGGACGGCGCAGGCCCTCACGGTGGTCGGCGGCTCCCGCCCCGACATCGACCGGCCGGTCATCGGCGGCTCGCGGGCCGATCTCGCCGCCTCGATCGAGCAGTACGAGGCGATCGGGCTGGACGAGCTGATCGTTCCGGACGCCATGCTGGGCACCGGCGCCGATCGACTGCGGGCGATGGACACGATCCGCTCGCTCGTGCGGTGACGCAGGTCACCTTCTTTACGTTTCCGCAGTGAGCGGCCGGGGCGCGACAGCCGAAGTTCGCCTGCCGGACGCGGATCTGTCGCACCCCGAACGTAGGTTCGGGCCGTAGTCGACCTCTGCTGTTCCCGACGAAGGGAGGGCCGGCCCGCCGGTGACCCGCCTCACTCATGACCCGGACCGGGGTAAGAATCCGCGGGAAGCCCGACACCACCATTCCGACGCGCCGTGGGACACCCCCACGCGTCACCGTCCGCAATGGAGATGGCATGACCACGCTCGACCATGACGCGGGCACCGCCCGTGTCCTGCGCAAACAGGAGGAAGTGGAGGAGCGCATCCGCGCCATCTGCTTCAAGACCGGTCCACCGGCCCGGCTCGGCGCCGAGCTCGAATGGACCCTGCACCACACCGGGGCACCCGATACCCCGCTCGATGTCGGCCTCGTCCGACAGGCACTCGGCCGGCATACACCGGCCACCCTCGGCGGCCCTCCGGCCGCCACCGCCACCGGCCCCGCGCATGCAGCGGCCGCGCCGGGCGGCCCCGCCCACTCAGCGGCCGGGCCAGGCGGCCCCGCCCACTCAGCGGCCGGGCCAGGCGCCCCCGCCTATCCAACGGCCGGGCCAGGCAGCCCCGCCCACTCAGCGGCCGGGCGCGGCGGCCCCGGCGAGGACCCGCTTCCCCTGCCGGCCGGTGGCCGGCTGACCGCGGAGCCAGGCGGACAGATCGAGATCTCCTCCGCACCGGCCGATTCCGCGGCCGGCCTCTTCTCGGCGGTCACGGCCGATCTCGAGCACCTGACCAAGCTCCTCGACGCCGGCGGCCTCTCGCTCGGCGAGCACGGCATCGATCCGCACCGGCCACCCCGGCGGCTCCTGGACACCCCGCGATACACCGCCATGGAGCACGTCTTCGACCGCCACGGCCCGCACGGCCGCACCATGATGTGCAGCACGGCCGGCTTCCAGGTGTGCCTCGATGCCGGAACCCCGGCGCAGCTACCGGTCCGGTGGGCCACGGTGCTCGCGCTCGGGCCGCCCCTGGTCGCGCTCTTCGCCAACTCGGCCCGGCACGCCGGGCGCGACACCGGCCTCGCCTCGGCCCGGATGTCGGCCTGGTGGCGGATGGATCCGAGGCTGACGCATCCGCCGGCCGGACCGCCCGACGATCCGGCCGCCGGTTGGGTGCGCTACGCGTTGGCGGCGCCGCTGGTCTGTGTGCGGCGGCCCGGCGGTGACTGGGATCCACCGCCCGGTTCGACGTTGCGCGACTGGGCCGGCGGGGCGCTGCCGGTGCCGCTCACCGTCGGCGACCTCGACTACCACCTGAGCACGCTGTTCCCCCCGGTACGCCCGCGCGGCTATCTCGAGGTGCGATACCTCGACGCGCAGCCCGGCGCCGACTGGGTCGTGCCGTTCGCGATGCTCGCCGCCCTGTTCGGCGATCACGCCACGACCGAGGCGGCGCTGGAGATCGCGGCCCCGGTCGCCGGGTGCTGGGTGCCGGCGTACCGCTTCGGGCTGCGCGACCCCGCGCTGCGCCGCAGCGCTGCCCGCCTGGTCGAGCTGGCCGCAGGCCGGCTCGCGGCGACCGGCCTGCCACCGGGGGTCCTGAGTCATGTCATCGAGACCGTCGAGAAGCGTCTCCGTGACGCCGAGGAGCAGAGATGACCTACGAGTCCGACCGTCTGCGCGACCATGTCGCCGGCGAGCTGAGCCGCGCGCGCGAACGCACCGCACTCCTGACCGAGGCCGTCGACGACGGTGACCTGATCCGCCAGCATTCCCCGCTGATGTCGCCGCTGGTGTGGGATCTCGCCCACGTCGGCAACCAGGAGGAGCTCTGGCTGGTGCGCGACGTCGGCGGCCGCGAGCCGGTGCGCCGCGACATCGACGAGCTGTACGACGCGTTCAAGCACGCCCGCCGCGACCGGCCGGAGCTGCCGCTGCTCGGCCCCGACGAGGCCCGGCGCTACGTGGCGACCGTGCGCGACAAGGTGTTCGACGTGCTGGACCATGCCCAATTGGAGGCCCGTCCGGACGCCGGATCGAAGCTGGTCGAGAACGGGTTCGCGTTCGGCATGATCGTGCAGCACGAGCAGCAGCACGACGAGACCATGCTGGCCACGCACCAGCTTCGGGCCGGCGCGCCGGTGCTTGCCGCACCCGCTCCCCCGGTGCCGCCATCGCCGGTGACCGGGGAGGCCTTCATCTCCGGCGGCCCGTTCACGATGGGCACCAGCACCGAGCCGTGGGCCCTCGACAATGAACGCCCGGCCCATGTCGTCGACGTGCCGTCCTTCTACATCGATCGGGCCGCGGTGACCAACGGTCAGTACGCGGCCTTCATCGACGAGGGCGGCTATGAGGATCCGCGCTGGTGGAGCCCCGAGGGCTGGCAGCATCGAGTGTCGGCCGGCCTGACCGCACCGCAGCACTGGCAGCGGGACGGTTCGTCGTGGGCGGCCACCGCTTTCGGACGGACCGCCCGCATCACTGATGACGAGCCGGTCGTCCACGTCTGCTACTACGAGGCCGAGGCCTACGCGGCGTGGGCCGGAAAGCGCCTGCCCACCGAGGCGGAGTGGGAGAAGGCGGCCCGGTTCGACCCCGCGACGGCGCGCTCGCGGCGCTATCCGTGGGGCGACGACGACCCGACCGATGATCTCGCCAATCTGGGGCAGCGGCACCTGCGACCGGCGGCGGCCGGAGCCTACCCGGCCGGCGCGTCACCGACCGGGGTGCACCAGCTGATCGGCGACGTGTGGGAGTGGACGTCGACCGACTTCCACGGCTACCCGGGCTTCGTCCCGTTCCCCTACCGCGAGTACTCCGAGGTCTTCTTCGGCCGCGAATACAAGGTGCTGCGGGGCGGCTCGTTCGGCGCCGACCGGTCGGCCTGCCGGGGCACGTTCCGCAACTGGGACTACCCGATCCGGCGGCAGATCTTCAGCGGCTTCCGGCTCGCCCGGGACGCCTGATGTGCCGCCACCTGGCCTATCTGGGGCCGCCGATCCCGTTGTCGGCGCTGCTGTACGACCCACCGCACGGCTTGAGCCACCAGTCCTGGGCTCCCCGCGACATGCGGGGCGGCGGCACGATCAACGCGGACGGCTTCGGGGTCGGCTGGCACACACCGGCCGGCCCGGTCCGCTACCGCCGCGCCACCCCGCTCTGGAGCGACAACACCCTGCCGGGCCTGGCCGGGACCATCGCCGCGGGCTCGGTGCTTGCCGCCGTACGCAGTGCCACGGCCGGCATGCCGGTCACCGAGTTCGCGGCGGCCCCGTTCGCGGACGGCCCGTGGCTGTTCAGCCACAACGGGGTCGTCCGGGGCTGGCCCGATTCGGTGGCGAAGCTCGCCGGCACGCTGCCGGTCACCGACCTGCTCACCCTCGAGGCTCCGACCGACGCGGCGCTGCTCTGGGCGCTGGTTCGTGCCCGGTTGCACGAAGGGCCGCCGGCCGCCATCCGGACGACGGTGGCCGAGGTCGAGCGCGCAGCGCCCGGTTCCCGGCTCAACCTGCTGCTCACCGACGGCACCACGATCGTCGCGACCACGGCCGGGCACGCCCTGTCCGTGCGTCACGGCGACTCCGTTCTGGTGGCCTCCGAACCCCTCGACGACGACCCGGCCTGGCAGTCCGTGGACGACCGCAGCCTGCTGGTCGCCGACCGCTCCGGCATCCGATTGACTTCCTTGGGAGACGCA
Source organism: Actinoplanes sp. NPDC051343 (assembly GCF_044455125.1). Lineage (NCBI taxonomy): Bacteria > Bacillati > Actinomycetota > Actinomycetes > Micromonosporales > Micromonosporaceae > Actinoplanes > Actinoplanes sp. NPDC051343. The sequence continues at coordinate 639,080 of NZ_JBITEL010000002.1, forward strand.
TGAACGCGCCCGCGCTCGAAGTCCACCTGGACGACGACGACCTCGATCGCACCCTGCGGTCGGACGTGCTGACCGGCCTCACCGCCGACCGCAAGTGGCTGCCCCCGAAGTGGTTCTACGACGCCCGGGGCAGCGAGCTCTTCGAGCAGATCACCGAGCTGGACGAGTACTACCCGAGCCGGACCGAGCGGCAGATCCTGACCGACCGGGCCGGCGACATCGCCCGGCACACCAGGGCCCGCACGCTGATCGAGCTGGGCTCCGGCTACTCGACCAAGACCCGGCTGCTGCTCGACGCGCTGACCGCGCAGCGCACCCTGGAGGCGTTCGTACCGATGGACGTCTCCCCGACCGCGCTGACCGCGGCCGCGACCCGCATCACCGCCGACTACCCGGGTCTGCGGGTGCACAACATCGTCGGCGACCTCACCCGGCACCTCAAGCACCTGCCGGACGGCGGTTCCCGCACGATCGCCTTCCTCGGCGGGACCATCGGCAACCTCGTACCGGCGGAGCGGGCGGCCTTCCTGGCCGACGTCCGTTCCGTGCTCGAAGCGGGTGAGCACCTGCTGGTCGGCACCGACCTGGTGAAGAGCCCGCGGGTGGTCGTACCGGCCTACGACGACGCGGACGGGGTGACCGCCGACTTCAACCGCAACGTGCTGCGGGTGCTCAACCGCAGCCTCGGCGCCGACTTCGACCTCGACGGGTTCGCCCACGTGGCCCTCTGGGACGCCGACCAGGAGTGGGTGGAGATGCGCCTGCGCGCCCGCTGGCCGATGCGGGTGCACGTGCGGGCGCTCGACCTGGTCGTCGACTTCGCGGCCGGCGAGGAGGTACGCACCGAGGTGTCGGCCAAGTTCCGCCGGGAAGGCTTCGAACGGGAGCTGGCCGAAGCCGGGTTCGCGCTCGACCGGTGGTGGACCGACAAGGACGGCCTGTTCGCCGTGTCGCTGGCCCGAGCGGTGCCGGCAAGCTGAGCGCGGTATTTGTCGAACTGAGCGCGGTGTTGTCGAACTGAGCCCGGTGTTGTCGAACTGAGCGCGGCGTTGTCGAACTGAGCGCGGCGCCGTCGAGCTGACCGGGCCCCGGCGGCGATAATGCCGGAATGCCTGCCGACGAGGACCCGACCCGTACGGTCGAAGCGTTGATGACCGCGAGCCGGGCCCTCGTCGGCATCACCGCCCGATCCCTGGCCGCCCTGCCCGCCGAGGTGACCCTGCCCCAGTTCCGGGCGCTGGTCGTGCTCGCCTCCCGCGGGCCGCAGCGCCCGGCCGACATCTCGGCCGAGCTGGCGGTGGCCCCGTCGACCGGCACCCGGATGTGCGAGCGTCTGGTCCGCAAGGGACTGGCCCGCCGCACCCGGTCGACCAGCGACCGCCGCGAGGTGCGCATCCGGCTCACCCCCGAGGGCCGGGAACTGGTCGAACAGGCCCTGCGCAAGCGGCACGACGAGCTGGCGGCGATCGTCGCCGCCACCTCCGGCTACTGGTCACCGGCCGTCACCGAGGCTCTGGAGGCCTTCGCGCTGGCCGCCGGCGAGCAGCCCGAACGCCCCCAATAGGAGCATGATCGACCAACCTGCAAGGGTTTCCCCTATTTCGGCGAAGCGCGGCGGAATATAGCGTCATCAATCGATTCAGCACGATCGATTCAGCCCGGTCCGGCCGACCCGCCGACCCGGGACCGAGCCCGCCCGCAACCCCCTCGGGCGGGGAAGGAGTCCGCGTGAACCTCCGATCCCCCCTCGTCGTCGCCATCGGGACCGCCGCCGCGGTCGCCGCGGCGATGACCGCCGGACCGGCGAACGCCGCCCAGCCGCTCGCGGCACCCGTGACGCCGTCCGCGGCCGCCCTCGCGGCCGGATCGGCCGCGTCGCTGGTCGCGTCCCGGCCCGCCTACCTGCACGCCAGCTCGCACGACGGCTTCGTGCAGCGCCAGGTGATCTCGTCCGGCGGCCTCCAGTACGTGCAGTACGACCGCACCTACAAGGGCCTGCCGGTCAAGGGCGGTGACTTCGTGGTGGTCAGCAACTCGGCCGGGCAGACGCAGTTCACCTCGGTCGCCCAGTCGGCCACGATCCCCGAGCTGTCGACCACCCCGGCGCTGACCGCAGACGGCGCTCTGAACGTGGCGAAGGGCCAGCTCAAGACGGTCTCCAGCGTGGATGGCAGCCAGCTGGTGGTCTTCACCGCCGACGGCGTCTCGCCCCGCCTGGCCTGGGAGTCGACGATCCGGGGCACCGGCGCCGAGGGCGTCGCCCGCACCACGGTCGACGTCGACGCCGCGAACGGCAAGGTGCTCCAGGCGTACAACCACGTCACCGACGTGACCGGCTCCGGCACCGGCTGGATCAACGGCTCGGTCTCGCTGAACACCACCCAGTCCGGGTCGACGTTCTCGCTGAAGGACCCGACCTACAAGAACCTGAGCTGCCAGAACGCCTCCGGTAACGCGGTCTTCACCGGCCCGGACAACGTGTGGGGCAACGGCAACGGCACCAACCGGGAGACCGGCTGCGTGGACGCCCTCTACGTGGCGCAGACCCAGGAGAAGATGCTGTCGGGGTGGCTCGGCCGTAACGGCCAGGACGGTTCGGGCGGCGCGTGGCCGCTGCGGGTCGGCCTGAACGACGAGAACGCGTACTACGACGGCACCCAGGTCCAGATCGGCCACAACACGGCCGGCCAGTGGATCAGCGCTTCCGACGTGGTCGGCCACGAGCTGGGCCACGGCATCGACGACCACACGCCGGGCGGCATCTCCGGCAAGGGCACCCAGGAGTTCGTCGCCGACACGTTCGGCGCGGCGACCGAGTGGTACGCCAACAACCCGAACGACAAGCCCGACTTCACGGTCGGCGAAGAGGTCAACCTGGTCGGCAGCGGTCCGATCCGCTACATGTACAACCCGTCCCTGGCCGGCGACAGCAACTGCTACTCGTCGAGCACCCCGAACCAGGAGGTGCACGCCGCGGCGGGCCCGGGCAACCACTGGTTCTACCTGCTCTCGCAGGGCACCAGCGGCAACGGCCAGCCGGCCAGCCCGACCTGCAACAGCTCCTCGGTGACCGGGGTGGGCATCCAGAAGGCCATCAACATCATGTACCACGCGATGCTGCTGAAGACCTCCAGCTCCTCGTACCTCAAGTACCGGGTGTGGACGCTCCAGGCGGCGAAGAGCCTCTACCCGGGCGACTGCACCGCGTTCAACACGGTGAAGGCGGCTTGGAACGCGGTCTCGGTCCCGGCCCAGTCCGGCGAGCCGACCTGCTGACCAACCCCACGCGGTGAAAGGCCGGCGCTTCGGCGCCGGTCTTTTCCGGTACGCGCGGTCAGGCGACCCAACGGCCGAGAGCCTCCAGGACGTCCTTCAGCAGAAGCGGTTCGTCGGTCATGATGCCGTCGACGCCGGCCCGCACCGCGCGGACGATCGAGTCGCGGTCGTTGAGTGTCCAGACGTGATGGTGCAGGTGGAGACGCCGGGCCCGCTCGACCAGGGAGGGCCGCGCGAGCGATGCCGGAACCTGGACCGCCGCGGCGCCTCCGATCGGGCCCGGCCACCGCAGGACGAAGCGCGCGACGCCCGCGACCCCGGCGCTGGTGCACAGCTCGGGCCCGGCCAGACGGCGTATCCGGCGGAGCCGCCGTTCCGAGAATGACGCCGCACACAGGCGGTCGATCGACGTGGTCGCCTCGATGACCGCGGCCAGCGCATCGACCGACGGCCAGTCCTTCATGTCCACGTTGAAGCGGACGTCCGGGAAGGTCTCCAGCACGTCGGTCAGCAGGGGGACGGCCAGGTCCGTCAGTTCGGCGTAGCGCAGCGTCCCGACCTCCCGGTCCACGCCGGCGATCCGCTCGAGCGTCCGGTCGTGGAACACCACGAGCTTGCCGTCCCGGGTGGTCCGCACGTCGGTCTCGACGTACCGGTAGCCCAGATCGACGACGGCCTGGAACGCCGCCAGGGTGTTCTCGACGTTCCCCGCGGCATTGCCCCGGTGGGCGAACGGGATGAGGCCCGGGTGGTCGAGGAACCGGAAACGCGGCATCAGCCGACTGTCGCGGCCGGGACCGAGGCGGCCAGGGCCCAGTCGTGGCCGATGTCGGCGGCGGCGCGGAGGAGCTTGGGCAGGTGGTCTTCCAGGAGCGTGTCGACGCTCGTCTCGGCGGCGTGGACGGTCACGTTGATAGCGGCGATGACCTGGCCGTCGCCGTCGCGTACGCCGGTGGCCACCGACCGGATGCCGGGCGCCAGGTCCTGATCGGCCAGCGCCCAGCCCTTTGCCCGGACCTCGCGCAGCGAGGCCTCGAGTTCGGCGGCCGTAGGCTGCCAGCGGGCGGTGATGCCCGAGCGGGACGCGTCGCCGAGAACGTCCGCGACCGCGGCCGCCGGCAGCGCCGCCAGCAGGACCTTGCCCATCGAGGTGGCCGGGGCCGGGAAGCGGGTGCCGATGGTCACGGCCAGCGTGACGATCTTCGGGACGGCGACGCGGGCCACGTAGACGATGTCGGAGCCGTCTAGCTGGGCCATCGACGTGCTCTCGTTGGTCTGGGCGACCAGGCGTTCCATGTGGGGGCGGGCGAGGTCCCAGATGGACAGGGCGTTGACGTAGGCCATGCCGAGTTCGAGCACGCGCGGGGTGAGGGCGTAGCCGCGGCCGGCCGGGCGCACGTAGCCGAGCGCGTCGAGGGTGATCAGGATGCGGCGGACGGTGGGCCGGGCCAGCCCGGTCACCCCGGCGATCTCGCTGAGCGTCATCGACGGGGTGGCCGGGCGGAACGAGCGGAGGACGTCGAGACCGCGAGCAAGTGCCTCGATGAAATCCGGTCCCGCGCCCCGGCCCGCCGTGTCAGTCATTCCGCAATGTTTTCATCTGCCTTGCCCGGCTCGTAGTCGGAGTACTGGTAGGGGTTGTCGAACATCTCCGACTCGGGAATCTGCGGGTTCATGCCGCGCTGCCACGCTTCCTCGCCGAGGGTGCCGCGCAGGTAGTCGACGGTCGCCCCGACCTTGGCCCGGGCGGCCGGGAGGTCGGTGCCGACCAGCTTGCCGTCCCGCTTCACCACGTTGCCGCCGACCATGACCGTGTGCACGTCGGCGCGGTTGGCCTGGTAGACGATGTGGCCGTACGGGTTGAGGATCGGGAACATCGCCGGCGAGTCGTCGTTCTTGATCAGCACGATGTCGGCCTGGCGGCCGGGGGTGAGCGCGCCCAGCTTGTCGTCCTTGCCGATCGCCTTGGCGCCGCCGCGGGTGGCGAACTCGACGACGTTCTCGGCCCGCAGGTGGTGGTTGGTGACCGTCTCCTGCTTGCCGTGGGCTTCCATGTGCTCGCGCGAGCGGTCGGCGCTGAGCGTGGCCCGCATCGCCGCGAACAGGTCGGCACTCCACCAGACGCTGGTGTCCATCGACAGCGAGACCGGGATGCCGTGCTTGCGCAACTGCCAGGTGGGCGGGTAGCCCTGGCCGGCGCTCTGCTCGCTCTCGGTGGAGACCGAGACCGAGCCGCCGGTGGCGGCGATCCGGCTGTACGAGTCGTTGGTCAGCGTCGCCGCGTGGACGTAGATGTTCTCCGGCGTCATGAAGCCGTTCTCGTACATCATCTTCACGCCGTTGTCGTTGGTCGCGCCCCAGACGCCGACGTGGGTGTTGACCGGCACGCCCAGCTCGCGGGCGGCCTCGAACGCGGCCTTCTCGGGGAACGCCGGGTCGCCGGGCACGTCGAACGCGATCTGGAAGCCTTCGAGCTTGCCGTGGTCGATGCGGCGGCGTACGAAGTCGCGGAAGCCGGGCGAGTTCGTCCACTCCCACGGCCCCTGCTGGATGTTGCCGTAGGCGAGGACGAACCGGCCCGGCACCGACTCGAGCGCGTCGACCGCGGCGTCGGCGTGGTCCGGGGTCTGCAGGCCGTGCGACCAGTCGACGCTGGTGGTCACGCCCGCGTCCACGGCCTCGATGGCGGAGAGCAGGTTGCCCGCGAAGATGTCCTCGGGGCGGAACAGCTTGCCCGACTCGAGGTAGTACCAGACGAAGTACTGGGTCAGGGTCCAGTCGGCGCCGTAGCCCCGCATCGCGGTCTGCCACATGTGGCGGTGGGTGTCGATCATGCCGGGCATCACGATGCCGCCGGCGGCGTCGATCTCTTCGGTGCCCTCGGGAACCTCGAGGCCGGTCCCGATCTGTTCGATCTTGTCGCCGACCACGAGCACGTCGCCGCCGGGAATGATCGTGTGCGTGTCGTCCATGGTGATGACCAGGCCGTTTCGGAAGACCACCGGCCGATCGCTTGAGCTCATGCCACTCCCCTTCGAGTCCACCGGACCGGCGTCCGCGTGACGGACAAGACCGGTTCGCGTCACTGTGCTCCGGGACCTAATTCAAGTCAAGAGAGTGTTTGACATCGCCTTTCACGGGGGGCACGCTGGTCCGGCGGACGAACGTCCGCAGAACGGGCGGTGTTCATGCAAGCGCACCCTGCGGGCCCCCTGGACGGCCTGCTCGTCGCCGATTTCTCCCGGATCCTCGCCGGGCCGTACGCGACGATGCTCCTGGCCGACCTCGGCGCGCAGGTGATCAAGGTGGAGAGCCCGGGCGGCGACGACACGCGCACCTGGATGCCGCCGGTACGCGACGGCGTGGCGACCTACTACCTGGGCGTCAACCGCAACAAGCGCTCGATCGCCCTCGACCTGAAGGACGCCGACGACCTGGCCGCCGCCCAGGAACTGGCTCGCCGCGCCGACGTGATGATCGAGAACTTCCGGCCGGGCGGGCTCGCGCGCTTCGGTCTCGACTACGACTCGGTCGCGTCCGGCAACGAGAAGGTCATCTACGCCTCGATCAGCGGGTTCGGCTCCGGCGAGGGCGCGTGGATGCCCGGCTACGACCTGATGGTCCAGGCGATCTCGGGGCTGATGAGCCTGACCGGCGACCCGGACGGCCCGCCCTACCGGGCCGGCATCTCGGTCTTCGACGTGATGGCCGGCCTGCACGCCAACATCGGCATCCTGGCCGCGCTGAACAGCCGGAACACCACCGGCAAGGGGCAGCACGTCGAGGTCAACCTGCTCAGTTCGGCGCTGTCCGGCCTGGTCAACCACTCCAGCGGCTACGTCGCCGGGGGCACGGTGCCGTTCCGGATGGGCAACGCGCACCCGAGCCTCTTCCCGTACGAGCCGCTGCCGGCCTCGGACGGCGAGTTGATCGTGATCGCCGGCAACGACGGGCAGTTCCGCAAGCTGTGCCAGGTGCTCGAGCTGCCCGGCCTGCCGGACGACCCCCGGTTCGCGCACAACCAGGACCGTACGGCCAACCGGGCCGAGTTGCGCCCGATCCTGGTGCAGCGCCTCGCGACCAAGACCAAGGACGAATGGTTCCGCAAGCTGCTCAAGGCCGGCGTGCCCTGCGCGCCGATCAACACGATCGACGGCGGAGTCGCGTTGGCCGAGGAGCTGGGCCTCGACCCGGTGGTCACGGTCGACGGCATCCCGGGCGTCCGCAACCCGATCACGTTCTCGGAAACTCCGGCCCGATATGAACTTCCGCCGCCCGCACTCGATGAACACGGTGAGGAGATCAAACGATGGCTGAAGAGTTGAGGTTCCCCACCGGTCTGGGCACGTCCGATGCGGACTCCATCAAGCTGATGGGCCAGGACCTGGCCGCCGACCTGATGGGCAAGGTCGGCTTCGGCGAGCTGGCGTTCTGGCTGGTGGCCGGGCGACGACCGACCGCCGGGGAGGTCCGGCTGTTCGAGGCCGTCCTGGTCGCGCTGGCCGACCACGGGTTCACCCCGACCGCGATCGCGGCGCGACTGACGTACCTCTCGGCGCCGGACTCCCTGCAGGGAGCCCTCGCCGCCGGTCTGCTCGGCGGCGGCTCCCGATTCCTCGGCGTGACCGAGGACTGCGGCCGGTTCCTGGCCGACACGCTGGTGGCGGCCGGAACCGAACGTGACTACGACGTGATCGCGCTCGACGCCGTGCGCAAGGCGAAGGAGGAGCGCCGGTTCATCCCGGGGCTCGGCCACCCGGTGCACAAGGTGCAGGACCCGCGCACGCCGGTGCTGATCGAGATCGCCTCGGCCGAAGGCCTTCGCGGGCCGCATCTGCGGTTGTTCGAGGCGATCGGCCGGGTGCACCCCCAGGTTCTGGGCCGCACCCTGCCGTTGAACGGCGCCGGGGTCTGCGGGGCCGCCCTGGCCGACCTCGGGCTGCCGACCGATCTGCTGCGCGGCTTCGCTCTGCTGGCCCGCGCGGCAGGGCTGCTGGGACAACTGGCCGAAGAACGCCGCCGGCCCATCGCGAACGACATCTACATGACCGTTGACCGGAATGCTGTCTACGAACCCTAAGGACTGACCGTATGGCGGAGATCGTCGCAGTCATCGCCTCCACGCACCACCCGTTCTACTACCGGGCGAGCACCTCGACCGGCGACGAGCGGCCGCCCTTCGCCGACGAGTGGACCGCCAAGATCCTGGCGTTCCGCGAGACCCTGACCCGCGCGAACCCGGATGTGCTGGTCATGGTCGGCTCCGACCACTTCCACCAGCTGTGGCTCGACAACATGCCGCAGTTCCTGGTCGGCAAGGCGCCCGTGTACGACGCCAACTGGTACAACGAGGAACGCGAGTTCGGCCTGCCGCGCCTGCGGCTGAAAGGCCAGGAAGACCTCTCGGCGCACATTCTCCGGGCTGGTCTCGACGAGGGTTTCGACCTGGCGTTCAGCAACGAGCTGCGGATCGACCACAGCATCACCTGCCCGATCATCACGCTGCGGCCCGAGGCCGACCTGCCGATCGTGCCGATCTACACCAACATCTTCGCGCCGCCGCTCCCCCAGCCGTCGCGCTTCGTCAAGCTCGGCGAGACGATCCGGCAGATCGTCGCCGAATGGCCGTCCCACCTGCGGGTGGCCATCATCGGCACCGGGCACCTGTCGCTCGAGCTGGGCGGCCCGCGCCAGTTCGGCCCGCACGGCCCCGACCCGGAATTCGATGCCCGGGCGGTCGAGTGGATCGCCAACGGCGACCTGGACAACTGCCTGCGCGAGGTGACGCTGGACAGCCTGCACTCGCCGGGCAACGCCACCCACGGCTTCATGGACTTCATGCTGATGATGGGCGTCGCCGGGGCGGGCCGGAAGGCCGACTACGTGGACTCGCTCGACCTGTTCCACACGATGGAGGCCTACTTCACCTGGTACCCGAACGGAGCGCCGGCATGAGCAGGTACCTGCTGAACAAGTTCCTGTTCACGGTCGACCGGGATCCCGCGCTGGTGGAGCGTTACCGTTCCGACCCCGCCTCGCTGGTCGCCTGGTGGGAATCGGAGATGGCCAACCAGCTGCTCAACTGCATCGTCGACGAGCGGTCCACCTGGCTGGCGTTCGACGACGTCGAGCGTGCGGCGTTGATCTCGCACGACCACGTCAAACTGTTCGAACTGGGTGCGCACCCGTTCCTGACTTTGACGCTGTTCATCGCCCTGTTCGAGCGCGACAACACCGAACCGCTCGAATATCAGAAGGCGTTCGGCGCGCGGCTGCAGCACTTCGACCTGCCGTACCCGGACATCGCGACATGATCCCCGCGGCCGTTCTCCGGGTCTGCGGCGAGCCGCCCGCGGTTGAGGACCGCCCGGCGCCGGTTGCGGCACCGGGCGACCTCACGGTCGCGGTGACGGCTGCGCCGATCACCCCGCTGGATCTGCTCTGCGCGTCCGGCGCCAGCTATTTCGGTACGCCGGCGACGCCGTACGTCCCGGGAATCCAGGGTGTGGGCCGGCTCGACGACGGCAGCCCGGTCTGGTTCGCCACGCCGGCCGGCATGCGCCCGGGCGACGGCAGCATGGCGGCCCAGGTCGTGGTGCCGCCGGGCGATGTGGTCCGGCTGCCGGCGGACGTACCGCTGTCGCTGATCGCCGCCCTGGGACTCTCGGCCGTCGCGGCCCTTCAAGCGTTGCGCCTGGGCGGGCTGTCATCCGCGGCCGGCGGCTCGTCTCCCGGCGCGGGTGACCAGGCGTCCGGCCCGCACGTGCTGATCCTCGGCGCCGGTGGCATCGTCGGGCAGGCCGGCATCCAGCTGGCCCGGCTCGGCGGCGCGACCCGGGTGACCGCGTTGGCCCGCTCCGGCCGGGCCCGGGCGAAAGCCATGGAACTCGGCGCCGACGACGCCGTGGAACTGCGCCCCGACGACGACCCGGCCTCGCTGGCGTCCCGGCTCGGCGGCCCGTTCGACCTCGTGCTCGACCCGGTTTTCGGGGTACCGGCGGCCGCTGCGCTGCGGGTCCTCAAGCCCGGCGGCCGGCTGGTCAATCTGGGCTCGTCGGCCGCGGCGACCGCGCCCATCGACTCGGCGACGCTCCGCAGCGGCATGCTGCGGGTGCTCGGTTACACCAACAACTCGCTCTCGGCCGCCGAGCGCGCCGACGCCCTGACGACGATCGCGGCCCACGCCGCCGCCGGCGAACTGACCGTCGACCACGAGGTGCTGCCGTTCGCGTCGGTCACCGAGGGCTGGTCCCGCCAGGCCGCGGGCGCCGCGACCGGCCGGATCGTGCTGGCCCTCTAGGCTCACCCGGTGATCAAGATCGAGAGCGTCATCTTCGACTTCCACTCCACGCTGGTCGACGGCGGTGAGCCGGGCGACTGGATCGACGCCGCGCTGGGGCGGCTCGGACGCCCGGGCCTGCCCGCGCCGGAACGCGAAGCGCTGATCGCCTACCTCGACCACCTGTGGACGCACGCGCACACCGTCGACCCGAAGAGCGAACGCGACCTCAGCGCCGACCGGCACCGCGACGTCTTCAGCCGCACGATGGCCCTCCTCCCCGGCGTCGACGACGACCTGACCGCCGCCCTCTACGACACGATGACGGCCCAGTGGCGGGCGTTCGAGGACGCTCGTCCGGCGCTGCGGGAGCTGAAGGCCCGGGGCGTACGCATCGCCGTGCTCTCCAACGTCGGCGTGGACATCCGCGGCTGCCTCGCGCAGAACGGCCTCGATGTGCTGGTCGACGAGGTCGTGCTCTCGTACGAGGTGGGCGTCGTGAAGCCGGACCCGGCCATCTTCGCGGTCGTGCTGGAGCGGCTCGGCACCACCGGCGAGGCCACCCTGATGGTCGGCGACAGCGGCCGCGACGACGTCGGCGGCGCGTCCCTCGGCATCCGGACGCTGATCCTGCCCCGCACCCGCGGACCGGTGCACGGCCTCGAGGCCGTCGTACGCCTCGTCTGAACGGAGCCGGATCGGGGCTCAGCCGGCCCGGGATTCGCGTCCGGGCGGGCGGAGCGCGCGTTCGAGGGCGGTCAGGCGGTCGTGCAGCGGCCGGATGTGGACGCCGGCGAGGGCGTCCAGGATGCGCCGGGCCGACCGGGCCTGATGTTCCGCCGCGACCGGGTCGCCGGACCTCAGCAGGGCGTCCCCGGTCGCGGTCAGCGCCTGCACCTGCCGGACCGGGTCGCCGATCTGCTCGCTCTTCAGGACCGCCCGGCGGCCACTGCGGAGGGCGTCGGGGTGCGCGCCGAGGACGCTCTGGACGGCGGCCAGGGTGATCAGCGTGTCGCACTCCGCCTTCTCGTCGTGGGCGTGGACGTGGATGGCCAGCGCGGTCTCGCTGTGCCGCAGCGCCATCTGGGGACGACCCGCGGCCAGGTACAGCGTGCCGAGGCCGCTGTGGGTCTGCCCGGTGCCGCGCTGCGCGCCGATCCGCTGCCGGATGGTCAGCGCCTGATGGAAGCTTTCGCCCGCCCGCCGGTGCTGCCCGAGCCGCAGGTACGCCTCGCCGAGCCAGTGCAGGATGACCGCCTCGTCGACCGGGTCGCCGGCTTTCCGGCAGATGGCGAGCGCGTCGCCGTAGATCTCGATGGCCCGGGTGACCTGGCCGAGGTGCACGTACGTGGCGGCGAGGTTCTGCAGGCAGATGCCCTCCTCCTCGAGGTGCCCGGTGGTGGAGGCGAACTCCTGGGCGGCGACGAACGCGGCGATCGCCCGGTCGTAGTCGTGCAGGGTGAAGTACGTCGTACCGAGGTTGATCAGCGTGCCGATCTGGCCCTCCTCGTGCCCGTCGTGCCGGGCCGCCTCGAGCGCCTGCTGGTTGAGCCGGAGCAGGTCGGCCGGGCTGCCGTGCCGCTCGAACACCTCGTGCAGCACGCCGGGGAGCTGCCAGCCGTACCGGTGATGGCCGTTGCGGCCGGCCCACAGGCTGAGGACGCCGAGGTTGTCGCGTTCCGTGTCGCACCACTTCATCGCCTCGACGTCGGTGGCGAACGTGAGGGGCCGGACGTCCGGGCCGTCGGGCAGGTCGGGCATCGGCGGCCACTCCGGCGCGATCACCGCCATCGCCGCGGCCGCCGACAGCAGGTAGAAGTCGAGTAGCCGGCGCTGGTCCCGCGCGGTGTCGGCCGGGTCGTCCTCGGCCGCGGCCCGCTCGCTCGCGTAGCGGTGCAGCAACGCGTGGAATCGGTACCGGCGGGCGGTGTCGTGGTTGACCATGTGGGCCTTGGCCAGGACGTTCAGCCGCCCCTCGACGTCCGGCACCGGGTCGCCGGCGATGGCCGCGGCGGCTTCCGGGCTGATGCTGGTGCCCGGGTGCAGCGAGATGCGCCGGAACAGGCGCGCCGCGTCCGGGTCCAGCGCGTGGTACGACCAGTCGAAGAACGTGGTGAGGCTGGCCGCCTGATCGTCGGGGTCGGTGGCGTCGAGGAGCCGGTGCCGCAGTTCGTCGACGAGGCCGGCGAGGCTCGCGAGGGGACGCTCGGCGACGCGCTCACCGATGACGCGTACGGCGAGGGGCACCCCGCCGGACAACCGGGCCAGCGCCGCGAGACCCTTGGCGTCGGCCGCCGCACGCGCGCCGACGATGCGCGCCAGCAGCGCCTGGGATTCGGCTTCCGGCAGGGGTTCGGCGACGACGGTGCGTACGCCGTCGCGGATGGTGAGCGCGCTCAGCCGGACCCGGCTCGTGATGACGGTCAGGCAGTTCATCGACCGCGGGATCAGCGGACGCACCTGGGCCGAGTCGCGCACGTTGTCGATGAGCACGAGGATGCGGCGGTCGCCGACGAGTTCCTCGTACTTGTCGCGCCGCTGTTCCGGCGTGACCGGCAACCGGTCGGGCGGCACCCCAAGCGCCCGGAGGAACCTCTCGAGCGCATCCTCCGGATCGATCGGCGCGGCCTGCCCGTACGCGGCGGCGTCGAGGTAGAGCTGCCCGTCCGGATATCGGCTCCGCTGGCGATGGGCCCAATGGACGGCCAGCGTGGTCTTGCCGACGCCCGGCATTCCGGTGATGACGACGACGTGGTTGCCGCTCAACTCGGCGAGAAGGGACTCCCGGCCGGTGAAGTCGCCGATGTCGGGCGGCAACTGGTGCGGGATTCGCCGCAGGCGGACCGGCACGGTGCCCTCGTCGATGTCCGGCTCGGTGTGCATCTGCCGGCGGAACCGCCGCCGGAAGTCGGCCACGAACCGCCGGGCCTCGTCGCCGCGGCCGACCGCGCGCAGCGCACCGACCCAGCATCGGGCCAGTCCCTCGTCGAGGTCGTGGGCGACGATCAGGTTCTCGAGCTGGGCCAGCACCGCATGGTGGTGCCCGCACGCCAGGCGGCATTCGGCGAGCAGCCGGTGGCCGTCGAGGAGGTGCTGGTTGAGCGACGCCCGAACCTGTTCCGCGCGCGGACCGCGGAGTTCGGCCAGCGGCTCGCCGCGCCAGAGCGACATCGCCGGCACCAGGATTTCCGCCGCCTCCCGGGGGTGGCCGCGTCCGGCGGTCGTCCGCGCCACGGTCAGCCGCGAACGAAACCGGTGCAGGTCCACCCAGTTCGGGTCGACGTCGAGCTGGTATGCGCCCGGCACCCGTACGAGCGCCCGGTCCAGGCCGGCGCCGGCCAGCACGCCGCGCAGCCGGCTGGCGATCGAATAGAGCGTCGGCCGGTGGTCGGCGGTGCCGCGCGGATGCCAGAGAAGGTCGATAAGCGTGTCCGCGCGGACCGGTTCCCCGGCCCGGTGCAGCAGGGCGGCGAGCACGCCCCGCTGTTTCGCCGGCCCGAGCGGTACCGGTCTTCCGTCCACGATCAGTCGGGTCGGGCCCAGGATGCCGAATTCCACGTGCACCCCCATCAGCGCGTAATAGGACCGCTACTCATTGTGTTCGAGAGGGTCAAAAGAACGGCCGCCTTCACCGCACTGCGCGATATCCGGCACGCCATCGCCAGCTCACGTGCAGCGGCCCGGCAAGGTTCCCGCAACGTCCCCGGCAAGGCGCCGCAGCCATCGTCCAGGCAACCGAATCGTCGGCATGGGGGTGGGTCGGATGGTTGATCCGGACTGGGTGACAGCATCTATTGGTATCGACGCAAAGCGATGGGTATCCCGGCCTGGCTGCCGGACGATATTGATCGCCGCTCACACGATGGTCAGTTGCCAGCGCCTGCTCGACATCGTCGAGCAGGTCGAATCGGACGAACGGCTCCAGTTTCTCTTCACCGTGGCGCCCGATGTCTTCAATGCGGGCATGACCGGCCATCTGCAACGGCTGGGCGCCCTCGTCATCCCCTGGCAGCAGGCGATACACGAGTCGTTCGATCTGGCGATCGCGGCGGCCCACGGCGGCCTGCACGAACTGCACGCGCCGGTGCTGCTGGCGGCCCACGGCGCCGGCCACGCCCGCGTGTTCGGCGGCAACCCGCCCACGGTGTACGGACTCGATGCGCCACGACTGGTCCGCGACGGCCGCGTCGTCGCCTCGGCGCTGCTGCTGTCCCACGAGCACGAACGCGACGTGCTCGCCCGCCAATGCCCGGACGCGCTCCCGATCGCCACGGTCGCCGGGGATCCGTGCTTCGACCGGCTCACCGACAGCCTTGCGATGCGGTCCGGCTACCGGCGGGCACTCGGCATCCCGGACCGGCAGGAACTGGTCGTGGTGAGCTCGACCTGGGGCCGGGACGGCCTCTTCGGCGGAGCGCCGGAACTGCTGCGGTCGCTCATGACCCAGCTGTCCGGCCGGCGGGTGGCCCTGCTGCTGCATCCGGCGATCCTGGGCGCCCACGGCTCCCGGCAGGTCGGCGCGTGGCTGCGGCCCTGCCTCGACGCGGGTCTGATCCTGGCCGGCCCGGCCGAGGACTGGCGGTCCTACATCGCGGCGGCGGACCACCTGGTCGGCGATCGCGGTTCGGTCACCGCGTACGGGGCGGCGGTCGGCCTGCCGGTGCTCTGCTTCCGGGCCCGCGGCGACGGCCAGGCCGCTGCCGGGTCGCCGCAGTCGATCGTTCTGGACACGGCCGCGCGACTGGACGTGACCCGGCCGCTCGCGCCCCAGCTGGCGGCCGCCGGCCCGATCGACCACCGGCGGGTGGCGGCGGCGATCACCTCCCGCCCCGGGCGCTCGGCCCGTCTGCTGCGGCGCGCCGTCTATCGGCTGCTCCGGCTGCCCGAACCCGGTGGCCGGTGGAGCACGGCGCCGGCTCCCCGGCTCGCATCATGAGCGAGCCCCTTCGCTGCGCACTGGCCGACGTGCTCATCGCGAGCCCGGCCGGACGGCCGCCGGCCGTCCGCTGCGCCGAGCTCCTCAGCCGGTATCCGGGTGCGAGCCTAGTCCTGGTTCTCTGCGAGTTCGGGGGCGTCACCGCCGGCTTCCGCGACGGCTGGGTCGTCACCCTCCGCCAGCCGTTCCCGCAGGGCGACGGCCCGGGGCGAGCCGTGGGCCTCGAAGATGGCCAGCGCCTCCCGTAGCCGACTCCGGCCGAGGGTGAGGTCGCCTCGCCGGGCGGCGATCACCCCGGCCAGCTCCAGCGCTTCCGCCGCGCCGACCGAGGTGCCGAGACGCCGCATGCCGTCGAGTGCCTCGGCCGCCGCCCGTTCGGCGGCCGGCAGATCGCCGGCCGCGAGGTAGGCCCGGGCAAGCCCGGTGCGCACCCGCACCGGGTTGTACGGATCGGCGGCCACCGACCGCTCGAGCAACGTGCCGGCCTCGCCGAGAAAGGCGATCGCCTCGGCATGCCGTCCGAGGCGGGACGACAGGTCGCCCGAGTTGATCAGCGCAAGCCCGACGTCGCGGCTTCTCCCCCGCGCGCGGAACGCGGCGACCACTGTCTCGAGCAACCCGGCCGCGGCCTCCGGGCGACCGGCGTCCCGATAGGCCAGCGCCAGCAACCCCTCGGCCTCGATTCCCTCGTCGGCCTCACCGGCCTGCCGGAACCGCGTAACGGCCGCGCGCAGGAGTTGCTCGGCCCGGTCGTGCTCGCCGAGGGTGCTGAGCGTGCGTCCCAGCTGCTTGAGCATGCGGGCTTCGGCGCGCGGCTCACCCCACATCCGGGCGGCGGCCAAGCCACGCTCGTCGAAATCCCGGCGATCGACGCTTTTACGGTAAAGCTGTAGAGGCCACACCACATCGGACAACTGCCAGGCCACGGCGGCCCAGCGTCGGTCCAGCGCCGCCTGCGCGGCGGCGGCCAGGTTCGTACGCTCGTGGTCCAGCCACCCCAGGGCCTGCTCGCGACCGCCGAAGACGGGGACCGCCGCCGGGGTCGTGAGGTACTCGTAGTCCAGCCGGCGGCGATAGGGCGTGATCGCGTGGTCGGCCGCGCTCGCCGCCGCCAGGTACCACTCGACGATCGTGAGCAGCACGTCGTCGTGGGCTTCGTCGGCCTTGTCCCGCGCGTGGAGGCGAATCAGGTCGTGGAATCGATAGCGGTCCTCGGCCACCTCCTCGAGCAGGTTGACTTCGAGCAGGGTGTCGACGAGGCGTACGGAATCGGCCGCGAGCGCCGCGGCCGGCCCGGGGCCGAAATCCGGACCCGGATGCTGGGCCAGCCGGCGGTAGAGCACCGCCGCGGGCCGGTCCAGGGCCTGATAGGAAAGCTCGAACGAGCCCCGCACCGATACCTCCTCGTCCGGCGTCGCCAGCCGGATCAGTCGCTCGGCCTCGTCGGCGAGCGCGGCCACCACACCGGCGATCGTCAGCTTGGGCCGGGTCGAGAGACGGGCCGCGGTCACCGAGAGGGCAAGTGGCAGGCCGGCGCACAGGTCGGCGAGCCGGGCGGCCTGCGTCCGTTCGCGGTCCACCCGCGTACGGCCGAGAGCGCTCGCCAGGAGCGCAACCGAATCGCCGGTGTTCAACGGCGTCAGCTCGATCATCGTGGCGCCGTCGGCGACCAGCCCGGAAAGACGGCGGCGGCTCGTGATGACGGCCTTGCCGGCCGGACCGGCCGGCAGGAGGACGCGCACCTGCGCGGCCGAGAACGCATCGTCGAGAATGACGAGAATCGACTGGCCCGCCGTGCGGGACCGGTAAAGCGAGGTGAGATCGGCCAGGCCGGACGGCAGGCCGTCGGCCGGCACACCGAGCGCCCGCAGGACCGAGCGCAGTGCCGCGGCCGGGTGCAGGGGCGGCCCGGGGCCGAAGCCGTTGAGGTTCAGCAGAAGCTGGCCGTGTTCGAAGGTGTCCGCGATATGAAAAGCCCACTGCCGCACCAGGGCCGTTTTGCCGGTGCCGCCCGCCCCACTGAGGACGATGACCGGTCCGCCGTCCTGAAGGGCCTCGAGCTCGGCCCGCCGCCCGGCGAAATGCGGAATCGGGCCCGGCAGTTGATGCGGTGTCTTCGGCGCGGATTCGCCACCGTGGACGTGGACACCGCCGTAGATGTGGCCGGCCTGGATGCTCGGGCCGGCCACCGAACCGGACATCTCGTTCCGGATCAAAAACGTATTCCGCCCTTTACGGTGCGGGCCTGCACGACCTGTTTCGCCTGGCCGCTGAAGTTGTTGACCACGCCGTCGCCGCCCGCGGTCACCGCATGCCACGCCTCGAGCGTCTGGTTCGCGAATCGCGGATCGCTCGCCATGGCGCGGGACAGAGCGTCGGCGAGCGCCTGGACCGCGGCCGGATCGCCCGGATTGCGTAGGGCGGTGTCGAGGCTGTCGGCCTCGGGCGTGCCGCTGCCGAATCGGGACCGGACAGCGTCGCAGACGGATTGCAGAAGGCTCTTGCCACCGGCGACGATCAGCTCCGACCCGTGCGCCGACAGGGCCGACGCGATGGCCGGCACCACATCTTCGAACATGCCGCGCTCCCCCCAGTAGCCGCGGGCATCGCTCATCGTAACGGCGGTCTGCGCCGCACGGGCACCGAGCGAGCTATGTGCCAAAAGGCACCAACCACCGACAAGATCACCCGCTGGGGGTAAGCCGAAAGGGTCTCATTTTTCCGGATATTTAAGAGAATCATAAGGCTAGCGTGACATTCCCGGCCTGGTGTCGATGATCGGGAACCGCGATCGTTCACAGTGCCTAGAAAGAGGAGCACTGTGGCTGAACTCGCAACCCTGCTGGCGACCACCTTCCCGGTGGTCGCCGACCACGCGTCAGCGCTGCTGACGCATATCGTTTGCACCGACCTGATCCATGCCGCGCAGGACAACATGGCCTGGATCAAGCGCTTGATCGTCGAGGCGTGCATGTACGCCTTCAACTGATCGAGATTGCCGATGCAGCCGGGATCGCCGCCTGGCTGCATCGGTTTTTTAGCTTTTGTCCACCCCCGCGTCTCGCCCGCTCTCGTTGACAGGAGCCATTCTGCCTCGGCGATTAGTCATACGTCAACTAGGCGCTCGTCAGCAGGCACCGCACACGGAACGGATCGACCAAATCGCACCGTAGGCCAGCCACACAGCGGCGCCTTCTCGTCAAACGACTGATGTACGAGGTTCGACAGCCGGGCATACATTGACCCGCATGCGCACGCGTCGTGGTCTCATCGCTTGTGGATTGCTCTCCGTACTGATAATGCCGGGCGCTTCGGTCGCCGCCGAGCACCGGGCCGTTCCCGCCGCCGCCCAGCAGGACGACGAAGAACACGAGCACATGGCCCTCGATCTGGCCGGCACACCGGTCACCACCATCGAGAAGCAAACGGCCGCCAACGCGGCGCGCATCCAGCGTCAGACCGGGCTGCGCCCCGGCACCGCGCGCAAGACCAAGGCCCTCAAAGCCACCGATCCGGCACAGGTCGGACAGTGGAGCCCGGTCGTCGACACGCCGGTCGTCCCGGTTTTCCAGGCGGTTCTGCCCGACGGCAAGGTGCTGATCTGGGACTCGGTCGGCGACAACGCGGCCGAGTCCTATCCCGACCACACCTTCACGCGGGCGATGGTCTGGAACCCGGTCGACAACACCTACAAGCGCGTCGACGTGCAGGGCTCCAACATCTTCTGCGCCGGCTTCGCCCACCTGTCGAACGGCAACATCCTGGTCGCGGGCGGAAACGCCGACCAGCAACTCGACGGCACGATCGAGACGCACATCTTCGACTGGCACACCGAGACGTGGAGCCGCGGAGCCGACATGGCCGGCGCCCGGTGGTACCCGTCGGTGGCGGAGACCGCGAACGGCGAGGAGGTCATCGCCGGTGGTGGCCCGTCGATCGCCGAGGTCTACCAGAACGACGGCGCCATCCGGGAGCTCACCGGCTTCACGAAGTACACCGCGCGGCTCTACCCGTTCATGGGCTCGCGGCCGGACACCCAGCTCGCGTTCTTCGGGCCGTACCCGACCGCCTACACCATCACCACGTCCGGCACCGGCGTCATCACGGCGACCACCACCCGCGACGCCATCACCCGCGACTACGGCAGTTTCGCGACCTACGACATCGGCAAGACGATCGTGGTGGGCGGCGGCAACATCACCGAGAACGGCGTTCCGAACGTTCCGACCCAGACCGCGGTCGTGCTGAACACCACCACCGCGACGGCACCGACGTACACCCCGACCGGGTCGATGTCGATCGGCCGGCGCCAATTCGACTCGACCCTGCTGGCCGACGGTTCGGTGCTGGCGACCGGCGGCCTGACCAGCGCGGCCACCTCGCCCCTGGTCGACCTCGACCATGCCGCGACCGCCGCGGAACGGTGGGATCCGGCCACCGGGCAATGGACGGTCCTGGCCGGCGCGAGCCGCATCCGGCAATACCATTCCGCGGCCGTGCTGCTGCCCGACGGACGGGTCATGACGGGCGGCGGTGGCGTCTGCTCGATCTGCATGAACGTCGGCTATCTCGAGAAGAACATCGAATACTTCACGCCTCCCTACCTGCTGAAGAAGGCGACCCGACCGGTCATCTCGACGGCACCGGCCACGGTCGGCATCAACACCGCGTTCACGGTCTCGTCGGCGCAGGCCTCGACCATCGGGAAGGTCGCCCTGGTCGGCCTGGGCGACGCGACGCACGGCGTCGACCAGGGGCAGCGGTACGTCCCGCTGAAGTTCTCGGTCTCCGGCACCAATCTCACGGTCACCGGGCCGCCGACCGGAGGCGTGGCGCCGCCCGGCTACTACATGCTGTTCCTCATCGACAAGGACGGCGTGCCGTCGGTCGCCAAGACGGTTCAGGTCGCCGCGGGCCCGAAACCGTTGATGAGCCCGGTCAAGAACAGCACCGGCCGCTGCCTCGACGTGCCGAGCTCGTCGCTCACCGCGGGCACCTATCTGCAGGGCTACGACTGCAACAACACCAAGGCCCAGGACCTGACCCGCCTGCCGAACGACAATTCGCTGCGGGTGCTCGGCAACTGCCTCGACGTGCCGTCGCGCAACTTCGTGACCGGCCAGAAGATCTGGGCCTACACCTGCAACAGCACCGTGGCCCAGACCTGGCAGTTCGGCACCGACGGGACGATCCGGCCGCTCGGGAAGACGACGATGTGTCTCGCGGCCTCGTCGTCCGCCCGCAACGCGACGATTATCCTCACGACGTGCAACGGAGCCGCCCTGCAGAAATGGATCTGGTAGCGCTCGCGGCGAGCATCAACACGCTCGTACGCTTCTGCGCCCGCCGGGACGTCCCGGCGCTCGGGCCGGCCATGGCCGACGTCGCTATTCTGTTCGGCGGCAGCATTCTGGCCGGCGCCGACGTCTTCGCGGAGGCGATGCGCACCGGGGTGGCCGAGCGCTACCTGATCGTCGGCGGCGAGGGCCACACGACGGATGCCTTGCGGCACATCCTGGGCGAGACGAAACCGACGACCGAGGCCGCGCTCTTCGATCGCTACCTGCGGCAGCGGTACGGCATGGCGGCCGATCTGCTCGAGCAGGAGTCGACGAATTGCGGTAACAACGTCACCAACGCGCTCGCCCTTCTGCGGGCGTCGGGAGTCCGGCACCGGCGGCTCGTCCTGGTGCAGGACGCGACCATGCAGCAGCGGATGGACGCCGGGTTCCGCCGGCACGCGCCGTCGGTGGAGATCGTCAACTATGCGGCGCATCAGACGCTGGTCACCGACGCGCTGGGTTTCGACGACCCGCCGGCCGGCATGTGGTCGCTCGACCGTTACGTGTCGTTGCTGATGGGCGAGGTGCCCCGGCTGACCGACGACGGCGACGGGTACGGCCCGGCCGGTCGCGGCTTCATCGCGCATGTCGAGGTGCCGGCCGGGGTTCGTCGCGCGTGGGTTCACCTGAAAGAGTCGGCTCGGTTCGCGTCGCGGGGCGCCGACGCCCGCTGGGCCAGCTAGCCTGAAATGTCTGTTTATCGGATAATTCAGGAGGATGACGATGAGACGAGCAGTCGCTCTGGCCCTTGCCGCAACGGCTGTGACCGCGGTCGCGGCCACCCCGGCCCAGGCCGCGTCCCCGAAGATGATCACGCTGACCGTGGCCGACAACGGACGCCACATCCGGGTGCCGCGCGGCGGGCACGTCATGGTCCAGCTCAAGGTCAAAGGCCGCAACGCCGACCGGTCCACCTGGTGGCGCCCGATCACCGAGCAGGGCCGCGCTCTGCAGGTCCGCGTGGTCGGCACGATGACCCCGCGCGGGGTCACCGCCGGGCACTACTTCGCCGCCCATCGCGGAGAGGCGACCCTGTCGTCCGCCCGCGCGGCCTGCCCGGCCGCGAAGGACGCCCCGACCTGCTTCGCGATGCAGGGCTGGAGTGTCACCGTCGATGTCCGCTGACCCGGTGGTGGGCCCGGCTCCGTCAGTAGCGGACCTCGCTCTGAAGCAGCGCTGGCTCGGTCAGTAGGGGACCTCGCTCTGGAGCAGCGCTGGCTCTGTCAGTAGCGGACCTCGCTCTGAAGCAGCGCTGGCTCTGTCAGTAGCGGACCTCGCTCTGGAGCAGTGGCGGATAGACGCCCGACGACTCCCCGTCGACCGTGGTGCCGGCGAACTGGAGCATCGCCCGGGCCGGGCCGTGCATCGGCGCCGGGTAGTCGAGGTCGGGCGCCGAGAGCACGTCCAGTCGGGCGATCTGGTCCGGCGTCAGCGTCACCTCGAGGGCCGGCAGGTTGTCGAGCAGATGGTCCAACCGGCGTGCGCCCACGATCGGGACCACGCTGCCCGGACGGGCCCGCAGCCAGGCCAGCGCGACCGCCGACGACGACACCCCATGCTCGGAAGCGACGGCCGCGACGGCCTCGATCACCTCGTAGTCGGCGTCCGACGGGCCGCCGACGTGGGCCGTGCGGGCCGAGTCGGTCACGACCGTGTCGCGGCGGTATTTGCCGGAGAGGAAGCCGTTCTTCAGCGGACTCCACGGCACCAGCGAGATCCCCTGATCGCGGGCGAACGGCGCAACCTCACCCTCGACCGTGCGGGCGAGCAGCGAATATTCGACCTGCAGGGCGATCAGCGGTGTCCAGCCCCGCAGCAGCGCCATCGTCTGCGCCTGGGCGGTCACCCACGCCGGCATGTTCGAGAAGCCGAGGTAGCGGA
Organism: Actinoplanes sp. NPDC051343; assembly: GCF_044455125.1. Classification (NCBI taxonomy): domain Bacteria; kingdom Bacillati; phylum Actinomycetota; class Actinomycetes; order Micromonosporales; family Micromonosporaceae; genus Actinoplanes; species Actinoplanes sp. NPDC051343. The sequence goes on from NZ_JBITEL010000002.1 coordinate 661,794, forward strand.
CCTTCCCGGCGCGCACCAGGTCGTCGAGGCTACGCATCGTCTCCTCGATCGGCGTGTTCCGGTCCCAGTTGTGCAGCCAGTACAGATCCAGGTAGTCGGTGCGCAGCCGGCGCAGCGTCTCGTGCAACTGGGCGGCGATGCTGCCGCGTCCGGCGCCGCCGCCGTTCGGGTCGCCCGGGAACATGTTGAAGAAGAACTTCGACGCCAGCACCACGTGCGAACGGCGACCGGGCCGGGCGTGGAAATAGTCGCCGAGAATCGCCTCGGAATGGCCGTTGGTATAGAAGTTGGCCGTGTCGATGAAGTTGCCCCCGCGCTCCAGATAGGCGGTGAGGATCTTCTCCGACTCCTCGACGCTGCAACCGGCGCCGGGCGGGTCCTCGCCGAACGTCATCGCGCCGAGGGAGAGCGGGCTGACCCGCAGCCCGGAACGGCCGAGCGTCTCGTAGTGGTCGAGCGGCATCGCAAAGGCTCCCGGATTCGAGGTGGGAAGGACATCTCCAATCTCCGTCCGGCGCCTCCGCCGAGGTAGACCGATCGTCGCGGGCTCTTGCCTATTCCTGCATGGAGGGGTCCAGGTCGTGCAGGAACCGCGTGATGCCGGCGATCCGCCCGTCCCGCAACGTCAGCACCAGCAACCCGGCCCGCGCGCCGTCGATGAAACTCGCAAACGCGCACTGGGTGTTGACGCGGGCCGGCACCAGCCGCATTTCCCGCCCGCCGCGCCAGGTTCCGCTCACCTCGAGGAACTCCAGGATCGCCGGAATGCCGTGGTATTCGTGCGGCGCCGGCGGCATCGCCAGCCACGCGTCGTCGGTCAGCAACTCGACCAGCGCGTCGACGTCGCGTACCTCGAAAGCGTCCGCGAAACGCTGCGTGAGCGCCCGCTCCGATGCCGAGGGTGGCGTAGCCGCACGAGGCTCACCGAGAGTGCCCCGCGCCCGCTGCAAGGCACCTTTCACCGACGACGCGGTGGTGTCGAGCAGCGACGCGACCTCCGCGGTGGAATAGCCGAGCACGTCCTTCAGAATCAGCACCGCGGTTTGCCGGGGCGGCAACTGCTGCAGCCCCACGACGAACGCCAGTTCGATCGCCTCCCGCATGCCGTAGCGGGCCTCCGGACCGGGCGCCCGGTCCGGCACGGCCTCCAGCAGGGCGTCCGGGAACGGCTCCAACCAGGTGATTTCGGCCAGGCGTGAGGGTGCGGGCGGGGTGAACGGCGGTCTGGGCGTTTCCGGTACGCGTCGTGCAGCCGACCGCCGCGCGTTAAGGCATTGGTTGGTCGCGATGCGGTACAGCCAGGTGCGCAGCGAGGACCGTTCCTCGAAGCCGTCCCGCCCGCGCCACGCCGCCAGCATCGTCTCCTGCAGCACGTCGTCGGCCTCGGTCCGCGAGCCGAGCATGCGATAGCAATGAACGCGCAGCTCAGCGCGGTACGGCTCGATCCGGTCCCCGAAGTCGTCCACCCGGTCATCCTGGCACCGTTCCGTTCGGTGGCCGAGCGGTGTCAGTACCGGTGACCGACACGAGAGGAATCACGATGAGTGACGCACTGCGGGTGGCCCTGAACTACTACTCGGCGTGGACCGGCCACGACCTCGACCAGGCGATGACGTTCGTCGCCGACGACATCGTCTGCGACGCGCCGGCCGGGCGGCTGGAGGGCGCGGCGGCCTACCGCGAATTCATGACCCCGTTCACCGGCATGCTGGTGCGGGCCGAACTGCTCGGCGCCTACGGCGACGACGAACATGCGGTGATCGTCTACGACACCGAGACCAAGCTGGTCGCGAGCGGGCCCGCGGCCGAGTACGTGACCGTGCGCGACGGCAAAATCGTCCACAGCCGATTCATCTTCGACCGTCTGCCGTTCGCGCAGGCCCGCGGCTAGCCCGTGTTCCGCAACGGCGGGCGTTGCCGGGCAGGTGCGGCGTGGCGGTGATCGACGAAGGGCGAGGTCTGGCGACCAAGCAAACCGAGCGGGTCGTGGGCGACCACGCAGATGGCCCGGCAACGCCGCTGAGACGTACGCGCCGCGGCAGGGCGGAAAGCTCACGCCGGGCCGGACCGCCGTCGAGGACGGCCTGCGCCTGCGCCGTCGCCGGGCTGAAGGAGTCGCCCTGCCCGAAAGGAGTCGCCCAGGGCCGAAGAGCCGCCCGTGGCCGATGGAAGGCGGCCGAGACGCCGACGGCCCGGGTCAGGCGATCGCCGGGACCTTTCTCAGCCGCAGCGCCAAGGCGCCCGCCGCGGCGATCAGGAGGGCCGACAGGAGCACCACTCCGTCCCAGCCGCCGAGCGACCAGGCGGTGCCGGCCAGGCTGCCCGCGATCGACGAGCCGGCGTAGTAGGCGACCAGGTAGAGCGAGGCCGCCTGGCCCGCCGCGACGCCGCCGGCGTGGGCCCGCACCGGGACCCAGCCGCTGGCCACGCCGTGCAGGCAGAAGAAGCCGGCGGTCAGCACCGCCAGGCCGAGCACCACGACCGCCAGATGGCCGGAAAGGGTCAGCAGCAGTCCGGCCGCGGTCAGGACCGCGCCGACCGGCATGACTGCGCGCCGCCCGAACCGGTCGGCCAGCCGGCCGGACACCGCCGAACTGAGCGAGCCGATCGGATAGACCAGGAAGACGGCGCTGGCCGCGCCCGCCCCGAGAGCGAAAGGGGCGGCGGTCAGCCGGAATCCGAGCGCATTGAAGACCGCGATGAAGGCGCCCATCGCGCAGGCGCCGATGCCGTAGAGGGCGAGCAGAGCCGGGTCGGTGATCGCGCGGGCGCTCAGGGCCCGGGTGCGGCGGGCCACGAAGTGCCGCGACGCCGGCAACATCACACCGGCGATGCCGGCACAGACAAGACCGATTATGGCCACGGCCGCGAGGGCCGATCGCCAGCCGTACGCCTCGGCGACCGGTCCCGCGGTCAGCCGCCCGGCCATGCCGCCCAGCGCCGTGCCGCCGATGTAGAGGCCGGCCGCGCGGGCGTGCGTACCGGGGTGAAGCTCTTCCCGCAGATAGGCCGTGGCGACCGCCGGGAGCCCGGCCAGCGCGATGCCCTGGAGCAGGCGCAGGGTCAGCAGCGCCGGCCAGGTCGGCGCGGCGGCGCAGGCCAGGCCGAGCAGGCCGGACAGGACCAGCGACAGGTGGATGAGCCGGGTGCGGCCGACGCGCTCGGAGAGCGGGCCGGTGATCAGCAACGCGACGCCGAGACCGATCGTGGTCAGCGAGAGCGACCAGGCGCTGGCGGCCGGGGAGACGTGGAAGGCGGCGCTGAGCTCGGGCAGGACCGCCTGGGTGCTGTAGAGGGAGGCGAAGGTGGCCACGCCGGCTGCGAACAGGGCGAGGCTGATCCGGCGGTAGCCGGGCTCCCCGGCTCGATAAGTCATCGCTTCACCCTGCTCGGACCTCGGGCTATACGTCCAATGCATCGAATTGAACGCAGCGATGCGATCGGCGTATGATTCCTGGTCGTGCTGATCGAGGATCTCCGCGGGCTGCTGGCACTGGGTGAGTACGAACACGTCACCGCGGCGGCCGCCGCCCTCGGGATCAGCCAGCCCAACCTGTCCCGCCTGCTGTCGCGGGCCGAGGCGTCACTGGGCGCCCGGCTGTTCGAGCGCGACGCCTGGGGCGTGCACCCCAACCCGCTCGGCTCGCTGGCCCTGAGCGCCGCCCGCGACATCGTGGAACGCTACGACCGTCTGCGTCGTGACCTCGACGGCGTGCTCGACCCGGACGCCGGGACGGTGCGGCTGGCGTTCCTCGACTCGATGGCCACCTCGCTGGTGCCGCGGCTGCTGCACGACGTGCGGGCCGCCGCCCCACGGCTGCGGGTCGAGCTGCGACAGGAACCGGGACACGAGATCATGCCGCACCTGGCGGCCGGGGTCGCCGAGCTCGCCATCGTCTCGGGGCGGCCGGCCGGGCCCCACGGGTGGCTGGCACTGCAGGAGCAGCGCCTGGTCGTCGTGGTGCCGGCCGGGCATCGGTTCGCGGCGCGCCGGCGGGTGCGGCTGGTCGACCTCGAGGGCGAGGACTTCGTGAGCATCCCGCCCGGGTTCGGATTCCGCGAGCACCTCGACGGGCTGTTCGCCCAGGCCCGCGTCACCCCGCGCATCGCCTTCGAGATCGGCGACCTGGCCACGATCGAGGGGCTGGTCGGCGCGGGTCTGGGCGTGGCCGTGGTGCCGGAGCAGTTCGCGGGCGCCTCCGGCACGGTCGGCGTCCCGCTCGCCAACGCCGGCGCCTCCCGGGTGGTCGGCCTGACGTGGCGGGCCGACCGCGTCCAGGCGCCGGCCGCCGCACACTTCCTCGCGATCGTGACGGCGGCCGGCCCCTACTAGGCGGGACGCTAGGCGACCAGGCGTAGCCACGCCGCCGCGAGTGCCGCGTGGCCGGCCGGGGTCGGGTGGACGCCGTCGGCCGCCCAGTGCTCCGGCGCGGTCGTGGCGGCGAGCTGGGCGAACATCCCGTCGGCCGCGAGCAGGCGGTCGTAGCCGGCCGCGAACGCCTCGGGCGAGATCACATAGCCGTCCGGGTCGTAGGTGTGCCAGCCCATGTCGTTGCCGCCGACCAGGATTGACACCACGTCCGGGCGGGTGTCGAGAACGTCGGTCGCCCAGCGCGCCTCGAGGTCCATCACCTTGTTGCCGGCGACGCCGGAGGTGAGCCAGGTGACCGGCCGGTCGGGGTGCCGGAAACCCCACTCCCCCTCGATCCACCGCGGATAGCCGAACCCGAGGCTGGAGTCGGTGATCGAGTCGCCGGTGAACATCACGGTGCTCCCGGCCCGGAGGGTGATCGTCATGCCCGGCGTCCCGACCAGCGAGCGGCGGACCCGGCCCACGCGACGATCCCGTCCGGGCGGACCAGAACGGCCTCGACGTCGGTGGGCGGGCCCGCCGCGTACCGGAAACCGGCGGCCTCCGACCGCAAGCGTTGATCGGCGCTGAAGTCGAGCAGGACGGCTTCGCCGTCCGGCATCAGGTCGCCGAGGCGCAGGCCGTCGGCGAGCGGGAAGTCCGGAGCGTTGCGGCCGACCAGCGGATGGTCGCCGCCGAGGTCGTAGCGGAGCGCCAGGCCGGTCATCGCGTCGAGCCGGTTGAAGACGTAGGTGGTCCCGTCGCCGGTGGCGAGCAGGTCGCGGAGCAGGTTCTGGATCGCCTGCGAGTGCGGGTCCGGGCGCATGGCCGCCACCTGGACGCGCGTCCAGTCGAGCACCCGCGCGGCGATCGGGTGACGTTCGGCGGTGTACGTGTCGAGGAGCCCGTCCGGCGCCTCCCCGCGTACGGTCGCCGCCAGCTTCCAGCCCAGGTTCATGGCGTCGCCGAGGCCGGTGTTGAGCCCTTGCCCGCCGAGCGGCGAGTGGATGTGTGCGGCGTCGCCGGCCAGGAGTACACGGCCGCGGCGGTACGTGGTGGCCTGCATCGCCCGGTCGGTGAACGTCGACGCGACATGGACCTCGGTCAGTGTGACGTCGGTGCCGGAGACCCGGCGCAGGACCTCCTGCAGATGCTCGCGGTCGGGTGGCTGCGAGCGGTCGAACGCGCCGCCGTCGAAGTCCATCATCCCGACATACTGGTCGCCGTTGGTCCGCAGGTACATGCCGGCCGGGGTCAGGTTGAACCCGGGCCGCAGCTTCTCCGGGTCGGCGATCGAGGCCAGCATCAGGTAGCCGGTGAGCTGCGGACCGGTGCCGGCGAACTCGTACCCGGCGAGCCCGCGGACCGTGCTCCGGCCGCCGTCGCAGCCGACCAGCCAGCGGCCGGCGTACTCGTCTTCCCCGGCCCGCACGACGACACCCTCGTCGTCCTGGGTGACGCCGTCGACCGCCACGCCGCGCCGGACGTCGACGCCCAGCTTGGCCGCCCGCTCGGACAGCACCGACTCGACCACTTCCAGGCTGGTCAGGATGCCTTCCGGCGTCGAGTTGGCAAGCCGCCCGGAGAGGTCGACCAGGCCCGGGTCGAGCATGATGCCCGCGAAATGACCGGCGCCGCGGAACGCGCCGGGATAGTCGTCGACGCCGGACGCGGCGAGCAGCGCGCCGAGCATCCCCCGCCGGTAGAACGCCTCGACCGATCCGGCCGACAGCCCCCGCATCCCGAGCGGCTGCGCCTTGAACTCCGAACCGGGCGTCGGGTCCCGCTCGAGCACCAGCACCGAGCAGCCGGCGAGGCCGAGCTCGCAGGCGAGGAGAAGACCGACCGGGCCGGCGCCCGCGATCACTACGTCATGCATGAGAACTCCTTCGTCAAGTGGCTCCCCCAGGCTGGCCGGGGACGCTGACACGGGGCTCACACGGCGCTGGCACGACACCCTGCGAAGATCGGACGATGCTTGAGGTGAGGGTGCTCGGCGACTTCCGGGTGTCGCGCGACGGCGAGGCCCTGCCGATTCCGGGCGCGCGGCTGCGGGCGCTGCTGGTGCGCCTCGCCCTCGCCGGGGGGCGGACCGTCGAGCCGGCCGTCCTGATCGACGCGATCTGGGCCGAGGACCCGCCGGCCGAGGCGGCCCACGCCCTGCAGGCGCTCGTCTCGCGGCTGCGCCGGGCCCTCGGATCGGCCGGAGCCGTCACGCAGGGCGTCGGCGGCTACCGGCTCGACGTGGACCCGGCCGGCGTGGACGCCCTGCGTTTCGAACAGCTCGCGAGGACCGACCCCGCCGAGGCCCTCGCCTTGTGGGACGGCGTTCCCGGCACGGTCGCCGCGGTGGCGCCCGCCGTCGCGACCCGGCTGGCCCGCATCGCGGTCGAGGCGGTCGTCGACCTCGCCGACGCCGAGGTGCGACTCGGCCGGGCCGATGCGGCCGCCGACCGGCTGACCGCCCTGCTCGCCGAGCACCCCGCCCAGGAGCGGGCGGCCGGTCTGCTGATGGACGCCCTCGCCGCCCAGGGGCGGCAGGCCGAAGCGCTCGCGGTGTTCGAGGACACCCGCCGGGCCCTGGGCGTCGAAGTGGGCGCCGCCCTGCGGGAACGTCACCTGCGCTTGTTGCGGACCGAGCCGGCCGCGGCGCCGACCAACCTTCCCGCCCCGGTGACCAGCTTCATCGGCCGCGAGGACGACCTGGCCCGCATCGAGACCCTGCTCGCCACCGGCCGGCTGGTCACCGTGCTCGGCCCGGGCGGCGCCGGGAAGACTCGCCTCGCCGTCGAAGCGGCCCGCCGCCACCCGCACCCGGCCTGGCTGATCGACCTCTCCCCGGTCACCGAGCCGGCCAAGGTGGCCACCGCGGTACTCGCCGGGGCAGGCCTCCGCGGCGGCGCCGTGTTCCAGGCCCGCATCGCGCCCGAGGGCGACGAACTGGACCTCCTCGAGGGCCGGTTCCGCGGCCAGGACACCGTGCTTCTCATCGACAACTGCGAGCACCTGATCGACGCCGTGGCCCACCTGACCGCCGCGCTGCTCGCCCGGTGCCCCGACCTTCGCGTGCTGGCCACGAGCCGGGAACCCCTCGCCATCGACGGGGAGAACCTGGTTCCGCTCGGTTCGCTCGCGCTTCCGGGCGAAGACGCGAGCGTCGAGGAGGCCGGGCGGACTGCCGCGGTGCGGCTCTTCGCGGACCGGGCCTCGGCCGTACGCGCGGACTTCGCGGTCGACGCCGACACGATCCGGATCGTCCGCGCTCTCGACGGGCTGCCGCTGGCTCTGGAGCTGGCCGCCGCCCGGCTGCGCACGCTGACCCGCCACGAGCTGGCGGCCGGGCTCGACGACCGCTTGCGACTGCTCACCAGCGGCCACCGGACGGCCTACCCACGCCACCGCACGCTGCGGGCAGTCATCGCGTGGAGCTGGGATCTGCTGGGCGAGCACGAGCGTACGGTCGCCGGCCGAATCGCCGTCCTGCCCGGCGGCGTCACCGCGGCCTCGGCCACCGCGGTCTGTGCCGGCACGCCGGTGCCGGCGGCCGACGTCCCCGAGCTGCTCGCCGCCCTGGTCGACCGGTCGTTGCTGCAGCTCGCGCCGGAGGCCGGGCGCTATCGGATGCTGGAGACGATCCGCGAGTACGGCATCGAAACCCTGGCCACGCCGGCAACCGTGTGGCAAACCGCGGCCACCTATTTCGCCGAGCTTGTCGCCCGCACCGAACCGCGGCTGCGCGGCCCCGATCAGCTCGAGGCGCTGCGGACGATCCGCGCCGACTACGACAACATCGTCGCCGCCCTGCGGCACCACGACGATGCGCTGCGGCTCGCGGTCGACCTGACCTGGTACTGGCAGATGTTCGGCCTCAGCTCCGACGCCGCCTACTGGCTCGGCGAGGCCCTCGCGCGCTCGGCCGTGCGCGGCGTCGAACGCGACATCGCCGAGGCGTTGCTGCTGCTCAACACCATCGCCACGCAGAGTCCGCTGGCGGCCGACGAGTTCGAGGAGAAACGCACGCAGCTGCGGGCGTTCGCCGACCGCCTGCTGAGCCGCCCGGAGCTGCCCGGCTTCCGGGGCACGCTGATCGCGGTGCGGCTCGCCTCCCTGGGCGAGACGAGACCGGCCGTCCTCCAGGGGATCGCCGACGGGCGGGACGTGTGGGCGGCCGGCCTCGCCCGCCTGTTCCGGGCCCAGGCCGCCGAGAACGAGGGCGACCTCGACCAGGTGCGCACCGACGTCGACGGCGCCCTGGAACGTTTCGCCCGGGCCGGCGACCGCTGGGGCCTGGCCACGACATTGCCGTTGCGGGCCCTGCTACGGCAGTACGACGGCAGCGTCGACGGCGCGCTCGCCGACCTCGACGAGGCGAAGCGGCTGGCCCGCGAGTTCGGCTCACTCAGCCTCAACGACGAGATCTTCATCGACCTGCGCCGCGTCGACCTGCACCTGCGCCTCGACGACACGGCCCGCACCACCGAGTTGATCGCGGCCGCCCGCGAACGCGCGCTGCGCTCGACGTCACCCGAGATGGCGATCCTGCTCGACGCGCTGGAGGCCCGCCTGCGGGTCCGCCTCGGCGACCTCGGCCGCGCCCACGAGCTGATCGAGTCGGCCGAGGTGCCGCTGGCCTCCTTCCCGGGCGGCGACCACGGGCCGGCGCTGACCGGTGCGGTGCGGGGCGCCCTCTGCCTGGCACTAGGCGACGGACCGGGTGCGGCCAAGGCGCTCCGCCGCGCATATGCGGCCGCGGTCGCCACCCGCGACAAACCGGTGATGGCAACGGTTGCCGTGGCCGTTGCCGGGCTGGCCGGCTTCTACGGGCGGCACCGCGAGGTGGCGGTCGTGCTCGGCGCGGCGGCCCGGCTGCGGGGCGCCCACGACCGCACGGATCCGCACATCCGGGGATTGAGCGCCGAGGGCCGGGCCGCGCTGGGTGACGCGGAGTTCGAGGCGGCGTACCGCGAAGGCCGGGAATCGAATCCGGCCTCCGCGGTCGCGAGGGTCCTCTAGGACTTCGGCTTGGTCAGGTCGTAGACGGTGCTGCTGCCGACGGTGGTAGCGGTGAAGTTGGCGGTCACCCACTGCTCGATCTGGTTGCCGGAACCGCCACCGAAGCCACCCCGGCCGCCGGACACGTAGTAATGGACGTCGCCGTCGGCGACATACTTCTGGAACCCGGCCAGCGTCGGCGACGGGTCGCTGCCGGTGAACCCGCCGATCGCCATGACCGACTTCCCGCTCGCCAGCTGCAGCGGGGCCGCCTCCATCGACCCGTTGGTCGCGGCCGCCCAGCGCACCTCGCCGGCACTCTTGAGCAGCGTCACCAGCGCGGCGTCGGCTTGCCCGCCACCGCCCGGTCCACCGAAACCCCCACCCTGGTTGCGCCGGGTGCCATCGCTTCCGCGGCCATTTCCGTACGCGCGTGCCCCGTCCCCATCCACGCCGCTGCTCGTGCCGTCGCCGTTCTGGCCGTTGGTCGCCCCATTGCCACCGCTTACGCCCCCCGACCCACTCCCGCTGCCGGCGCCGTTGCCCGCCCCGTTGCCCGTGCCCGCGGTGCCGTTGCCCGCGGTGCCGTTGCCCGCGGTGCCGTTGCCCGCGGTGCCGTTGCCCGCGGTGCCGTTGCCCGCGGTGCCGTCACCGGCCCCGTTGCCGGCGTTGCCGTTGCCGGGGAAAGCTCCGCCCCCTGGAAAGCCGCCGCCCGGGAAGCCGCCTGAGCCACCGCCCGGGAAACCGCCGCCGCCCGGGCCGCCGCCGAAGCCGCCCGTCGACACGCCGGACGGGCCCGAGGTCGGCGTCGATCCGGTGTGGGCGGTGCCGGCCGTGGTCACGCCCCAGGCCGCGCTGCCCAGCCCGAGCGGCAGCACCGCCGCCGCGGCGACCGCCAGCGCCGCCCGGCCCCAGCGGGCCAACGGCACCAGCAGGGCCGCCGCGACCGCGACGCCGGCGACCAGGATCACCCAGCGCAGGGCCGGCGCCCACGACACGCGGCCCAGCAGGACGAAGTCCCAGACGCCGGTCGCCAGCACCATCGCGGCCAGGAAGGCGCGCGCCACCACGCTCGCCCGCAAATCCCACAGGACGCGCAGGCCGATCGCGACCAGCGCGGCGATCCCCGGTGCCAGGGCGACCGAGTAGTACGGGTGGACCGTGCCGCTCATGAAGCTGAACGTCAGCGCCGTCACCAGGGTCCAACCGCCCCAGATGAGCGCGGACGCGCGTACCGGAACTTGCCGCGCCGCAAGCGCAAGCAGGCCGACCAGCGCAACCAGTGCGGCCGGCAGCAGCCACGAGATCTCGAGTCCGAAGGATGAGCCGAACATGCGGCCCAGCCCGGTCGAGCCGCCGAACATCCCGCCGCCGCCTCCGCCGCCGCCACCCCCGCCGCCGCGGTTGCCGTCGCCGCCGAAGATGCGGCCGAGACCGTTGTAGCCGATCGCGAGTTGCCACAGCGAGTTGTTCGTCGACCCGGCGATGTACGGACGGGACGCGGCGGGCCACAGCGATACCAGTGCGACCAGCCAGCCGCCCGAGACGACCAGCGCGGCACCGGCGATGAGCAGGTCGCGGATGCGGCGAAGCCACGACACCGGCGCGCAGAACAGGTAGGCGAGGGCGAACCCGGGCAGCACCAGGAAGCCCTGCAGCATCTTGGTCAGGAACGCGAACCCGAGCAGGACGCCGGTCCCGGCCAGCCACTTCCACGAGCCGCGGTCCAACGATCGGACCGTCGTATAGGCCGCCGCGGTCATCAGGAGGACCAGCAGGGCGTCCGGGTTGTCGAAGCGGAACATCAGCACCGCGACCGGGGTGAGTGCCAGCGCCGCCCCGGCGACCAGGCCGGCGACCGGGCCGAACCAGCGCCGCACCGCCGCGGCCAGCAGCGCGACGCTGCCGACTCCCATCAGCGCCTGCGGGGCCAGCAGCGCCCAGCTGTTGACGCCGAACAGGCGCATCGACAGGCCCATCACCCACATCGCGGCCGGTGGCTTGTCGACCGTGATCGCGTTGCCCGGGTCGAGGGAGGCGAACAGCCACGCCTTCCACGACATCGAGCCGGCCTGGGCCGACGCGGCGTAGAAGTCGTTGGCCCAGCCGGAGGCGGACAGGTCCCACAGGTAGAGCAGCGCCGTGCCGGCGAGCAGCAGCCATAGGGCGGTCCGGGTCCAGGGCACGGTGCGCCGTCGCGAGGGGGCGTCAACCGCGGGCGTGGGCGCGCCGTCGAGGGTCAGCGTCATGCCGGAACCATCGCCCGCCCGGCTACGGAAACGGTGTGGCGAAACTGTGGGCAACCTGTGGAATCGGAGTGCCCGGTCACCGCGCTGCCGGCGGCCGCCCTCGCGGTAGCCAGCCGGGCGGTTTCCCGCACCGCGCCGAACGGCGAGAGGTGGAGTTTCACCCCGGCCGGGAAGCCGAGCAGCCCGCCCTCCTGGGCGTCGAGGCCCAGGCGGGCGGCGAGCGCGGACGGGATGCCACCCGCGCCGGGCACACTCACCCGGACCGGCAGGTCGATGCCGCGCCGCCACGACTCGGCGAGCCAGTTCGCGACCGCGGCCCGGCCGGCGAACTGCAAGGTCACGCCGGCGGACAGACCCTGCTCGGTGAGCGCGGCGGCCTTCGCGGCCAGCTCGGCCCACAGGCGCTCGTCGTCGATTGCCGGATGGCCCGACGGATAGGCCGGCAGACCGACCCACCGGAAACCGTGTCCGGCCAGCAGACCGGAACGGATCAGGGCCAGGCCGTCCGGGAACGGCCCCTCGGGCCGCGCCGGGTCACCGCCGACAACGAACAGCTGGTCGGTTGCCGCACGCAGGACGGTCAGATCAACCCCGGCTTCCAGCCGCCGGGCGGCCAGGTGCGGCACGGCGACGAAACCCATTTCCCGTACGGCGTGAGCCGCCCCGGCCAGCGCCGCCAGGTCGTCGCCGCCCAGGTGCGGAATCGAGACGCGGGTTCCGGGCGGGAGCAGGTCGCGTACGTCCGCAAGCTCGCCCGCCCGGCGGGCGACCGTCTCGAACGAGAAATCCTTGATCATCCGCGCCTCCGATGCACCGTGCACCCGGGTAACGGGCCCGCCGGGCCGGCTATTCCACCTGGTCATACCGCCTGGAGGAGCTCCTCGGTGGTCTCCCGGAGGCGTTGCTCGCGGGCCCGGTCACGGGCGACCGGCTCGACCTCGGTCACCCGGTCCTTCACGACGAACGCGCCGTCGCGCAGGTGTGCCCATCGGGCGTCCAGGGCGAGCGAGGCGAGCGCCGGGCCGGAACGTCGCGGGGTGGAGACGCCGGGCAGGCGGGCCAGGCCGCGGCCGATCGCCTGGAACGCCTCGGGCGTGTCCCGGCCCAGCGAGGTGCCGGGCATCCAGCCGGGCTCGAAGACCGCGACGTTGATGCCGGCCGGGACGTGGCGCTGCAGCTCGTGGGCGTAGTAGAGGATCGCGAGCTTGGCGTTGGAGTAGGCGACGCCGGATGCCCGGAAACCCGGGCGTTGATCGCCGGTCGCGGGGCGGGCCAGGTCGATCGGGTCGCGCCAGTCGGCCTCGGGCACGCCGAGCAGCCGCCGCCAGAAGTTGGCGCTGTAGGTGTTGGAGCCGAGCAGCACGATCCGGCCCGGCGCGACCAGATCGCCGGCGAGATCCCCGATCAGCTGGGCGTGGGCGAGGTAGTTGACCGCGAACGTCAGCTCGTAGCCGTCGGCCGACGCCTGCCGGGTGTCGGACGACATGGTGCCGGCGTTGGCGACCACGACGCTGACGCCCATCCCCCGGGCCTGTGCGGCCGCCTTCCGCACGTCGGCGAGGCTGGACAGGTCGCAGCCGATCTCGTGCACCCGCGCCCCGAGCCGCCGGGCCTCGCCGGCGACCTCGGTGAGCCTCGGCCCGCTCCGGCCGACGAGAACCAGCTCGGGCGGTTCGGGCCGGGCGGCCATGGCGAGGGTGGCGGCGCGGCCGAGGCCACGGGTCGGGCCGGTGATCAGTACGGTTGTCATACGGTCAGGTTCGCGGACGGGCCGGCCGTCAGGCAGTCACTCCGTTGTCGTAGGAACAGCAGGGCCAGGACAACCGGGGTGCGGACCCGGAGACTGGTCGGGTGGAGTCGTGGGAGTTCGGGCGTACGGTCAAACGCTGGCGCGACCGCGTCGCGCCGTCGGACGTCGGTGTGCCGGTCGGCCGGCGCCGGCGGGCGACCGGGCTGCGCCGCGAAGAGCTGGCCGGCCTGGCCGGAATCTCGGCCGACTACCTCACGCGGCTCGAGCAGGGCCGGGCGACCACCCCCTCGGTGCAGGTGGTCGAGGCGCTGGCCCGGGCGCTGCGCCTGCCGGCGGCGGAACGTGACCTGCTCTACCGCCTGGCCGGCCACGCGGCGCCCGGCCTCGACGTCGTCCCGTCGCACGTCACGCCCAGCATCCAGCGGCTGCTCGACCGCCTGTCGCACACGCCGGTCGTCGTCTACGACGCGACGTGGACGCTCGTGCTCGCCAATGCGCCCTACGACGCGCTGATGGGCGACACGACGGTGTGGCAGGGCATCGAGCGGAACGCGGTCTGGCGCAACCTGCTCGGGCCGCGCTCCCGGGTCGTGCACACGCCGTCGGAGCAGGCGGACCACGAGGCCCGGCTGGTCGCCGACCTGCGGCTGACCGCGTCGCGCTACCCGGCCGACCGGGCCCTGCGCCGGCTGGTGGCCTCGCTGGGCGAGATGAGCCCGCGGTTCGCGGCGCTGTGGGAGTCCGACGCGGCACCCCCGCCGTCCGACACCGCCAAGCGGAAGATCGTGGACCATCCGGCGGTCGGCCGCATCACCCTCGACTGCGACACCCTGGTGGTCGCCCTCGATGACCTGCGCATCACGGTATACACGGCGGAGCCGGGCACCGGGGACGCGGAGCGGCTCGCCCTGGCCGTGGTGCTAGGAACGCAGACCCTGGTCGACTGACGCCGCCGACCGGTCGCGGAGGACGGCATGGCGGAACCGCCCTTCGGGGGCCGCGGGCCGGTGTTCAGAAGTCGGGCCGCAGCGACATCCGGGCCGTCGTGCCGAGGCCCGGGCCGGGCGAGGTGATCGACAGCGAGCCGCCGTGGGCCGAGACGATCGTCTGGGCGATGCTCAGGCCCAGCCCGACGCCGGCCATCGCCTCGCTGCGGGCGTGCCGCCCCCGGTAGAAGCGCTCGGTCACGTGCGGCAGCTCGTCGGCCGGGATGCCCGCACCCTCGTCGATCACCTGCAGCGAGGGGGCCCGCCCGGTGAACGAGACCGCCACCCGCACCGGCCGGCCGGCCGGCGAGAACCCGATCGCGTTGCGCAGCAGCTGCCCGACCGCCTGGGTGAGGCGGGTGAAGTCGCCCCGGACCGGGGCCGGGCGGCCGGTGACCTCGAGCACGCAGCGGATGTCCCGGTGGGCCTGGTGGCCCTGGCTGGCGCCGATCGCCGCCTCGGCCACCGTCACCAGGTCGATCGGGGTGCTGTCGATGGTCAGGCTCTCGGACGGCCGGGTGCCGGCCAGCAGGTGGTCCACCATCTTCACGAGACGTTCGCCGTTGCGCCGGATCGGGTCGATGTACCGCCGGTACGGTGCGAGATCCTCCTGTTCGGTCAGCAGTTCGAGGTAGCCCTGGATGCTGGTCACCGGCGTACGCAGCTCGTGCGAGACCGCCGCGATCAGATCCTCCTCGCGGCTGACCGCGCGGGACAGCTCGTCGCCCAGGTCGGCCAGCAGCAGGCGGGAGCGCAGGCCGGCCAGGTGCCCGGCCGCCTGCCCGGCCAGCTGCACGAGCACGTCGACCTGGCGGTCGCTGATCGGGCCGGGCGCGTCGTCGAGGACGCAGACCGCGCCGAGCAGGTGGCCGTCCTGGTCGATCAACGGGGCGCCGGCGTACAGGCGGATGTGCGGCCGGCCGGTCACGTTGGCGTAGTCGCGGAACACCGGATGCGCGCGGGCGTCCGGCACGACCAGCGGCGTGCCCTGCTCGACCACGGCCGCGCAGAAGGAGATGTCCCGCGGGTCCTGGTCGTTGGCCAGGCCGGTCCTGCCGGCGAACCACTGCCGGTCCGTGTCGACCAGGGTGACCGCCGACATCGGCGTGTCGAACACCGACGCGGCGAGCCGGGACAGATCGTCCAGCACCGCCGGCCGGGCCGCGTCGAGCAGCCCGTAGCTGCGCAGTGCGACGAGGCGCGCTTCCTCTGCCCGTGGTTCCACCGGTTCCCCACTTTCATCGGAGCGAGGTCATGAACATCGGCTGTTCCGGGACCGATTCCAGCCGCCACCGGTTGTCCTTCGGGTGCAGCTCAGTTCTTGACAGCACGGCGTCGGCAGGCGTCAGGTAAAGGAATGCATAGACTTGCGTCGTTGGCTTTGGCCGCTGTGCTGGTCTTTCCCGGCGGCACCGCCTCCCATTCATCGAACTTGGTCGCGCACACCGACAAGGGTGCGGTTCAGGGCGTACGCGACCAGGGTGTCGACAGCTTCCTCGGCATCCGTTACGCCGCACCGCCGGTCGGCAACCTGCGCTGGCGGCCGCCCCAGCCGGCCGCGCCCTGGCCCGGCGTGGCCCCGGCGACCGCCTACGGCAACCGGTGCGCGGCCGCGGCCAGCAGCAACGGCGCCCGCACCGAAGCCGAGGACTGCCTGTTCGTCAACGTGCAGCGCCCCACGGGAGTCCGCGCCGGCGATCACCGGCCGGTCTACGTCTTCGTCCATGGCGGCGGCCTGGTCAACGGCAGCTCCAACCAGGCCGACATGGCCGCGATCGTCCGGCAGACCGGCATCATCGGCATCAGCTTCAACTACCGCCTCGGGGTGCTCGGCTTCCTCGGGCTACCCGGCCTGACCGCGGAGGGCGGCGAGAGCGGCAACTACGGCTTCCAGGACCAGCAGGCCGCGCTGAGGTGGGTCCAGCGCAACGTCGCCGCGTTCGGCGGGGACCCCCGGCGGGTCACGGTCGGTGGCGAGTCGGCCGGCGGCTGGTCGGTGTGCGGGCATCTGGTCGCGCCCGGGTCGCGCGGGCTGTTCGCGCAGGCCATGATGCAGAGCGGCTCGTGCACGACGGTGAGCCAGGCGCAGGCCGAGGCTTCGGGCGCGGCCCTCGAGTCGGCGGTCGGTTGTGCGGATGTGGCCTGTCTACGGCGTACGCCCGCGAGCGCGTTGATCGACGCACCGCAACCGTCCATCGGTTTGGTCCGGGGCACGCCGACGCTGCCGGTGGACCCGGCCGTCGCGGTGGCGTCCGGCCGCTTCGCGCGGGTGCCGATCGTGATCGGCTCGAACCGGGACGAGGGCCGGACCTTCGCGCAGGGCTTCATCGGCCAGTCCCGGTCGGCCTACACCGACTACGTCACGTCGTCGTTCGGCGCGTCGGCGCCGGCCGTGCTGGCGCACTATCCGTGGCCGGCGAAGGCCGACCGGTTCACCGCGGCCTACCTGGTCGGCGCGATCATGACCGACTCGGGCGCGGTGGCCGGCATCGGCGGCTGTCCCGACCGCCGCCTGACCCACTCCCTGGACCGCTGGACGCGGGTCTACGCCTACGAGTTCGACCACCGCACCGGCCCCGGCCTGACGCCGATCCCCGGCTACGTCTGGGGCGCCGGGCACGCCGCAGAGCTGGCCTATCTGTTCCCGAGCTTCGACAACGGCACCCCGATCGCGCCGACGTTCAACGCCGCCGAACGGCGGCTGGCCCTCCAGATGAAGGCCGAGTGGGCCGGTTTCGCTTCGTTCGGTACGCCGGGCTGGCCGTCCCACGGGTTCTATTCGCTCCGGGCGGGTGGCCGGAGCCGCCTGATCAGTGACGCCTCGTTCGCCGCGGAACACCAGTGCTCGTTCTGGGACTCCCTCCGCTGATCTCCCAGGGGGCGGAAAACCCCCAGGGAAAGGTGGATGCTTTCCGGCTTCCGGGCGCCGGCGGCGCTGCCTAGCGTCAAACGCGTGATCGAACTACGTGAGCTGACCAAACGCTACGGCGACCGGGTGGCCGTCGACGGGCTGAGCGTGGAGGTCCAGCCGGGAGCGGTGACCGGCTTCCTCGGCCCGAACGGATCCGGCAAGTCGACGACGATGCGGATGATCCTCGGCCTGGACGCCCCGGACCACGGCCAGGCCCTGGTCGGGGGCGTCCGCTACCGCGACCTGGACCGGCCGTTGCGGACCGTCGGCGCGCTCCTCGACGCCGGGGCGTTCCATCCCGGCCGCAGCGCCCGGGCGCACCTGTCCGCGCTGGCCGCGAGCAACGACATCGCCGGTTCCCGGGTCGAGCAGGTGCTGCGCACGGTTGGCCTGTCCGAGGCGGCGGGCCGGCGGGCCGGCACGTACTCGCTCGGCATGCGCCAGCGGCTCGGCGTCGCCGTGGCCCTGCTCGGCGACCCGGCCGTCCTGCTGCTCGACGAGCCGGTCAACGGGCTGGACCCGGAAGGGATCCGCTGGATCCGCGACCTGCTGCGCGGGCTCGCCGCCGAAGGCCGGACGGTGTTCGTGTCCAGCCACCTGATCGCCGAGATGGCGCTGACCGCCGACCGGCTGATCGTCATCGGCCGCGGCCGCCTGCTGGCCGAGACGACGGTCGCCGAACTCGCCTCCGGCGCCGAGAGCCTGGAGGACGCGTTCTTCCGGCTGACCGCGCAGGCCACCGACTATCGCGGAGTGGGAGCGTCATGAACCGGTACGGATTCCGGCACGCGGCCCGGATGGAACGGATCAAGCTGGGCAGCGTGCGCTCGACGTGGTGGCTGGCGATCGCGGCGGTGCTCTCGATGGTCGCCTCCGGGGTCGGGGTGGGGCTCGGCTACCGCTCGCACACCCCGGTCGCCACCGCCGCCCAGATCCTCGACAACAGCCTCAGCGGCGCCATCCTGGCCCAGTTGCTGCTGGGTGCGCTCGGCGTCCTGACGGTGACCGGCGAATACGGCACCGGGATGATCCGCTCGACGTTCGCCGCAGTACCGCGGCGCCGGACCGTCCTGGCCGCGAAGGCCACCGTGTGCGGCGGCGCGGCTCTCACCGCCGGCCTGGTCGCGAGCTTCGCCGGCTATCTGGGCGGGCAGCTGGCGATCCGCGGCACCGCCATCCCGGCCGCCTCCCCCGGCGACCCGGCGGTCCTGCGCGCCGTCCTGCTGACCGCGGTCTATCTGGGCGCGACCGCGCTGATCGGGGTCGGCATCGGAGCGATCCTGCGGCACTCGGGAGCGGCGATCGGCACGCTGTTCGGGCTGATGTTCGTCCCGATGATCGTGGCCGGCCTGTTCGGGGAGAACGGCATCGGGGTCGGCCGCTTCGTCCCGCTGCTGATGCTGCTCAACTCGATCGCGGTCACCTCACCCATCCCCGGGCTGTTCGCCGGCTGGGTCAGCGCGCTGCTGATGTGCGGGTACGCGGCGGCGGCGGTTCTTCTCGGCGGCGTACTGCTACGCCACCGCGACGTGTGACCGGCGAGAATGGGCCGATGACCGCGCTGCGCGCCCCGTTCACCACGCTGGCCCTGCGCCGGGCGGTGTTCTGCCTCGCCGGCGTGGTCAGCGCGGTCGCGGTCCTGGCCGCACCGGCGATCGTGCCGGCCGCCGGCGCCCTCATCCTCTGGGCGACCGGAGCGATGTCCCGGCAGCCGGCGCCCACGGTCGCACCGTTGTTCCTGGTGCTGTTCCCGCTCACCGTCGTGCTCCTGGTCGTGCTGGCCGCGCCGCTCGGGCGCGCGCTGGGGGCGGTGCAGCGCGCACTGGCGTTGCGGCTGCTCGACGAACAGGTCGACGCACCCCTGCCTCGGCGCTCCTGGGGCGCCATCGGGTACGCCCTGCTCAAGGTGCCCATCGCCATTCCCGAGGGCTACGGCGCGTTCTGCTACGTGTTCGGCGTGGTCAACCTCAGCTACCCGGTGTGGTGGCCGCTGTTCCGCAACCATCCGCCCGGCACGGTCCTGGGGCCGGTGCGTGCGCTGACCCCGTTCGGCACCATCGCCACGCGGACATTCCCCGGAACGTTCCTCATCGCCGCGGCCGGCCTCGCCATGCTGCTGGTCGCGCCGTGGCTGATGCGGGCCGGCACCACCCTCGACGTGGCCGCGATGCGCCGGCTGCTCGGTCCGCGCCGGCTCGCCGAGCGCGTCCGCGAACTGCAGGTCAGCCGGGCCCGCGCGATCGACGACGCGGCCGCGATGATGCGCCGGCTCGAGCGCGACCTGCACGACGGCGCGCAGATCCGGCTGGCCACGCTGGCGATGAACCTCGGCATGGCGACCGAGAAGCTCGGTGCCGACGGCCCGCCGCCCGACCTCGCGCAGGCCCGGGAGCTGGTCGCGCTCGCCCACCGCGGCGCCAAGGACGCCCTCGCCGACTTGCGCGACCTCGTGCGCGGCATCCACCCGCCGGTCCTCGACAGCGGCCTCGGCGACGCGCTGGCGACGCTCGCGACGAGCAGCGCCATCCCGGTCGCGGTGCACGTCGAGCTGCCCGGCCGGCCGGCGCCCGCGATCGAGACCATCGCGTACTTCTGCGCCTCCGAGCTGCTGGCGAACGCGGCCAAACACAGCCGTGCGACCCGCATCGGGCTCGGCGTCGCCCGGTCCGGTCCGATGGTGACGGTTGCGGTCGAGGACGACGGCGTCGGCGGCGCGGACCCGGACGGCCCCGGCCTGTCCGGCCTGGCCCGCCGCATCGCCGTCGTGGACGGCCGGATGCGCGTGCACAGCCCGGCCGGCGGTCCGACCCGGGTCGAGATCGAACTGCCGACACACGTGTGAACGGAGGCGACGGCATGCGGGTGGTGATCGCGGAGGACGCCGCGATGATGCGCGAAGGGCTGGTCCGGCTGCTCACCGACCGCGGCTTCGAGGTGTCCGCCGCGGTGGCCGACGCGGACGCACTGCGGTCCGCGGTCGACACCGACGCACCGGACGTCGCGATCGTCGACATCCGGATGCCGCCCACGCACACCGACGAGGGGCTGCGCGCCGCGATCGACATCCGGCGCGACCATCCCGGCGTCGGCGTGCTGGTCTTCTCGCAGTACGTGGAGACCCGCTACGCGACCCGTCTGCTGGCCGACCGGCCGACCGGCGTCGGATATCTGCTCAAGGACCGGGTCGCCGACGTCGCCGACTTCGTGGACGCCCTGACCCGGGTGGCCTCCGGCGGCACCGCACTCGATCCGGAGGTGGTCGGCCACCTGATGCGGGCCGGTCGGGAGACGACCGGGGTGGCCTCGCTGACCCCCCGGGAGCGCGAGGTGCTGTCGCTGATGGCCGAGGGCCGATCCAACGGCGGGATCGCGGCGGCTCTGGTGATCACGCCCGGCGTCGTGGAAAAACACGTGGCGAGCATCTTCGCGAAGCTTCGCCTGCCGCCCTCGGACACCGACAACCGCCGGGTCCTGGCCGTCCTGCGCCACATCGGCGGCTAACAGGGCAGCGTTACGTGGAAGGACGCGCCGCTCCGGCCGCTCTGAAGGACGACGACGGCCGTACCGCCGTGGCGTTCGGCGATCAGCCGGACGGCGGCCAGACCGAGACCGGCACCGGGGATGGCCCGTTCGGTGGCGATCGCGCCGCGGAAGAACCGCTCGAAGACCAGCGGCTGCTCGGTGTCGGGGATGCCCGGACCGTCGTCGGCGACCTCGATGCAGGCCTCGCTGCCCGTGACACCCAGCGTGACCGTCACCGTCCCGCCCGCCGGCGGGTAGGTGAGCGCGTTGTCGAGCAGGGCGTCGAGCAGCTGGGCGATGCGGTCCGGGTCGGCGTGCATGGGCACCATGTCGGGCAGGCGCTCGACGACGGTGACGTGCTTGGCGGCGGCCCGGTCGGCGACGCGGCGCACGGCGTCGGTGACCAGGTGGGTCAGGTCGACGTCGGCGAGGTGCAGCCGGGCGCGGCCACTGTCCAGGGCCGAGAGGTCGAGCAGCGCCTCGACGAGGCGGCGGAGGCGGTCGCTGCCGCGCCGGGCGGCGTCGACCATCGCCATGCTGTCGGCGAGCGGGCTGTCCGGGTCGCCGTCGGCCAGCAGGTCGAGGTAGGAGGCGATCACGGTCAGCGGCGTACGCAGCTCGTGACCGACCAGGTTGAGGTACTCGTCCTTGGCCCGGCCCAGCGCCCGCTGCAGGTCGTCGGCCCGGCGGGCCTCGGTGACGTCGTGGAAGACCGACACCGCACCCAGCCGGCGGCCCTGCTCGTCGGTGATCGGGTGGGCGTTGACCCGCAGCCGCCTCGACCCGCCGTCCGGAAGACGAAGCGCCTGCTCGGCCCCGCGGACCTGCTCGCCCTGCAGCGCGTGCATCAACGGCAGCTGGGTGGAGGCGACCGGCCGGCCGGCCGGGTCGGTGACCGGCACCCGGGCCGCCCATTCCTCCAGGCTCCCCGCGGCGCCGCCCGGCCCGAGCCGGTCGGCCAGCGAACGGTTGACGATCACGAGCCGACCGGCCGGGTCGCACGCGGCGACGCCGGTGTCGAGGCTGTTGAGCAGGGTGTCGAGGAAGTGGCGTTGCTCGCGTTCGGCGTCGCGGGCCCGTCGCTCGGCCACGAATGCCGTACACGCCTGCGCACCGTCGTCGGCCGCCGCGAGCTGCATCGACGACCAGTCCCGCGGGACGTAGTCCATCACCGCGCAGACGCCCACCACCTCGCCGAGCGGGTCACGGACCGGGAAGCCCGCATAGGCGCGGACGCCGACCGACCGGGCCGGCGCCTCGGGAGGAACCCGGCTGTCGGCCAACAGATCGGAGATCACCACCGGAAAGCGACTGTGCACGACAAGACCCGCCATGGACAGCGGCATCGGGACCTGCTGCATCGGGAGGAATCCGAGCGGGAGGGCGTAACCACCGATCAGCCGCATGTGCGGGCCGTCGGCCAGATGGATCATCGCGCTCGCCGCGCCGGCGCCGCGGGCGGTCAGCGCCGCGAGCCGGTCGGCCGCCGAGCGGGCCAGGCCACCGGGCACGACCTCCACGCCGCCGACCGGGATGGGGCAGCCCTCCGGAGGCACGCGTCGCGGCCGGCTCTCGGTGCGGCGGGCCAGGGCAGTCACGGATTCATTGTGGTGGCGCAAGTACCTCCGTGTGGTCTGGATTCACATGTGTCGCTTCATCCAGAAATGTCGGGATTACGGGTTTAAAACAACTTTGAGGCCCTGACGAGCCACGGCGGTCTCGAACGCCGTCGAGACGTCGGCCAACGGGAAGCGGTGCGAGACCAGATTTCGTACGTCCACCAGCCCGCCCGTCACCAGAGCGGTCGCCCGGGGATAGACCTCCTTCATCCGCCGGACCAGGCTGAAGGTCAGACCCTTCCGCCGGGCCGCACTGGCCGGGAACGACGAGACCTCGGCGCTCGGGATGCCGGCCAGAACGACCCGCCCGCCCGGCCGCACCACCTCGACCGCGGCGTCGATCGCCGGGTCGGTCCCGGCGATCTCGAACGCGACGTCCGCCCCCAGCCCGTCGGTGAAGTCGGCCAGCCGCTCGTAGTAGCGCGGCTCCGACGGGTCGAGCACCGCGTCGGCCCCCCGCTCGAGCGCCACCTGCCGCCGGTGCGGCAACGGATCGGCGGCCAGCACCCGGGCCGCCCCGGCCGCCCGCGCCACCTGGATCATCAGCAGCCCGATCGGCCCGCACCCCAGCACGGCCACACTCGCGCCGAGCCGCACATGGCCCAGGTCGACCGCGTGAACGGCCACCCCGAGGGGCTCCAGCATCGCGCCGTCGGCGTCGCTCAGGGCGTCGGGCAGCGGATGCAGGCGGCCGGTCGGCCAGGCCAGGTAGCGCTGGAAACCGCCGTCGCAGGTCCCGTGCCCGGCGAAAACCATGTTGCGGCAGAGGTTGGGGTGACCGGCGACGCAGAGATCGCAGTGGTGGCACGGGATCGCCGGGTCGACCGCGACGCGTACGCCGTCCAGCTCGCCGCCCCGCACGACGCCGGCCATCTCGTGGCCGCCGACCAGCGGGCTCGTGATGCGGGCGTCCCCGATGCCACCCTCGTCGTACCAGTGCAGGTCGGAGCCGCACAGCCCGACCGCCGTGATCTGCACGAGGCTCTCGCCGTCCCGGATCTTCGGCATCGGCTCCTCGGCGAGCCGGACATCACGCGCGGCATGGAATCGGGCCGTCAGATTGGTCTCATTCGGCACGCGGACCTCCCGGAGGAATCGTTCCCGCCATCCTGCCATCGTGGGCGCCACCCCGGCACCAGGAACCAGGCTCCGCAGTGCCTCGTCCAAGCAGCATGTCTCTCCCCCGCGCCGCCGCGGCCGTGGCCGTGGCCCTGGCCCTCGCCGCCGGCTGCGAACACGATGACATGGGGACCCCGATCGCCGTTTCGTCGATCGCCGCCCTTCCGGCCCTGAGCGCCGCGCAGACGCGCGGCCTGGTCAGCCTGCCGTGGCACCTCGCTCAGACCGCGCCCGCCGGCCTGTTCATCGAGGTCCCGGCGGTGGGCTGCCCCCGGCTGAGAGGGACCGTCGTCACCGAAACCCCGACCGACGTCACCGTTCAGGTTTTTGCGTCGCTCGGCTCCTGCTCCGATGCTGCGCCCGGCTTCATCGCGGCGCCGGTGCGGCTGTCCGCGCCGCTCGGGGGCCGCCACCTGCGGCATGGCGGCGCGGTTCAGACCCCGGCCTCGGCTCGGAGATCTCCGCGCGATCAGGGATAGGTGTCGGGGCTTGGGTGAGCGCCTTGCGACGGGCGGGAGCGAATCATGCCGCGACGAGTGAGGCGGGCAATCGTCGCACTGTGGAGCGGCATCAGTACTCACTGTCCGTGACGCAGCTGCGCACTGGAATTTGGTGGCTGCGCAGGCCAGAGTCCTTTTCGTGTCTACCACACATATTGCCCCCCGCACCCACCGTGACGCTGACGGGCCGCCGATCGAGACGATCATTCGCGGCCTGCCGGCGGCGCACCGGGAGATCCTTGTGGAGACCTTCTTCCGCAGGCGGACTCCCCAGCAGGCCGCCCGTCGCCTCGGCATTGCCCCGGCCGAGGCGCGGGCCCTGCTTTACGAGGCTGTTCAGCAGCTGTCGGCGCTCACCGGGCGTCACGGCACCTGCAGGGCGTTCTTGTCGGGTTTGCCGCTCGGCGCGACCGGTACGGCGTCGATGAGGGTGATGGTGGCAGGCACGGCTTTGGGTCCCAAGCGGGCTTCGACCGACGCCCGCAGATCCGCAAGGGAGGGCGTCCTGGCGGGCGCGGCCACCACGAACGCGTGGACCGCTTCGCCGGTGTCCTCGTCGGGGCGGCCGACCACGTACGCCTCGGCGACCGTCGGGGAGGAGGCCAGCGCACGTTCGATGGGGCCGGCGTAGACCAGTTCGGCCTGCACGATGATGACGTCCCGGGCCCGGCCCTGCAGTCGCAGGTAGCCGTCCGGGCCGACCGAGGCAAGGTCGCGCGTGCGCACCCAGCCGTCCACGAAGACTTCGGCCGTCTCGGCCGGGTCGTCCCAGTAGAACGTGGACTGCCACGGCGTGCGGACGTAGAGCTCACCGCCACGTACATCGACCTCGACACCCGGCGGTGGCTTTCCGACCGAGGACAGGAGGGAGGGCGAGTTCAGCAGTTCGTCAGGTGTGATCATCGCGATGAGCCCGGCCTCGGTCTGGCCATACCCGTTGTACAGGACGGGGCCGAGCACATCGAGCGCGTCCGCCAGGCGGGCCGGCTCGATCGGTGAGCCGCTCACCATCAAGCCCTGCAGCGACGTCAGGTCGGCCGGTTCGGCCCGCTGCGCCTTCACCAGCTGGTGGAGCCGCCCGACCGTGATCACTCCCGCGGTGGCCCGGAGCTTGGCCACCGCCTCCGGGTAGATCGGCGGCTCGGCCGCCACCAGCACGCCGCCGGAGGCGATGGCCAGCACGGAGTACTCGAACATCACCTGGGCCGACAGTGACCCGAAGACCAGGAACCGGCTCATCCGCGCCGCGAACGAGCGGGTTCCCGGCGACCAGCGGGACGGGACGGCCTGCTCTCGCGCACTGATTGCGGCGTACGTCTGGCAGCAGCCTTTCGGCAGGCCGGTGCTGCCGCTGGTGTAGACGATCCGGGCGATGTCGCCCGGACGGCCGGAGACGACGAGAGGTTCGTCGGGACTCGACAGCAGCGACGGCAGACGGGAGTCGTCGATCAGCAGGCCACCCGAGGTCGACATGACGTGAGGCAACTGGTCCGCGCGTACCCCGGCCACCCGCGCGCCGGCCGCGAACGCCGCGGCGATCGCCGCGAAGGTCTCCGGGGCGACGCCCAGACTCATCACCACGCCGTCGCCCGGCCGGACCCCGGCGGCCCGCAGCCCGGAGGCGATCCGCCGGATCAGGGACATCATCTCGTCTCCCGAGACCACGCGATCGCCCTGCTCGAAGATCGGCGCGGACCCGCGGGCTTCGAGCAGAGCGAGGAGCGGCTGCGGCCAGAGATCCATGGGCGGACCGTAGCCGGGCGTTCTCAGAGAGTTCTGAGATAGGGTCACGAGCTCGGCAAAGAGGCCGTTTCTTGAAATTTCTCTGAAATAGCACTCCTAGCGTCGGCCCGGTGACTCTCGATTACCTGATCATCGGAGCCGGCCCGGCCGGCCTCCAGCTGGCCGCCCTGCTCGAGGACCAAGCGAACAAAGGCCAGGGCAAGCGCGACTATCTGGTGCTCGAGCGGGGTGACGCGCCGGGCACGTTCTTCACCCGCTATCCACGGCATCGCACGCTGATCTCGCTGAACAAGGTGCACACCGGGACCGACGACCCCGAGCTCAGCATGCGGATGGACTGGAACTCGCTGCTCACCGACGACCCGTCGCTGCTGTTCAGGAACTACAGCGTGCGGTACTTCCCGCCGGCCGAGGCGTTCGTCGACTACCTGGCCGATTTCGCGGCCAAGACCGGCGTCCGGGTCCGGTACGGGACGGACGTCACGCGGGTCTCCAAGGAGGGCGACGAATTCGTCGTCCGGTCGGCCGACGAGACCTGGCGGGCGAGGCGGCTGGTCGTGGCGACCGGGGTCAGCCGCACCTACCGGCCCGACATCGAGGGCCTCGAGCTGGCCGAGGGCTACGACACCATGTCGGTCGACCCGCAGGACTTCACCGACCAGCGGGTGCTGGTGCTCGGCAAGGCCAACTCGGCCTTCGAGACCGCCGACAACCTGATCGAGACGACGTCGGTGCTGCACGTGGCCGGCCCCAGCTCGGTGCACCTGGCCTGGCGGACGCACTTCGTCGGCCACCTGCGCGCGGTGAACAACAACTTCCTCGACACCTACGAGCTGAAGGCCGGCAACGCGGTGCTGGACGGCCACGTCCGGTCGATCGAGCGGGACGGCGACCACCTCAAGGTGATGTTCGCGTTCTCCCGGGCCGACGAGGTGGTCAAGGAACTGCGCTACGACCGGGTGCTGCTCTGCACCGGCTTCGCCTTCGACGCCGGCATCTTCGACGAGAGCTGCCGACCCGAGCTGACCATCAAGGACCGCTTCCCGGCCCAGACGTCGGCCTGGGAGTCGGTGAACGTGCCCGGCATGTACTTCGCCGGCACGATCACGCAGGTCCGCGACTTCAAGAAGTCGACAAGCGGTTTCATTCACGGTTTCCGGTACGGCGCCCGCGCGCTCCACAAGATCCTCGAGCAGCGCGACAACGGCACGCCGTGGCCGGCCCGGGAGACGCCGGAGATCACCGAGGCGATCGTCGAACGGGTCAACCGCACCTCCGCCCTCTGGCAGCAGTTCGGCTTCCTCGCCGACGTGGTGACCGTCCACAACGGGACGGCCGCCTACCACGAGGAGGTGCCGCTGGACTACTTCGCCGAGGGCGGCCTCGGCGGCTACGACGACGCCTTCGCGATCACCCTCGAGTACGGCCCGGACCACGACAAGGTGGATCCGTTCGACATCACGGTGAAGCGGGTCGCGCAGGACTCGGCCGGGCAGGCCCACGACGCGGCGTACCTGCATCCGGTGATCCGGCACTTCCGGGGCGGCACCGTGCGGGCCACCCACCACCTGGCCGAGAACCTCGAGAACCGGTGGAACCGGCCCGACGTGCACGTCGCTCCCCTGGCCGCCTTCGTGGGCCGCGCGCTGGCCGGGGCGTGAGGTGCGCACGCTGACCGAGCCGGCGGCCAGGGCGAAAACCAACCTCGATCCGGCTCATTGGGATTTCTTCGCCGGCGGCGCCGGCGAGGAGCGGACCGTACGCGGGAACGAGGACGCGTTCGCAGGACGGCGCATTGTTCCCCGCGTGCTCCGCGGAGTCGGCCGGCGCGACCTGCGCACGACCCTGCTCGGCACCGGCCTGTCGATGCCGCTGCTGCTCTCCCCGACCGCGTTCCACCTGCTCGCGCACCCGTCGGGCGAGGTGGGCACGGCCGGGGCGGCGGCCGCCGAGGGCGTCGTGATGGTGGTCAGCATGGCCGCGACCCAGCCGATCGAGCAGATCGCGGCGACCGGCGCCCCGCTGTGGTTCCAGCTCTACCCGCAGCCGGACGCCGGGTTCGAGAGGCACCTGGTCGAGCGGGCCGCGAAGGCCGGCTGCCGGGCCCTGGTCGTGACCGCCGACTCGCCGGTGTTCGGGCGCCGCGAGCGCGACCTCCGCAACGGCTTCACCGACCTGCCACCCGGCCTGGCCTGCGAGAACATGCGGGACGCGGCGGGCCGGCGGCGCGACATCGCGATGGATCCGACGCTGACCTGGTCGGTCGTGGACCGGCTGCGCGGGCTCACCGACCTGCCCATCGTCGTCAAGGGCGTGCTGCACCCGGCCGACGCCCGGATCGCGGCCGGCCGGGCCGACGCGATCCTGGTGTCCAACCACGGCGGCCGCCAGCTGGACGGCGCGATCGCCACCCTGGACGCGCTCGGGCCGATCGTGGCCGCCGTCGAGGGCCGGATCCCGGTGCTGATGGACGGCGGTGTGCGGCGCGGGACCGACATCCTGGTCGCGCTGGCGCTGGGCGCCACCGCGGTCGGGATCGGACGACCGGTGATCTGGGCTCTCGCGGCGGGCGGGCCCCCGGGCGTACGGGAACTGCTGGCGCACCTGCGCAGCGACCTGGACCATGCGCTCGCCCTGGCCGGAGCGAAGCGACCGGCCGATCTGACCGCGGATCTGATCGCATGACGGTCATCGCGACTGTCCTTGCGACTCTCGCCGTCCTCGGCGCGGCCTGGAGCATTCCGCACTGGTTGCCGCCGCTCGTGATCCGGCTGCGCGAGCAGATCTTCGTCCGGGTGAACGGCACCGAGGGCATCCCGGTGCCCGGGCCGCTGGTCGGCGCCGAGCACTTCGAGCGGGTCTACGCGGACCCCGCGGCCGACGGGCGCAGTCGCGGCGCCGGGCTCTCCGACCTGTTCTGGTATTGGCTGGCCCCGGGCCCGCAGATGCATCAGGAGCACCTGGAACCGGGCGAGCGCTACCGCTCGGTGGCGCGGGTGACCCGCAAGGTTCTGGCCGTGCCGCACGCCGAGTCGGAACGGCTGGCCACCGGCGCGGCCCGGCGCGTGCTCGGCACGCTGCCGCGCGACCGGATCAGCAAGGTGCGCCTGCGCGACCTGATGATGCCGATCTGGGCCGAGGTCTACTACGAGCTCGTCTTCGGCGACCGTTGCCCGCCGGAGGTGCGCAACCTGATCGTCGGCAACGCGGACGACGTCGTGACCGCGTTGAAGGGCACCGGTCTGCGCCACATGCAGCGCCGCTCGCTGCTCACCGACTATCTGATCACCCGGCTGGAGCAGGGTACCTGCCCGGTCACGCTGCCGCCGGAGTTCACCCTGCAGGAGACCGCCTGGTACCTGCAGGGCGCATTCTTCAACACCGCGGTCGTGCAGATGTCCGAGGCGATGGCCCACGTGCTGCTGGCGATCGCGCAGCATCCGGACGTGCAGCGGAGCCTGCCCGACGAGGACGACGCGATCGACCGGGTCATCGACGAGACGCTACGGGTGCACCCGCTGTTCGGCGTCGCGCACCGCATCACGTCGGCGCCGATCGTGGTCGACGACGAGGTCACGTTGCCGGCCGGGTCGGTGCTGCTCTTCAACTACCTGGCGTTCCAGCGCACCGGACCGGCCGCCGACGACCGGTTCGACCCCGGCCGCTGGCTGCGCCTGAAGCCGTCGCAGGCGCATTTCATCCCGTTCGGGGTGACGGCCAACCGGGCCTGCCCGGCCCGGGGCTCGGCACCGGTGATGCTGCGCGCGGTCACCCGCGAGGTGCTGCGCCGGTTCGCCCTGGCCTCCGGCGCAGCACACACCCGGTCGTTGCCGAGCCGCGGACCGGCGTACCTCGCACCGCCCGGCACTGGGCGCCCGGGACCGGCCCGCCTGGCCGGGATGCGCCTGGCCGACCGCTGGGGCGACGCCGGGCGCAGCGTCAAACAGCTCGTGCTCGGGTCCTACATGGTGGTCGACGCCCGGCGGCAGCGGCTGTGCGCGACCTATTTCGAGGAGGCTCCGCGATGACCCCGACCGAACTCGCACCGAGGTTCTTCATCGCGGTCGCGGTGATCCTCGCCTTCTGCCGTGTGGTCTCCTGGTTGCTGGCCAAGGTCGGCCAGCCGCCGGTGGTCAGCGAGATGCTGGCCGGCGTGCTGCTCGGCCCCTCGTTGTTCGGCCTGCTCCTGCCCGGGGTGTCGCACGCCGTCTTCCCACCCGCGCTGCTGCCCGTGCTCTACGTGGTCGGCCAGATCGGGCTGGTGCTCTACATGTTCCAGGCCGGCTACGCCTTCATGAGTCACCGGCAGGGCCGGCTGGCCGCGACCGCGGGAACGATCTCCGCGGCCGGGGTCACCGTCCCGTTGGTGCTCGGCGCGCTGCTCGTGCTGCTCACCGACCACGCGGTGCCGATGCGGAAGCCGGGGGTTTCGCTCGGCGTCTCGGCGGCCTTCGTGGGTGTCGCGCTGGCCATCACCGCGTTCCCGATGCTGGCCCGGATCATCACCGAGCGCGGCCTCGCCGGCACCCGGCACGGATCGCTGTCGCTGGCCGCCGGTGCGGTCGACGACGGCGCCGCGTGGCTGCTCCTGGCGGTCGTGCTGTCGTTCGCCTCCGGCCGGGCCCGGCCGGCGGTACTCGCGCTGGGCGGTGTCCTGGTGCTGGCCCTGGTCGTGTGGTTCGCCGGCCGCCGGGTGACCAGGGCGCTGTTCGAAAGCGAGGGCATCGGCGACCAGGGACGCCTGCTCGGCACGGTCGCACTGCTGTTCCTGATGGCCTGGTACACCGATGAGATCGGCCTCTACGCGGTCTTCGGGGCGTTCATTCTCGGCGTGATCATGCCGCGCGGCGAGCGGGCCGACCGGGTCGTCGACACGCTCACCCCGATCGCGTCGACCGTGTTCGTGCCGCTGTTCTTCACCTACTCCGGCCTGCGGACCGAGTTCGGGCTGTTCGGTGACCCCAAGGTGCTGGCGTTCGCGCTGGCGTGCGTGGTGCTGGCGATCGCCGGCAAGTTCGGCGCCTGCTGGGGCGCGGCCCGGCTGCGCGGCGAGTCGAACGAGGTCGCGCTGCGGGTCGGCGCGCTGATGAACGCCCGCGGCCTGATGCAGCTGATCGCGCTGAACGTCGGCCTGGATGCCGGCATCGTCAATTCGGCCCTGTTCACGGTGCTGGTGCTGGTCGCGCTGGTCACCACGATCATGACGTCGCCGCTGCTGGCCTGGCTGGAGCGGCGCGCGCCGCGCCCGGCCGGGCTTGACTCGAAGATTGTTGCATCAGCAAATGTTCCCTAGGCAAAAACCTCTTATATATGCCATTGTCGATGGATGCGAGGCGGAAGATCGAACCGGCTGCTGTTGATCGAGGATGACCTCGACCTGTCCGAGATGCTGACCGAGACGCTGGCCGACGAGGGATACGTCGTCGACCGGGCCACCGACGGCCAGCGCGGCCTGCACCTCGGACTCACCCGGCCGTACGACGTGATGGTCATCGACCGGCTGCTCCCGGCACTGGACGGCCTCGACGTGCTGGCCAAGCTCAGATCGCGCGCGGTGCCGGCCCGGGCGCTCATGCTGACCGCCCTCGGCACCGTCGACGACCGGATCGCCGGACTCGACGCGGGCGCCGACGACTACCTGATCAAACCGTTCGACCTCGACGAGCTGAGCGCCCGCCTGCGGGCGCTCTGCCGTCGCAACGGCGAATCGACCGACGTACTGCGGATCGGGGCCGGGCTGCTCGACCTGACCGTACGCGAGGTCGTGCGGGCCGACGGCACCCGAGTCGCGCTGTCGGCCCGCGAATTCGAGCTGATCCGGACGCTGGCCGGCCGCCCGGCCGCCGTGCACTCGCGGTCCCAGCTGCGCCGCCGGGTCTTCGACGAGGCGGCGGCCGCGTCCATCGTCGACACGTACGTCTACTACCTGCGCCGCAAACTGGGCCGGACCGTGATCCGCACCGTGCACGGCCTCGGCTACCGGCTGGGAACGCTATGACCCTGGACTGCACCGAGCGGGGCATCGTCCGCCGCGCCCGCCTGCGGATGGGGCTGTTCGTCGGGCTCGCCGTCGGCGCGCTGCTCGGCGTGGTCGGCGTGGTCGCGTACGCGAGCCTGGTCCGCAGCCAGGACCGGCAGATCGGCCAGGAGCTGTCCTGGGGTGCCGAACACGGGACGGTGGCCGGCCCGGTCGGCTGCAACTGGCTCTTCCGGCTGACCGGCTCCCGGCTCGACACCGGGCCCGTCACCCCGCCGCCCGGCTTCCCGATGCGACCGGCCATGGACCGGGTGGCCGCGGGCGGGCCCGCCTCGACCACCGCCTTCACCGCCAACGGCACCACCTACCACGTGCTCACCCAGGCGCGCGGAGACACCGTCGTGCAGGTCGTGTTCGACGCCCGCTACCAGGTCGCCGACCGGCGGCACCTGCTGATGGCCTTCGGGATCGCCGCGCTGATCGGCCTGCTCGCGGCCGGCCTCACCGGGGTGATCGTCGGGCATCGGGCGGTCGCCCCGCTCGCCGAGGCCCTCGAACGGCAACGCCGGTTCGTCGCCGACGCCAGCCACGAGCTGCGCACGCCGCTCGCCCAGGTGCACACCCGGGCCCAGCTGCTCGCCCG
Source organism: Actinoplanes sp. NPDC051343 (assembly GCF_044455125.1). Taxonomy (NCBI): domain Bacteria; kingdom Bacillati; phylum Actinomycetota; class Actinomycetes; order Micromonosporales; family Micromonosporaceae; genus Actinoplanes; species Actinoplanes sp. NPDC051343. Next base: position 694,156 of record NZ_JBITEL010000002.1, read on the forward strand.
GCGGGCCCGCGCGGCCGCCCCGACCGACCAGGGTGACCTCGAACGCCTCATGGGCAGCACCCGCCGGCTCGGCGAGATCGTCGACGAACTGCTGCTCTCGGCCCGCCTCGCCGCCGACCCGTCCGGGCCGGAACACCAGTCGGTCGACCTGACCACCCTGGTCGAGGCCACCGTCGCGACCGAGGCCGACCGGGCCGCCGAACAGGACGTCAAACTGGTGGTCGACGGCCCCGGCGAGCCGCTGCCGGTCACCGGCATCGAATCGGCGCTGCGCCGCGTGGTCGCCGAACTGCTCACCAACGCGCTCGCGCACACCCCGGCCGGCGGGCGCATCACGGTGGCCCTGCATCAGTCAGCCGGCCAGGTCACGCTCGCGGTGGCGGACACCGGGGAGGGCTTCGACCCGGCCGACGGCACCCGGCTGTTCGACCGCTTCCACCGGGGCGCCGGGGCGGGCGAGCGGCGCTTCGGGATCGGCCTCGCGCTGCTGCGCGAGGTGGTCACCGGCCACGGTGGGACGATCACGGCCGAGAGCCGGCCCGGGGCGGGCGCGACCTTCACCGTACGGCTGCCGGCCGGGCCGTCGCCGACCGGCGCGACCCGCCGTGGTTTGCTTCGTTGGGTCACCGGGTAGCCCGGCCTGGGCCCGGAATCTGCCCGCCACGTGGCCGGTCCCCGCCCGACGGACGGATGATCGACGCGGACCGGGTCCGACCGGAAGACTGTCGGAACCATCGACAACTACAGGAACGCGAAAACACATGCCGGCTGAGCGCGACCAGGACCGACGACAGGCGCCCGGCGGCGCGCGCGAGCGCAGAACCCGCGCCGGCGCAGCACCGCCGTCACCGCCGCTGCGTCAGGCGCTGCGCGAGGCGATCCTCAAGGGCGAATACACCCCGGGCGAGCGGCTGATCGAGGCCCAGCTGATCGAGCGGTTCCAGGCCAGCCGGTTCAACGTGCGGGCGGCGATCCAGGAGCTCGCCACCGAAGGCCTGGTCGAGGTGCAGCGCAACCGGGGCGCCCACGTACGCAAGGTGTCGCTGGCCGAGGCGGTCGAGATCACCGAGGTGCGCATGGTGGTCGAAGGGCTGGTCGCGGCCCGCGCGGCCGAGCAGGTCACCGCCGGCCAGGCGACCGAACTGGACGAGATCGGCGTGCTGATGCGGCGGGCGGTCGAGGCGGGCGAATTCCGGCGCTACAGCGACCTCAACCAGCGTCTGCACGGGCTGATCCGGCAGATCGCCGGACACGGCACGGCCGACCGCATCGTCGAGACGCTGCGCGGCCAGCTGGTGCGGCACCAGTTCATGGTGTCGCTGCTGCCCGGCCGCCCGGCGACGTCACTCCCCCAGCACGAGCGGATCATCGCGGCGATCCGCGACCGCGACCCCAAGGCGGCCGAAACCGCGATGCGCGAGCACATCGCCAGCGTCATCGAGGCTCTGCGGTCGACGGACTACTTCGGAGTGCCCTCATGAGCTCAGCAGTCAGCCCGGTCATCGCCGTGCTCGGTCTCGGCGAGGCCGGGAGCCGGATCTCGGCCGACCTGGCCGCGGCCGGCGCCACGGTCCGCGGCTTCGACCCCCTGGTCGCCCCGCCCGCCGGCGTGCGGGCGGCGACGAGCGACGCCGACGCGTGTGCCGGCGCCGCCCTCGTGATCAGCGTGAATAGCGCGCACGACGCGCTGGACGCGCTCGAGCAGTCGCTGCCGGCCCTCGACGGCCAGGCGATCTGGGCCGACTTCAACACCTCCGCGCCCGGGCTCAAGCAGGAGCTGGCGCGAGTCGCGGCCGACGCCGTCCAGGTGGTCGACGTGGCGGTGATGGCACCGGTGCCGCCGACGGGCCTGCGCACGCCGCTGACGGTGAGTGGCCCGGCCGCACCGGCAGCGGCCGGCCTGCTGCGGCAGTACGGCGCTCAGGTGCAGGTTATCGACGGCCCGGTGGGTCAGGCCGCGACCCGAAAGCTGCTGCGGAGCGTCTACTACAAGGGACTCGCGGCGGCGGTGGTCGAGGCACTCGAGGCGGCGCGGGCAGCCGGGCTCGAGGAGTGGCTGGCCGGCAACATCCGCGACGAGCTGGAGAACAGCAACGCGGCCACGCTCGACCGTCTCGTCACCGGCTCGGAAACGCACGCGGTCCGGCGCCGCGAGGAGATGGCGGCCGCCGCCGACCTGCTCGACGAACTGGGCGTACCACCGCGCATAGCCACCGCCAGCCGCGACTGGCTGGCCGACCTGGCCGCCCGCCGCCCCGCCCGGGGATGAGTACCGGCACTCAGGCGGTTCCTCCCCCGCGGTCCGAGCATGAGCGCCATGGACATCTCCGCAGCGCCCAAAGTCACCGCCGCGTTCTACGCTCAGGCGGCTGCCTCGTTCGTCGTCGCCCTGCTCGGTCTGGCCGTCACAATAGGGCCTGATCACCGTCCCTTGCATTCGGTCTGTCCGCCGGGCCACCGCATACACGGCGTACCCCTCGGCCAGCAGCTTGCCAGCCGCAGCCGTTCCCATTCCGGACGAAGCGCGGTCACCGGCATGGTCCTCACCGCTAGCCTCCAGCCAGTGGTCTCCTCGAGACAGGCTGTACGGCCTCCACGCCCGCGCCTATGGCCCATGACGGCCCGGCGCATTGCGGAGGCCTTCGATGTCGTCCGGCGAACGCGGAAACCGATCAGTGGGGGGAGGTGTTGAACTCGCCGCTCAATGCCAGCCCGGCCGAGCAGCCCAACTCCCCCGGGGCCAGCTGGGTGTGCGACGGCCGCCAGAGCGTCACGTTCCCCGGGGCAGTGACGCGGGCGACGACGCAGTCGTACTGGCCGGCGCGCAGCGCAACCCCGACGGCGCCGTCCTGAGCGGTGAAATCCTGGTGGATGGCCGGGTCGAGTTTCAGTCCGGCCACCGCGGCTCGGACGGCGGCCTCGTTCGGGCCGACCGGGTTCAGCACGCTCCGGAGGCGCTCGTCGACGCCCTGCAGGGACGGGTCTCCGGGAACCGGCAGCGGCGCTCCCGCCGGGCAGTTGATGTCGTCGTCGCGGCTGTCCTCCTTCGGGCCCATCCGCAGGCGGAAGCAGATCGGTACGTCGCGCTGCTGGATCACCACGTGATCGAAGCCGCGAGCCACGCCGTGACCCGTCACCTTCAGCACCAGGGTCACCCCGGTCTGCCAGTGGGTCTGCCCGGTGACCGAGAGAATCTGCACGTCGGGGTGCTGGCCCGCCGAATGCAGGTAGTCGCCGGCCTTGTAGAGATGGTCACGCCCGAACTGCGCGAGCACGTCGTCGACCTTCTTCGCCGCGTCGGGCACCGCCGTGTGGTGGATCTGCCAGTCCGGCTGACGGTGGACGTGCTGCTCGTACCGTCCCCTGCCCGCCGCCACGAGGCCCAGCACCACGACTGTCGCGCCGAGCCCGATCCACTTCATTCTCCCCCGCATCGGCCGGATTATGCCGCAGAAAGACTCGGCGGACAGACCCGAAATCAACGCCCTGCGGTCGCTCTATCGGACGTAGTGCCGCATTCGCACCGCTTCCCCGCGCGGTCCGGTCCAGTCAGCGGTCGTCGTGTGCGTGTACCGCCAGCCCGTGCCCTCATAGAACGCGACCGCAGGCGAATTCCGCTTGTCGATGACGTTCAGGATCAGCCGGCCGCCCGCCCACACGGTCACGTGGTCCAGCAGAGCACTGCCGACCCGCAGGCGCCGGGCCGCCGGCGCGACAAACAACCGGGTGACCTCCCGGCCGCTCTGTACGGCGACGTGCCCGACGATGACACCCGGTGAGCTCTCAGCGACCCACGCCTGGTCGAGCTGCGGGTGTTCCAGCCACGCCCGGGGATCCGACGGCCACTTCATCGGATAGCCGTTGGCCAGGCGTACCGCACGCAACACTTCCACACATTGGTCGACGTCCTCGGGACGCCGGGCTCGGATGGTCAGGGGCCGGACAGCCAGGTTGCTCACCGAAGCATCATGAAGCAACGTCGGCATCGGTGCCGCGACCACTGCCACATCGCGGCGGCGCAAATCTCCGCGGCCCCGGGGTCATCTGGCGACCAATGTTCTTTCGCCGACGCGATGGTCACCCGCGCCGCGCCTGCAGGCGCGGCCGGCCGAGCGGAAATCGAACCCGTACCGGTGACAGCGTCGCCACGGGATGGGGAATCGTCCGAAATTTCGCCCCCCGGCGAGCCTCGTACCCGAAGAATCAATCTTGGCCGGGCCACCGTCAGGGCCATACCAGAGGAGAACACGTACGTGAGCAAAGCAAAGTCTGCCGTCAGCGTCGCAGCCACCGTTGTCACCGCGGCCGGTGTCACCGTGTTCGGACTGAGTGGCCCGGCACAGGCTGCAACAAATCACCGGTGGCGTGACGTAGCCACTCAACGATGCTTGGACAGCAACACCAGCGGGCAGGTCTACACCTCGGGCTGCAATAGCGGGAATTTCCAGGTGTGGACAAGCGCGGACGTGTCGTCGCCGCGACTACGCGACTACGCGACCCAGCTCTGCCTCGACAGCAACACCGAGGGCCGCGTCTACACGCTTAATTGCAACGCCGGCAACTTTCAGCACTGGCAGCACATCGGCCAGCAGTGGATCAACGTAGCGACGGGCAAGTGCCTGGACAGCAACACCGACGGAAAGGTCTACGCCCTGGAATGCAACGGCGGGGCGTTCCAGCGCTGGGAGTAGGAATCACCCAGGGTCGACCACACCCGGATCAGGAGCAGTCGACCTTGGGCGGCGTGCCGTTGATCAGATCGCGCAGTCGGACGCGCGGGCGATGTACAGGCCGTGGTTCAGGTAGGCCAGATAGGCGTCGATGGTCGCGGTGCCGAGGACCTGCTGCGCGGCCGCCTGCACGTGGGCACCGGCATTGGTCAGCGTCCGGCCCACCGCAACCCGCAGATCCATCGACCAGACCGTCAGCACCTTCGTCTTCAGGAACGTACGCAGCTCATCCGGCGTAGCGCCCAGCTGCGTCTGAATAGCGCCCGGCAACGTGGTCAGCGAATTCGCATTCGCCGCGGTCAAAATCTGACCCGCCAACACCCGCACAGCCCGATCGGACGCCGTGTCAAGGTCGATGGTGACAAGCTGGCGGACATCCGTGTACACCATGACCGGCCCGGAGTCCGACGCGCGCGCGATGTACAGACCGTCGTTCAGGTAGGCCAGATAGGCGTCGATGGTCGCGGTGCCGAGGACCTGCTGCGCGGCCGCCTGCACGTGGGCACCGGCATTGGTCAGCGTCCGGCCCACCGCAACCCGCAGATCCATCGACCAGACCGTCAGCACCTTCGTCTTCAGGAACGTACGCAGCTCATCCGGCGTAGCGCCCAGCTGCGTCTGAATAGCACCCGGCAACGTGGTCAGCGAATTCGCATTCGCCGCGGTCAAAATCTGACCGGCCAACACCCGCACAGCCCGGTCGGACGCCGTGTCAAGGTCGATGGTGACAAGCTGGCGGACATCCGTGTAAACGACGACCGTCGGGCACGATGCCGTTTCCACCCTCGGCGTTCCGGTTTGAGCCACCGCTGGTGCCGCCGGAATCAGCAGGGCCAGCGCCAACGTGACGCCGGCAGGGATCTTCCATCGCATGTGAACTTGTCCTCCCCGTTCAGTCAAGCCTGTGCGACTTTCGTGGCGAAGCATACGAGATCATCGAGTGCCGCAGGGGACGCCGGAGCCCTTGCTGGAGTCCTTCGAGGAGTGACCGAGCCGCGGCACCGATGGTGTCTTCAGCCGCAAGGGTGACATGAACGGCGGCGGGCCGGGTAAGCAAGATCAGTCAGCACAACAGGGGCTGCGAGCACGCTGGAGGAGAGGATCATGGCGACTACCGAGGCACTTCCCGAGCTGGTCGACGAGCTTTACGCCGCACAGGAGCGGATCGACCGGGACGAGATCTACCGCCGGGCGGTCGCGGCCGGGTTGCCGTCCGACGACATGGCCGTGCTCGACCGGCTGCCCGAGGGCGAATACGCCGAGGATGAGCTGAACGAGGCCATCGCCCAGATCGCCAAGCCCGGCGCCTCCCCGCTGAGCATCGACGAGGAACCCACCGACTGACACGCGGCCCGTCCCCTGCGGGCCTCGCCGCGGCGGGACGGTGTCGTTCCGCCGCTGGAACCCACCGACCGCATCCGAGAACTCGGCGACGCCAGCGTCCGTTCCGTTTCGACACCCACGCGGTGATCTTCAGCGACGACGCCGTCGGCCTAGGAGATGCGACATGCTCGTCGATCGCCACCACTTGGACCCGCCGACTTCGAGGTCGAACGCACCGTGGTTCGCGACGATCAGACCCGGATACCGACTCCGTCAAGCGCTTGTCCGGCTCTCCCGCACTGCGCGTCGATGCCCGCCTTGCTAAAGATCGACTGAACCCAGAAGGTCAAGCAGAAGATCGGTATTGTCGACGGCTGCCTGCAGCGCCTTGCGCGCAGCGGGTCACTGATCTTCATAAGCCGAGTGTGACCGGTTCGGCGGGTACTCCGAACGCGAGTAGGTCGGTCAGAGGCGTGGCAAGGTCACGGGGCGAAAACAGGTCAGGTCCGGTGTAATTTGTGATTTCAGAAAGCTGCCACCATCGAAAGGCGGCGATGTGCTCAGCGGCGAGTTGGTCATCGGTGAACTCGCCTCGCGGCTGGAAGTGGGTAGAGCGGATGAGGAAGTAGTCGTTGACTATGCCGTCGAAGCCGGGCGCATGATCCGCGGTAACCACTACTTGATGCCAGACGTGCGGCGGATCGATGGCGGTGACCAAGCCGGTTTCCTCTCGCAGCTCGCGGCGAAGCGCGGACAGCCCGTCCTCGCCTCGTTCTATGCCGCCACCTGGGGCAGCCCAGACGACCTGTGCTCCGTTCGGCACCGCCGGATGGGGGAAGACGAATCGGCATAGCAGGACGCGATCATTCTCGTCGAGGATGATGGCGCGGGCGGAGGTGCGAAGGTTCAGCGACACGGCAGGCTTCTGCTCCTGTGCGGGTGGCACCGGCAACGATCCAAGTGAGACGCAGGGTAACGCTTCGACCGGCCTAACTCTTCGGTACGGAGTGCCCCGGCACTGGCGTACATGAATGTGTGCCAGCCTCAAGGACATAGGTCATGCGTCTGGGCTCGAACATCGCGGTAAAGCTACTCCGCTCGTCGGCACCGATCTTGATCCGAAGTCTCGGCTCATTCACCTCTTGCTCGCCCCTCGGTAGCACCAACTGCAGGCCGTGCCAGGTGTTCTTACGTGTTCTTCCGAGATCCTGCATCGTCGGAGTAGGAAGCTCCGGCCGAACGCGGAAGCCGGTTCGCAATCCGCGAGATCCTTGCAACAGGCGCTACTCGCGCCGCGAGCGCTGCGGTGGTCCGCTCCGGCGGTGGGAACTACTCCGGCCATCCGGGCCGCTTACCCGGGAGGAGCCGTGTCCAGCGGCGCCTCCCGGGGTGGTTCGCGTTTACGGCCGGATCGCGGCGGCCAGGACGACCTGGTGGTAGGTGCCGCCGCCGGGCGGCGGCGAGGAGAACGCCCAGGCCGCGTAGAACCGGCCGGGCGCGGCCGCGGTGCCGATGTAGTCGCCCGGGAAGGCGGCGCCCGCCTGCGCGGCGTACTGCAGGTCGGAGGGCGGCCCCAGCCGGAGCTGGTCGGGGAACGTACGCGCGCCGTCGTGCGACACGGCGGCCCGCTGCCACACGTACCGGCCGGCGGCGACCGAGGTGTCTCGCAGGCCGTAGGAGACGAGGACCTTCCCGCCGTACGCCGCCACGTCGGCGTTGATCACCTGGGAGGTGGCCGTACGTTCGGTGTCTACGGTGACCGGCGCGCTCCAGTGCACGCCGTCGCTCGAGGACGAGATCCGCAGCACGGACAGGTCGGTGGACGACCACACCGCGTGCAAAAGGCCGGTGGCCGGGTCCACCACCGCCGAGGGCAGGCAGCAGCGTACGTCGGGCACGTCCCCGCCCACGTCGGAGGTCACGGTGACCGCCCCCGACCAGGTACGGCCGCCGTCGTACGAGGTGCGGGCCCGCAGCGGCACGCCCGGCTCGGTGGCCGTCACCGCGGCCCGCAGGTCGGCACCTTCCCGTTCCCGGTCCGGCCTCCGGTCGGTGCCGGTGTAGTCGAGGTAGAGATCGGTGATCGTGCCGTCGGGCCGGATCAGGGCCTGCGAGTCCTGCGTCTCTTCCTGGTCGCCGGGCGTGATCACCACGGCGGCGCTCCAGGTCCGGCCGTGGTCGTCGGACCAGCGCACCCGCTGCTGGGCGAAGTCGCCGACGAAGTAGCTCCAGAATTGGTAGACCCGTCCCCGGTGCGGCGAGCGGGCGCCGGTGTCGACGGCGAGCCAGTTCTTGTCGTTGAAGACCTCGCAGTCGTCGGTGGACTGTGCGACCGACGGGCGGCCGAAGGTGGCACCGCCGTCAGTGGACCGGGACACCAGCACCACGCTGCGGCAGTCGGTCGCGCTGCTGTTGAACGCGATGGTGGAGAGATAGAGGTCGCCGGCCGGACCGAAGCCGAGGACCGGGTCGGATGCGCGGTCCCAGGCTCCCCCGGCCGCGGTCGTGAGGTACGGCACCGGCGCGTGCCGCCAGCTGCGGCCACCGTCGCGGGTCCAGGCGTGGGTGATGCCGACCGCACCCCCGTCGGAGTACCGGCCGTCGTGCGCGACGACCACGGCGACGCGGGGATCGCGGGGCGACACCGCGGCGTCCGGCTCGACCAGGGTGTCCGGCTCGGAGCCGGGCGCGGCCGGTACGTCCTGGCGGGACGCCTGGCTCAGCGCCAGGACGGCGGCGTGGCTGGGCCGGGCCGCGCTGACCGGCGGGCTCAGGGTCAGGACCAGCGCGGCGGCAAGGCCGGCGGATCCGGCGACGAATGGAATCGAGCGCATGCTCACTCCCCGGGCGTCGACGTTGAGACATCGATGACCCTCGCACCGGACAGACCCGGCGGCAAGCCCCGCGGCCCGTCGAGCGTGCACGAAGGCTCCGCAGCTGCTGGAGGCCGCCGTCGAGGTGGCCACGGTGGGCGCGAACAACCAGGTCCCGGCCTGATCAACGACCCGGAGAACCCGCCGCCGGACCTCGCGCAGCCGGACAAGGAGTGGCTCGCGTACGACCCGACGACGCGTACCGCGGCCGTCTCCTACACCCGGTTCTTCTTCGGCGACGGCGGTCAGAGCGGCAACGGCCAGATCGAACTGGTACGGGCTCACCTGCCGGCCAAACCCAGCGCACTGAGCGCCGCCGACCTCACCGGCCCCGCCGTGGTCTGGCCGGAGTAGGCCACCAGCGACACCTACCTCGCGTGGAGCGCAACGTCGACAGCAACCTGTCCAACGGCGACCCGTACGTGTACATCCACGCCGCGAAGGTGCCCGCCGGTGCCGGCGCGCCGAGCCTGGGCGGCACAGCCGCACCGGTCGTGGTCACCGCCGGGCAGCAGAACTCGAGCACAGCAGGCGGGGCGAAGTCGCTGGACGGGACTGCCATCTCCGGATACAGCCGGGGCCCGGGCAACGACTTCCCGAGGAATGGCGGAATCCTCATGCCCCCGCGGCGGGAACCGGCGAGATCTGAGCCGTACATGGAGGAGGCGACGTGCCGGGCCGGCACGTCGCCTCCTCCGTCCTGACCGGCAGGGGCAACCGGTCAGTGGCATGTCCACATGAAGGCCCGGTTCAGCACCGGCGCGTTCTCCTGGTAGCTGCTGTCGGAGCTGTAGCCGCCGGCGGTGTGGCCGTCCGCGCTGAAGCTCCTCACGAGGTAGTGGTGTGCGTCGTGGTCCAGCGGCAGCTTCACCGTGTGGCCGCCGACGGCGATGACCGGAACGAGGGCGGACGCCGTGGGGCCCATTTCCGCGTCCGTGCCGAGGACCCAGCCGTTCGTCGCGCCGAACGCCGAGTCGCCCGCGCTGACCGGCAGGCTCTCGTAGGTGTTCGAGGCGATGCGGAGGCGCACCGACGTGACGCGTTCGCCGCCGCCGGGCAGATTGATCGACACGGTTCCGTACGCCGTGCCCGCACTCATCGAGGACGGCGTGAACTCGCCGGTCTGGCCGTTGACCGTGGCCGGCGGCAGGATGCGGCCGGTGCCGTCAGGGTTCCACAGGTAGCCCTTCTGGTTCTTGCTGAACTCGACGCTGCCCACCAGGGTGCCGTCGTCGCCGATGGCCACGACCTTGCCGCCGGTGGCACCCGACGGCAGCGGCAACCTCGTGGGTTCCGCGCCGGCGGGCGACCAGCGGACCGGTGCCGTCTCCCCGTCCTTGCCGAGCCCGCCGATGATGACGCCGTCGTCGTTGATGCCCACCGCCGAGCCGGTGCCGCCCTTCAGCCGGGTCGCGGTGCCGTTCTCGACGACGTACGGGTACTCGTTGTCGCCGGCGTACGACGAACCGACCCCGACGCCCGTGCTGTTGATGGCGTAGATGTCGGCGTCCTCGCCCGGCACCGTGTTGCCCGCCTGCAGCCGGCTGTCCTTCCAGACCACCGTCTTCGGATGGCGGCCGGGTGGGTAGACGCGGCCGGCAAGGTAGTGCCCGCTCGCGTCACCGGCGGTGACGATCGCCTTGCTGAACCCGCCGGTGGGCAGCCGGTGAATCGTGCAGTCCTTCGGCTCGGCCGGCTTCGGAACCGACGCGGCGGGGGTCCGCGGCCCGGGCTTGGCGCCCGCCGCCCGCACCGCAACCGTTCCCCCGACGGCCGCGGCCACGGTCACCGCGGCGATCGCCGCGGTGCGCGACCACTGCCGTACGCGACGGCGGCGCAGCCCCTCGGCCATCGCCCGCTGCACGTTGATCCTGGACGGCGCGACCGGTTCGGTGCGCAGCGACTCCAAGAGGTGAACCTCTCGGTCGTTGTCGGTCATGCTGTTCCCACCCTTCATCGCGCGCCCCGCATCGCGGGACGGGTAGCAATCAGCCCGGCGGCGTCGGCTCCGAGCAATTTCCTCAAGTGCGTGAGGCCGACCGAGGTCTGGCTCTTCACCGTGCCCTCGGAGCAGTTGAGGAGCTCCGCCACCTCGCGGACCGGCTGATCGCACAGGAACCGCAGCACCAGAACGGCCTGCTGCCGCGGCGGCAGCTCGGCCAGGGCGGCGCGAACCACCGAACGCTCCTCCATCGGCTGCTCGGCCGCCCCCGCACGGTCCGGTACGTGGCTGGTCAGCGCGACCTTCCACCAACCGCGCCGGCGCCCGTCGACGAAGTTCCGAACCAGCATGGTGTTCACGTAGGCGTCGAGGTTGTCGACGCTGTGCCGGCGCGGCCACCGTACGTAAAGCTTGGTGAGCGTCTCCTGCACGATGTCGTCCGCCTCGTGCGCGTCGCCGCACAACAGGTAGGCGGTGCGCCGCAGCGCCGTGACCCGCCCATTGACGTATGCCAGGTATTCACTGTCCGACCCGCCCGCCATCCGGTTACCTGCCCTCGTTGGTCGCCCTCTGCCTCTTCGACGCGGTCCCGCCGGATCAGGTTGTAAAGAATCTCCCGGCGGTTTGAGCGACTCGGGCATCCGACTTTGCCCACTCCGGCAACACAAGGGTGTCGTCGAGGATTCGTGCTGGGCGTTTCGTGCCGCACGTATTAGGATTACGTGCTATGCGGTGTCGCTACTGTGGCCGACCTCTCCCTCCCCGCGAGGGGGTAGGCCGCCACCAGGAGTATTGCAATTCGACCTGCCGGAGCGCGGCCCGCCGACAGCGGTCGGCTGTCAAGGATGACTTGACATCGGCGGCGCCCGGCGGGACGCTCGGGGAGGTAGGGGCCGCGCACCGGCAGGTGCTCGAGGCCCAGGACCTTCTGCGCGCCGCGGTCGAGCGGGCCCGCGCCGAGGGCCGCACGTGGCAGGAGATCGGAGAGGTCGTGGGCACCACCCGGCAGGCTGCGTTCCAGCGGTTCGGCAAGCCGGTCGACCCGCGTACGGGGCAGGCGATGACCGCCGGCCTGCCGGACGCCGCCGACCGCGCGCTGGCGTTGCTCAGCGAGTACGCGGCGGCCCGGTTCGAGCGGGTGCGTGAAGACTTCGACGAGATCATGCGGCGTGAGCTCGACACCGAGCGGCTGGCCTCGGTGTGGGCGATGGTCGTCGGCAGTGTGGGCGCGTTCGAACGCTTCGGTGAGCCGGTCGCCCACGCGGCCGGCGACCTGACCGTGGTCGACGTCCTGATGCACTTCGAGGCCGGCACGGCCGTGGCCCAGGTCAGCTTCCGTCGTGAAGGGACGGTTGCGGGCCCGTTCATCCGCCCGGCCTGAGGGGGTTCCCATGTTCCGCCGCATCATCACGTCCGGCGCGGTCGCCGCGCTGGTACTCGGTCTGGCCCCGGCACCGGCGCCGGCCGCGCCGGTGGCCACGGCCGACAGTCAGTTCGCCTGGTTGGTCGACGTCACGTCCCGGCTTCCGGCCACCGACTCCGAACTCGGGCAGCATCTGGACGCCACGATGCTGGCCGCGGTCGGCGGGGCGGACGGGTTCAACAAGGTCGTGCAGCCGTTGGGGGCGTTCACGGCGGGGCCGGTCGTGTCGCGGACGGCGGACACGTTGCGCCGGGTGGTCACCGCGGCCTCGGCCGGCGGGCTGCTCGCCACTCTGGTCGTCGACGCCGGCGGGCTGCTTTCCGGGTTCACGCTCACCCCGTACCTTCCGGCGCCCACCTCGTGGGCGCAACTTGACTCCGCGCTCAAGAAACTCGCGCCCCGGGTTTCCTTCGCCGCCGCCCGCGTCACCGCCTCCGGGTGCAGGCTCGTGCACGGCGTCGATCCGGGCACGGCCCGGCCGCTCGGCTCGGCCTTCAAGCTGTACGTGCTGGGAGCCCTCGCCCGCACGATCGGCGCGGGCAACCTGTCGTGGAACACACCGCTGGCGCTGAACCCGGCGTGGAAATCGCTGCCCTCGGGCGTGCTGCAGGATCAGCCGGACGGCAAGGTCTACACGCTGGCCCAGTACGCCGACTACATGATCTCGATCAGCGACAACACGGCCGCCGACCATCTGCTGCACGAGGTCGGGCGCGATCGCGTCGGCGAGCAGTTCGGGCTGTTCGGCAACCATGCGACCGGCAACGCCCCGGTGCTCACGACGCGGGAACTGTTCGTGCTGCGGAGCTGGCATTATCCGCTGGTGGCCACCGCGTACGCGGCCATGTCGCCGCGCCTGCGCGGCCCGGCCCTGACCGCTCTCGACCGGGTGCCGCTCACCTCGCTCGGCGCCTGGGCCCAGCCCCGCATGATCGACGAGCTGGAGTGGTTCGGCTCGCCGCTCGACATGTGCCGCGCGATGGCCGGCCTCTGGGCCTTCCACGATCCGCAGGTCGGCACCGCGATGACCCGCAACGACGGCGGCATCGGCATGCCGGCCGCCGGCTTCCCGACGGTCTGGTTCAAGGGCGGCTCCGAACCGGGTGTGCTGACCCTCAACTATCTGGCCCAGGCGTCCGACGGCTCGCTGGTCACGGCCAGCCTGATGCTCTCCGACCCGGCGCACCCGCTCGATGAGGCGACGGCGGCACCGCAGGCGCTGGCTCTGCTCCGGGGCGCCCTGCACCTTGCGGCGGCCGATTAATGTGCGCTGATGTCTGTCAGTTGGCCGCCCGACCCGATCCGGACCGGACGTCTCGTGCTGCGCGAGTCGGAGGCGCGCGACCGGGCGGCATTCGTCGAGCTGTCCGCCTCGCCGGAGGTGAACACCTACCTCGGTGGTCCGCGGCCGCCGGACGAACTCGATCGCATGCCCGAGGTTCCCGGACGCCGCCCCGGCGTCTTCGTCGTCGACCTCGGCGGAACGATGATCGGTGCGGTGATGCTCGAGCGGCGTGACCTCGGGCCTCCCGGTCGCGGCCGGCCGGAGGTCGATCTGGGTTACCTGTTCCGGCCCGGGGCCTGGGGCCACGGGTACGCCGCCGAGGCCTGCGCGGCGGCCCTCGACCGGTTCGCGGCGTCTAGAGGCCCGCGGCGTCCAGCGCGGACTGGAGTGACTGCAGATAGCCGTCGCTGGTGACGGTGGCGCCGGAGACGGTCTGGATGTCGGCGCTCTGGGCCTGGAGGGTCTCCTGCGTGAGCTGCGGCAGGGCGAAGGCGTTGATCTCCTGGTCGCGGCCGTTGCCGTTCGGATAGACCGGCACCTGCACGTCGGTGATCTTGCCGTTGGCGACCGTGATGGTGACCTGCACGTCGCCCCAGCGGGTGCCGGCCGTCGAGCCGGTGTAGGTCTTCGCCGCCTTGCTGCTGCCGCTGCTCTGAGCGCCGGCACTGGCGCTCGGCGACGGCGTCGCGCCGGAGTTGTCGCTCCCGCCGGTGGCCGAGCCGCCCGAACTGCCGTCGCCGCCCGAGGTGCCTGCCGTGGGCGAGGTGGCCGGGGTGGCCGGGGCTACGGCCGCGACCGCGGGGGCCGCGCCGCCGCCGGTACTGGTGCGGTAGCTGAAGAGCAGCACGACCGCGGCCACGGTGGAAAACAGCCAGAGGGTGATACGTCGCATCAGGTCAGACCTTCTACCAGGAGAACTGTTCGGTGTGGAGACGCTCGTCGGGGACGCCCGCGGCGCGTGCGGCCGCACCGGCGGCGGCGGTCCAGGCCTCCGGCCCGCACACGTAGACGTGCGCCTGGGCGACCTGCGGTGCGACCTGCTTCAGCGCGTCGGCGTCGGCGTGGTCGGCGTACTGGGCGGGCAGCCACGACGGGCGGGACGCGCGGCCGCCGAGTAGATGGATGATCTGCACGCCGCGCTGGTGGGCGAACCATTCCAGTTCGTCGCGGAACGCGATCTCCGACTCGGACCGGGCGCGATAGACCAGGGTGGCCTGGCCCGGCGCGTACGGGAGTTCGCCGAGCAACGCGAGCAACGGCGTGATGCCGATCCCGCAGGCCAGCATCACCACCGGCCCACCGGTGCAGGAATCGCCGGTCATCACCCCGTACGGCCCTTCGATGAGTGCCCGGACGCCGGGCCGCAGCCCGGCGACGCGGGAGCTCCCGTCGCCGAGGTCCTTCACGGTGATCCGCAGGAGGTGGCCGTGCGGGGTCGCGGACAGCGAGTACGGATGCGAACGCGTCCAGCCCGGTCCGTCGAGGAAACGCCACTGGAAGAACTGGCCGGCCCGAACCGGCAGGCGGTCCAGCCGGCGGCCCCGCAGATAGATGGACGTCAGGCCGGCGCCCTCGTGGACGACGTTGTCGACCGTCAGACCATGCCGAAGGTTGCGCCACAACGGCATCCCGACCCGGTAGCCGAGGACCGCCGCGGCGGCCACCGCCCACAGCGTCCACCAGTAGACCGTCGCGGCCGGCGAGGCCAGGAAGTCGCTGCCGGTCCACAGCTGATGCGGCAGGGCGAGGCCGACGCCCAGGTAGGCGTAGAGGTGCAGCAGGTGCCATGACTCGTAACGCAGCCGGCGGCGGGCTCTCCTGATCGAGGTGACCACGACCATGATCAGCGCGATCGTGCCGCCGGTCGCCAGCAGCATCCCCGGGTAGTCAAGGATCAGGTCCCAGAGTTCGCCGAACGCGTTGCGGCCGGCCGCGTAGCCCAGGGTGATCAGCACGATGTGGGCGACCATCAGCCAGAACGACGTGAACCCGGTCCACCGGTGCCACCGCGCGAGCCGGTCCTGGCCGAAGGCGCGCTCGGCCACCGGGATCCGGGCCATCAGCAGCACCTGCAGCAGGAGCAGGTCGGCGGAGAACAGCCCGGTCAGGCGGCCGGTCGAGTCGAGCGGGTCGGTGGCGAGCTGCTGCCAGCCGCCGTTGCTGAGCCAGAGGGCGGCCACCAGGAGCAGGCTCACCCCGGCCGCGCTGGCGGCCGCATCCGGGTACCACCGCGGTGCGGTCTTGATCCGGAGCGCGGGCCGGGCGGCAGTGATGGTCACGCCTTCAACCATCGGCGGTATTGCTGCGAGCGCCAAGAAGCGGAGGATATGAGGTTCCTATGAATCACTTCTACGATGGTCAGCGTGCCCATCGTCCAGTTCGAGGACCGGCCCCTGCTCGACCTGGGCTGGGGGCATCCGCGGGCCGATCTCCTTCCGGGCGACGGCTGGGCCCGGGCTTGCGGGCGCGCGCTTTCGGCGTACGGATGGCAGGCCCTCACCTACGGCAATGCGGCCGGGCCGGCGCCGTTGATCGACTGGCTCTGTGAGCGGGCCGGCGACACCACGCCCGACCAGGTCTTCGTCACCGCCGGGGCGTCACACGGGCTGGCCCTGGCGACCGAGGTCCTGACCCGCCCCGGCGACGTGGTGCTCGTCGATTCGCCGTCCTACCACCTGGCGTTCCCGATCCTCGCCGACCGGGGCGTCACGCTGGTGCGGGCCCCGGCCGACGAACACGGTCTGCTGCCGCACGAACTGCCCGATCTGGGCCTGACCGCTCCCCTGCTCTACCTGGTGCCGACCTTCGCCAACCCGACCGGCCGCAGCCTGCCCCCGGAGCGCCGCCGGTCGCTCGCCGACCTGGCCCGGAGCGGGCGGGTGACGGTGGTCGAGGACGACACCTACCGCGACCTGGCCTACGACTTCCCCGCCCCGCCGTCGCTGTGGTCACTGGCGGGCGGGCACGGCGTGGTGCGGCTGGGCTCGTTCGCCAAGACGGTCGCGCCGGGCCTGCGGCTGGGCTGGCTCACCGGCTCGCCGGACCTGGTCGACCGGCTCTCCCGCCTCGGCTACGTGCACAGCGGCGGCGGCGTCAACCACACCACCGCGATGACCATGGCGATGTTCGGTGCCGACGGCCTCTACGGCCGGCACGTCGCCCGGCTCCGGCAGGAGTACGCCGCCCAGCGTGACGCCCTGGTCGGCGCGCTCGGCGAGTACGGCTTACCGGTCGAGTCCCCGGCCGGCGGCTGGTTCGTCTGGCTTCGCCTGCCGACGTCCGCCCAACTTCTCCTCCCCGTCGCCGAGCGGCACGGCGTCTCCTTCACCCCCGGGCCGCATTTCTGGGTCGACGGCTCGGGCGGCGACGACCGGGCCCGGCTGAGCTTCTCCCGCCTGCCCGGGCGCGACCTGGCCGAGGCGGCCCGCCGGCTGGCGGCCGCCGTGGTTGCGGCCCGCGCCGGCCCGCCTGCTTAGATCGTCGGGTGACAGTGCTGCGCGTCCGGGGCCGGGCTCTTCCGGACGGCGAACCGGTCGATCTCTACGCCGACGGTGATCGGTGGACGTCGGATCCGGTCGCCGGCAGCGAACTGGTCGCCGAGGGCTGGATCCTGCCCGGCCTGGTCGATGCGCATACCCACCCCGGGGCCGAGATGCCCGGCCGGCCGCTGGACGACGGCATCCTGCGGGACGATCTCCGGGCTCATCTGGATGCCGGTGTCACGCTGATCCGGGCGCCCGGTCTCGCCGGTGACCCGCCCGACTGGTTCGGCCGTGCGGACGACAGCCCGCGAGCCGTCCACGCCGGCCCGTGGCTCGCTCAGCCGGGGCAGTTCATGGACGGGTGGGGCCGGCGCCCCGAACTGGCCGACCTGCCCGCGGTGGCGGCCGAACAGGCCGGTCGCACCGGGTGGGCCAAGGTGGTGATCGACTGGGGTCGCGACGGCGCGGTCGTGCCGGTCGAGGTGCTCCGGGACGCGGTCGAGCGGGTGCACGCGGCCGGCGGGCGCCTCGCCGTGCACTCCCAGCGGGCGGCCGGCGGGTCGGTCGCGATCGAGGCCGGCGTCGACTCCGTGGAGCACGGGATGGGCCTGAGTCCGGACCTGTTGCCGCGGATGGCCGAGCAGGGCATCGCGCTGACCCCGACGCTGTCGGTGATCACCGATGCCCTGCACGAGATCAACGCTGATCCGGAACGCGCCCGCAGGAGCTGGTTCGTGCCCGGAGCCCGGGCTCACGCCCGGCTGACCGCGGCCGCCGCCGAGGCCGGGGTGACCGTGCTGGCCGGCACGGACACCCGGCCGCACGGTGGCATCGCCCTGGAGATCCGCGCGCTGGTGGCCGCCGGCCTGTCGCCGCACCAGGCGCTCGCGGCCGCATCCTGGTCGGCCCGGTCCTACCTCGGGCTGCCCGGCCTGATCGACGGTGCTCCGGCCGACGCGGTGGTGTTCGACGCGGATCCCCGGACGGATCTGAGCCGGCTCGACCGGCCACGAGCCGTCATCGTCCGGGGGAAGCGCGTCACTTCCAGGCGTCGTTGAGGGTCAGGGTGCAGGCGCTGCCGGTGTTGACGGTGCGGTTACCGCCGGATTCCCAGGTGACGGTCGAGCCGTTCTTCTTCACGTACTTGTATTCGACGTTCGTGTTGGCCGGCAGCACGGCCGAGCCCTTCCAGACCGGGTACGCGGCGGAGGAGAGCGCCACGCCGCCGGACGTGTCCCAGTTGCTGAGCGCCGCCTGGTTGCCCAGCACGTAGACGTTCTCGCCGAAGACCGTGGTCACCGTCGCGTTGAAGCTGACCGCCACGGTGGTGCACGTCGAGCCGCCCCCCGTGCCGCGGGCGTTCACGTCGATCGCCACCGCACCGCCGGCCGGGATCGTGACCGTGGCCCGGCCGCCCGAGACCGTCACCGCGGTGCCCGCACAGCTGCTGCCGGACACGCCGCCGGTGATGCGGTCGCAGTAGGTGCCGTCGGCGAGGCCGGTCGCGTAGGAGGCGGTCGACGCCGAGGAGGTGTCGTTGAGCCCGATCCAGCCCAGCGAGCCGCGGTGGAAGCCGATCACGCCGGCGTTGGTGGCGGTGAAGTCGGAGACGGTCGTGACCGAGCGGGCCGCGTTGTGCCAGGCGACCATGCCCTTCATCGCGGTCGACTGGGTGTTGCACTGCCAGGCGCCGGTGGAGCAGCTGGTGTTGCTGACGAAGCCGCTGCCGTCGGACGGCGGGGTCTGCCCGGTCGCCGAGGTCGAGAACGTGAAGCCGTCGTAGAGGACCGGCTTGCCGTACGGGTAGGCGAGCAGGAAGTAGTTGGCCAGCAGGTACCTGCTGCCGTCCTGGTAACGCAGCGTCGACCCGTCGCGCTCGGTGTCGTGGTTCGCCACCATTGCGTACGTCTGAGAGCTGGTCGCGTCGAGCGACCAGCCGGGGATCCCGGAGAGGTTGTTGAGGGTGCCGTTGGTGAACTGGGCCTTGAGGCCGTCGGCGTAGGAGAAGCCGATGACGTCACCGTTGGACGTGAACGCCGAGGGCGCGAGCGTTCCGCTGCCGCCCGGCATGATCTCCTGGGCGATGTACGGCGCTGTGCCCGAGGCGGTGGTGTTGTGCAGCAGCGACCGGATCGCCGAGAAGTCGGCCTGCGGGATGTGCTTGGCCGCGTCGACCCGGAACCCGTCGACGCCCAGGTCGATCAGGCTGTTGAGGTAGCCGGCGATCTTTGCGCGTACGGAGGAACTCTGGGTCTTCAGGTCCGAGAGCGAGGAAAGCTCGCAGTTCTGCACCTCGGCCGCGTTGTTCCAGTCGTCGATCTGGCCGTCGGCGTCGTTGCAGTAGCCGTCGTTCGGGTGGTGGAAGTCGTCGTACGAGTACGGCACGGCGGGATAGCTGTAGCCGGTGGAGCTGAACGTCGAGCCGCCGTAGCCGGTCGAGGCGGTGTTGTTGGAGCCGGCGGTGTGGTTGATGACCGCGTCGGCGTAGACGCGCACGCCCGCGTTGTGACATGCGGTGACCATGCTCGAGAACTGCGAGCGGTTGCCCATGCGGCTGGTGAGGTTGTACGACACCGGCTGGTAGACCTCCCACCACGGGTGGGCGCCGTCCGACGTGCTCGCCAGCGTGATGGATTCCTCGGGCGGCGCGACCTGCACCGCTCCGTAGCCGGCCGGCCCGAGCTGCTGGGTGCAGGCCTGGGCGATCGACGTCCAGTTCCACTCCCAGAGGTTGGCGGTGACATCGCTGTTGTTGAGCGTTGCGGCAGCGTCGGAGGGCGTGCCGGTGGCGATCACGGCCACGCCGCCGACGGCGACGAGGGAGGCGGCGAGGACGGTTCGCAGTCTTCTCATGGCGCTCCTTGAAAGCGGGGATTGTTTCAAGCTGGTCAATGCGCTGTGAAACTTCTTACAGGATCTGCCGGGATCCGGCAACCGTCTTACAACAACGCAGGAATTTCCCGCGAATCCTTGGCCGACCCGCCCGGCCCGGCCGATCTTCATTGTGTGCTGACCAGGTTGAGCGCCATACGAGGGTGGATACCGGCCGGCGGCGGACTGCGCGACGACGCCTGGGCCGGCCGCCACCGCCTGCTGACTCTGCTGCTCGCCGCCACCGTGCCGCTGCTGACCGCGTTCGGGGTCTTCCGGCACGCCCTGGCCACCGACTGGCTGCTCACCATCCTCGCGGTACTGAGCTGCGTGGTCGCGGCGGTCTCGTTGCGCCCCCGCCGCCTGCCGTCGATGTTCGTCGCACTCGGCTTCACCATCGCATGCGCCGGCTTCGTGACCATGTGCAACGGGCTCACCGAGGCGCACTTCTCGTACTTCATCGCGGTGGCCGCCCTGGCGCTCTACCGCGACTGGACCCCGTTCGGCATGTTCCTGCTCGCCACCACCACGCAGCACGCGATCTTCGGCGTCACGCACGGCGACCACACGTACGACCACCACAGCGCGCTGGTCCACCCCTGGATGTGGGCGTTCCTGCACGGCGCCGCGGTACTGCTCGCGGCGGGGTTCCAGGTCATCGGCTGGCGCCTGACCGAGAACGAGGAGCGCCGGGCCGAGGAGGACCTCAACGAGAGCAACGCCCAGCTGACCGTCGCGTTCGACGAGACGCCGGTGCCGATGGCCATGATCGCCCCGGACGGGGTCGTCCTGCGCAGCAACGAGGCCTACCGGGATTGGCTCGGCCTGACCGGCGGCCTGCCGACCGGCTTCACCGTCGCCGACGTGCCGATCACCCCGCTCGACACGGACGCCGAACCCCTCTTCGACCTGCTGCTGCGCAGCGCCGAGCCGATCACCGTGACGAGGCGGTTCCGGCGGCACTCCGACGGCGCCACCATCTGGATCGAGGTGCACAGCACGGCCCTGCACGACCGCGAGGGCCGGCTGCGCCTGATCTTCGTGCACTGCCTCGACGTCACCAGCAACCGCCGGCACGCCGAGGAACTGCGCCACCAGGTGCGCCACGACTCGCTCACCGGTCTGCTGTCGCGGGCCGGATTCGAACAGGACCTGGCCGCGCTGCTCGCCGGGCACCACGGACCGGCCTGCCTGCTCTACCTAGACGTCGACCGCTTCAAGACCATCAATGACGGGTCCGGCCACGGGGCCGGCGACGAGGTTCTGCGTACGCTCGCAAGCCGCCTCTCGGCAACCGTGCCCGACGGCGCTCTCGTCGCCCGCCCGGGCGGCGACGAGTTCGTGGTCGCGCTCCCCGGCGCCCTGGAGAGCGGATCGGACGTCGCCGAGGCGCTGGTGTCCGCGTTCGCCGAGCCGATGGACATCGCCGGCAGCCGGATGCAGGTCGCGGTCAGCATCGGGCTCACCGTCGCCCGCGGCGCCGGCCAGGCCGAGGAGGCCGTGCTCGCGGCCGACACCGCGATGTACGCGGCCAAGCGCTCCGGCGGCAGCCGGGTCGAGGTGTTCAACGACGAGATGCGGGTGAGCGTACGGCGGCGGGTCGTCGCCGAGGCGCGCCTGCGCGAGGCGCTCGCCGGCGACACGATCGAGACGCTGCCGGTATGGTTCCAGCCCGTGGTGTCGACCGCCGACCGGCGGATCGTCGGTGCCGAGGCCCTGGTCCGTATGCGTACGCCGGAGGGCGAGATCCTCGCCCCCGGCCACTTCATCGCGGCGGCCGAGGAGACCGGGCTCGTGGTGGCCCTGGGCGAACACGTACTGCGGCGCGCGTTGGCCCACCTGATGGAGTGGGGCGACGCGCTCGGGTACGTGTCGGTCAACGTGAGCCCCCGCCAGCTGGCCGAACCCGGCTTCGTGCCGATGGTGGCCGAACTGCTCGCCGGGTACCCGGACCTCGACCCGTCCCGGCTCGTCCTCGAGATCACCGAGACCGCGCTGCTCTCGTCCGCGGTCGACGTACAGGACCGCCTGCGGATGATCAAGGCGCTCGGGATGCGGATCGCGCTCGACGACTTCGGCACCGGGTACAGCTCGCTGACCTGGCTCCAGTCGGTGCCGGCCGATGTCGTGAAGCTGGACCGGTCGTTCGTGGCCGGCCTGGCCACCGACCCGCGCAAGTCGTCGATCATCTCGGCGGTGCTGTGGCTGGCCCGGTCGCTCGGGATGTCGGTGACCGCCGAGGGCGTCGAGGAGGAGGAAGACTGGAACACGCTGCGTTCCGCCGACTGCCCGGCGGTGCAGGGCTACTACATCAGCAAGCCGCTGCCGGCTACCGAGTTCGAGGCGTTCCTGATGTCATCGGTCACCGCAGCGGCTGCCTGAAAAGGCCGGGGCCTCGTCCGAGGCCCCGGCCGCACTTCGTTACAGGTCGGGCTACGGGGTCGGGTAGTCGGTCACGAAGACCGGCACGCCCACGCCCGCCTCGACGGAGGCCGGGCCGCCGACGCCGTCGACCACGTGGTCGATCGTGCCCGCGGACAGGTTCACCGTCATGATGTGGTGCAGCTTGACGCCCGGACGCGTCGGGACCTCGAAGCCGTTCGCCGTGTGGATCGACGGGTTGAGCTGGTTGAAGACGTAGACGCCCGCGCCGTACAGGTTATGGGTCTTGACCTTGTCGCCCACCTTGTAGCCGGCGTAGCCGAGCGTCTTGCCGTTCGTCCAGTCGGCCTGCGTCGGCGGGTCGTACGGCAGCTCGTTCTGATAGAAGATCGTCGTGCCGTTGTTGCCGTTCCAGGTGGTGTTGTACTTCTGGAAGTGCTCGACGAACAGGCCGGTCGCGGTCACGTTGTCGCCATTGATGATCGCGCCGTAAGGCGCGGTGTTGGTCACCCACCGCTGGGCGTCGCCCTGCGGGTCCCCGCCGACGAAGCCCTCGTTGCCGTGGTCGGCCCGCCACACCCAGGTGTGGTCGATGATCACGTTGTTGCTGTTGACCTCGAGGGCCGCCCCGGCCACCTTGCCGATGTGCGGTCCACCGACCCGGAAGTACACGTCGGCCAGCAGCGTCGGGTTGCTCTTCGAGGTCAGATCGAACCCGCCCTTGGTGCCGACCTGCAGCAGGTTGGCCGACGCCTTGGTGCCCGCGTCGATGGTCACGCCGGCCACGATCGCGCCCTGCGTGTTGCCGACCTTGAGCGGGGTGGCGCCGTTCACCGAGGTGAGCGTGGCCTGGCCGATGCCGAGCACGACCTGGTTGGGCCAGAGCACGTCCAGCGAGTGACCGATGTTGTAGACGCCCGGCGTGAGCAGGAGGTTCTTGCCGAGCAGCAGGTTCGCCTCGATCAGCCAGTCCGGGTCGGACGGCTTCGCGACGTAGAAGCTGCTCAGCGACAGGCTCTTGCCCGGGGTGATGCCGTTGGCCCAGCTGACGCCGGAGGAGTTGCGCTGGGCGCTGGGCACCCGCACGTTCCAGGCGCCCTTGTCGTCCACGTACAGGTAGGGCTTCTCGCGGCTGACCGGGGTGGTCGGCAACGTCGTGTACGGCGTCTTCGGGAAGTCGCTCTCGCTGGGCGCGCCCTGCACACCCGAGAAGACCTGGTTCCAGACCGCGTTGGACCAGCTGGCGACCGTGCTGTTGCGGGTGAGCCACTGCTGCTGCGAGCCGTTGGTGGTGGCGGGCAGCTTGGAGTCGGCCACGAAGCCGCCGCTGGCGTACTGCGGGCCGGCGGTGCAGTAGTCCATGAAGGTCAGGCCGCCGCCGCTGATGTCGACGCGGCGCAGCGACGAGGCCTGAGAGACCGCGTAGAAGTTGGCGCCGGCCCGGCAGCCGTCCTGGCCCTTGCCGTTGACGTGCAGCGACAGGTTGGACGTGGTCCGCCAGAAGTTGACCAGCGCGAGGCAGTTGCTGGTGCCGTTGTTGTCGAGGCAGCGGTTGTAGACCTCGATCTTGCCGTTGATCACCACGTCGTCGGGCGACGCGCCGAGGCCGGAGATCTCGGTGTAGTAGCCGACCTTGATCTGCAGCGGGTGGTCGTCGGTGCCGTAGGTGCCGGGCTTGAACAGGAACGCGTAGCGCTCGGTGCCCATCTCGTTGTCGACCTGCTTGGCGTACGTCGCGTCCAGCTTGGCCTGGATGTCGGCGACCGGCATGCTCGGGTCGAAGATCGTGACGTTGGCGCCCAGGTTAGGAGCCGGTGCCTGGTGTGTCGCCGGTGCTGCTGAGGCGGCCGTTCCGGTCGTCGCGGTGAGCGCGCCGACGGTGACGACCGCAAGGCCGATGGCGAGCAGCCGGCGACGGGGGCGCCGGACTATTTTCGACATGCGGAAAGCCTTTCCGTAACAGGGATGCAACGATCCGGATCACAGAAAGCAATAGAGAGGTGGCCATGTCAAGGTGCGCCCGCGCATCGGATGCGGCCAATCTCCACCGGTACGGACATCTCGCTTCGGTTCCGGAACCGGAACTGCCCGAAAGGACATCGGTACCGGTACCGGAACCGGTGTCAGCCGACCCGGTGCGGGCCCAGAATCTGGCCGATCACGTCGTCGACCAGAGCCGGCGGGATCGGGTGGTGAGCGACGAAACGCCGGTAGAACAACGGCGCGGTCAGCAGGTCGGTGGTCAGTTCGAGGTCGAGACGGTCGGACAGTTCACCGCGGCGCTGGGCACGGTCGAGGACGGCCAGCAGCGGTTCGCGGCGCCGCCGGGTCAGGTCGGCGTGCATCTCGCCCAGGGCCGGTTCCCGTTCGGCGGCGTCGATGAAGGCGGCCATCAGCCGCGGGAACGGGGTGTTCTTCAACAGGGCGACGAAGGCGTTCAGCAGCTCACGGACGTCTTCGGTGACGCTGCCCGAGTCGGGGACCGGAAAGGGCCGGAACGTCGCGTCCATCGCGTCGACCAGCAGCGCCCCGGTCGTCGGCCAGTGCCGATAGAGCGTCGCCTTGCTGGCACCGGCCCGGCGCGCCACGGCCTGAATGGTGAACCCGGCCAGGCCGTCGGCGCCGAGCACCTCCAGCGCGGCGTCGAGCACCCGCCGCCGGGCGCCCGCACCCCTCGTGATCGGCATTGCCCACCCCCTATCGAAACGGTAGCGTGTCGATAGCCGCTTTGATCGGAGGGTCCCATGACCCGCCTCTACTGGACCACCACCGCCCTGATCACCGCCGAATGCGCCGGCGGCGGCCTCGCCGACCTGCTCCGCACGCCACCCTTCTACCCGGTGATGATCGACCTCGGCTACCCGCCCTACCTCGCCACGATCATGGGCACGGCGAAGCTGATCGCCGCGGTCATCATCGTGGTCCCGGCACTGCCGCGCCTCAAGGAGTGGGCGTACGCGGGCATCACCATCAACCTCGTCGGAGCCATCGCCTCGCACGTGGCGATGCACCAGTCCCCGTCGAACACCGTCGCCCCGGCCGCGTTCCTCGCGTTGACCCTGATCTCCTGGGCCACCCGCCCACCGACCCGCCGCCTGCCGAACCGCGCACGCCTCGAACAGGTCGGCGCCCCCTGACCGTCGATCGCGACCCGGCCGGCTGATCGCCGACTTCATCGACGCCCGCCTGTCCATGCTGGAGCCTCCACGGTCGCGGCTCTCGCTGGTCCTGCCGCCCCGCCGCGCAACGGACGACGCCGCTTTGTCCGCTCCGGTGGGCGGCATCAGCGTGCGCACGCTGGTGCGATGCATGCGGCGTGGCGTGCAGGGACGGCGGCGCTGGGAGCTGCTGGGCTAGGTGGACGGGCACCTGGAAGACTGGCTCGCGACCGGCGGGAGGGGGCAGCGGTGATCTTCAGCAAGGAGCGCGATCTGCGGCTGGTGACGGTCCGGCGGGGTGGCACGCTGTCGGATCACGACCATCAGCTGATGGCCCTCTGGGCGGCCGAGTGCACCGAGCACGTGCTCGCCTTCTTCGAGCAGGTCCGGCCGGATGACGACCGGCCCCGCACCGCGGTCGAGATGGCCCGGGGCTGGGTGCGGGGCGAGGTAAAGATGATGAAGGCCCGCGATGCCGCCTTCGCCGCGAACGCCGCCGCGCGGGAGGTCACCGGCCCCGCCAGAGAGGCGGCTCACTCGGCCGGGCAGGCCGGCGCGGTGCCGCACGTGGCGGCGCACGACCTGGGCGCCGCGGCGTACGCGATCCGCGCGGCCCGCGCGGCCGGCGGCGACGAGGCCGGCCGCCGGGAGCGGGACTGGCAGCGGTCCCGGCTGCCGGCGGAGATCCGTGAGCTGGTCCTCGACGATCAGCGCCTCCGCAACGAGGTGTGCTGGTCAGTGTTCGGATAGCCGCGCCCGGGGGCGGATGCTCCGCTCGGCCAGCAGTCCGCCGATTCCCGGCACCAGCGAGAGCCACCGCGCGCAGCGAAGGCGGGTGGTCTGCAGGACCGTGCCGATCACGAGCAGGTAGGCGCAGCCGTGGAGCGGGCCGACGAGGGTTGCTATCCATGGAATGTGAACGGTCGCGAGGTTGGCCAGCAGGATCACCAGCGATGCGGCCTCGACCCGGGCGGCGATGCGCAGCAGCACGGTCCTCACGCCCCCGTCGTCGAGCCGGGGCGGACGACCATCAGCACGACGACGACCGCCCACATCAGGTTGAACAGACCGGCGGTCATCCCCAGCCGGGCCGGCAGCGACTCCGCGGGCGCGGCCAGCGCGGCGGCCTGAGCCGGGAGCACCAGGAAGCCGAGGACGACCGCGGCGCCGATGGTCAGGAACAGCGAGGTCAGCAGCCAGGCCGAGCCGAGCACGCCCATGGCGCCGGCGGTCGCCAGCCCGAGGACCGGCACCAGGATGCCGAGCGCGGCGTAGACCCGGCAGATGCGGTGGAGGGTCGCCATCGCCGGGCGGTCGGAGCGGCGCAGCGCGGCCGGGAACATGCTGGCGGCCACGGTGACCGGTCCGATGGCGACGATCGCGGCCAGCACGTGGAGCGAGAGAAGGACTTTTGTCACGGATCATGAGGCTAGAAGGGGCCGAACCACCGAGGAAGTGGCTGAAATGCCATACCCTAACGGATTCTGGCCAAGAGATCGGTTAGAGTCCGAGGATGCATCGGGTCACGGTTCTTGCGCTCGACGGCGTCGTCGCTTTCGACCTCGCGACGCCGCTCGAGGTCTTCACCCGGGTGCGGCTACCCGATGGGTCACGGCCCTATGACGTACGCGTGTGCGCGCCCCGCCCCGAGGTCGATGCCGGACTGTTCACGGTGAAGGTCGCCCACGGGCTGGAAGCCCTGGACGATGCGGACACCATCGTGCTCCCGGGGTGCCATGACCCGGCTCGCGGCGTACCGGAAAGGGTTGTGGCGCAACTGCGCAGTGCCGCGCGGCGCGGCACCCGGCTAGCGTCGATCTGTGCCGGCGCGTTCGTTCTGGCGGCGACCGGACTGCTGGACGGCAAGCGGGCGACCACGCACTGGGCCGGGGCCGAGCTTTTCCGGGCGATGCATCCGGAGGTCGTGATCGACCCGGACGTGCTCTACGTGGACAACGGCCAGTTCCTGACGTCGGCCGGCGCGGCGGCCGGGCTCGACCTGTGCCTGCACCTGATCCGGCGGGATTTCGGGTCCGCGATGGCGGCCGACGCCGCACGGCTGTCGGTGATGCCGCTGGAGAGGGAGGGCGGGCAGGCGCAGTTCATCGCACCGTCCGCGCCCTCGCTGCCGCGCGGATCGGTCTTCGAGCCGCTGCTGGTGTGGCTGGAGGAAAGTTCGGACCGGGACCTGACGCTGGCCGAGATCGCCGCCCGGGCCGGGATGAGCACGCGCACGCTCAACCGGCGGTTCCGCGAGCAGACCGGCACGACCCCGCTGCAGTGGCTGCACCGGGCGCGCATCCGCCGGGCGCAGCACCTGCTCGAGACCACGACGCACCCGGTGGACCGGATCGGCGGCCAGGTCGGGTTCGGTTCGCCGACCGCGTTCCGCGACCGGTTCAAGCGGGTCGTCGGGACGAACCCGCACGACTACCGGCGCGCGTTCCAGAGTTCGGCCCAGCGCTCGGCCCAGCGCTCGGCCCAGCGCTCGGCTCAGCGTTCCAGGATCGCTACGACTCCCTGACCGCCGGCCGCGCAGATCGAGATCAGGCCGCGCCCCTGGCCCTTTTCGGCCAGCAGTTTCGCCAGCGTGGCGACGATGCGGCCACCCGTGGCGGCGAACGGGTGCCCGGCGGCCAGCGACGATCCGTTGACGTTGAGTTTGTCCCGGTCGATCGACCCGAGGGCCTGGTCGAGGCCGAGGCGCTCCTTGCAGAATTCGGCCGACTCCCACGCCTTGAGTGTCGACAGCACCTGGGACGCGAACGCCTCGTGGATCTCGTAGTAGTCGAAATCCTGCAGGGTGAGCCCGCGCCGGGCAAGCATCCGCGGCACCGCGTAGGCCGGCGCCATCAGCAGGCCCTCGTCGCCGTGCACGAAGTCGACCGCCGCGACCTCGCAGTCGACCAGCCAGGCCTGCACGGGAATCTTCTGTTCCGCCGCCCACTCCTCGGAGGCGAGCAGCACCGTGGAGGCACCGTCGGTGAGGGGCGAGGAGTTACCGGCCGTCATCGTGGCCTGCTCACGTCCGTAGACGGTCTTCAGGGTGCTCAGCTTCTCGAGCGAGGTGTCGGCCCGCAGATTCTGGTCGCGGGTCAGGCCCAGATAGGGCGTGACCAGGTCGTCGAAGAACCCGCGGTCGTAGGCGGCGGCGAGGCGCTGGTGCGAGGCGAGGGCCAGTTCGTCCTGCGCCTCGCGCGCGATCCCCCACTGACGGGCGGTGATCGCGGCGTGGTCACCCATCGACAGGCCGGTGCGCGGCTCGGCATTGCGCGGGATCTCCGGCTGGAACGACTGCCACGGCCGCAGCTTCGCCGCCGCCTTCAGACGGTCGGCCAGCGAGCGGGCCCGGTTGAGCTCCAGGAGCGTACGCCGCATCTCCTCGTTCACCTGCAGCGGAGCGTCCGAGGTCGTGTCCGTTCCACCGGCGATGCCGGCCTCGATCTGGCCCAGCGCGATCTTGTTGGCGACCAGGATCGCCGCTTCGAGCCCGGTGCCGCAGGCCTGCTGGATGTCGTAGGCCGGGGTGCGCGGGTCGAGGCGCGAGCCGAGGACGACCTCGCGGGTGAGGTTGAAGTCGCGGGAGTGCTTGAGCACCGCACCGGCCACGACCTCGCCCATCTGCCGGCCGGCCAGCCCGAACCGCGCGATCAGGCCGTCCAGGGCGGCGGTCAGCATGTCGTGGTTGGAGGCCTGGGTGTAGCGCCCGTTGGATCGGGCGAAGGGAATCCGGTTGCCCCCGAGCACGCCGACGCGTCGTTCCATCGTTGCCTCCCTGATTTTGCTACTCACCGGTAGCCTACTCAGCTTTCTCGCGGCGCGCCCGCTCGGCAACGCTCGGCCATTCCGACAAAAGCCGCTAATCTCATGCCGATGATCCGACTGCCCGAGGACTCCCTGTGAAGCCGTTCCTGACCGCCGGACTGGCGGCCACCCTCGTGCTGCCCGCCCCGGCCTCGGCCGCGGGTCCGGTCTTCCACGACGGCTTCGAGTCCCCGAAGGTGAGCGGCCAGCTCCAGCGCCTCCCCGCCGGCTCACACATCGGCCCGTGGACCGTGACCGCCGGAAACGTCGACCTCTCCACCGCCGGCCTGTGGCAGACCCCCGAGGGCCGGCAGAGCCTCGACCTCGACGGCGACGCGAACGGCGCGGTCGCCACCACCGTCACCACCCGGCCGCTGACCACGTACCGCATCACCTTCGCCCTGGCCGGCAACCCGGCCGCGGCGCCGCTGATCAAGACCGGCGAGGTACGCGTCAACGGCCGGCCCGTCCACCGGTTCACCTCCGACACGAGGCTGACCTCGTTGAGCCGGATGGGGTTCACCACCCGGACCTTCTACGTGGTCGCCCTCTCCCGGCAACTGCGCCTCGAGTTCGCGAGCACCACCCGGCCGGTCGGCTGGGGCCCGGTCATCGACGACGTGCGCGTGGACAGCTGCCTCGTCGTCCTCTGCGGCGGCTAGCGATTCTCCGGCGGGGCAAGGCTGTCCAGGTTGACGACGATCGCCTCCTGGGTGGTCCGGGCGATGACCACGACCGCCTCGCCGTCGGGGTCCCGGTTCTCCTCGCGGTGCGGCACGAACGGCGGGACGAACACATAGTCACCCGGGCCTGCCTCGATGCGCCTCTCGACCGGCTCCTCGCCGTCGGTGTCGAGGAAGACGAAGGTCGGATGACCGGAAACCACGTAGATCGCCGTCTCCGACTCGCCGTGATGATGATTGGCCGAGGCGGTCGACGCCGGCACGTGCGTCTGTCCCATCCAGAGGTTCCGGGCACCGACGGTCCGGCCGCTGATCGCCTCCTTACGCTGCATGCCGGCGGTCTGCGCGGTGTCGGAGACCAGGTCACCAGGCGTCCGGTGGTGCAGGCGCTGGTGAAAGGCGTCGGACATGATGATTCCCTTCGAGCGGCGGCGACCGGTACATGAGCAACGGTGCGTCTTACATTGGACATCGACCTTCCGATCGGGAGGAACCCCGTGGCCCTGACCGCCGACGACCGGTTCGCCATCTCCGACCTCATCAATTGGCACGGCCACCTGATGGACCGCGGTGACTTCGAGAGCGCCGCGTCCCTGTTCACCGACGACGTGGTCTACGACGTGAGCGCCTTCGGCGCCGGCGTGCAGATCGGTCTCGCCGGCGCCCGCGAGGCCGCCTACGCCCGGCTCGACTCCCAGCCGGTCGCCCACCACGTCACCAACATCGTCCTCGAGGAGACCGGGGACGGCACGGTCCACGCCCTCTCCAAAGGTCTCGGCGTCATGGCCGACGGCACAGCCGGCAGCGTCACCTACGACGACACGGTCCGGAGAACCCCGGCCGGCTGGCGCATCACCCACCGCATCGTCCGCCCCCGCCGCACACCCCTGCAGGATTAGGAAGCAACGTATCCTTCGCCCCGTGGGACTCCGGTTCGAGACGCGCGGATCGGATTCGCCGTGGGTCGACACGGTGTGGACGTGCACCAGCGAGCAGGTCACGACGATGACCTCGGGAGATCCCCGCCCCGGACGACGCCGAGGCGCTGGTCGAAAGGCTCGTCCGGGACGGGACCGTGGTTCGTGACCTGCTCCCGGCCGAGGTGCTGCGGGGTCACCACCCGGCCGTCTCGGGACGCACGATCGAACGCCGGTTCCGTGCCGCGACCGGACTGACGCAGGGCGCCGTCCGGCAGATCGAGCGCGCCCGCACGGCGGCGCAGCGGCTCGCGGCCGGCGATACGGCCGCCGACGTCGTTGCCAAACTCGGCTACTTCGACGAGCCGCACCTCGCCCGGGCATTGCGCTCGTACGTCGGACGCACCGCCGGGCAACTGCGCGAGGGCGGCGGCGGCGCGATCGCCCTCGACCTCGATCAGCGCTTGACGGCATAAACCAGCTTCAGAATCCCGTTCGGGTAGCTCTCCGACTCCCGCAGCGTCAGCATGTGCTTGTCCCGGTCGGCCCGGCCGAACAGGCTCTTCCCGGCACCGAGCAGCACCGGGAAGACGAGCAGGTTGTACTGGTCGATCAGGCCCGCGTCGGACAGCCGCCGAGCCAGCTCCGCGCTCCCGTGAATGAAGATGGCCCCGCCCTCGCCCTCCTTGAGCGCGGCGACGTCCGCGGTCGAGCGCAGGATCGTGGTCGGCCCCCACCCGTCGACGAGGGCGTCGTCGGAGAGCGTGGACGACACCACGTACTTGGGCAGTTCCCGATAGTCGGCGTGGTCCTCCGAGCCGGGCCAGACCGCCGCGAACGCCTCGTAGCTGCGGCGGCCGAACATCAGCGCCGTGGTGCCGGCGAGTTCCTCCCCCTTCAGCGACCAGGCTTCCGGAACGAACTCGAGGTCCTTGAACACCCACCCGCCGCTGCGGTGCCCCTCCCCCGGCCCGCCGCCAGGCGAGTCCACCACGCCGTCGAGCGACATGAAACCGGTGTAGACCAGGTCACGCATTGTGCCGTCTCCTCATGCTGGCCAAGCTGCCGGCTCCACGCTAGATCGCGGCCGCGGCGGCCGTCTTGGACGAAAACGACAGCGGCTCCATGGCAGGATTCTGTCCCGTGGAGCGAGTGAGCAGTCGGGTCGTCTATCAGAATCCCTGGATGACGGTGCGGGAGGACGCGGTCCGGCGGCCCGACGGCAGCCCGGGCATCTACGGCGTCGTCGAGAAGGCCGACTTCGCGCTCGTGCTCCCCCGCCGGCCGGACGGGTTCTGGCTGGTGGAACAGTTCCGCTACCCGATCGGACGCCGGGCCTGGGAGTTCCCGCAGGGCAGCTCGGGGCGGAGCGGCGACCCGGAGGGCCTCGCCCGGCAGGAACTGGCCGAGGAGACCGGGCTCCGGGCCACCGGGATGACGCACCTCGGGCATCTCTTCGAGGCGTACGGCTATTCGACCCAGGGTTTCGACGTCTACCTGGCGACCGGCCTGTCCGAAGGGCTCCCGGACCGGGAGGTGACCGAGCAGGACATGGTGCATCGCGCCTTCACCGACGCCGAGATCGACGCGATGCTCCGGAGCGGCGCGATCGTCGATGCGCCGTCGCTGGCCGCGCTGACCCTCTACCGTTTGGCTACCGGCGAGTAGGCTCCGGCTCATGGCCGATCGATACGCGAGTTTCGCCCACTCCGGTCCGGGCCGGGTCCTGATCAAGCGGCTCGGCCTGCCCGACCCGCCGCGGCTGCGGCGTTACCACGCCGGTGACCCGGTGGCGGACGGGCCGGTGCTGGTCGGGTCGAGCGACGGGCGTCTGGCCAAGACGCTCCGCGAGACCCTCACCCACGCCGGCGTCGAACTCGCCGACGCGGCCGGCGGCCCCTACGCGGCGCTGATCTTCGACGCCACGGGCATCACCGGCTCGGCGGGGTTGAGAGGCCTCTACGACTTCTTCCACCCCAACGCGCGGGCGATGCGGAGCGGCGGCCGGGTGATCGTCCTCGGCACACCGCCCGAGGAGGCCACCACGCCGGCCGAGGCCACCGCCCAGCGGGCCCTCGAGGGCTTCACCCGCAGCGCCGGCAAGGAGTTCGGCCGGGGCAGCACCGCCCAGCTCGTGTACGTGTCGAACAGCGGCGAGAACAACCTCGAGTCGACCCTGCGCTTCCTGCTCAGCGCCCGCTCCGCCTACGTCTCCGGTCAGGTCATCCGGATCAAGGCCGGCCCGGGAGCCGGCACGCCCGACTGGTCGAAGCCCCTCGACGGCAAGACGGCCCTGGTCACCGGGGCGGCCCGGGGCATCGGTGCGGCCATCGCCCGGGTGCTGGCCCGCGACGGCGCCGACGTGATCGCGCTCGACGTCCCGGCGGCCGGTGACGCGCTGGCCGGGGTCGCCAACGACGTGCGGGGCCGGGCCCTCCAGCTCGATCTGACCGCGTCGGACGCCGGCGAGCGGCTGGCCGCCTACCTCGGCGACGGCGTCGACATCATCGTGCACAACGCCGGCATCACGCGGGACCGGACCATCGCCAAGATGGATCCGGGCTGGTGGGACGCGGTGCTCGACGTCAACCTGTCGAGCCAGGAGCGGATCAACCGCGTACTCCTGGAACGCGATCTGATCCGCGCGGGCGGGCGTCTGATCGGCGTCGCCTCGATCGCCGGCATCGCCGGCAATCGGGGGCAGACCAACTACGCGACCAGCAAGGCCGGCGTGATCGGGCTCGTCCAGTCGATGGCGCCGGCGCTCCTGAGCAGAGGCATCACGATCAACGCGGTGGCGCCCGGCTTCATCGAGACGGCGATGACCGCGAAGATGCCGGTCGCGCTGCGGGAGGCCGGCCGCCGCATGAACAGCCTCGCCCAGGGCGGCCTGCCGGTCGACGTGGCGGAGACGATCGCCTGGTTCGCGTCGCCCGGTTCGGCCGCGGTCACCGGGAACGTGGTCCGGGTCTGCGGCCAGAGCCTTCTCGGAGCGTGAACATGACGACCGAAGAGGTCACCGGTAATCCCTATCTGAGGGCCGCCGCCGGCATGCTGCCGGGCCGGCGCCGGCCGCGTACGCTGCCCGACCGTGCAGTGGTCAGTCGCTCACAGACCATTGACCGCGATCACCTCGCCGCGTACACCCGGATCTGCGAGTTCCGCCTTTCCGACACGCTTCCGGCCACCTATCCGCACGTGCTCGCTTTTCCGCTGGCGATGCACCTCATGTCGGCGGCCGACTTCCCGTTCCCGATCGTCGGCATGGTCCACATCGCCAACCGCATCACGCTGCGCCGGCCGGTCCGCGCCGACGAGCGGCTCGATCTCACCGTGCGGGCGGCCCACCTCCGCGACCATGAGCGCGGCCGCCAGTTGGACATCGTCGCCACGGCCACGGTCGACGGCGAGGATGTCTGGGACGGTGTCTCGACGTACCTCAAAATCGAACGCCGGGGTGAGCGGCGCGACCAGCGTGACCAGGCGCCTCCGCCGGCCACCGCGATCTGGCGGGTGCCGACCACCGTCGGTGCGCAATATGCCGCCGTCTCCGGTGACCGCAATCCGATTCACACGTCGCGGATCGGCGCGCGGCTCTTCGGCTTTCCGCAGCGGATCGCGCACGGCATGTGGACTGCCGCCCGGTGCATGGCCGCGCTCGAGGGGCGACTGCCGGATCGGTACACGATGGACGTGACCTTCAAGGCTCCGGTGCTTCTCCCGTCGCGTGTGGAATTCACCGCCGTCGAAGCAAACGGTGGCTGGGAATTCGGCCTGCGATCGCGGAAACCACACCTTGCGGGCCAAGTTACGCACCCGTAACGTTACCGGCGAGTACGGCGCGGTGAAGGCGGGAGACGCATGGAGTTCTGGCTCGACCTCAACGACGAGCAGCGCGAGCTGCAGCAGTGGGTGCACGGGTTCGCCGACGGGGTGATCCGCCCGGCCGCCAGCGAATGGGACGAGCGCGAGGAGACGCCCTGGCCCATCCTGCAGGAGGCCGCCAAGATCGGGCTGTACGGCTTCGAGTTCCTCATCAACGCGTGGTCCGACCCGACCGGGTTGTCGCTGCCGCTGGTCAACGAGGAGCTGTTCTGGGGCGACGGCGGCATCGGCATGGCCCTCGGCGGGACCGCGCTGTCGGTGGCCGCGATCTACGGTTCGGGCACCCCCGAGCAGATGGTCGAATGGGTGCCGCAGTGCTTCGGTGACGAGGCGTCCCCCCAGGTGGGTGCGTTCTGCTCGACCGAGCCGTCGGCCGGTTCCGACGTGGCGTCGATGCGGACGCGGGCGGTCTACGACGAGGCCGCCGACGAGTGGGTGATCTCCGGGCAGAAGGCCTACGCCACCAACGGCGGCATAGCGAACGTCCACGTGGTCACCGCCTCGGTCGACCCTTCGCTGGGCTCCCGCGGGCAGGCCGCGTTCGTGGTCCCGCCGGGCACGCCCGGGCTGGTCAGCCCCAAGAAACTGAAGAAGCTCGGCCTGCGCGCCTCGCACACCGCCGACGTGTTCCTCGACGACGTACGCGTGCCCGGCCGCTGCCTGCTCGGCGGCAAGCACGCCCTCGACGAGCGGCTGGCCCGCGCCCGGGAAGGCAAGCGGGCCACGTCGCAGGCCGCGATGCGCACCTTCGAACTCTCCCGCCCCGCGGTCGGCGCCCAGGCGATCGGCATCGCCCGCGCCGCCTACGAATACGCTCTCGAATACGCGAAGAACCGCGTCCAGTTCGGCCGCCCGATCATCGAGAACCAGGCGATCGCGTTCGCCCTGGCCGACATGCGCATGGAGATCGACGCGGCGCGACTCCTCGTGTGGCGGGCCGCGTGGATGGGCCGCAACGAGAAGACGT
Organism: Actinoplanes sp. NPDC051343; assembly: GCF_044455125.1. NCBI lineage: Bacteria > Bacillati > Actinomycetota > Actinomycetes > Micromonosporales > Micromonosporaceae > Actinoplanes > Actinoplanes sp. NPDC051343. The sequence continues at coordinate 729,881 of NZ_JBITEL010000002.1, forward strand.
TCGGCGCCGGCGAGGGCTCGATGAGCAAACTGAAGGCGGGCGAGGTCGCCGTGGCGGTCACCGAAAAGGCGATCCAGATCCTCGGCGGCGCCGGCTACCTGCGCGAACACCCGGTCGAGCGAATGTTCCGGGACGCGAAGATCTACACCATCTTCGAGGGCACTTCGGAAATCCAGCGCCTGGTCATCGCCCGCGCCATCTCGGGCATGCAGATCCGTTGATTTTCGAGGCGACCACACTGGCCCGCCGGGGACTCCTCGACCCCGGACCACCGGCCCGTGTGTTCCGCCAGCTGCTCTCCCTGCGGCGCTGGGGCTTCGGCCTCGCCGGCGAGCTGCGGCAGGCCGCGGCCCGAAACCCCGATCGGGTCGCGGTCATCGACGATGACGGCTTCCTGACGTACGCCCAGCTCCTCGACCTCGCACAGCACCTGGCCGGGGTTCTGGACGTCGAGGCGGGCGACCGGGTCGGCCTGCTGTCCCGCAACTCGGCGGCGATGGTCGCGGCCATGGTCGGGGTGACGTCGGCCGGCGCCGACCCGGTGCTGCTGAACACCGGCCTGTCGGCGCCCCAGCTGTCCGCGGTGGTCCGCGACCAAGGCCTGAGGCTGATCCTGCACTCGCGCGACTTCACCCCCACCGGCGCCCCCACCGTCTGCCTCGACGACCTCGTCCCCGCACCCACGCCACCACCCAGCACCGCTCCGCCGCCGGGCTCGGCCCGGCCACCGCGCCCCGCCTCACCCGGCGCCACCCCGGCCGCCCTCTCCCACGCGCCCGCCCCGCCGCCGCGCCCCGCCTCGCCGGGCGCCTCCCTGCCCGCCCTCTCCCGCGCGCCCGCCCCGCCACCGCGCCCCGGCCGGACGATCGTGCTGACGTCGGGCACGACCGGCCTGCCGAAGGGCGCCCGACGGCCGACACCGGGCGGATTCGGGCCGCTCGCCGCCATCATCGACCGGATCCCACTGCGGGCCGGCGTGCGCATGATGATCGCGGCACCGCTCTTCCACACGTGGGGCCTCGCCGGGCTGCAGATCGCCCTCGCGCTGCGGGCGACCGTCGTGCTGCGCCGCCGCTTCGAGCCGGCCGCCGCCCTCGCGACGATGACCCGGGAACGCTGCTCGGCGCTGATCGCGGTACCGGTCATGCTGCAGGGCCTCGTGGACCTCCCACCCGGCGATCTGCCCCCGCTGTCGGTGGTGGCGGTCAGCGGATCGGCGCTGCCCGGCGGTCTGGCCACCAGATTCATGGACCGTCACGGCGACGTCCTGTACAACCTGTACGGCTCGACCGAGGCCTCCTGGGCGTCGATCGCCACCCCGGCCGACCTGCGGGCCGCACCCGGCACGGCCGGTCGGCCGCCGCACGGCACGCGGGTGGCCGTCCTCGGCCCCGACGGGAACCGGCTGCCGCCGGGTGAGCCGGGCCGCCTGTTCGTCGGCAACGAGATGCTGTTCGAGGGCTACACGAACGGTGCCGGCAAGGAGATCCGGGACGGCCTGCTCGCGACCGGCGACCTCGGGCACCTGGACGCCGACGGCCGCGTCTTCGTCGACGGCCGCGAGGACGACATGATCGTCTCGGGCGGCGAGAACGTCTTCCCCTCCGAGGTCGAAAACCTCCTCGCCGACCTCCCGGGCGTCCGCGAGGTGGCCGTCATCGGCGTACCCGATCCCGCCTACGGCCAGCGCCTGGCGGCCTACCTGGTGCTCCAGCCGGGCCGGAAACTGGACGCGGACGCCGTACGGGACCACGTGCGCGAGTTCCGCGCCCGCTTCTGCGTCCCCCGGGATGTGATCTTCCTCGACGCCCTCCCCCGCAACGCCACCGGCAAGGTCGTCAAGCGGGACCTGCCGTCACTGCCGGACCGGTAGGCCGGCCGCGCGATAGATGTCGTCGATCAGCGTCATGGTGGCGACCGAGTCGGCGGCCGGCGTGAGGTTGGCCGTGCGGTCGCCCCGGACCGCGGCCGCGAACGCCCGCAACTGGTGGACGTAGGTGGGTGCACCGCCGAACTTCTCGCGGTGGCTCCTGCCGTTCACGGTCAGCTTGAAGCCGGCGAACAGCTGCGGCATCACGAAGTTGGCGACCTTCATCGTGCCGCGCTCCCCGACCACCTTCGCACCCAGACTGAGCACAGTGGACGACCATATCGAGGCCCTGATGCGCCCGGTGGCGCCGTCACCGAAGTCGAAGCCGGCGGTCGTCGCCCGGTCGATGCGGGCGTCCCGCTTGAACGGCAACGCGCGGGCTCCCGTGACGGCCGGCGTTCCGGGGGCCAGCAGGCGCAAGCAGTGGACGGCGTAGCAGCCGGCGTCCATCAGCGCGCCACCCGCCAGCCCGTAGTCGTACCGGATGTCGCCGAACCGCGGCAGCGGGAAGCACATCGCCGTCTCGACCCGCGTGATGCGCCCGAGTTCGCCGCTGTGGGCGACCTCGGCCATGCGGGCGGCGAGCGGGTGATAGCGGTAGTGGAACGCCTCCATGACGACGAGCCCGGTCTCGTCCGCGGCCTTCCGCACCTCGGCCGCCTGGGCCGCGTTGGCCGTCAGCGGCTTCTCGCAGAGGACGTGCTTGCCGGCCCGCAGCGCGGCGATCGTCCACTGCTCGTGACGCCCGTTGGGCAGCGGAACGTAGACCGCGTCGAGCATCGGGTCGGCCAGCAGAGCCTCATAACTGGCGTGCACCACCGGAATGCCGTGCTGCCCGGCGAATGCCGCCGCCCTTGCCCGGCTGCGCGCCGCGACGGCGGCCACTTCGACCTCGGGCACCACGTGCGCCGGTTTGATCAGTGCTGCCGGGGCGATCCGGGCCGCGCCGAGTACGCCGATCCTCATGGCACGCAGTCTAGGAGCCCGCCCAGGCCCTCCGCGTCGGCGACCGACGCAAGCTGCCACCGGCCGATGCCGTCGTCGAAGCCGGGCGCCGCGCGAAGGCGGCCCCACCACTGGCCCAGTGACGTGCCCGGCAACCGGAAAGCGTCCGGGTAGCCCCGGCTCTCCTGCCACCGCAACCAATTGCCGGTGGACGCGGCCATGTTGAGATAGAAGAGGGAGAGGTCGCCCCCACTGCTTGCCGAACCCTGGAACCCGAGGACGATCGCGCCGCCGTCGCCGGACCGCAGCCGGAAGGTGCCGGCCGACCGCGTGAAGCCGGCCGTCTTGAGTGCGGGCCACAGCCGCCGCGAGATCATGTCACAAGGTATGCGCGACGAACCGGCCGATCATAGGGCCCGCACCGGGACTGGAGTGCCCCCGCGAACCTGCGCGGCGATCGACGCGGCGGTCAGTCCTGGCCGACGTAGACCCACGCGCTGTCGCCCGAGGCCAGCGGCGCCTCGATGCGGTGGTAGTCGTCCACCTCGTACTCGTCGGCGCGGGCCAGGTCGTCGTCGGTCAGGGTCAGGACCGCGCCGTCGACCGTGTCGGTGAGGTTGCCGGTCGCGACCAGGATCGGGTGGTGGGTCAGGCCGCTCACTTCGAGGACGTGCGGGTCGGTGATCTCCACCTGGGACAGCCGGAACCCGAGTACCGAATCCTCTCGTCCGGGAAGCTCGCGGCCGAAGTTGGCGATCTGGACCGCCGGGTCGCGCAGGGTCCCGTAGGAGAACAGCAGCGGCATGATCAGGAGCTTACCGGCGCCGCTTCCGCCGACGGCGCGGCCGAGACGCCGACCGGCGGGCGCGCACCGAACTCCGAGGTCAATGCCACGAAAGCCACCGGAATCAGCTCCCACCACGACCGCATCCGCAGCTGCCGGGGCCGCCACCGCGGATGGAACTTGTCGGTGAACAGCCACAGCGACCGCAGCTCGATCCAGCGGTCCAGCGCATGCAGCGGCACCTGCAGCGCCCGCGCGCCGAGCGACACGCCCGCGTAGACCCGGCGCATCCCGGCGAAGTTGAGCGTCACCTCGGCCGCGCCGTGGGCCCGGGCGTAGTCGACCATCGTCAGGATCATGCGTTCGACCACGCCGTTGGGGGCGTCGCGGCGCCGGGGCGCCACGTCGAGGGTGAAGATCCGGCCGGCGGCCGCCGTGGCGAAACGGGCGAAGGCCACCGGCTCGCCGGCGGCGTCGCGGGCGATTGCCACGAGTACGCCGTCCCGGGGCGTGAGCAGCGCGTCGAGGTTCATCGCGAAGCCCCGTTCGGAGCGGCCGCGCAGCCAGTTCCGCAGCACGCCGTCGAGCGCCGGGACGAGCAGCGGGTCGAGGGGGCCGATCTCCACGCGTACGCCCGCGTTGTCGGCCCGCCGGGCCGCCTGCCGCACGTTGCGCATCGCCCGGCCCGCCGCCGAGAAGGACGGTACGTCGAGGACCGCCTCGTCGCCGATTCCGACCGCCCGCCGCACCCCGGCCGCCCGCCACAGCTCACCGGTGGCCGCCGCGTCGTTGCCGAGCACCGCCGGGCGCCAGCCGCGCTCCTCGCAGAGCAGCGCGAACGCGGCGATCGCGGCTGCCGGGTCGGCGCCCACCGGGTCGCCGCCGGCCAGCGCCACCCCGAAACGCACCCGATAGCCGAGCGCGGCGTCACCGCGGGGGCTGAATACGTAGGTGCGGTCGGCGCGCGTGGCGAACGGCGCCAGACTTCCCGACGCCGGGTGCTGCACGAGGCGCCGCACCTGGGCCCGCTCGGCCTCCCCGGCCGGCGGCGGCGCGGGCGCGGCGGCCAGCGCGATCGCGAGCGCCACCAGCACCGAGGCGAGGACCACGACGACGTAGACCCGGGTGGAACGGTCGGGCGTCCCGGTCGGGAACGGCAGGGCCGCGTACGCCCGGTGCCGTCCCGTCTCCCACAGGGTGCGGCCGAGCACCACCGTAAGGGTGGCGCCGGCCACCACCGTGGCCGCCCGCAGCCGCTGCGGGTCGGGCCGCACCGGGAAACGCCCGGGCAGCAGTAACAGCCCCGCGACGACCGGCACCACCAGTTCGCGCCGGTGCACGGGCGGCACGACCGCCAGGACGATCAGCGCGAGGGTGAACTGCAGCGCGAGCCGGCGCCGCCCGGCCAGGCCGTGCCCGAGCAGCACGAGCAGCAGCGCGAGCCCGATGCGGTCGAGCGCGGGCAGCCGGGCGCCCGGCATCCAGGGCGACGGGCGGGCCAGCAGTGCGAGCGCGCCGAGGCAGAGAAGTGCGGCCGGTGCGCGCCCGCTCCACCTCGTCATGGGCACCATCATTACTCTCGATCGTCAGAATGATCGATATGACATCCGATACCCGGGTGCGCTTGACTGACCTGGTGCTTCCCGCTCTGGTCACCGCCGCACAAATCGGACCGTTCTTCAGCTGGGAGCCGTGGTCACCGGACGCCGGCTGGCTGCCCTGGTCCTCGCTGGCCGACGGCGACGTCCTCGCCGAGCGGGTGCGTGTCGCGCGCGGCACGCTGATCGGCATGTTCGGGGTCGCCGCGGACGATGTGCCGGTCCGGGTGGTCGCCTCGGTCACGTTCCTCGGCTACGCCTCGCGGGTGGTGTCGCCGCTGCTCGGTGCGGCGGTCGCCGGCGGCGAACTGCCGGCCCCTCGACCGGACGAGCTGTGGTGGCGGCCGGTGCCGGGCGGGCCGCTGCCCGTCGCGTACGGGAGCACGCAAGCGCAACCATGCACCCGGATGGACGTGACCGCCCTGGCCGGGGCCGTGGCCGAGGTCGCCGTGGGCGCCCTGCTGACGCCCTTGGTGGCGGCGTTTCGCGACCGTTTCGCGCTGTCCCCCAAGGTTCTGTGGGGAAACGTGGCGTCGGCTCTGGCCGGCGCAGCCGGCATGATCGCCGACCGGACCGCCGGCAACGCCGCGCCCGCGGAGCAGGCGGCCGGTGTGGTCGGCGCGATGCTGCGGATGGCGCCACTCGCCGGGATGGGCACGCTGGTGCAGCCGGTGCCGGAGCGGCCGCGGCGGTTTCTGGTCCGGAACAACTGCTGCCTGTACTACCGGATCCCCGGCGGCGGTACCTGCGGCGACTGCGTGCTGACGCCGCCGGAGGAACGCCGCCGGGGGTGGGAGGCCGCGCTCAGGCGGTGACCAGCCCGGCCGTCCGCGGCCCAGGCGCCAGCAGACGCTCGGCGAGCGGGGCGAAGACCAGCCCGATCGTGGCCCACAGCAGCAGTTGGGCGCCGAGCGAGTAGAGGCGGAAACTGAACAGCACGTCGGCCGGGAAGCCCGGGAAGACGATCCGGCCGGTCGGGTCGGTGAGCGGGCCCGGCGTCTCGGTCGCCGAGTGCAGCGACGCGTTGGCCGAGAGCTCACCGGACGAGGGCAGCAGCAGCATCACGATGCCGGTCGCCACCACGAAGACCGCGCCGGCGAGCAGCGTCGCATTCCAGTTGCCGAAGCGCGGCTGCAGCCGTTTGCCCAGCCACACCACCAGCACCAGGAACAGCAGCGACGCCAGCACCATCAGCAGGTAGAGCCCGCTGCGCTGGCGGATCGTGTCCTCGTTGCCGATCGCCGGCGGGTTGGCCGGGTATTTCACGAACGGCACGAGACAGAAGCCGAGGAAACCCCCGCCGGCCACGAGGAGGGCCAGGCTGCGGGGGCGCAGCCGGCCGGATCGGCCGAGATAGAGCGCGTACGCCACGGCGAACAGCGCACCCATGGCCGCACCGAAGAGGATCAGCGCGACCCCGATGCCGACGTTGCCCTGGACGGCCCGCGAGAACGGGTCGGCATGCTCGTGGGCCGGGATGCCGGCCGCCGCGTTCAACGTCTCCTGGGCGTGGTCACGCCCGTCCTCGTAGTCGATCGCCTGCTGGATCTGCGGCTCGGCGAAGATCCGGGCGAACAGGAAGGCGAGCAGGCCCGCAACGGCGCCGGCGAGAACGCCGCGCCAGATTATGCGTTTTTCCATTGTCGAGGGCTCTCGGCCGGCTCAGTGGCAGGGGAAGCCGAGGAAGTGCCGCCCGTCGTGGACGAACTCGTGGATCAGGGTGTTGTTGCCGAACACCGACACGGCGCCCTGGTCGACGCCGACGAAGTAGTAGATCGCCAGCGCGATCAGCGCGGTGCCGGCCAGCCAGAGGACGGCGCGCGACGCCGGGATGACGACCGGGGTGGCGGCGGTGGGGTGCGACATCGAGTCTGAGCTCATCGAAGCCTCCTGGAGGGATCGTGCGTCCCTGTATGCGGATGGGGCGGTGACGGCAGAGTGTCTGACTCGCGAGCTCTGTTTGGCTCGCTCACAGTGGCGCGACCGTGCTGGATCCTCCCCAGGCTTCCTCACGCCGTCACAGCCCTGACCCTATGCGCCGCCCGGTCGGCGGTCAATGTGGCCTGCGTCGATGCATTCTCGCGCCTTGACGGCGGTAAATGTTTACGTAACCATTGATTAACTTCGACCTCTGGAGGTACGCGATGGCGCTCCGGCGTACAGCGGCAATCGTCGCGGCGCTCGTCGCCGCACCCCTCTTCGCCCTTCCCCAGCCCGCGTCCGCCGCGACCAGCAGCTTCCGCGGCGTGAACTGGGCCGACGCCCGCGACAACTATGTCGACGGCTGGGTGATCCCGACCGGCCTGACCGCCTCGGACTCGTACGCGACGGTCAAGTCGAAGGCGGAGGGCATCCTGAGCGGCTTCCAGACCGTGCTCGGCGCCAACACGGTCCGGCTGCCGATCAACCCGCAGAGCGTGAATTCGACCTGGTGGGCGGCGTACAAGGGCACGGTCGACTCGGCACTCGCCCACGGCATGCGGGTGATACTCAGCTACTGGGAGGCCAACCACGACGGCTTCGTCGACGACACCACCGCCTGGAACACGATGTGGGACACGGTGGTCGCCGGCTACGGCTCGAACGCGAACGTGTACTTCGAGCCGATGAACGAGCCCTTCGGCTACAGCCTCAACGACTGGGTCTCACTCTGCTCCGGCTGGCTGTCCCGCCATTCGTCGGTGCCGCGCGGCCGGGTGCTGGTCAGCGGCACCGGCTACAACGACAACGTCACCGGGGTCGGAGCGTCGTCGGCGTTGAGCGGCACACTGCTGTCACTGCACTTCTACGGCTTCTGGGCGTCCTATACGACGCGCGCCCAGTGGACGGCCAACCTCACGCCGCGCGTCGGCTCGTACGCCTCCCGCACGGTGATCGACGAGGCGGGCGCCCCGATGACCACCGGCCTGACCTACACCGGCGGCCAGAACCAGGACGGCAACGTCTTCACGTCCTACTTCGCGGCGACGACCGACTACAGCCGCGCCCAGCAGATGGGCGTCGTCTACTGGCCGGGCCTGCGATCGGGCGACACCTATTCGTTGACGCGGCAGAGCGGCAGCGGCCTGGCCGCCAACAACGCGACAGGCGTCGCCCAGCTCCGCTGGGGCTGGGGACTGTAGCTCATCCGGGGCGGGCGGCCCGGGTCGACAACCGCGGATCATGCGTGGGGTCGGCGTACATCGGTGGGCAGCCACCATCGACCGCCTCGGGGCGCAGTTCGAAGTGCCAGGGTTCGTTGCGGTAGATCTGGCACAGCCCGTACCTGGCGCCGTGCTCGGACAGCCACGCCGCGGATCCGGCCGGCCCGATGTCCACCGCCTCCCCCGACACGTGCGCGGACCTGTCGGGGGTGGCGACCCATCGGGCTGCCTCCTCCGCCGAGCCGTGCCGGGCGACCGCCTCGCGGAGGAGCCGATCCTGGTACGCCGGGGAGCGCCAGCCACCGTTGACCCGGAGCTCGACGCCGTCGCCCGCGGCATCGGCCGTCGCCGCGCGCAAGGCCCGCAGCAGATCGGGGCCGAGGTTCGCGACGCCGGGATGCTGGTCGTCAAACACTGTCACGCCCCCGGGGAGCGCGTCCCCGGCCGCTGCGGTTGGACTCATGCCATCCAGTCAAGGAGGCATGGTGTTGCCGGCGCGTATGCGGCTTTCGGTATGCCGACGATATGCCCGGGCTCATAGGGTTGAGCGCATGCGCGTGCTGGTCGTCGAGGACGAACCCTTCATGGCCGAAGCCATCCGCGACGGGCTGCGCCTGGAAGCGATCGCGGCCGACATCGCCGGTGACGGCGACACCGCTCTGGAAATGCTGAGCATCAACGCGTACGACATCGCCGTCCTCGACCGCGACATCCCCGGGGCGTCCGGTGACGAGGTCGCGCAACACATCGTCGCCTCCGGCGGCATGCCGATCCTGATGCTGACCGCCGCCGACCGGCTCGACGACAAGGCCTCCGGGTTCGAGCTCGGCGCCGACGACTACCTCACCAAGCCGTTCGAACTCCGGGAACTCGTACTGCGTCTGCGCGCACTCGACCGCAGGCGTGCCCACAGCCGGCCACCGGTACGGGAGATCGCCGGCCTGCGTCTGGACGCGTTCCGCCGCGAGGTCTACCGCGACGGCCGATACGTGGCGCTCACCCGCAAACAGTTCGCCGTACTCGAGGTCCTCGTCGCCGCCGAAGGCGGTGTGGTCAGCGCCGAGGAACTCCTGGAACGGGCGTGGGACGAGAACGCCGACCCGTTCACCAACGCGGTGCGCATCACCGTCTCGGCGCTACGCAAACGGCTCGGTGAACCCGGGATCATCGCCACCGTGGCCGGCGTCGGCTACCGCATCGACACCGGGGGCCGGCAGTGAGCGTCCGCCTGAAACTCACCCTCAGCTACGCCGGGTTCCTGATGCTCGCGGGTGCCCTGCTGCTCGCCGTGGTGTGGGTGTTCCTGCTGCGTTACGTGCCCGACGTGCCGCACACCCCCGGACGCCACGGTCTCGGAGCACCCGAGTTGTCCGGGCCAGACCGCTCCGACCTGCTGCGGGCCTTCACTCCGAAGGCCGCCGCCATGCTGGTCTTCCTGCTGATGTTCGGCCTCCTGGGCGGATGGATCCTGGCCGGCAGCATGCTCGCGCCGCTGACCCGCATCACCCATGCCACCCGGCTGGCCGCGAACGGGTCGCTCTCCCACCGGATCCAGCTGGAGGGCCGCGAGGACGAGTTCGGCGAACTCGCCGACGCCTTCGACACCATGCTCGCGCGGCTCGAGGCGCAGGTCGCCGAGCAGCAGAGATTCGCCGCCAATGCCTCCCACGAGCTGCGCACCCCACTGGCGATCACGCAGACCCTGCTGGAGCTGGCCCGCAACGACCTGGCCCGCAACGACCGCAGCCGGGACACCGGCGAGCTGGTCGACCGCCTGCGCTTCGTCAACACCCGGGCGATCGACCTCACCGAGGCGCTGCTCGTGCTCAGCCGCGCCGACCAACGGTCCTTCACCCGCGAACCCGTCGACCTGTCGCTCATCGCGGAGGAGGCCGTCGAAACGCTTCTCCCGCTCGCCGAGGAACGCGGCCTGACCATCGAGTCCTCCGGCGACATCACCCCGGCCGCCGGCTCGCCCGCGCTCCTGCTGCAGATGACCACGAACCTCGTGCAGAACGCGATCGTCCACAACCTCAACGAACAGGGCACGGTTTGGGTCCGGACGAGCGCTCAGCCCGGGGCGGTGGTGCTCACGGTCGAGAACACCGGCGAGAAACTCACCCCGCAGGTGGTCTCCACGATCGTCGAGCCGTTCCAGCGCGGCACCGGGCGCATCCGGGACGGCCACGCGGGGGTCGGCCTCGGCCTGGCCATCGTCAAGAGCATCGTCCAGGCTCACGACGGGACCCTCACCCTCACCCCCCGTCCCGCCGGGGGGCTCCGCGTCACGGTCCATCTGCCGGCCGCTCCCCCGCCGACCATCGCCCGATGAGACCGCCTCATCGCGTTGCCAGCTGCCTGCGCCGGCTCAGCTCGGCGACCGGAAAGTCGAAATAGGTGTCCGGATAGGGCTCGTTCCGCAGCGTGTAGTGCCACCACTCGCAGTCATAGCGATCGAAACCGGAAGCCTCCATGACGGCGCACAGGTGTGCACGGTTTCGCGCCTCGACCGGGGCGATTCCCAGGGCGCCGTGGTGGGAGACCGGATCCATCAGATCGTGGTCGCCGCCCATGGGCGCGAGTTCCCCGGTGGCCAGGGAGTAGAGCGTCAGGTCGACGGTGCTGCCCCGGCTGTGGCCCGACTTGGCGGCCACATATCCCCGTTCGAACATCTCGGACCGCTCGATGTTCGGGTAGTGCCGCGGTTTGGTCCGGCCGTCCTCGGGCTGCGCCGACCAGCGCACGAAGCAGTCCACGGCGCGTTGCGGGCGGTACCCGTCCCACAGGAGCAGACCGAAGCCGAGCGACGCGGCCGCTTCCTGTGCCCGCACCAGGGCCGCGCACAGCGCCGTGGTACCGACGATCCGGTTGGCCAGATATCCGTCCACCGGCTTTCCGGTGAAGTTGTCCCAGGTCGCGTACTTGGCGTCCCAGCGGATTCCGGGCACGAGCTCGTCCACGAAAACGAAGTCGTCCTTCATCCGAGTTTTCCGGTCAGCGCCAGCGACACGATCCGATCGATCACTTCGGCGAGCGGCAACCCGGCGGCCGCCATCATCCGCGGGTAACGGCTGTAGGAAGTCAGGCCGGGCAGGGTGTTGACCTCGTTGAGCACGACTGTTCCGTCTTCCTTGAGGAACATGTCGACGCGCGCCAGTCCCCGGCATCCCAGGGCGCGATAGATGGCCTTCGCCGTCTCCTGGACCACCGAGCGGGTCTCGGCCGGAATGTCGGCCGGGACGATCGGCGTGGAGTTTTCCGAACCGCTCTCCGGCGCGCTCTCCTGATGGATCCGGAAGAAGCCGTGTGACAGCGAAATTCGATCCACCTCGCCCGCGACCAGGTCCGGATCGTTTCCCAGGATTGCGCACCCGACCTCGCTGCCGACGACCGCCTCTTCGATCAGCACCTTGGCGTCGTACTGTCGTGCGGTCTCCACCGCACTCGGCAGTTCTTCCGGACGGGACACCTTGGTGACGCCGAAGGACGACCCGGAACGGGCCGGCTTGACAAAGACCGGATAGCTGAGCCGTCCGGGATCAACCTGCTCGTCCGCTGCGGCGATCCAGAAATGGGGAGTAGCGATTCCCGCGCTCCGGGCGACGACGTAGGCGAGGGACTTGTCCATGCACAGGGCGGAACTCTGGATGTCGCAGCCGACGTAGGGAATCCCGGAGAGCTCCAGCAGACCCTGCATCGCACCGTCCTCGCCGAGCTTGCCGTGCAGGACCGGCAGCACCACGTCCAGGCTGATCGTTTCGTATCGCCCCGATTCCAGGACAAGCAGTCCGTGTACGTTCCGGTCCGGCGACAGCACCGCCGCACGGCCGCTTTCCCAGTCCGCGCCCGGGCGATCGCACAGCTTCCAGGCGCCGTCCTTCGTGATCCCGAGGTAGAACGGTTCATACTTCTCGGTGTCGAGTTCTCTGGCGACCTCTTGCACGGACTTGACGGAGATCGGATGTTCCTCGGAACCGCCGCCGAATATGATTCCGACCTTCAACCTATCCACGCCGGCTCCTGCTCTCAAATTTACGGCAATTGATGATGGAGTTCTCCACGGTGTCGCTCAGGGCGTGATCCGTGTAGTAGGCCGTGTGCCCAGTGATGATCACGTTCGGCATTTCCTGCAGCCGTAACAGCTGCTTGCTTTCGACGGCCTTGGCGCTGTGGTCGGCGTAGAAGATGCCCTCTTCCCCTTCGAGGACATCCAGCGCCGCGCCACCCAACCGGCCGCTCTCGAGTGCGGCGACCAGAGCCTCGGTATCAAGAAGCGAACCGCGTCCGGTATTGACGACGAACGCGCCGTGCTTCATCAGTTCGAATTGCCGGCGACCCAGGAGATGGTGCGTGTCCGCGGTGAGCGGTGCATGGAGTGTGACGATGTCGCTCTCCCGCAACAATTCGTCGAGAGGAACGTAATCGGCGGCCGTCTTCGGACGACTGTCGTTGGCCAGGATCCGGCCGCCGAAGCCGCGCAGCCGGTCCATGACCGCTGTGCCGATGCGTCCCGTGCCGACCACCCCGACGGTCAGGTCGCGCAGTTCCCTTCCGCGCACCTCGCTCAACCGGTAGTCATGGACATCCGCCCGGCGGAGGACGGCCTTGGCATTTCGCACCGCCATCAGCATGAGCATGAGCGTGTAGTCGGCAACGCTGTCCGGCGAATAGGCGACGTTTTCCACGGCAATGCCGAGGCTCTGCGCGCAGCTCAGGTCGATGTGGTTGTATCCGACGCTCCGGGTGGAGATGTACTCCACGCCGGCGCGGCTCAGCGCACGCAGCGTGGCGTCCGTGACCGGGGTCTTGTGACTCACACTGATGCGCCGATTCCCGGACGCCAGTCCGACGTTGGCTTCCGATACCCCCGCCTCGGTTATCGTCGGCCGCATCCCGAAGCGAGGCGCCAGCCGCCGGAACAGAACGGCCTCGTCCCGCCCGCAGCCATAAATTGTCATCCCCACGGTCGAGACGGCCGAGGGCGGGGACGCCGGCGATCGGGTCCGGCGGGCCGCCGTTCGCGCTGGTTCGCTGTAGGTCATACCGTCCAGTCAAGGCAACGCCGTGTTGCCGGTACGTATCCGGTTTTCGATATGCCGACGAAATGCCGCCCACGTCCGCGGGGCCTCCCCCGGGGGTGGTCCTGATCACTTGCCCGGCTACCCCGGGCGCGCCGGAAGCGGGAAGACGGCAGGCTGGCGGGATGTCCACCGTCGCACCACGCCGGTTCGCCGCGCTGAAGAACCGGGACTGCCGGCCGTACCTGTTCGGGGCGGCGCTGGCCATGATGGCCGACAACATCGAGCACGTCATCACGTACTGGCAGTTGTGGCAGAAGTTCCACTCCCCCTCGCTGGCCGGCTTCGAGGTGATCAGCCACTGGGTGCCGTTCCTGGTGTTCTCGGTCTACTTCGGGTCGCTGGCCGACCGGTTCGACTGCCGGCGGGTCATCCAGGCCGCGCAGGTGCTGTTCATGCTGGTCTCGGCCGCGTGGGGGGTGCTCTTCCTGACCGGCAAGCTGCAGATCTGGGAGGCCTGCGTGCTGCTCGTGCTGCACGGCCTGGCCGGATCGCTGTGGGGGCCGGGCGAGCAGCTGATGCTGCACGACTTCGTCGGCGACAACGAACTGCCCAGCGCGGTGCGGCTCAACGCGACGTTCCGCAGCCTGGGTGTGCTCTTCGGCCCGGTGGTGGGCTCGGCCCTTCTGCTCGGCCTCGGCCCGACCCGGGGCATCTTCGTCAACATCGCTTTCTACCTGCCGTTGACCCTCTTCCTTTTCCGTACCCGGTTCACCGGCCACACCCGCGACGGCGGCGTCCCGCGTCGCCGGGTCGGGCTGCTCGACTCGGTACGGGTTCTACGGGACGTACGGAGCAACCACACGCTGGTCAGCATGATCATCCTGGGCGGCCTGGGGTCGTTCTTCGTGGGTGCGTCCCTGCAGTCGTCGATGCCGATCTTCGCGCAGGACCTCGGTGCGGGGAGCGCGGGAACGGCGTACGGCATCCTGCTGTTCGCCAACGGCGCCGGCGGCGTCGTCGGCGGCATCCTCCTCGAGGCGACCGGCCGCATCCCGGCGAGCATCCCGGCGGCGGTGGTCAGCACCGGCGTCTACGGGCTGGCGACCGTCGGGTTCGCGCTCGCCGGCAACTATCCGGCCGCGGTAGCGCTCCTGTTCATCGGCGGGGTGGCCAACCTGGCGTCGATGTCGATCGGCCAGACCGTCGTGCAGTTGCTGGCCCCGCCGGGCGACCGCGGACGGGTGATCGGCGTCTACGGCATGTCGGCCAGCGGCCTGCGGTTCGGCAGCGGGGTCACGGTCGGGTTGTTCGGCGCGGTCGTGGGCATCCACTGGTCGCTCGGGCTGAGCGCGGCGGCCCTGTGCGTGGGCACCGTGATCGCGGCGCGGTACGCCCGTTCCACGGCCGCGCGGCCCACCGCGACCGTGTGACGCGGGTGGCGGGGTTCAGCTCGACCGGCCGGCCACGACGTTGCCCGCCTCCCGCGGCAGGGCGACCGCCTCGACGGCCGGCGCCACGAGGATCACGGCCAGCACCATGAAGGCGAAGCGGTAGGGCTGAGCGTCGAGGGCGCCGCCCAGCCGTACGAGGAGGGCACCGACCGCGACGCCCAGGCCCGCGCCGAGCTCCTGCACCGCCGACATCAGCGTGTTGGCGCTGGTCATGCGGTCGCCCGGTACGTCGGCGAAGGCCACCGTGTTGTACGTGGTGAAGCCGATCGACCGGAAGGTCCCGCTCAGGACCAGCAGGATCAGGATGATCGCGAGCGGGGTGGTGTCCCGCAGGAACGCGATGCCGACCAGGCACACTGCCGACGCGATCACCGCGCCGAGCATGACCGCCCGGATGCCGAAACGGCGCATGAGCGGGGTGGTCGCCGGTTTGATGCCGATGTTGCCGGCGAAGAGGGCGATGACGACGAGGCCGGCGTGGGCTGCGTTCCAGCCGAAGCCGAGCTGGAAGAAGAGCGGCAGCAGGAACGGGATCGCGGTGATCACCGCGCGGAAGACCGAGCCACCCAGGGCCGTGACCCGATATGTCGGTATGTGGAGGTCGCGGAGCTGGACCAGCGGGCGGTCCGTACGAAGCAGGTAGACGATCGTGAAAGCCAGCGCGAACGCGGCCAGGACCAACGCGGAGAGAGCCACGGCCCAGTCCGGATGCGGGTCGCCGACCCCTTCCATGCCGACCACCAGGGCCGCGAGGCCCAGCGCGGCCAGCAGAAAGCCACGCCAGTCGAGGCGGCCGGCGTCCTCCGCCCGTACGTCCGGGACGAGACGCCGGGCCAGGACGAACGCGGCCAGCCCCAGCGGCAGGTTGATCAGGAAGATCAGCCGCCACGAGGCGTACGTGCTGAGGACGCCGCCGAGGGCCGGCGCCAGCAGCGGTGCGACGAGGGCCGGCCAGGTCAGGTAGGCGATGGCCTTGACCAGGTCGGTCTTCGCGGTGGTGCGGATGACGACCAATCGACCGACCGGCACCATCATGGCGCCGCCGATCCCCTGCAGGATGCGGGTACCCACCAGCATCGGCAGGCTCTCGGCGGCGGCACACCCGGCCGACGCCAGGGTGAAGATCGCGATCGCGCTCATGAAGACCCGCCGGGCGCCGAAGCGCTCGGTGAGCCAGCCGCTGATCGGGATCAGCACGGCGAGGGTGAGCACGTACGCGGTGATCGCCACGTTGACCGCGACCGCGGGCACGCCCAGGTCCGCCGCTATGTGCGGGGCGGCGGGCGCGATCACCGTCGCGTCGAGGATCTCCATGAAGTACGCGCCGGCCACGAGCAGCGCGAGTCCCCGGCTCGTCATCCGTGAATCATGACAGCGCCCCGGTCCGGGAGCGCGTCCACGCGCCCGCGACGCCATGGACCCGGCTCAGGTCGCCACTCGGTTGCCATCGCGGGGCGGCGCTCAGCCATCCGCGGACCCGGCCGATACCACCGGGGTAAGGCCCCCGACGGCAGGAGTACGCAACGTGAACGGGACGACCCGGCCCGTGTTCCACCGTGACCCGCTTCTGATCGCGGCCACGCTCTGGTCGGTCCTCGGCACCACGCTCTTCTTCGCTTTCCACCGGGACTCGAATTCCCAGGTCGGCGTCTTCTGGGCGTTCCAGCCGCCGCTCGACGTGCTGCTCGCGTACTCGGCCTGGCGGGTGTCGCGGATCGCGACCGGACCGACCCGGCGTTTCTGGCGGATCCTGGCCGGGGCCGGCACGCTCTTCACCTTCGGCGACTCCGTGCAGGCGGTGATCGCGATGCTCGGGCACGACCAGTGGTCGACCGGCGCCGGGACCGCTCAGTCGATCTGCTTCGCGGTCGGCGAGGCCGTGCTGATCATCGGCATGATGCTGCACCCGCATCCGGGACGCACCGCGCGGGAGCGGCTGGCGTTCTGGCTCGACTCGACGACCGTGCTGATCGGCGGCGCCGTCGTGGCGTGGTGCTTCGTCGTGCAGCCCGGCGCCGAGGACCTGGCCGGCACCCTGATCACGGCCGCGGTCATCCTCACCGCCGCGTTCGCCACCTTCAAGATCATCTTGCAGGGCAACGCCCCGATCCACAAGCTCGCCGCCCTGCCGATGATCATCTCGGCGGGCGCGAACGCGCTCGGCGTCTTCGCCGCCCCGCACGCCGACGGCCATCTCCCGGCCTACGTCTACGCCCTGCGCTTCCTGCCGTCGCTGATGGTCGCGGTCGGGCCGCGGGTCCAGGAACTGGTCGCCCAATTCGACCATTCGGCGTTCGGGTCACGGCGGCGAAAGCCTTACAGCCTGCTTCCGTACGGGTCGATCGCCGTCGCGTTCGCCGCCCTCATCGTGGTCCTGACAAACCGCGAGGACGGCGGCGCCACCCGGCTGTGGGGTGTGGTCGCCGGCCTCGGCCTGATCTGCGCCCTCGTCGCGGGCCGGCAGCTGGCCGCCTTCCACGACAACACCCGCCTGATCTCCCAGCTCGACACCACCCTCGCGGAACTGCGCGAGCACGAGGTGCGGCTGCGGCACCAGGCCCTGTTCGACGGCCTGACCGGTCTGGCCAACCGCACCCATTTCCACGAGGAGGTGACCGCCACGCTGGCGGCCGCCCACCCGGGCACGGTCTCGCTGCTGCTGATCGACCTGGACGGCTTCAAGGGCGTCAACGACACCCTCGGCCACGCGGCCGGCGACGCACTGCTGATCGGCGTGGCCGCGAAGCTCAGCGCCTCGGTCCGCGGCTGTGACCTGGTGGCCCGGCTCGGCGGCGACGAGTTCGCGGTGCTGTTGCGGGACTGTGTGTCCGACGACGCCGGCAACACGTCCCGCCGCATCCTGAGCGCGCTGACCGAGCCGATCACGTTCGGCTCGGACGAGGTGCGGGCCAACGCGAGCATCGGCGTGGCCTGCGCCGAACCGGGCGACGACGCCGAGTCCCTCCTGCGCGACGCCGACCTGGCCATGTACGCCGCCAAGCACGACGGCAAGGGCACCTGGATGCGTTACCATGCCGGCTTGGAGCCCGCCGCCCGCTAGGGTTCAAGGTCAGCGCCGTTTCAGCGCCGTTTCAGGGGTCCCGGCCAGGCTGTCCAGATGAAGTCCGAGATTTTCCGCTTCGTCGCCATCCGGCCCGCGCAGGACGCCGATCCCACGGCGACCGCGGCCGCCATCATCGACCTGGACGCCTTCCCGACCACATTCGCCGGCACGCTGCGCTCGTTGCGGTCGGACGGCGACCGCGCCGACATGACCGACGCCGCCCGGGCGCTCGTCGTCTCGGCCGCCTTCATCGATTCCCCGAAGAAGTTCGACTCCAAGTACGCCGACTTCGGCGTCGCCGTCCGGGCGCTCACCGACCAGAACTTCTGGCCCGGCGTGGGCCCCGCGTTCACCGCCGTCTTCAAGAGCACCACCGCCTCGGCACTGGTCAAGACCGACGCGTTCACCAAGCTCTACGGCCAGGTGTCGGACAGCATCGTCGCCGCGACGATCGACCGGTCACCGGGGCCCAAGGCCCGGGCCCTGCTCGACGCGACGATCCGCGTGTTGTGGCTGATCCGGCGGCTCGCCGCGAGCGCGCCGCTCACGCTCGACGCCTTCGCATCCGCCCCGCTCGTGATGCCGGCCGGCATCTTCCCGCTGCCGCCCGCGGCCGAGCCCGCGCCCGGCCTGGTGCCGCACGCCAACGGCAACGTCGCGACCGAACTGACCGCGCACCGGCAGGCCGTCGAGGAGGTGCTCGCGGCCCTCCGGTCGGACGGCGCCGGTCCCGGGTTCGTGCTGGCCGAGGCGGCGGCCCGGAAACTCAGCGAGCCGACCCGGCAGGCCCTGGCGGCGAGCGGCTTCACCGGCGACCGGGTGGACGTGGTCCAGGCGGTGTCGGCCCTGGAGAGCCGGGCCACCGCGATCGGCACCGGCCTGCTCGAGACCGGCACGCCCGGCCCGTGCCCGCCCGCGGCCACCGAGGTGATTCCGGACGGCACCCCGACCGTCCCGGCCGGCCACGGCGACGCCAAGATCCTCGGCATCGCCGACCTGAACCTCCTCGAACAGCAGCTGCTGCGCTACGAGCTCGGCGAGATCGCGCACATCGAGAACGTGCTCAAGAGCGAGACCCGGTCGCGGACGTTCCGCACCAGCTCGACCACCGAGGTGAGCACCACCACCGAGACCGAGACGACCCAGACCAAGGAGCAGGACCTCGCCTCGACCGAGCGGTTCGCGCTGCAGACCGAGACGCAGACCGTCATCAACGACACCGCGAGCAAGCAGGGCGGCCTGACCATCCACGCGTCGTACGGGCCATCGGTCGACGCGACCTCGAACTTCAACTTCTCCAGCGGCAACTCGCGGCAGCAGTCGAGCCTGGCCGCGTCGACCTACGCCCGGGAGGTCACCACCAAGGCGGTCAACCTGGTGCAGACGCGTACGCTCACCCGCCGCGTCGTCACGACGACCGACGTGGTCGAAGAGACCAATCTGCACAGCTTCGACAACAAGAGCGGCAACGCCGACATCGTCGGCGTCTACCGATTCGTCAACAAGGTCTACCAGGCTCAGGTCGTCAACTACGGCAAGCGGCTGATGCTCGAGTTCCTGGTGCCCGAGCCGGCCGCATTCCTGCGGTTCGCGCTGACCGGGCGCCCGCAGGACGGCGTCACCGTGCCGGAGCCGGACCGCCCCGGAAACTGTGTGAACGGCACGTTCGTCCCGCTGCAGCCGTCCGATATCACCCGCGACCGGTGGCAGTTCTGGGCCGGCAAGTACGGCGCGACCGACGTGGCTCCCCCGCCGTCGTCCCTGTTCCTGGCCACCGCGTCGAAGAAGAGCCCGGACGAGATGCCGGTCGAGGACGACAAGAAGATCAGCTCCGACCTGTTCGACGTGCCGATCCCGGACGGCTACCTCGCCCAGAGCGCCTTCATCAACATCTTCGGCGAGACCCAGAAGGACGGCGAGGAACCGGACAAGAAGCACGCGCTCATCTATCAGGTCCAGGACCAGCAGGGCGAGTACCGCGAGCCGACCGACGACCAGCACAACCTGCCGCTGCGGCTGCAGCCCTCGCCGACGGTCACGGTCAGCCTCAACTCGAAGATGTTCCACAACTACGAGGTGCTGGCGCTGGTGCTGTGCACGGTGTCGGACGAGAAGTTCCAGGACTGGCAGCTGAAGAGTTTCAACTCGGTGATGGGCGCGTACGCCGACGAGAAGAGCCGGTTCGACCAGGCCGTCGCCGAGGCGAAGATCCAGGCGCAGGGCGGCGGGGTCGGCGGCACCAATCCGGACGTGAACCGGGAGACCGAGCAGACCGAGCTGAAGAAGGGCTGCCTGGAACTGCTCACCGGGCAGCGCTTCGACGTGTTCGACGCGGTCCGCGGCAACATCGCGCCGTTCGGCTACCCCGAGGTCGACTTCGCCGAAGCCCGGGCCGAGGGGCCGTACATCCAGATGTTCGAGCAGAGCTTCGAGTGGAACAACATGACGTACCTGTTCTACCCGTACTTCTGGGGCCGCAAGGCCGAATGGCCGGCGGTGTCGCAGCTCGGCGACGACGATCCGCTCTTCACCCGATTCCTGCGGGCCGGTGCCGCCCGGGTCCAGGTGCCGGTGCGGCTCGGCTTCGAGAACGGCATCCTCACCTACCTGTCGACCGGCGAGCTGTGGAACGGCAACGCCACCCTGGTCAACTCCGACGGCGACTCGCCCGACCCGCTGCACCTGTCGGTGCTGGACGAGCTGAAGAGCCAGACCGGCGACAACAACGTGGACGGCGTCGGCACCGTGAACGTCACCAAGAACAGCGTGAACGTCGCCGGCACCGGCACCGCCTTCACCGATGACGACGAGGACCGGCGGATCCAGCTGGCCGGCAAGACGTACGTCATCCGGACCGTGCTCGACGCGCAGACGATCAAGCTGGCCAGTTCGTACACCGGCGACAACGCGACCGGGCTGGGGTACTCGATGGGCGGCAAGCTGATCGGCCAGCCGTGGGAGGTCACCCTCCCGACCGACCTGGTCAGACTCGACAACTCGCTGGTCATCAGCTGATGGCCGAGCCGGGCGAGAACGTCGCCGAGTCGACGCTGGCGTACGACCAGTTCCGTCTCGACCCCGGCCTGCGGACCGACGACGGCGCCGAGCCGTCGCCGGTCTGGGCGGAGTCGCAGCGGCTGCGCGAACTGGTCGACGGCCGGAAGCTGCGACCATCGACCGGCGACCGGGACCTCCTGGCGCAGGCGGTCCGCGACCAGGTGCGCACTCTCGACCTCTACACGGTGGCCGACGAACTTGCCGTCGAGGCGGTCGGCACCCGGAATCCGCGCCGGGTCACCCTCTACGCGCTCCTCTTCCCGGGGCAGGCGCGCGACAACACCGGCATCAAGGACCTGAACGACAAGGTCCTCGGCTACACCCGCAACAGCCAGTTCATGGACCGGCGGCGCAAGCGGATCGCCTCGATCTTCTCGGCGCCGGACGGCACCGACGGCCCGCGGTACGCCACGGTGGGCCAGGACTACAAGACGGCGTACGTGCTCGCGGTGCAGAAGGACGCCAAGGACTTCGCCAAGCAGCTGACGACCCTGGACGCCGGGCTGCGCGAAGATCTGATCGCCGTGCTGGAGCTCGCGCTGACGGACACCTCCGAGGAGATGAAGAAGAAGCGCCCGGAGATCCAGAAGCTGCTCCGGACCCTCAAGCGCGACCCGAAGTACCGGTTCGACTTCCTCTTCGGGTCCGACACCCTGACTGCCGACGACGCGGCGGTCGACCTCACCTTCCAGCTGATCACCGAGGCGCTCAAGGCGGCCGGCATCGCCCGGTACGCGGTGAAGCTGGGCCAGATCAAGGCCCCGGCCGCGCGGCGGCTGCTGCCGCGCCCACCGGCGGCCGGGCGGGGCGAGGACGACCGGGGACAGCCGTTCCAGCTCGTACCCTTCCTCCGGCTGGCCAAGGTCGCGCAGGACCTCAAGAAGACGGCGACGGCCGGCCCGGTCGCCGGGCAGCCGGTCGACTACCTCAACGCGTACGTGAACACCGTCTGGACCATCGCGTTCCTGCTGATCGACCGCCTCTTCTACGCCAACCCGTCGGTGATGCGGGACGTGCGCAAGAAGGCACTGGTGAAGCCGCCGGGGAGAGACGGGCTCAAGATCGCTCTCGAGATCCAGATCCAGGTGCTCGAAACGTGGATCGTCGCCGTCAACCTGATCGACTTCGCCTCCGGCTTCCTCAGCGAGGAGTTCCCGAACCGGGTCGACGGCCTGCACGTCCAGGCCCGCACCGCGGTCCGCAACCTCACGCATCCGGACCAGGACGTCGACTGGGATCATCTGATCCCGGTGCTGACCCGGGACGTCCGCCTGTCGCAACCGGTGGCACAGCAGGGCACCCCGTCGCAGTTCCCGTTCTACAGCGGCGTCTCGGACTTCCCCGACCAGATCTTCCTCACCATGGACATCCGTGACCTCGGCGTCGAGTTGATGAACTACTACGAGATCGTCACCGAGTTCATCGTCTTCCGCCAGCTCGGCGGCGCGAAGCTGCTGGAACAGACGCTGCGGTCCAACGACGGCACCTTGCAGCGCAAGCGGTTCACCTACGACCGGATCCTGGCCGTGTTCTTCCGGCACTACCAGGACCTGCGGGGACGGCCGGGCCCGTCGGCGGCGGCCGCCGGCATCGCCTTCGGCCGCCCGGTGTCCGGTCCGTTGCCGTCCTTCGAGAAGAGCGTCCGGGTCATGATCGGGGGCGACGAGTTCTTCGTCGGGGCACACCCGCTCTACACCGAGCGGATCACCGAAATCATCGCCGAGCTCGACCGGACCTTCCTCGACCCCGCCCAGGGCGATGTGCGGCTCAACATGCGCGCGGGCGTGGCGTTCTCCTCGTCCGTCGGCTCGCAACGCCCCGAGCGTTTCGCGGCGCACGAGCGCGCGATGAAGCTGAGCGGGGACGCCCCGAACATGCTCAAGCAGTTCGAGCGTCAGCACGACCGGATCGAACGCCTTATCGGCCTGCTCGAATCCAACCCGAAGAAGAAGGACAAGGCCCCCGGCTTCCGGTCCGGGCTGGCCGATATCGGCCTGCTGCGGGTGTACGCGCGAGCGAAGTTCATGCACGCGTCGGTGTACTCGCCGGCCGCCTACGCACGGCTGCGCCAGGCGCTGAAGAACGAGGACCTGAGCGCGGCCGTGAAGACCGGCGAGTTCGACCTGATCGATTTCGACGGCGCCGAGGTCAAGGCACCCGAGCTCACCCAGCGGGCGGACGACCTCGAAAAGAAGGTGCGGGACGCGGTCGGCCGGGATAACTTCCACGTCGACCCGCCTCCGACGCTCCTGCTCACCAAGGAGGCCGACAACGCCTTGCGAACGGTGGAGAAGATCATCGACAAGCTGCAGGACTTCCCGCCGAAGGTCCGATGACCGCGAGCCTCGAGTGGGCCGCCCGGGTCACCGGCGGGCCGGTCCGGGTCGCCCGGGAGCTCCGGGGCGGCACCCACGCCGTCACGCTCCTGCTGGAGGCCGAGGGGCACGAGGTGGTCCTGCGGCAGTACCCGCCGGGCGATGACGCCCCGGCCCGGGAGGCGGCCGTGCTGGCTGCGCTCGACGGCCTCGACGGCTGGGCGCCCCGGGTCCTGGGCGTGGACGCCGGTCGAGGCCTCATCCTGATCACCCGGCTCCCGGGCACGGCCGACATCATGCCGAGCGACCCCGCGCACGCGGCACGGGAACTCGCGCGGGGGCTGGCCCGGATCCACGCGACTCCCCGGCCGGCGCTGCACGACGGGGTGCGGGTCCTGGGCGACGAAGCCGACCGTGTGCTCACCCACTACGACTACTGGTCGGGCAACGTCCTCTGGGAGGGCCCGAAACTCACCGGCATCGTCGACTGGTCCGGGGCCGCGCTGGCGCCGCGCGGTTTCGACGTCGCCTGGTGCCGCCTCGACCTCGTGCTGCTGCACGGCAAGGACATCGCCGACGTGTTCCTCGACGCCTACGAGCGCGCGGCTGCCACCACGATCCCCGACATCCGGGTGTGGGATAGCTTCGCCCTCGACAGCTCACGCGACCGGATCGAGACCTGGGAACCCAACTACACCAGCCTCGGCCGCACCGACCTGACCGGCGCCGAGCTGCGGGCCCGGCACACCCGGTGGACCGGGGAGCTCGGACAATAGCCGGGCTTCCGCTGGGCGGAAGCCCGGCTTCGCCGGTCGAACCCGATCGGCATACGGTCGGTGGGTGACAACAGCTTCCTTCCTGTACGCCGCGACGCGCACCCCGTTCGGCCGCTTCGGCGGCGCGCTGGCCGAGGTACGCCCGGACGACCTGGCCGCGATCGCCCTGACCGGCCTGCTCGCCAAGGCCCCGGCGCTCGACCCGGCCCGCATCGACGACGTGCTGTGGGGCAACGCGAACGGCGCCGGTGAGGACAACCGCAACGTCGGCCGGATGGCGGTGCTGCTGGCCGGGCTGCCGGTCTCGGTGCCGGGGAGCACGATCAACCGGCTGTGCGGCTCCAGCCTCGACGCGGCGATCTCCGGCTCCCGGGCGATCGCCTCCGGCGACGCCGACATCGTGGTCGCGGGCGGCGTCGAATCGATGACCCGGGCGCCGTGGGTGCTGCCGAAACCCGGCCGCGCCTACCCGGCCGGCGACACCACCGCGGTGTCGACGACCCTCGGCTGGCGCCTGGTCAACAAGCGGATGCCGGCCGGCTGGACGGTCTCGCTCGGCGAGTGCAACGAGCAGCTGGGCGAGAAATACAAGATCTCCCGCGAGCGGCAGGACGAGTTCGCCGCCCGCTCCCACAACCGGGCCGACCAGGCCTGGTCGGACGGGTTCTACGACGCGCTGGTCACCCCGGTGCCGGGCGTCGACCTGCCCCGCGACGAGGGCATCCGCGCGGGCAGCACCGCGGCGAAGCTGTCGGCGCTCAAACCGGCCTTCCGCCCCGACGGGACGATCACGGCCGGCAACGCCTCACCGCTCAACGACGGCGCCTCCGCCGTACTCCTGGGTTCGGAAGCCGCAGGCGCGGCGATCGGCCTGGATCCGCTGGCCCGCGTGGCCGGCCGGGCAGCGAACGCGCTGGACCCGCGCGACTTCGGTTTCGCGCCGGTGGAGGCCGCGCAGCGGGCCCTGCGACAGGCCGGCATCGGCTGGGAGGACGTCGGCGCGGTAGAGCTCAACGAGGCCTTCGCCGTGCAGTCGCTGGCGTGCGTGGACGCATGGGGCATCGACCCGGAGATCGTCAACGTACGCGGCGGCGCGATCGCGATCGGCCACCCGCTGGGCGCCTCGGGCGGGCGGATCCTCGGCACTTTGTCCCAGGTGCTGCGCGAGCGCAACGAGCGCTGGGGCGTCGCCGCGATCTGCATCGGAGTCGGCCAGGCCCTGGCCGTCGTCCTCGAGAACGTCAACGCCTGAGCCGGGCACAGCGGTCTTCCGGAAGGCGGCCGTGGACAGCCGAGCCAGCACGCGGTTCACCGCCTCGGACGTCTCGGCCAGGAGGCTGCCCAGCCTCGCCGGCAGCACCTCCCTGGGCACCTGCCGGGCCGCCGGCGCGAACTCGCCGATCGTGGGGTGACCGCCGGCGGATGGCCGCCTCCAGCAACTGCACCCGCCGCGCCCGTCCGCCTTCGTCCGCCGCGTCCGGTGTGGACAGCTCCTCGGCACGTGGAAGGCTCGCCGGGCCGCCTCTCCGGCCGCGTAAGGATGGGACGCGATGACTGCCAACGCCCGTGCCCGCCGCCCGGCCGTCCTGATCGACATCGGCGGCGTCCTCCTGGCGGACTACCTGACCGCAGCCGCGTCCGCATGGGGCAACTGCCTGGGCATCGCCCCGCAAGCCTTCCTCGCCGCGGTGTTCGCCGGCAACGACGACCAGGTCCTCATCGGCCGCACCGGCCAGACAGCCTGGTGGCGCATCATCGCCGACCGGCTGCACCTCGACGACAAGCAGGCCGCAGCGATCCGAGCCGACCTGGCCGCGCGGCACACCTGGAGCACCGCCCTGCTCACCGAGCTACGCCGCATCCGCGGACGGACGACGATCACCATCGTCAGCAACGCGTGGCCCGATATCCGCGCCGGCCTGGCCGACGCAGGCCTGCTGGACCTTGCCGACACCGTCGTGCTGTCCTGCGAGGCCGGCTTTGCAAAACCCGACCCGCGCATCTACACGATGGCCCTGCACAGCGTCCGGGCTGACCCAGCCGACGCGCTGTTCATCGACGACACCCCCGAGTACGTCGACGCCGCCAGGTCACTGGGCATGACCGGCCACCTGCACACCGACACCAGCGAGACCGTCACCCGAATCGGGAGGTTGGTCGAAGGCTGACCACTGTGGACGGCGTTGCGGCCGACTGTCCACATTTGAAGAACCTTTTCCTCAGACATTTGTGCGTGCGCATGTATTGCATTCATTTCCTACGATCCCTTGCGCGTGGCTACGACGCCGCGCGTAACCCAACGAAGGGGTCATGAATGCAACGACTGGGAAGAAGCATTCTCGTGGCCGGACTGATCGCCGGGGTACTGGTGGCAGGTGCCCCGACGGCGGCCTCGGCAGCCGCCAAGACGGACACCACCAGCGCCCAGGAGCGGGCGCGGGTCGACCGCGTCCCCACTCCGAAGCTCGGCTGGTACAAGTGCTATGACACCGCCGAGTGCGCGACCACCCTGCTGCCCCTGGACTACGACAATCCGAAGGGGGCCAAGACCGAGATCGCTGTCCTTCGTCTCAAGGCGAAGGACCAGAAACACAAGATCGGCACGCTTTTCCTCAACCCGGGCGGGCCGGGTGGCTCGGGCACCGAGATCGCTCTCGAGGCGCCGTACTTCCTGAACCCGACGCTGCTCGACAAGTTCGACATCGTCGGGTTCGACCCGCGGGGCATCGCCAGCAGCGACAACCTGCACTGCTGGAAGTCGGTCAAGGACCAGAGCGCGGTGCTCAACGAGATGAACGTCGCCTTCCCGTGGGGGAAGGCCGAGGAGAAGACGTACGTCGACGGGGCCAAGAAGTTCGGCAAGGCGTGCTCGACCACGGGCAAGCCGCTGTCGGCTTCGATGTCGACGGCCGAGGTGGTGCGGGACATGGACGTCCTGCGCCGGGCGGTCGGTGACAAGAAGCTGTCCTACCTCGGCTTCAGCTACGGCACCGCGATCGGGCAGTACTACGCGAACATGTTCCCGGACCGGTTCCGCGCGATCGTGGTCGACGGCGTGCTCGACCCCGAGCACTGGGTCGGCACGAAGGCGACCGCCAACCTGGAGCAGGACCAGCGGATCCGCTCGGCGGCCGGTGCCTACCGGGCCCTGCAGGAGATCCTCAAGCGGTGCGACAAGGCGGGCGAGAAGTACTGCGAGTTCGCGGCCGGTGACCCGGTCAAGAACTTCGACACGATCGCCCAGAAGCTCCGGTCGAAGCCGCTGGTGGTGACCGACGAGGACGGCAGCAGCTTCACGATCACGTACGCCGACTTCGTCAGCGGCATCCTCGGCGACCTGTACGACACGGGTGCCGGCGACTGGGTGACGCAGGACGCGGCGTACATCTGGACGCTGCTCTATCCGTCGTCGGCCACCGCCAGGGCGAAGGCCTCGGCTGCTCTGGCCAAGAAGATCCGGGACGCCCGGGGTAAGGCGGGCCGGGATTTCCCGTACGACAACGGTTTCGAGACCTTCGCCGCGGTGGACTGCACCGACGCAATCCACCCGAAGGACGCCGGCCAGTGGCCGTCGCTGATGGTCACGGCCGACAAGAAGGCGCCGTACTTCGGCCGGGCGTGGGGCTGGGAGACCGCCCAGTGCGCCCGCAACACGTGGACGGTCCGGGACGAGGACGCGTACACCGGTCCCTGGACCCGCCGGACCGCCGCGCCGGTGCTGATAGTGGGCACCAAGTGGGACCCGGCCACCAACTACGACGATGCGGTCTCGGCCTCCAAGCGGCTGCCCAACAGCCGCCTGCTGTCCAACGTCAACTGGGGCCACACTTCCTACGGCACGTCGGATTGCGCCACCAACGCGATCGACAACTACCTGCTCAAGGTGACGCTGCCGGCCAAGGGCACGCTGTGCCAGGGGTCGTACCAGCCGTTCCTGGAGCCGCTGCCGACTGATCCGGCCGCGGCCAGGTCCCTGGTGGCTCCCGCGGTCCCGGCCAGCCGGCCGCAGGTCGCCGGGCCGCCGATGCCGTCCACTATGAACGGCACCCGCTAGTCACTGATGGCGCCCGGCCCACCTTCTACGCTGCTTTGACGAATACGATCCCGTCAATGCTGCCGAGGTGGGCCGGGTCCAGCGGCGCATAGCCGAACCAGGGCGACTCGCGGGGTTTCACCTTGTGGTTCAGGTCGGCCGGGTCGACTCGGAACCGGTCCCCCGGTCTCGCATAGAGCAGCCCTTCGACCGTGTCCGGCGGCGGGGCCTGCACCCCGTGGTCGGTGAAGGTGCCGATGGCCATGGCGAGGAACGTGTAGTCGTCGCCCAGTTGAGCTCCGGCGCTCCACCATTCGTAGCGGTGGTCGCCCAGTCGTATGCTGCTCTTCTCCCGCTGGAGATGGCTGTTGTGGGCGAACGCCATGACTTTTCTCTTCTCGGCGATCGCGAGCAGGTTGGCCGCCATCATCGACGACCGGATGCTCAGCAGCCAGGCCATGCGGTCGGGTGAGGTGTCGGCCAGCCAGTAGTGGTACCTCAACAGGCCGGTCGCGGTGCGCGCATAGAGTCTGGTTCTTTCGTCGTTCATCGGCAGCGACGCCATGTCGTCGGCGATCAGCCGCAACTCTTTCGCCTCGGGCGTCCGCCCGACCGACTGCGACGGATCCATCATCGCGGCCGGATCGGCCCATTTCCTGTCGTCGCCGATGAGCCGGTCGAGTTCCTCCGAGGTGCAGGGCGCCAGCTCCGTCATGCAGCCATGGAGTGCCTCCCGCGGGCTGGCCGCGTGCGTCATCTCCAGCGGACCATCAAACCCGGCGAAACGGACCCGCTCGGAGGGGCTCCGGCTTCGGTTGTACGCGCGGAGCCAGCTCACCAGCGCACGGTTGGCCGCGGCCCGGCCGAACCCGTGACTGAACCCGCGCTCCATCACCTCGTCGAGCGTGCCCGCGCCGCCCGTGACGTAGTCGTCCACGGCCAGTCCCATCAGGCAGTCGCTTTCGATCGCGATCGCCCGGTAGCCGTCCCGCTCGACGAGCTCACGAAAGATCTCATTGCGCGTTTCGAGCAGCGTCTCCGAGCCGTGGGTCGGTTCTCCGAGCCCTGTGATAGCAAACGTCATGCCCCTGAACAGTATCGTTGAACCAACGGTTGAGGCTTTCCTCAGGACTTCGGGGTGTCGGGTGCGGCAAAACCTTCAAAGGCCGGTCGACCTGGCCCGGGCGCACGGCCTGTCCACCCAGGCCGTCCGCAACTACGAGGCGGCCGGCATCCTGCCCGCCGCCGCGCGCGGCCCCAACGGCTACCGCGCCTACACACCGGCGCATGCCCGGGCGCTGGCTGCCTTCCTGGCCCTGGTTCCCGGCCACGGCCATCGGGCCGCCGCAGAGATCATGCGGGCCGTCAACGAGGGCGCCACCGCGACCGCCCTCCGCCTGATCGACGAGAGCCACGCCCAGCTGCTCGAGGACCGACGCGTTCTGAGCGCGGTCGCGTCCGCGCTGGACAATCTCGCCCCGGTCCCGGCGGCGCGGGGCGACACGTTCGTCGGTCCTCTGGCCCACCGGCTCGGCCTGCGCCCGGCGACGCTGCGCAAGTGGGAACGCGCCGGCCTGGTCAGTCCCCGCCGCGACCGGCAGACCGGCTACCGCGTCTACGGCCCGGCCGACATCCGCGACGCCCAGTTGATCCACCAGCTCCGCCGCGGCGGCTACCCGCTGGCCCGGATCGCCCCGCTGATCACGCAGGTTCGCGCGGCCGGCGGCATCGCGCCGCTGGAGTCCCTGCTCACCGACTGGAACGCGCGCCTGACCGGCCGCGGCCGGGCCATGCTCACCGGCGCCGCCGCCCTGGACGCCTACCTGGACGTCGAGCCGTGAAAAGCTATTGAAGGTATTGGCGGTAGATCGTGCGGGCCACGCAGGCCGGCTTGTCCTGGCCCTCGATCTCGACCGTGAAGTCGCACGTCATCTGCAGCCCGCCGGTCACCTCGGTGACGTCGGCGACCGAGGCGGCCAGGCGGATGCGGGAGCCGACGCGTACGGGGTTGGGGAAGCGGACCTTCTCCAGGCCGTAGTTGACGCCCATGCGGGTGCCGGAAACCTTGAGCAGGTTGCCGAAGAGCGGGATCACCAGCGAGAGCGTCAGGTAGCCGTGGGCGATCGTCGTGCCGAACGGGCCGGCGGCGGCACGCTCGGCGTCGACGTGGATCCACTGGTGATCGCCGGTGGCGTCGGCGAAGGTGTCGATGCGCTCCTGGGTGACTTCGAGCCAGTCACTCGCACCCAGGTCACGGCCCGCCAGGGCCTTGATCTCGTCGGCTCCGTCAACAGTGATCATGGACGCTCCTCACCCGTCAGGACAGTGTCACGACCGTACCCGTGAGCCGCGCCTCCTCGGCGGCCCACACGACGCGGTGGCCGGCCAGGCTAGTCGCGGCGTCGGAACGGATCAGTGCGGGTTCGCCGGACGCCACCGCGGCCAGGAAGGCGTCGACCACGCCGTCGTCCCCGTCGTCGTGTCCGGCCACCACGGAGTCGCCGGCCTCGATGGTCTCGGAGGCGCCGGTGCGGAAGTCGACCAGTCGCAGCCGGGCCCCGTTGCCGGAGAGATAGCCGTGGGTGCCGAAGATCCGGGTCTTGCGCTGCTCGAACGGCGTGAACGCGGTCATCGTGAACGACACCGTCGCCCCGTCGGCCAGTTCCAGGTTGACGACCTGGTGGTCGACCACGTCGTTCTGTCCGTTGTAGACGCACTCGCCGTAGGGGCCCGTCTTCAACGCGAGATCGAGGTCGTCGCCGAGGACGTCCCGCGGCCATCCCGACGGGACCGACGAGTAGAGGCGCACGGCCGAGTAGGGGCAGGTCGGCTCCACCGCGCAGGAGACGCAGCGGTCGCCCGCGCCGGCGGGCTTGGACGCCGGCGTGAAATGCGCCAGACCCCCGAACGAGCTGACCCGGCGCGCCGGCTGCCCGGCCAGATAGAGCAGCCAGTCGATGTCGTGGCACGACTTGGCCAGCAGCATCGGCGAGGATTCGGCGGTGGAGCGCCAGTTCCCCCGCACGAACGAGTGCGCGTGATGCCACCAGCCGACCGGTTCCAGGTGCTGGATGCTCACGACCCGTCCGATCCGGCCGGAGTCCACCAGGGATTTGATGGCCTGCGTATAGGACGTGTAGCGCAACACGTGGCACACGGCCAGAATCACACCGGCCTCGACGGCCGCGGCGGCGATCCGGGAGGCCGACTCGTAGGTCGGCGCCATCGGCTTCTCCAGCAACAGGTGATAGCCCAGCCCGGCCAGGCGGACCGCCGGCCCTTCGTGATCGCGATCCTGCGTCCCGATCACGGCCGCGTCGGCGATCCGGGTGTCGACCGAGGCCCAGTCCGAGAACACATTCTCGCGCTTTATCCCGTACGCCGAAGCGAAGTGCTCCCGGCGCACCGGATCCGCCTCCGCGACTCCGACGATGATTCCGGCGCCGGAGGCGGCGGCGCGGCGCGCGTAGGTCGAGCCGCGCTGGCCGGCCCCGACGACGAGCAGGCGAACCGGTTCCATCAGCCACCCACCACGACGACTTCGGTGCCCGCCCGCCGGATCGCCTCGATGCCCGTCGCGTCGGCGCTGTTGTCGGTGACCAGCGTCGAGATCGCGGTGATCGGGCAGATGCCGGCCAGGCAGACCTTGCCGACCTTGGAGCCGTCGGCGACCACGATCACGCGGTCGGCCCGGCGGATCATCGTGGCATTGGTGTTGGCCTCGATCTCGTCGTGGGTGGTGAGGCCGCCGCGGGCGCTGATGCCGTCGACGCCGACGACCGCGACCGCCATGTTGAGGCCCTGCAGCGCCTGGTCGGCGATCGGCCCGACCAGCTCGTAGGACTGGGTGCGGGAGACGCCGCCCGTCATGATCAGCTTGAGCCGGGGGCGCAGGGCCAGCTCGGCGGCGATGTTGAGCGCGTTGGTCACCACGGTCAGGTCGACCCGCTCGGCGAGGATGCGCGCGAGCAGGTGGGTCGTCGTGCCGCCGGTCAGGCCCAGGGTGAGCGGCCCCTTGGGCAGCAGCTCGGCCGCCTTGCGGGCGATCAGCGCCTTCTCCTCGCGATGCTGGCCGCCCCGATAGCGGACGGGCAGCTCGTAGGCCACGTCGATCGCGACCGCGCCGCCGTGGGTGCGCGACAGCAGCCGCTGGTCTTCGAGGACCTGCAGGTCGCGCCGGATCGTCGCGGGTGACACCGCGAACTCCTCGGCGAGGTGGCCGGCGTCGACCGATCCGCTGTTGGCGACGCGTTCGAGAATCGCCGAGACCCGGTCGGCGCGACGCAGCGTACTTTGAGCCATGGAACCTTCTCGCAGGCGTATTGATCAAATGCGCAGTCAGAGTAGTTCGTTTCTAAGCGATTAGCCAGGGCGTCTTGCGCGTTCTATGCGCGAGCGCCAACAATCCGGCCATGACAGTGATCGCCTTCCTGGGGGCCGGCAGCGTGGTGTTCACCCGCGAACTGCTCGCCGACATCCTCTCCTTCGACGAGTTGCGCGACGTGACGATCGCCCTGCACGACATCGTCCCCGAGCGGCTCGAGACCGCTGAACTGATCGCCCGCCGGACGGCCGATCAACTCGGGGCGAAGCCGGTCATCACCGCGTCGCTCGACCGCCGGCAGGCCCTCGAGGGCGCCGACTTCGTGATCAACTCGATCCAGGTCGGCATGTACGAGGCGACCGTGCGCGACTTCGAGATCCCGGCCAAGTTCGGCCTGCGCCAGACCATCGCCGACACGCTCGGCGTCGGCGGCATCTTCCGCGCGCTGCGCACGTTCCCGGTGCTCGACGGCATCGCGGCCGACATGCTCGAGATCTGCCCGGACGCCTGGCTGCTCAACTACACCAACCCGATGGCGATGAACATCGGCTACCTCGCCGCCACGGCACCGAAGCTGAAGGCGGTCGGGCTCTGCCACTCCGTCTTCTGGACCGTCCACGACCTGTGTGAGCTCCTCGGAGTTCCGCTCGACGAGGTCGACTACAGCGGCGCCGGGGTCAACCACCAGGCCTGGCTGCTGAGGTTCGAGCACCGCGGCGAGTCGCTCTATCCGAAGCTCGACGAGCTCCTGGAGAAGGAGCCCGAGATGCGCCGCCGCGTCCGCATGGACATGTACAAGCGGCTCGGCTACTTCCCGACCGAGACCAGCGAGCACTCCAGCGAGTACGTCCCCTGGTACCTCCACCACGACGAGGAGATATCCCGTCTGCGCATTCCGGTCGGCGACTACCTGCGGATCAGCAAGGAGAACGTCGACGAGTACCACGCCACGCGGGAATCGCTGCTGAGAGGCGAACCGCTGGACGTCAGCCGCGACGCCACCGAGTACGCCCCGCAGGTCATCCACAGCATGGTCACCGGCACGATGCGCCGCATCCACGCCAACGTGGCGAACCGCGGGCTGATCACCAATCTGCCCGAGGGCTACGCGGTCGAGGTGCCGTGCGTGGTCGACCGGCTGGGCGTACGCCCGGAGCAGGTCGGCGCGCTCCCCCTGCAGTGCGCCGCGGTCAACCGCGCTTTCGTCAGCACCGGCCAGCTGACCGTGCAGGCGGCGATCACCGGCGACAAGCGGATGGTCCGGCAGGCGGCGATGATCGACCCCAACACGGCGGCCACCGTGACCGCCGATCAGATCTGGGAGATGTGCGACGAATTGACGGCCGCCCATGGCGATCTCATGCCGGAAACACTGCGTTGACATCGCTCAGTCTGGATTGCTCGTTTGCTGCGCGGATCTTGTTAAACGAAAGCAAACGAGCATAATCCACGGGCAGAACCTCACTGTGGCGGAGGTCACCACCCCGAATCCTCCCGATGACCATCGAGGTGCCCAAGATGACATACCTTCGGCGCGGCCCGGTGTTCCGGTCGCTGGCCGGCGGCCTGAGCGCCGCCCTGTTGCTCTCCGCCTGCATGGGCGGCACGGCGACCGACAAGTCCGGCAAGGACGCGGCCGCCGGTTACGACCCCAAGGCCACCGTCACGCTCACCTGGTGGACCGGCCAGACCGAGGCGGCCGAGACCACGGCCGAACAGCTCGCGGCGCAATATCACACCCTGCATCCGAACGTCACGATCAAGACCTCGCCCGGGGCACCGACGACCGACGACCTGCTGACCAAGCTCTCGGCCGGCTTCACGGCCGGCAGCTATCCGGACATCTCCTACACGTTCGGCAGCTGGGCCGGCGAGCTCGGTGCGAGCGGCCACACCCAGGACCTCACCTCGTACGTCAACGACCCGACCTTCGGCTGGAACGAGTTCTCCCCCGCCGCGCGCGAGACCGCGACCGTCAACGGCAAGGTGTTCGGCGTTCCGTCCCTGGTCGACAACCTGGCTCTGATCTACAACACGAAGCTGTTCGACCAGGCCGGACTGTCCTACCCGACCGCCCAGTGGTCGTGGGACGACTTCCGGACCGCGGCCAAGAAGCTGACGAACCCGGCGACCAAGGTCTACGGCACCGCGTACTCGGTCTCCGGCAGTGAGGACACAACCTGGCACCTGTGGCCGCTGCTCTGGCAGCACGGCGGCAAAATCCTCGACGGCACCAAACCGGCCTTCAACTCACCCGAAGGAGTCGCGGCGCTGGAGTCGCTGCGCCAGATGGCGGTCGACGACAAGTCGATGTACCTCGACCAGACCGACGAGCAGTACCCCCGGCTGTTCAACAGCGGGCACATCGCGATGATGCTCTCCGGTCCGTGGTCGCTGCTCGACATCAAGGCCGCCAAGGTTTCGTACGGCGTGGCCGAGCTACCCGGCTTCAACGGCGACCACGAGACGGTCTCGGGACCGGACGTGTGGGCGTTGTTCGACCACCAGGACGTCAACCGGGCCGGGGCATCACGCGACTTCATCAAATGGCTGACCAGCGCGCAGATCGACGCCAAGTGGAACCTCGCGATCGGCAACCTGCCGCTGCGGAGCAGCGAGCAGAACACCCCGGAGTACGCCGCCTACGTCAAGGAGTACCCGGGCGGCGACAAGTTCTTCGCCAACCTGGCCAACGCCAAGCAGGCCCGCCCGACGGTGGCCGGCTACGACGAGCTGTCCCGCAACGTCGGCGACGCGATAGCCAAGGTGCTGCAGGGAACGCAGAGCCCGCAGAAGGCGCTCGACGACGCGGCCAAGAAGTCGGCCGACTCGGTGACCGGCTGATGGCGGTGACTTTCGCGGTCACGCCGCGTACGGGCTCGGCCGCGCGCTCCCAGCGCGGCCGGACCCGCCGCCGCGCCCGCCGGAACCTGACCGGTTGGGCCTTCGCCGGACCGGCCACCGCGATCGTCGCCGGCCTGTCGATCTTCCCCGCGGTGTGGGCGTTCTTCATCTCCCGGGCCAAGTGGAACGGGATCGCGCCGGGCGTGCCGGTCGGCTGGCGCAACTACGAGCAGCTGGCACGGGACCCGGACATGCTCGCCGCGGCCCGGCACACCTTGATTCTGACCGTGCTGTTCGTTCCGGCGTCGATCGTGCTCGGCATCCTCATCGCGATCGCGCTCAACCAGCGGATCCGGCTCCTCGGCTTCTACCGCACCTGCATCTTCGTGCCGTACGTGGCGTCGGCCGCGGCGACCGGCATCCTGGCCAACTTCGTCTTCAATCCGCAGTTCGGCGCGGCCAACGACATCCTGCGGCACCTGGGGATCCCGGCCCAGCAGTTCCTGGACAGCCCCCACCAGGCGTTGTACTACGTGGTGGTGATCGCGCTCTGGGGCGAGGTCGGGTTCACCACGGTCATCTATCTGGCCGCGCTGCAGGACATCCCACGCGAACTCGTCGAGGCCGCGGTCATGGACGGGGCCGGCCGCCTCCGCGTCTTCCGGCACATCACGCTGCCCGAGCTGCGGCCGGTCACCGTGTTCGCCGCGGTGTGGCAGACGATCACCGCGATGCAGATGTTCGACCTGATCTACACCACCACCCGGGGCGGGCCGCTGAACACCACCCAGACGATCGTCTACTACATCTACGAACTCGCCTTTCAAACCCAGAGGCTCGGGTACGGGGCGGCCGCCGCCTACCTCCTCTTCGTGGTGACGCTGGTGCTCACGCTCGGGGTCATCTGGTACGGCCGGCGGCGTGGATCGGAGGTCTTCTGATGCGGCGACGGCTCCCCTTCTCGGCGTGGCACCTGCTGCTGATGCCGCTGGCGCTGATCTTCGTGCTGCCGTTGGTCCAGATGGTGCTCACGTCGTTCATGACCAACGGCGAGATCAACCAGTTCCCGCCCAAGCTGATCCCGACCGCGATACACCTCGGGGGCTACCGGGCGCTGCTGACCGAGACCCCGATCCTGCGCTGGTTCGGCAACACGGTGCTGGTGTCAGTGGTCTCGGTCGTCTCGCATCTGATCCTGTGCTCGACCGCCGGCTACGGCTTCGCCCGCCTCAAGTTCGCCGGCCGCGGCATCGCCTTCCTGGTCATCATCGCCACGGTGATGATCCCGCTCCAGCTGCTGATGATCCCGACCTACCTGATGTTCGCCCGCATCGGCATCGTCGACACCCTGGCGGCGGCCTTCGTCCCGTGGCTGGCCTCGGCCTTCGGCATCTTCCTGATGCGACAGTTCTTCCTGTCGCTGCCGGTCGAGCTGGAGGAGGCGGCCCTGATCGACGGCTGCAGCACGTGGCGCACGTTCCGCAGCATCGTGCTGCCGCTGGCCCGCCCCGCGCTGGCCACGCTGGCCATCTTCACGCTGCTGTCAAGCTGGAACGACCTGCTGTGGCCGCTGGTGGCCATCTCCGACGACAACCGCTTCACGCTGCAGGTCGGCCTGGCAAACTTCCAGGGCACGAGGCGTACGGAATGGTCCCAGCTGATGGCCGGCAACGTGATCGCGACGGCACCCTTGATCCTGGCGTTCCTGTTCGCCCAGCGAAAGTTCATCGCCACGATGTCGTTCACCGGCCTGAAGGGCTGACCCGTCCGTCAGAGTCGCCCGACCGGGCCGGATCCGTCGAGGGGCGGACCCGGCCCGGTTGAAGGCCGAGCCGATCAACCAGTTCCTGGAGAATCCGCCCGTCACGCTGGGAGGCGTGTCGATGCGTTGCCATGAACTGGCTGGCCAGCAACGCCACCAACAGGCCCACGATCCAGGCCATGATTCTTGCCGCAACGGAAGAGTCGGGCGCCAGTGCGATCGTCAGCAGGAAGGCCTCGGCGGCCAAGGCCAGGCCGGGGCCTGCCACATGATGGTCACGTGGGCCGAATGTCGTGCCGAAACCGCTTCAAGCGCGACGAGTTGCGCCTTCAACTCGGCATTTTCACCCGGCCGTGGCGCTTCGGACTCCCGCCCGTGGTGATGCTTCGATCGTATGCGCGAAAACATGGCTCATTGTCCCCAGCCACCCTCCGCGCCCAGCTCCTCCGCTGTCGCCTGGGCGGCCGTGCCGCCGGCGGCGCGGGTGCTCAGTGAACCCGCCGCCGCGGCCCAGCGGACCGACTCCTCGACGGTGCGGCCGCCGAGCCGGGCGGCCAGGAAGCCGGCGTTGAAGCTGTCCCCCGCGCCGATCGTGTCGACGACCTCGACCGGGCGGCCCGGGGCCTCGCCGGAGCCGCCGTCCCACCAGGCTCGCGCGCCCCGCGCGCCGTCCTTCATCACCACGGTCGCGCCCAGGCTCTTCGCACCCTCCTCGGGTGTCGACGCGCCGGTGATCGCCAGCAGTTCGGCCGCGTTGGGCAGGAACACGTCCGTGTGGGCCAGGATCTCCGCGATCGAGGACCACCGTTCGGACGGGTCCCAGTTGGTGTCGAGCGACGTGGTCACGCCGAGCTTGTGCGCCCGCTCGAAGACCCCGGCCAGGCCGTCCGCCAGCGCGGGCTGCAGATAGAGCGACGAGACGTGTACGTGCCGGGTCCGCCCCAGCAGGTCGTCGGTGATGTCGGCGGGCCGCAGCAGCGGGATCGTCCCGGGCAGCGTCAGGATCGCCCGGCCCTCGCCGCCCTCCGGGGTGAGGATCACGCTCAGCCCGGTCGGCGCGCCGTGCGCGTCGGCGGCCAGCAGGGTCACCCCGCGCTCGTCGAGCGCGTCGCGCACGACCCGGCCGAAGACGTCGTCGCCGACCGCGGCCAGCATCGCCGTCCGCAGGCCGAGCCGGGCGCACCCTGCCGCCGTGATCGAGCCGGAGCCGCCGAGCACCAGGTCGGCCCCGGTGAGCAGCTGCTCGACCTGGCCGAACCGGGGCCGCACGTCGCCCCGCAGCACCAGGTCCGGGTTGGCGTCGCCCACCACCAGAACGTCGAACAAGGCCGCCCCCTCGATGTCCATATGAACAACTCGCGAGCACCATACGCTCAGCAACACCCGCCCGCGTATGCGCGAACGCACAACGCGCAAAGTTGGCCGCCGATGGTGTTCGAGGTGGCTAACCGCGGGCCGGGGCGGTTCCGATCGCCAGCATGTGGCAGCTGGACGCGACCAGATCCGGCTCCGTGCCGTAGACCCGGGCCAGCTGCAGCGCCGCCTCGAAAACCGCCTGCTCGGACGGCCCTCCGATCGCCGCCTCGGCCGCCGCCCACGCCGGCCCCTCGACCCCGTGGATCGTCACGTTCGCCAGGCCGGCCTCGGCGCACTCCCCGACCAGCTCCGACACCCGGTGGAAGTAGGCCTGGGTGAAGCCGGTCGACGCGTCGTTCACGCCGGACGACCGCAGCCGCACGGCCTCGTCCAGGGTCCGCTCGTTGAACCGGGCCGTCGCCGCGAAGTCGATCGGCCCGGCGAACCGCGAGATCGCCGCCGCCACGACCGGCCCGCCCGGCTCGGTCACCCGGATCGCCTCGCGCAGCGCGCGCACCCGGTCGGCCGGCTGGTGCAGGTGGTAGAGCGGCCCGAGCAGCAGCGTGGCATGCCAGGAACCGTCAACCTCGGGCAACGATCGGGCGTCGCCGACGACCGCCTCGACCGGCGGCCGGCCGGCCCGCGCCTGCTCGACATGAGCCGGGACGATGTCGACGAGCCGCACCTCGTAGCCGGCGGCCACCAGATCCCGTGCGTAGGCGCCGGGCCCGCCGCCCACGTCGAGGACCCGGGCCGGGGCCTCGGGCAGCACCTCGCGGAGCAACTCCAGCGTGCGGATGCGTTCGAGCCGGGACTGCGGGCGTCTGCCGAGCCGGGCGGCTTCCTCGTACCGGTCCCGGTAGTAGCTGACGATCTCGGCGGTCATGTGGTCCATGCCGAGATCGTCCCGTTCGCCGGCCCCGCCGGGCCATCGATTTACCGGCGCCAGACGTCCAGCACGAACCACTCGTCCTCGTGGTGCACGATGTGGGTCAGGCCCGGGCGTTCCCCGACCGCCGAGTGGGCGTTGAAGCCGTCGTAGTTGCCACCGTTCTCGCGGTCGCGGAAGTGCACCGACACCAGGTCACCGCCCGGCTCGAGCCGCTCCAGCAGCCCGTCCACCGTCGCCGACATGTCACCGGCGGACAGGTAGTAGAGCAGGTCACCGATCACGATCAGGTCGAACGTGCCCTCCGGCATCTCGGCCGGCAGCGTCGCCTGTTCGAACGT
This sequence comes from Actinoplanes sp. NPDC051343, assembly GCF_044455125.1. Lineage (NCBI taxonomy): Bacteria > Bacillati > Actinomycetota > Actinomycetes > Micromonosporales > Micromonosporaceae > Actinoplanes > Actinoplanes sp. NPDC051343. The sequence goes on from NZ_JBITEL010000002.1 coordinate 769,454, forward strand.
CACGTTCGGCAGGTCCTGCACGATCTGGCGCCCCTGGACGACCGCCGACTCGACGGCGTCGGTCGCCAGCACCTCGTCGCAGCGTTCCGCGAGCAGGCGGGTCAGGTGGCCGATCGACGCCCCCGGCTCGTAACACCGCCGGTAGTGCTCCGCGGGGAGGCTGGCCACGGTCACGGCGTACTTGCGCCGGTCGTGCCACTTCGTGGCCAGATCCCACGGGTCGTCCTTGGCCATGTAGAGCCCGTCGAAGTAGTCGAGGGACACCGACGCGGCCGGCGGCTGGGCATCACCCTGTGCTCGTGTCACGGTGGCGATTCTGCCCGGCCTCGGCTCAGCTTCCGAGGGCGGGGCGCAGCTGTTCGGCGAAGAAGTCGAGGAAACCGTCCGGGTCCGGCCCCGCGTTCATGAACACCAGGTGGTCGTAGCCGGCGTCGGCGTACTCACGGAACGCCTTCACGTACGGCTCGACACCGGCCCCGTGCGCGAACTGCCCGGCAACGTCCTCCGGCTTGATCAGCTCCGAGGCCGCCTCGAAGTTGACCGGGTTCGGCAGCTCCGACATGACCTTCCAGCCGGTGAGCGACCACCGCGACGTCTTGTGCGCGGCCTCGATCGCGTCCGGCCCCCAGGCAACCGGGATCTCGGCGTACCTCGGCCCCTTGCCGCCCTTGGCCTGGTACGCCTCGACGATATCCGCCCGCGGCTCGGTCGCGAACAGCCCACCACCGTGCGTAGCCGCCAGCTCGGCCGCATCCTTGCCGCCGGCCGCGACCGCGATCACCGGCAGCCGCTCCGGCAGATCGAACACCCGGGCATCCTCCAGCTGCAGATGCTTACCCTCGTACGACTGGTAGCCGCCCTGCCACAGCAGATTGATGATGTCGAGCGCCTCCACGAGTCGCTCGTGCCGCCCGCGTACGCTCGGGAAACCTTGACCCACCACATGCTCGTTGAGCCTCTCACCGGCCCCGATCCCGAGCGTGAAGCGATCATCGGAGATGATCGCGAGCGTCGCGGCGGCCTGAGCGATAATCGCCGGGTGGTAGCGCACCGTCGGACAGGTCACGCCGGTCGCCAACCCGAGCTTTTCGGTACGCGCGGCCACCGCGCCGAGCACGGTCCAGGCGTACGGAGAATGCCCCTGCACGTCCAGCCACGGGTGGAAGTGGTCACTGATCTCCACAAAATCGAACCCGGCCTCCTCCGCCCGCACCGCCTGCCGAATAAGCTCTTTCGGCGCGAAACCCTCAGCCATCAGCTTGTATCCGATCCGCATACCGTGCTGCGTGCCCGGCCAGGTGACAGCCAAACCCTCGGCCGCGGCCAGCTCCTGACGGGCGGCCGGACGACGGCGTCTGCCCCTACGACCCGCGGGTCCGCCGTTGCCGGCCCCGGACGACAACCGCCGCGACCAGCCCGACCACTACCAGCAGTCCGACCACGATCCCGACCAGCAGCAGCGGACTCTTGGCCGCCGGCAGATCCCCTTCATCAGCCACCACGGCCGGCGCCGAGGTCACAGCCGCCGACCTGCCGGCGGCCGCCGACGGAAGTGGCGCAACGTCGGCGGTGAGCGCCTTGACGATGTTCAGCCGCCCGTAGCCGTACGAGTCGTCCCGCCCCTTGGCCCCGGCATCGGTGGCCGTAGCCGTCAGCCGATGCACAATCTCAGCCGCGCTGAGGTCGGGGAATTTCGCCCGCAGCAGCGCCGCCGCCCCACTGACGACCGCGGTGGCTTCGCTGGTCCCCTGCCCTTGGTAATAGTCGTCGGCGCTCCGGTTGCTGGTCGTGACGATGTCCATGCCGGGGGCCGCCAGGTCGACTTGCGACCCGGTGACGGAGAACGGGGCGATCTTCCCGTCGCGGCCGAAGGCACCCACGGCCACGACTTCCGGGTACCGGCCGGGAAAGTCGTAACCGGGTCTCTCGTCGTTGCCGGATGAAGCGACCAGAACGATGTCGGCCGCCTGAGCCTTCCGAATGGCAGCATGCAGCGCGTCGTCGTCCATCGAGCCGAACGACATGTTGATGACACCGGCGTGATGAGCAATCGCGAAGTCGACCGCCTGTGTCATGAATCCGCCGCCGCTGAAACGCCCGATCGGAGCGCTGATCGGAAGAATCTTCGCCTGGGGCGCGATGCCGAGAACGCCATCTGCTGATCCATGGCCCCGCCCGACGATGATTCCGGCCATCTCGGTGCCATGCCCGTCGGTATCCTTCCGCCCGTCACCGGCGGCGGCTGACCCGACATCAGTTCCGAGGAGAATGGCGCCTCGCAGATCACGATGGTCTGCGTTGACCCCGCTATCGATCAACGCAACGGTGACGCCGGCACCCTCCGTGATGTGATGCGCTCGGGCGACGCCAAGGCTCGCCAGGTACCACTGCTTGTCACGGATGGAATCAGCAAAGGCGGGCCGGCCCCACAAAGCCACGACGCCGGCGGCAAGGGTGACCGCCAGAACAACGCGAGCCGGCCGTGCGGAAACGATCACCTGTCGAGCCCGATCACGCCGGGCCCCGGGTCATGTCTGACCGCGGACGTATCCGGCTTGATTACCGGCGCGACTCCCTCAACGGTCTTCCACCGCTGGTCGGCCTCGCCGTCAATCGTTTGGCTTGAACTGCCGCCGCCTCGGCCGCCCGGCCCTCCGACCATCGGCATCGCTCCGGCCTGAGCCCGGCCATTGGCAATGCCACGCTCGGAGCCCTCGCCAATCACGGCGCCGGAAGGAAGACCGCGTCGGACCGAGACCGGACGACGAGTTCCTGAACTGCCGGAGCCGCCAGGCACGACACCAAATCCGCCGACGCCAGGGCTGCCTGTGCCGCCTCCGATCGGCAGGACACCCAACCCGCCCGGTGCGCCTCCCGGGCCGGTGGGAGAAGCCGTCGGCGGAGGCGTCCCAACCGGGAGGGATCCGATGGGGCCGCTGTTCCCACCGGTCGCCGGTGGTGCAGGCGCAATTCCACTGAGAATGGGACCAGAGCCGGTTCGATCGTCCCCCGGACCTGAGCCACCGATCGTCGAATCCGACGATTCAGGCGGCACCATCGAGTTCGGATCGATCGGCACAGGAACCGGACGCGGGCTGGCGCCGAGTCCGCCATGACCGAAGCCGCCTCCGCCCGACTGTCCACCTGTCGAGCCGCCGGCATCTCTCGTCGAGCCGTCGTCGTCACCCGTCAGATGATGGCCATCGTCGTCGTAGAAGGGTCGCATCTGGAACAGGCTGGGTGTTTGAATCTGGGCGCCGTGGTCGCCGATCGCCGCCTCCGCCTCGCGCATGGCGGCCTGGGCGTGCTCGTCGTACTTGTCTTCGGCGTGGTCGACGAAGCGTGGCATCCAGTCGTTGGCCACACCATCGCGGCCCGACGCCAGTTCGCGTAACTTGCTCTGGGCCGTCGAGAAAGCCTGTACCACCCCATTCAGTCCCACGCGGGTGTCCTCAGCCTTCTTCAGCGTTTCCTGCATCGAGTCGGCCAGCCCTTGGACTTGCCGCTGGAACTCGAACGCCGAGTCGTTCTTCCCTGGTGGCCACACCGCGGCCAAACTCTCGGCCGCGGCGAGCAGCCGGGTGTGCTGGTCACGTACGGTGGCGGTCAGGCCCTCCCAGGCCAGGACCCGGTCGGCGCCGTCGCAGACGTCCACGTCGGAAATCAGACTCCAGATGGCGGGCAGGTTGTAGCGGCCCCAGTCGACGTCACTCACGCCTACGACCCCCGCTTCAGCAGGCTCTGCGCCTGAATGATCGCGCCGGAGAGCATGGTCTGGATTTCCTGCTGGGTGACCGCAGAACTTGTGTCAGCATGTGCGAAACGGCGCGCTACCTCCTCGGCCACGTCGGCCAGGATGTCGGCCGCGACCGGGTAGACGCGGAGGTTGGCGTCGGTTGCGGCCAGGGCCGCCGCGTACCTCTGCTTGACCTCCATGATGGGCCCGGCGTTGATCTGGGAGCCCAGCCCGACGCCCTGCCGGTGCAGGTCAGCGCCGCGCCCGGCCGCCGCCGCGAAGCCGCCGTCGGCGTCCTTGCGGAGGCCCTGGCCGAAGTTGCCGACCTGGTCGGTCTGGATCTGCACCCCGTCGCCCATGGCCTCAGGATATCGACGCGGACAAACGCTATCGGGCCAGCTGGGACATGGTCGCGTGGGCGCTCGCCACTTCGGCTCCGACCACTCCGGACGGCACCGACGCCTGGGGCAGGCCGCCCATGACGACGGCGTAGGAGAGGTACAGGTTGTTGTCGTACGCCACCAGGTGCGGCCCGGTGATGTCCTCGTAGGTGTAGGCCTCCTGCCCGAGTCCGCTGACCGTGCTGAGCTGCGTCTGTTTCTCCTCGACGCCGCGTACCCCCTGGTAGTAGGAAGCTACCGAGGCGCCGTCGGTCGCCATCTGGATCGACACTTCGACCGGGATCGGTATCGACGTCCCGAACCGGAGGGTGCACGACTGCCTGACCACGGACGCGGCCGCGACCCCGGGCTGGCCGGAGGACGACTTCAAGGGCCCGAGCACCGCCGACAGGCTGTTGTGGTCGATCCGGCCGCACAGGTCGCCGGTTGCCTGGTAGACGCGGGGTTTCGGAGGTGCCGGCGTGGGGGACGAACTGCACGCGGACAGTGCCAGGAGGGCCGACACGCCGACGATATGGACGAGCTTCACCGGGGCATCGTAAGGCAGGACCTGGGAGCGCTCCCAGGAAGGACGGACCATGAAGCAGGTAGCCGATCTGTTCGACCCCGAACCCGAGCAGTGGGGCCTCCGTGGCGAACCCTGGGTCTGGCGGGCCCTTCGCGATCACCTGGGCGAGTCGTACCTGCCGCCCTCGATCGGCGAGGTCGAGGCCATGCTCTACACCGCCTTCGACCGCATCGTCGCCGTGGACCTGGCCACCGAGACGGCCCCCGCGATCTACCGGGAGGAGTTCGCCCACGGCGGCATGTCCAGCGGCCAGGTGCACCTCGAGACCTGGCGCGCCATTCTGCTTCCGCTGCTCGTGGACCGAGCCGGCACGATGCTTTAAGCCGGCATTCAACCGGCGGCGAGGTGGCGCACAGCAGGACCCGCTAAAAGTTCGGCATGACCAGAGTGACCGGCCACGCCGCGCTCACCTTCGACGGTGGGCCGCACCCCGACGACACCCCTGAGCTGCTCGCCCTGCTCGACCGCCTGGGCGGGGTGCGGGCCACGTTCTTCCTGCTCGGCCTCGCGGCCGAGCGCCATCCGGCGATCGCCGGGGCGATCGCCGGCGCGGGCCACGAGATCGCCGTTCTCGGCTTCCGGCTTCCGGACGTACGCGGTGAGCTCGCGCAAGCCGTCACGTCGATCAATGCGGCGACCGGCATCGTCCCGTACTGGTGCCGCCCGCACCGGGACGCCCGCGAGATGGGCCTGCGTACGGTGCGCCCGACGTGCCCCGGCCGCGACGACCTGCCGGACGCCACCGCCGACTCGGTCTACCGCAGTGTGCTGCGCCGGCTGGACGACGGCGCCCAGATCATGCTGCACCACGGCCCGGCCGCCCGTTCGGCGCTTCCGGCGCTACTCACCACCTGCCGGGCGCGGGGCCTGCGGGTGGGTCCGCTCACCGGGACCGCCGCAGCGGGCACAATCAGGGGATGAGCTTCGCGGAAGATGTGCAAGCCCGCTTCGCCGCCCAGGTGAGCGGCATGAAACGGCTGGGGGTCGCGTTCTCGGGCGGGGTCGACTCGTCGGTGCTGCTCGCGCTGGCCGCCCGGGTCCTCGGCCCGTCCCGCGCCGTCGCGATCCTGGGCGTCTCCCCCAGCCTGGCCGCCGACGAGCGCGCCGCCGCGCACCGGGTCGCGGCCACGATCGGCGTCCCGGTCGTCGAGGTCGAGACCCACGAGATGGAACGGCCCGGATACCGCGCCAACGGCCCCGACCGCTGCTTCCACTGCAAGGACGAACTTTTCACGGTCATCGACACGGCTGTCGTCGCGGGCCACGGCCTCGATGCCGTCGCGTACGGGGAAAACGCCGACGATGCCCGCCGGCCGGACCGGCCGGGTTCCCGGGCCGCCGCCGAGCACCGCGTGCTCACCCCGCTCGCCGATCTCGGCCTGACCAAGGCCGACGTCCGCCGCCTGGCCCACGAGTTCGGCCTGCCGAGCGCCGACAAGCCGGCCGCACCCTGCCTGGCCTCGCGGATCCCCCACTTCACCGAGGTCGACCCGGCCAAACTCGCCCAGATCGACCGGGCCGAGGCGGCCCTGCGCGCCCTTGGCTTCGGCGACCTGCGGGTTCGCCACCACGGCCCGGTCGCCCGCATCGAACTCCCGGTCGAGGACCTGGTCCGCGCGGTCACCGACCCGCTGCGCACCCGGGTCCGCGCGGCCGTGGTCGAGGCCGGCTTCCGCTACGCCGCGGTCGACGTGGCCGGCGTCCAGTCCGGCTCCTTCACCCTGCCGCTGGTCGCCGCCCGTGCCTGACTTCGACCTGGACCTCGACCGCACGGCCCGCCGCGGCTACCCGGAGGCCATCTTCTGCCAGGGCAAAACCGCGGCCCAGGTGGCGGCCATCGCGGCCGAGGTCCGCTCACGGCCGGACGTGGTCACCCTTTTCACCCGCGTACGCTCCGAGCACGTCACCGCCGTCCTCTCGCAGCTTCCGGACGCCCACCACGACGAGCCGGCCGCGCTGATGGCCTGGCCGCCGTCCCCACCGCCTCCGACCGGCGGCCCGGTGCTGGTCCTGGCCGCCGGCACGTCCGACCTGCCGGTGGCTCGCGAGGCGCTGCTCACCGCCCGCTACCTGGGACGCTCAGCCGACCTGACGGCCGACGTCGGCGTGGCGGGCCTGCACCGCATCCTGAGCCGCCTCGACCAGATCCGCGCGGCCCACGCGATCGTGGTCGCGGCCGGCATGGACGGCGCCCTCCCCAGCGTCGTGGCCGGCCTGGTCGAGGCCCCGGTCGTGGCGGTGCCGACGTCGGTGGGCTACGGCGCGGCCTTCGGCGGCCTGGCCCCGCTGCTGTCGATGCTGAACGCGTGCGCCCCCGGCGTCGCCGTGGTCAACATCGACAACGGTTACGGCGCGGGCCACCTGGCCGCCCAGATCACCGCCCCGCGCCGCTGACTCAGTTCGCGAAATCGAGGCGTGCCTGTTCCGGCAGCGTGACGACGACTCGACCGGACCGCAGAAAGTTGTCAACCTCGTAATCAGTCAGCTTCTCGCCGTTGTTCGCCCGCCAGGGGAACATGCCGAAGGTCCTCTTGACGTACCACCGGTCGAGAGTTTCGTCGTGGGCGGTCGTGCCGTCGGGCAGGTCGACGGACTTCACGGTGGCGGTCACAGTCTCTCGGCTCCTCATTGGCGAACTCGGACGTCCGGCCGCGCTGGACCAGGCCTCGCACCCTCGTTCAGGACCATAACGATCACAGGCGGCACCCCGGCTGCCTATCGGCCGGCGTCACCCCCACGGTGGAGCCGACGGGGCAAAAATCAGAGAATCGGTGAATGGCGACTTTGTTGGACGGCGTGCTGGACGACCTGGGGTTGAGGGGCGCCGCCGGACTCCGCATCACCGGTGATCCCCGGCCGGCGGCGCTGGCGTCACCGCTCGCGGTGGCCGAGTGCGCCACCGCGTCGGTGGCTGCCTGCCTGACCGCTGCCGCCGCTCTGTCTCATGCCCGCACCGGTCGCCGGCCGGACATCGCGCTGGACACGGAACACGTAGCGGCAGCGATGCGCAGCGAGGTCTGGCTCCGCGACGCTCACGGGCGCGGCATCGACGGCTTCGCCCCGCTGTCGCGGTTGTGGCAGTCCGCCGACGGATGGGTACGCACACATGCGAACTATCCGTGGCATCGCAGCGCGTTACTCGCCTCCCTCAACGTGCCCGACGGACAGGACACCGACGTCGAAACGGCCTTGGCCGATGCCATTGCCGCCCTCCCGGCGGCGGAGGTCGAGCGCGTCGTGTACGCCGCCGGAGGCCTGGCCGTAGCGGCCCGTACGCCGGCCCAGTGGCAGGGAGGCACGTCACCACTTGTGGGCATGGTGCCGCTCGGTCACGCCTCGCTGCGGCTCCCCGAACCGGGCCGGCTGCCGGCGTCCGGGTTGAAGGTCCTCGATCTGACCCGGGTCATCGCGGGCCCCGTGGGCACCCGGATGCTGGGCGCACTCGGCGCCGACGTACTACGGGTCGACGACCCGCACCGCCCCGAGCTGGCCCTGCATGCCGTCGACGGAGTGATCGGAAAGGCAAGCACCGCCCTGGACGCCGGCACCGAGAACGGCCGTCAAGTTCTGCATAGGCTCCTCGACCAGGCCGACGTCCTGGTGACCGGCTACCGGCCCGGGGCAATGCGCCGACTGGGCCTGGATCCCGACCAGGTAGCCGAGCAGCACCCCGGCACCATCGTCGTCACCCTCTCGGCCTGGGAGCCGGGCGGCATCTGGGGCTCGCGGCGCGGCTTCGACAGCCTGGTACAGATCGCCACCGGCATAGGCTGGGCCACCACCACCGACGGCATCCGACCGGGCGCGCTGCCCTGCCAGTTGCTCGACCACGCCACCGGCTACCTCATAGCGGCCGGCGCACTGGCCGCATCGGCGCGACGCGCCCGAACCGGCGAGACCACCCACGTCTCGGTGTCCTTGGCCAGGACGGCCCGATGCCTGCTCGACCAGGGCATGAGGCCGGCCAAGCAAGACGCGCCCGACGACGCGAAACACCAAGCCGACGCCTACCGGACAGCCCTCGGAAACGGATGGAGCGCGATAAGCCCCCCAGGCCAGCTCAACAGCCGCCCGCTGAACTGGCCGCACCTGCCTCCCGCCTACGCCCAATCACCGCCCGTTTGGAGCCCGACACCGTGATCCCTCAACACACTGAACCGATGAGAGCGTGTTCGTCACGTTGCTTCGGAATTCTCGAGTATCACGTGCCCTTGCCTCGGCGCTAAGCCATCGACTGCAATACCAAACACCTCCTAACCCTATATCTGAATAGTTTCAATCGAATGACCATTGGAACTCAAGCGCTTCATGCTTTGAATTCAGCTTTCGTAGCATTGCTGGCTACCTACCCGACTGAGCTGATTCCCGGACGCTCGACACGATCGTGGGACAACCGTTCTCCCTGCCGTCCTGCTGCGTTCAACTGGAGATGTGCCGTCACCTGACCAACCCAGCGCCCGGGGACAACCCGGCGCTCCCCCTCCACCCAGCGGCCCGGTCAGCGATGCTGTAGGCGAGTGCTATTTGCTCTTCTGGGGTGCCATCCTTTTCCTGGAAGTGATGATCGTGCTCTGCGGCTGTGGCGAATCCCTGGTTATAGAAACCTTCCCCAGATAGATCAACTCTTCGACTGACATCCAATGAGCGCCTCGTGAGAAACGCGACAGGGAAAGCCAATTAAGTAAATTAGTGGAAAGAGCTACCGGCGCTCAGCCGGCAACTCACCTGCCGCCGTGCGTGCGCGGCGGACCGCCGAGGTCAGTCACGCGGTGTAAGCCGCCGTCAAGTGGACTCTGACCGTGTATGACCACTGCACCCACCTTGGATTCCCGTTGGCCAGCCGCGCCGGTCGGTCGAGGCTCTGGAGGGAGCGGTGCGCCAGTTCAGTCTTCCGGGGCTGCCTTCCAGGTGAGGGTGATCTCGAAGTTGCCCTCGGTTGCGGCCCTAGCTACCAGCCAGTTCGCGGTGCCGGTGGCCTTGACGCCGAATTTCACCTGCACGGTGTCGGGTGCCATGGCTCTTGCCTGATCGAGGACGACCCGGGCCGCGGCGATCGCCGGTTTGACGGCTCGCCGGACGTGGCCCGCTACCGCTTCGATGCCGACCGGGACAAAGCCCTCGACCGGCGTTATCTCCACGGACACCAGCTCATCCCCGTCGACGGAATAGGACACAACTTGTGAATCGGACATGGAGCCTCCCGGCCGGCGAGCAGGCGGAGCCTCAGTCTGGACGATCGCAATCAGTGATGCAAATATCTACGTATGGTCATCGATCAGGTGGATGCCCGCCATTTCGCCGGACCTGGTTACGACCCTTGGACCGTGACGGTGTTTTCCGGTGAGGCGCGCACGCCGCTTGGTTGCGGTGTCCTGATCGACCGGCGGCGTGTGCTCACCTGCTGGCATGTGATCGACGGGCACGAGTCGATAACTGTCGCGTTTCCCAAGGCTGGCGTGCCGCGTACGGTCCGGGTGGCGGTGGCCGGCGCCCGCGTCGACGAGGAGTTGGACGTGGCAGTGCTGCACTTGAGCGCGGACGCTCCGCCGGAAACGACACCGGCTCCCCTGAGGTCACCGCGCCCGCAGGACCTGGCCGGAGACCGGTGGTGGGCGTTCGGCTTTCCACGAGAGTCGGAATTCGGCGCGGACGCGCACGGCCAGATCGGCATTCCTCTCGCATACGGGCGGATTCGTCTCGACACCCAGTCCCGGTACGTCGTCAAGGCCGGCTTCAGCGGTGCCGGCGTGTGGTCGCGTGACTTCCACGCGGTCGTCGGCCTGGTCGTCCAAGCGCAGCAGGGCGGCCGCAACGCCGGGGACGCCGAGGCGCTCACTCTTTACCAGATTGCTCGGGGGTTACCGGAGGAGAACGTCCAGGCGCTGACCGCGTGGTCGATTGCCGCCGCCGGCGACGCCGCTCTCGAGGCCTGGGGCTGGTCGCTGAGCGCCGACCTGGAGGCCGTGCGGCACTGGCGCCCCCGGGCGCGCGGCGTATCCATCGATACCGAAGGCGGCTACCGATTCCGGGGCCGTACGGTAGCTCTGACCGAGATTGCCCATTGGCTGCGCCGTTCGGTTCCGGATGCCAGGGTGTTGGTGCTGACGGGATCCCCAGGTGTGGGCAAGTCGGCCGTGCTCGGCCGGATCGTGACCACCGCCGACGAGAGTGTCCGGGCGGCCCTTCCCGCCGACGATCGCAACGTCCGAGCGCCAATCGGCTCGGTCGCGTGCGCCGTTCACATGAAGGGAAAGACTGCTCTCGACGTGGCCGTCGAGATTGCCTGCGCCGCTTCGGTGCGGATGCCGCGCACCGTCGACGATCTGGTGCCGGCCCTCCGCGATCGGCTGTCGCGGACGCACGGCCGGTTCAACTTGGTCGTCGACGCGCTCGATGAGGCGGCCGGCCCGGAACAGGCCCGTTTGATCGTGTCGGCGTTGCTCCTACCGATAGCCCGGACTTGCGCCCCGTTCGGCGCCCAAGTCGTCGTTGGCAGCCGGCGGGTCGACGACCGGGGGTCCCTGCTGCAGGCGTTCGGGAAGAGCGCGTCCGTGATCGATCTCGACCGGCAGGAGTATTTCGCCGAGGCTGACTTGGAGGCGTATGCGCTGGCCACGCTGGCCTTGCTGGGCGACGAGCGAGTAGGCAACCCCTACGCCGAGTTCGCGGTCGCCCAGCCGGTGGCAAGCCGCATCGCAGCCTTGGCGGACCGGAACTTCCTCATCGCCGGACTCATCGCGCGCTCCCATGGTATGTACGACGAACAGGCCGTCAAACCCGACTCGCTCTCCTTCACGGCGACCGTGGACGAGGCACTCGCCGAGTACCTCAATCGGCTGCCTCCGGTCGAACGGGTGCCAGCGACTGACGTACTCATCGCCCTCGCCTACGCCCACCCGCCGGGGATGTCGATCGACCTCTGGCGGGTCGCGCTGGAGGCACTCGACGTGCGGGTAAGCCGCGAGGCGTTGCTGACCTTCGCCGGCTCATCTGCGGCGAACTTCCTAGTCGAATCGAGCCGGGACGCAGGTACGCCGCGTTACCGGCTGTTCCACCAAGCACTCAACGACTCGCTGGTCAAGCGGCGAGCCGTCGACAACCGTCGCGGCGCCGACGAACTGGCGCTCGCCCGGCACCTCATCGGCTACGGACGGCAGGCCGGCTGGGCGCGTGCCGACCTGTACCTGCTTCGAACCCTCCCCATGTACGCGGCCCGCGCCGGACTGATCGACGAATTGCTGGCCGACGACGCCTTCCTGCTGCATGCCGACCTTCCACGGCTGTTCCAGCTCGCCGAATACGCATCGACGCCGGGTGGGCGAGCTCGCGGCCGGCTGTTGCGATTGACCTCGCACGCCCTCGGCGCGCTGCCGGCTGAGCGGGCGGCCCTGTTCGGGGTGACCTCCGCGCTGGAGCAGCAGCCGAATACGTTCGCAGCCTGGCCCGGTGCGCCGTACCGGATCGAATGGGCGGCGGTGCCCAACCGCGCCGAGCACAGCATGCTGGATAGTCATACTGGGACTGTCCGGGCGATCTGCGCCGTGACCGTGGATCGAAGATCCCACATCGCGTCAGTCGGTGACTTCTTCCACGTGCGGCTGTGGGACCCGGCGACGGGACAACACTGGACGATGCCGTTCGGCGGCAGCGCGAAGGCCCAACGGGAGCAAGCTGAACCAATGTTCACGGTCTGCTCGGTCAGCGAGGGCGGGCGGACGCTGCTCGCGGCCGCCGGCAAGAGCGGACGAATCTACTTCGTCGACCCCACCAACCGACGTCTGGAGGGGATGTATCCCGGACCGTCCACGGCAATCCGGTCGCTGTGCACCATCATCATCGATCGGCGTACCCACCTGGTCGCCGGTTGCGACGACGGCAAGGTCCGGATTTGGGAACTGCGCAGCAGTCGTCAGGTGCGAGTGATCGAGGCCCACATCGGTCCGGTGCGGGCGGTATCGGCGGCCGCATCCGCCCAGAGACAAGTCGTGTTGTCAGCCGGAGACGATCGGCTGGCGCGGCTCTGGGCGCCGGAGGACGGACGGCTCATCAACGAATTCGGCGGCCATGTTGACCAGATTCGGGCCGCCTGCTTCGTCGCCGTCGGCGACCGGATGTCGATAGCCGTCACCAATTTCAAAGCTGTCCTGATCCATCGCCGCGGAATTCAACCGTCGATTGTCGGATCAGGCGGGCACAGCAAGCCCATTTTCGGTCTGGCGGCGTGCCGAGCCAATGGTCGGAGCGCTCTGGCAACCGTCTCAGGCGACGGTGACGTCCGAGTGTGGGATCCGCGTGAGGGCGACTGCCTGCGGGTCCTTGCCGGCCACACCGATGTGATCTACGCCGTCTGCACGGTCACGCTCGACGGCAACGAGTATCTCGCCACCGGCGGGAAGGACCGAACGATCCGGCTCTGGGATCTGACGGCCGACGAGGGTGTGAGCAGTACCGCACGTCGCGGTGGCCGCACCAGCGCAGCATGCACGATCCAGTTGCGCGGCCACGCCGTCGCCGGCGTCGACGGGAGCAACGGCAGGATCCAGTTGCAGGCCGCCGAGACCGGCGCCCGAATCGGGGTGATGGGTGGAGGCCTCGGTACGGTCAACAGCCTCTGCACGGCGCGGGTCGAATCACGCGAGCTTATCGTGGTCGCCAGCGACTCCGGGGTCATCCAAACCTGGGATCCGGTCACCGGTCGCCAGACCCTGACAAACATTCGCCGATTCGAATATTTGCAGGCGGTCTGCGCATTCCGTACCGAGGACGGTGAAGACCTGCTGGCCATTGCGGGCACTAACCGGTACGGCAAAGCGGTCATCCAGTTTTGTCGGCCGGAAAATGGCCGCCTGGTCCAACGGCGGCGGCTTACCGACCGGTGGCCGTTCGCTGAACCGGCTGAGGGCATCGAGCAGATCCATGCCATCCGCCAGATTGCCGACGCTGAACCAATGCTGGCTACCGCTTGCGACGAGGATGTGATCCTCTGGGGACCGACGGGCCGCTACCTCACGAGGTTCCAGGGACACAGCCGCACCGTACGGGCGCTGGCCGAAGTCACTGTGGAGGGTACGCAAATGCTCGCCTCAGCAGGAGATGACCGTACGATCCGCATCTGGAACATTCGCGACGAGATTTGCACCGCCGTGCTGACCGGCCACTTGGACGGGGTGAACGCGCTGTGCTCCGTCACCGTGGACGGTCGGCCCCTGTTGGCCTCCGGCGGTAAAGATCGCATGATCCGCCTCTGGAACCCCTCCGGCGGTTCACCCATTCTGTCGGTTCCGGTCTACTATCCAGTACTCGCCTGCCTGGAGGTGTCCGGCCTACTGTACGCCGGTCTCTCCGCGGGCTCGCTTGCCCTGAATTTAAACACCCGCAACCAGGACCTGCCGAACTTCCGGGAGAGTTGACCAGTGCTCGTGCCGGACGCTTTCGAAGTCCGGTACGTCGGTAATTGAGTGCCCGGCGTGCAGTGCGCTTTGGCTCTCCGGATCACCTTATCGAAGGCCAGAGGATGCTTCCCGTTATACGGATATCTGCCGCACCGAGGGCGGTGGCGTCCGTGCCGTTCGGAAATCTGCAACAATTGCAACGGCAGGACAGCTTCGGCCCCAAGAAGCTCAGCTCAGTTTGAAGCGAGGAACTGGTTGGTGGCTTCGATCAGCAGGCTGCGGGTGCCGGGTTCGGAGCCACCGTGGCCCGCGCCCTCCACGATGTGGAACGTCGCCTCAGGCCAGGCCCGGTGCAGGTCCCACGCCTGCTTCGGCGGTGTCTTGATGTCGTAGCGGCCGTTCACGATGACCGCCGGGATATGCCGGATGCGGTCGACGCCCGCCAGGAGACCGTCCGGCGGGAGGAAGCCGCCGTTGCTGATGTAGTGGTGGGTGATGCGGGCGAACGCCAGCAGGCTGGTGTCGTCGATGGCGGGCGGCGTCATCGGCAGCAGCGAGTTGGCCGAGAGCTCCCAGCCCATCCAGGCGCGGGCCGCGGGGCCGTGGACCGCGGGGTCGGGGTCGTTGAGGCGTCGGCCGTAGGCGCCGACGAGGTCGTCCTGTTCCGCGGCGGGGATCGCGGCACGAAATGCCGCCCACTCGGAGGGGAACAGGTGGGCCGCGCCCGCCGGGGTGAGCGCCCATTCCTCGTCCGCCGGGCGGACCAGCCACACGCCACGGGCACCATGCTGGTATCCCCGTCGGGCTCCTCTTCGGGAGAAGACGTGCTGCCATACGAAGCCGTCGCTGTCCGGCACCAGCCGTAGAACCGGACCGACGCCACGAAGCTCGCGAGTTCGGATGCGCCGGGAAGCACCCACCTCCCGATGACGTCGACCAGACCCAGACGACCCGGATCGGCTTGCCGATGTCTTCCGGACATGTTGACCTAGGGTGTGCCGCACATCGACCTACCGCCGCTGCCCGGGATCGCGGGCTTGCTTGCCGGTCACCCGGAGACCGCTGGTCCGCTCAACGATCTGGCCGAGGCCCTGCTTCGGGGGCCGTCGCCGCTGACTTCGCAGCAGCGGGAGACCATCGCCGCGTACGTGTCTCGGCGTAACGGGTGCACCTTCTGCGCCGAGACGCACGGGGCGGCCGCCCGCTACCTGGCGGGCGGGGTCGAGGCCGGGCCGGACGCGCTGATGGAGGCTCTGCTGACGATCGCCGATCGGGTGCGGGTGGACGGGCGCTCGGTCACCGCCGACGATGTCGCGCGGGCCCGCGCGGCCGGTGCCGACGACCGGAGTGTGCACGACACCGTGCTGATTGCCGCGGCCTTCTCGATGTTCAACCGATACGTTGATGGACTCGATACGCGGCTCCCCGACGACCCCGGCCAGTATGAGCAGCGCGGCCGGATCCTCGCCGAGCGGGGCTACCTGCGTTAGAGCAGCTCAACGAGCGGATGGGACGACTGTGGACGGCAGGCATGCCTGGATCGACGCGAGTGCCGGCATTGCCGGGGACATGCTGCTCGCGGCGCTCATCGACGCCGGGGCGGGGCTGGAGCGGGTGCAGGCCGCGATCGACGCGGTGCTGCCCGGGTCGGTCGGGCTGAGCGTCGAGGAGGTGCGCCGGGCCGGGATGCGGGCCACGAAAGTGCACGTGACGCCGCTCGTCGACGACCCGCCGCACCGGACGTGGCGGGACATCCGGGTGCTGTTGCGCGAGCACGCGCGTACCGGACCTGAGGCGGTGTTCGACCGCCTGGCCGTCGCCGAGGCGAGGGTGCACGGGACCGACCCCGAGGACGTGCACTTCCACGAGGTGGGTGCCCTCGACTCGATCGCCGACGTGGTCGGGGTGTGCGCGGCGCTCGACGACCTCGGAGTCAGCAGCGTCTCGGCCGGGGAGGTGGCGCTGGGCTCCGGGACCGTCCGGTCGGCGCACGGGCGGCTTCCGGTTCCCGCGCCCGCGGTCGCCGAGCTGGCCCGGGGCTGGCGGGTGCGGGGCGACGGCCCCGGTGAGCTGGCGACGCCGACCGGGATGGCGCTGATCCGGGCGTTGGCCGGGCGTTGCGAGACGCTGCCGCCGATGACCGTCGACCGGGTCGGGGTCGGCGCCGGCACCCGCGACACGCCGGAGAGGCCGAACGTCGTGCGCGTGGTCATCGGAGCGGAAGAGGCCGACAGCACGGAAGACGTCGTGCTCCTGGAGGCCAACGTCGACGACCTCGACCCGCGGCTCTGGCCCGGTGTGCTCGCCAACCTGCTTGAGCTGGGCGCCGACGACGCCTGGCTGGTGCCGATCCTGATGAAGAAGGGCCGCCCGGCGCACACGCTCTGCGTGCTGACAAAACCGGGCCTCACGGCCCGGCTGCGAGACCAGATCTTCCGGGACACGACGACCTTGGGCGTACGGGAGGGACCGCTCCGCAAAACCGTGGTCGCGCGAACCTTCACCATAATCACCGTCGCAGCCGGCCCGATAAGCGTCAAAGTCGGCCACGTCGACGGCGTGATCGTGCAGGTCATGCCCGAGTTCGAGGACGTGGCCGCCCGGGCCCGGGCGACCGGCCTCGCGCAGCGGGTGGTCCTCCAGCAGGCGACGGCCGCCGCCGCCGATGCGGGTCTGACCGTCGGGGCCCCCTTCGAGGCGGGATGATCCGTCCGCTGGTGGCGGGCGACCTGGGCTGGGTGGTCGAACTCCTGGACCGCGACGGCCGGCACCGGGAGTCCTTCGCGCCGCAGTTCTGGCGGCGCGCACCGGACGCCCTCCGCATCCACGCGTCGTACCTCGGCGCCCTGATCGGCGACCCGGCGGCGGTCGCGCTGCGGACCGGCCATGCGTTCGCCTTCGGGCTGCGCCGGCCGGGACTCCTGCTGGTCGACGACGCGGCGGCCGAGCACGCCGCCCACTGGGCCACCGAGGGTGCGGAGCTGCTGCGCCGCCTGGCCGGCGACTCGCGGGTCCGGCTCGTCTGCCCGGTGCCCCAACCGGAACGGGCCGCGCTGGCCGGGCGGCTGGGGCTGAGCCGCGTGGAGACCTGGTGGCACCGGGACCTCACGGCGCAACCTTCGAGCGCAGCCGCCGACGGGCCACTCGAGGTCGACGGCGCGCAGGGCCGTCTCGTTCCGGCGCCCCCGATCTACGCCCCCGGCGGCCCGGTGCTGCTGGTGACCGAGTTCCGCGACCGCCGCGCCCTGGCCGAGCTGGAACACCGGGCGGAGGGCCGCGGGGCGGCCGTGAGCGTGGTGACGCGGAACCCCGGCGGCTACCGGCACACCTGCGACTTCTACGAGGGCATGCTCAGCGCTCCGTCACGTCCTTGAGGGCCAGGCCGCCGAGGGTGTTCTTGTCAGCGTTCCACTTCTGCAGCGTCGAACCGTTGCACACGCCGACGTAGATCTTCGCGACCTTGTTGACGTCCTGGAACAGGTCGGCCGGGCTGGCGTTCTGGTCGCGCGCCTGCAGGCAGTACTTCTGGGTCCCGTCGACGATCTGATAGCTGGTCGCGTACGAGCCGGTGTCGCCGTAGACCGTCCACTGCTGGTTGATGGCCTCGGGGACGCACGACTTGGTCGTCACGTACTGGTAGAGGCCGTCCGAGAGCGGGCTCTGCAGGCAGTACTTGGCCGCGCCCTTGACGGTCGAGATGGTGCCGGTCCGGAAGTTCGCCGGCGTGCCCACCTTCGGGCCGCCTTCGAGCACCGGCAGGGTGTAGCGCTGGTTCCACGCCACCTTGGCCGGGTCCGGGTTCTGCTTGCAGGGCCAGGCGATCATGTACGCCGAGTCCGGGTTCTGGTTGGTGTCGTCCAGGCAGCGCCCGAACTGGCTGTAGTTGACCAGCTGGCCGACGGCCTGCCCGACCGCCGACGAGGCCTGACCGGCGCCGGCGTTGGCGTCGAGCGAGAACGTCGACACGTTGTTGTAGCTGCCGCTGCAGCTGGTCGTGATGAGCACGCCGCTGCCGGGCCGGTCGGGCTGGGCCACGTTGAAGCAGAAGCCGTCGGTGTTGGTGCCGCCGGTGTTGCTGCCGACCAGGTTGGAGCTGTCGTTGATGCTCCACTGCTGTGCGTAGAGCGCCGGCTTGGCGGTCACGCACGGCTGGACGGTGACCGGGGCGTTCGCGACGTGGGTGGTGCCGGCCTGCAGGCACATGCCGGACGAGTCCGCGCCCTGCGAGGAGACCAGCACGAGGCGCAGGCTGGGGTCGTACGCCCAGGTCTGGCTGACCGCCCCGGCGTTGCACAGCTGCATCTTCACCGCGGTGCCGGCCGTCGGCGTGCCCGACCCGGCGTCGATGCACAGGTCGTTCAGTGTGGTGCTGCCCCGATAGACGTGCACCAGGCCGCCGGAGATGTTGGCGTTGCTGGTGTGCACCACGTAGGTGCCGCGCAGCGTCCGCTTCGAGGAGCCGGCGCCGGACGCCGTGCCGGTCGAGGTGAACACCACGAAGCCGGGCACGGTCCGGGTGCCGCGGCCGGGCACGCAGGACACCGCGTGCCCGGCGGTCCAGGCGGCATCCTGGAGGTGCCCCTGCGGGTCGGAGTCGTAGTAGGCGAGGACCACCGAGTACGCGGCGGCGCCCACCGTGCCGGTCAGGGTCGTGCAGGGCAGCCGGGTGGCGTCGCCGACGGTCTCGCCCGTGGCGTTGATCTTCGTCGCGGTGCGGACCTGGGCCACGCCGACGTCCAGGCCGGCCTGGGCGACGTTCAGCGCCTGCACCCGCCGCGCCTCGAACGCGGTCGTGTGCAGCTGGCTGACCACCAGCATCGACATGAAGACGCTCAGCCCGACGCCGACCACCGACACGAGCATGGCCAGGGGCAGCGAACCGCGGTCGTCCTTCAGACGGATCATGACGAGACCCCCCGGCCTTCGGTGCAGGTCGTCGAGATGGTGGTGGTGTCCACCGAACCGGTGGGGATGATCGCGTTGAGCGCGGTGAAGGTCACCGTGGTCTCGCGCCGCGAACCGGCCCGGGCGGCCGACGCGCTGAGGCCGGACCCGCCGCCGGTCACCGAGGTGACGTCGAGCGTGAGCGACTGGTAGGGCGAGTCGCTGGGCAGCACCGGCCGGGTCGACGTCACCGCGAACGGCGTCGCCGCGATCACCGACGAGGCGAGCGTCTGCCAGGCGGTCGGCACGAGCGGACTCTGGTTCTTGACCCACTGGCGCCGCTGGAGCTCACCGGTGGAGGTGCGCAGGCGCAACTCGACGCAGGTGTCGACCGAGTCGGCGCTCAGCAGGTATTCGACGTACGGGTCGCCGCTGACCGCCGCCGGGTCGCTGATCCCCCGGGCGTAGCGGACCTCCTTGTCGAGCCGGCTGAACGCGGTGTCGATCTGCGACTGGGCGGCCGAGACCGCGTCGACGCTGTTGACCGAGTGGTAGATCTGGATGACGGCGCTGGTCACCAGCGTCATCAGGATGCCCGTGCAGACCATCGCCATCATCACCTCGAGCAGCGAGTAGCCCTCGTCGTTCTTGCCCGGGAACATCACGACACCGTCCAGGTCGTCGTCTTGGACACGCTCGCGCCCTTCGCGTCGGTCACCCTGGTGGTCACCGGGTAGGCGCCCCGGGTGCCCGGTGACCCACTGATAACTCCCGAGGAGCCGTCGAGGGTCACGCCGGGCGGCAGGCCGCTTGCGCTCCACGCGTACGGCCGGGTGCCGTTGGAAGCAGTGAGGGTGACCGGCGGGCCGGCCGTGCCCACTTTCGAGGCCGGCGGGGTGAAGCCGGCGTAGCCGAGCGCCGCGCTGACCGTCCAGCCGAAGCTCGAGGTGGCCTTCTGCCCGTACGCGTCGGAGACCGTCACCGTCACCGACGAGCTCCCGGCGGTCGTCGGCGTGCCGCTGATCGCGCCGTCGGCCGGGTCGATGGTGAGCCCGGCCGGCAGTGAGGTGGCGTTCCAGGTCAGCGGGGCCGCCCCGCCGCTGGTGACGAAGGTCAGGGCGGCCGGGGTGCCGACGTCGGCGGTCTGGGCGCCCGGCGTACTGGTGATCGCCGGGGCCGGTGAGCTGTCGTTGGTGTCGAAGACCGGGTCGAGCACCCGGCCCAGATCCGGGTCGCCGATCAGCGTGCTGGTGACGTACGAGCAGACGCTGCCCAGGCACGAGCGCCCGGGCCAGGTGACCGCGACGACGACCCGGAAGAACTTGGTGAACTGCCCGCTCGGCGCCGACGCCACACACGCGCCGCCGGTCGAGGGGCGCTGACACCAGCCGATGTACCAGTACTGCCGGTACGCGATGCCGTTGAGCACCAGGGTTCGATAGGTGGTCGGCAGCAGGGCCGTCCGGCCCGAGCCGGGAGCGGCGTTCCTGTCGTAGGCCATCGTCTGGTCGCCGGCGCCGAGCAGACCGGCGACCGAGGCGACCGGGGCCGACCATTCCTGGGCCGAGCCGGCCTGGTCCCGCCCGGTCAGCAGCGCGGCCGCAGGCAGCGCCCGGGCCCGCTCCATGGCGTCGTCGGCCGCCTGGATCGCCGACTGCCGGTCGCCCTGCTCGTTGTCGATCCGGATCGAGTTCACGAAGAACGCGCTGAGCGAAAGCATCACCACCGACACGACCGCGATCGCGACCAGCACCTCAGCCATCGTGAAGCCCTCGTCGGACCGGCGCGTACGTCGCTGAAGCACGCGCTCTCCTCTCGCCGCTCGCCACCGGGTGGTCGAGACGCACGATCGGCAGCCGCAACCGTTTCGCAAGGATTCAGCGGGCGCCGCGTTCGCGGAGGCCTCGACCCGGCTCGGTCACGCCGCCCCGGCTAAGGTCGGGCGATGTTCGAATTGAGGCCGGTCGAGGCCGCCGACGCGCAGGCGGTCCGCGACTTCGAACTCGCCAACCGCGCCTACTTCGCCCGGTTCATCACCGACCGCGGCGACGCCTTCTTCGCCCATTTCGACGACAGCTGGGCCACCGTGCTGGCCCTCCACCAGGCGGGCGTCTGCCTCTTCCACGTCCTGACCACCGAGACCGGCGAGGTGGTGGGCCGTTTCAACCTGCTCGAGGTCGAAGACCGGACCGCCAACGTCGGCTACCGCCTGGCCGAATCCGTGACCGGCCGCGGCATAGCCACCGCCACCGTCCGCGAACTCTGCCGGCGAGCAGAAACGCGGTACCACCTGCGTACGCTGAACGCGGCCGCCGCCGACGAGAACGTAGCCTCGCAGAAGGTCCTCACGAAGTCAGGATTCACCGTGACCGGCCCGGCCGCCCCCGCCGAGCTGGGCAACAAGCCAGGCAAGTGGTTCCGCCGCACCCTCGGCCCGGCCGGTCGGTGACCGCCGCGCGCGAAAGCGGGATCAGCCACACCCGTTCTACTTGCTCTCCGGCAGCAGATTCAGGACCTGGCCGGTCAGCTCGATCGAGCGCACCCGGTCGTCGACCTCACTCGCGTGGTGCGCGGTGATCAGCTCGTCGGCCTGGGCCGTCTCGGCGAACGCGGCCAGATAGTCGCGGACCTCGGACGGCGTGCCGACCGCGGTGTAGCGGGTCATGCCGGCCAGCTGGGCGCCGTTGGGTGAGGCCAGGAACTCGTCGATCTCGGCGTCGGTGAAGTTCATCCCCCGGGCGCCGCGGGTCAGCATCGCCCGGGTGCGGGCGCGGTAGGCGACGGCCTTCTGCTGCACCGCCTGGTCGTGGTCGTCGGCCGCGAAGACGTTCACGCCGGCGATCACGTACGGATTTTCCAGCTGTGCCGACGGCTGGAAGGTGTCGCGGTAGACGGACACGGCCTGGGTCAGCGCGTCCGGGGCGAAGTGCGAGGCGAACGCGTACGGAAGGCCGAGACGGGCCGCGAGCTGCGCGCCGAACAGTGACGAACCGAGGATGTAGAGCGGCACGATCTCGTCGGCCCGGGGTACCGCCTGCACGCCCGGGATCCGGCTGTGCCCGGACAGGAAACCCTGCAGTTCGAGCACGTCCTGCGGGAACGTGTCGGCCGCCGACGGGTCGCGCCGCAGGGCCAGCTGGGTGTTCTGGTCGCTGCCCGGCGCGCGGCCCAGCCCGAGGTCGATGCGGTCCGGGAACAGCGTGGCCAGCGTGCCGAACTGCTCGGCGATCACCATCGGCGAGTGGTTGGGCAGCATGATGCCGCCGGAGCCGAGACGGATCGACTCGGTCTGCGTCGCGATGTAGCCGATCAGCACGCTGGTCGCCGACGACGCGATGGTCGGCATGTTGTGGTGCTCGGCGTACCAGACGCGGCGATAGCCGCTGCGTTCCGCCGCCCGGGCCAGCGCGACGCTGGTGGCGAAGCTTTCGCGGGCGGTGCTCCGGGCCGGGATGGGCGCCAGGTCGAGCAGGGACAACGCAATCGACATGGGGCGAAAGCTACTCTCCGCTCACTCCGCCCGGCACGTGAGCCTGATCATGCTTTGCGCCCGACCGCCGCCCAGGCGTTGACGACGTGCAGCGGCAGGTCCGGGGTGTCCGGCTCGGGCCGCCACCGCGTGGTCGGGACCACGCCCGGCTCGAGCAGTTCGAGGCCCTCGAACAGCCGGGTGATCTCGGCCCGGCCGCGCATCCAGAAGTCCGAGCGCCCGGCCCGCTGCATCTCGTCGTGCCCGGCCACCACCGCGGGCGGCAGGAAGTCGTTCGTGACGTGGGTGACGAACAGGAAACTGCCGGACGGCAGCGCGCCCATCAGCCGGTCGACGAGCGGCTTCACCGCCTCGTCACCCGGCACGAAGTGCTGCACCCCGACCAGCAGCAGCGCGACCGGTTCGGTGAGATCCAGCGTCCCGGCGGCCGCTTGGAGGATCTTGCCCGGGTCGCGAAGGTCAGCCTCGAGATAGGCCGTCCGGCCTCCGGTCAGCAGGGCCCGCGCGTGCGCGAGAACGAGCGGGTCGTTGTCGACGTACACCACCCGGCTGTCCGGCGCGATCCGCTGGGCGACCTCGTGGGTGTTGTCCGCCGTCGGCAGTCCGGTGCCGATGTCGAGGAACTGGCGGACGCCGGCCGCACCGGCCAGGTGGGTCACCACCCGCCGCAGCACGTCCCGGTTGGCCCGTACCCCCGCCCGCATGCCGGGGACCAGCCGCTCGATCTCGTCGGCCGAGCGGCGGTCCGCGTCGAAGTTGTCCTTACCGTCGAGCCAGTAGTTGTAGCGCCGGGCCGGATGCGGAACGGTCGGGTTGAAGGCGCCCGCCCCGGGCAACTGGTCGAGATAGGCCTGATCCTGCGGGGTGAGCTCCATAAGCGGTCATGATTCCACGGCCGGCCGCAGGACCTCCTCACACCATTGGCGGAAAGTGGTGGGGCTGGTCGTCCCGGTCGTGCGGGCGACGCCCTCGTCCAGGCCCTCGTCCTTGGCCCGCGCCATGTCCACCATGGCCTGGGCCACCGACTCCGAGGCCCCGCCGGCCAGGAACTGGGCCTTGAAGGCGTCGAGCGGCGTACGCACGTACTCGATCGGCCGGCCCAGCACCTCCGACATGATCCGCACTTCGTCCAGCATGGACAGGTCTTCCGGTCCGAGCACCGGTGTCTCGCCGCTGCCGGTCCATCCGTCGTCGAGCAGCAGCCGGGTGGCCGCGGCCGCGATGTCCCGGGTCGCGCAGGTCGGCATCTTCCGGTCCGGCTCGCTCGGCCCGAAGTAGCGTCCCTGCTCGCGGATCACCGGGACCTGGCGCAGCACGTTGTCCATGAACGACGGCAGGGCCAGCGCCCGGTAGGCGACGCCGCTGGCCGCGATCAGGTCGTCCATCTCCAGCGAGGCGGTGACCAGGCCCGCGTTGGCGGCCGGTGCGGTGCCGCGGCCGAGCGCGGAGACGCCGACCACCCGCTGCCCTTCGGTGAAGGCCCGGGTGGCCGGTCGGGTGAAGTCGAGATAGACCTGGCGGAAGTCGGATGCCTCACGGTTCGGCGGGGCGAGCCAGAAGATGGCGTCCGCGCCGTCGAACGCCTTGGCGACGACGTCCGGGTCGCCGTGCGACCCGGCGACGACCTCGGCCCGCTCACGGACCGGTCCGGCCAGGCGGTCCGGGTCGCGCACAATGACGCGTACGGGCGTGCCGAGCGCGAGCAGATTCGCGACGACCTGGCGGCCGATGTTCCCGATCGGTGCAGTTACAACGATCATGTGCACAGTCAACCGCTGGTCAGCCCGGGTCTGAAGGACCGATCCGATCCCGATTGATACCGTGGGAGTATGAACGACCTCGAGGTCCGCCAGCTGCGCTACTTCGTCGCGGTGGCCGAGGAACTGCATTTCGGCCGGGCCGCTACGCGGCTCGGCATGGCACAACCCCCGCTTTCCCGCGCTATCCGGGAAATCGAGCGCTTCTTGGGCGTACGCCTGTTGGAGCGCACCACCCGCAACGTGGCCCTCACGCCGGCCGGCGAAATCCTGCTGCGCGACGCCCGCAACGCGCTCGACGCGGTGAGCGCGGCCGGCCGCCGGGCCCGCAACGCCGGCCTGCCCACCCCCGCGCTGCGCCTGGCCCTGAAGGCCGACTTCGACGCCGGCCTGCTCCCCCAGATCCTGGCCGCCTACCGCCGCGAGGCGTCCGCCCTGCCGGTCGAGCCGCTGCTCGGCGGCCGCGGCGAGCAGGTCCCGGCCCTGCACGACGGCCGCGCCGACGTCGCCCTGCTCCCCACCCCGTTCGACGAGCGCGGCCTCGACCACGAACCGCTGATGACCGAACCCAACCTGGTCGCCCTGGCCGTGACCGACCCACTGGCGGCGCTGCCGTCACTGTCCCTGGCCGACTTCCGCGGCCGCGAACTCCCCGACGGCGCCGACGCCTCGTCCGGCCCGCAGCGCCCGCACCGCACCTCGTCCCGCCTCGACATGACCCAGATCTTCAACCTGATCGAGATCGGCACCCTGGTCTTCTTCGTCCCGGCCTCGGTGGCCCGCCGCTACACCCGCCCCGACATCGTCTACCGCGAGGTGACCGACCTGCCCCCGGCCGGCCTGTCCATAGCGTGGCCCCAGGACTGCCGCTCCCCCGCCGTGGCCGCCTTCGTCCGAGCCGCCCTAGCCGTGGCAGCGGCCCCCGTCTGAGCGCCTGGCCAAAAGTCTTGTCCATCGCTTGGTGGGAGCCAGGGTGCGGCGGTCGTGAGGTTCTGGGTGACTTCGTTCGCGAGTTTCTATGCATCGTTGCCGGCGCCGCGTGCCGAGACCTTTGCGAGAACCGGCACCCCTTGTCGACCTCTACTGCCGGTGGTGCCGGCGGTAGCTCCGGAGCCCGTTCACCCTACGTGCAGACAATCATCGCGCGACCTGACGGGAGTGCGCGGATCTGCCGATGACAGGGCGAATCCTCTATGCATGATCATGCGTGCACTTGCAAATTCATTGAGGCGAGTAACTCCGCAGGTGCGGACGGTCCCGTCCCGGAGAACGTTGCGCGCGGCCCAAGCATTGCTGCGATCTGGTTCGCTGCTACTCCTCGCCGTTAGGCGATCTCACCAGATTCGGGGGCTTCGTCGTTGACGTGCCCACCGGCGCCGGCCCGATTCTGGATCACCGGCGGCAGGTGGCTGTTGCCTCAACCTCTCCGGCCCAGTGTTCCCCGTCCGGGGTGGACGTCTTGTCGATGGCAACATCGCGCGTTACACGAGTTTCGGCAGCGTGAACCAGAAGCGGCTGCCGCCGCCGGGGTTGTCGTTGACCCCGATGTGGCCGCCGTGGCGTTCGACGATGCGGCGGCAGATGGCTAGGCCGAGGCCGGTGCCGGGGCGGCCGCCGGTGTTGGCGCAGCGGTGGAAGGCGTCAAAGATCCGGGGACGGTCCGCGGCGGGGATGCCGACGCCACGGTCGGCTACCTCGACGCGTACGGTGCCGTCGGCGAGGGTGTGGGCCTCGATCTCGATCTCGGGCGTGGTGTCCGCGGGCGCGTATTTGATGGCGTTGCCGATCAGGTTGTCCAGGACGTGCCGTAGCAGCCCGGCGTCCGCCACCACGGTCGGCCACTCGCCGCTTTGCGTCACTAGGACCTTGTTGGGCCCGGCGACGTGTTCGGTGAGCGCTTCGCCGACGATTTCGCGCAGCGCCCTCGGCGCGAGCTCGAGGGTGTGGTCGGCGCGGGCGTAGTCGAGGAGGTCCTGGGCCAGTTGGTTCATGCGGCGCAGGCCGCGCTCGATGGCGGCGATGTCCTGCCGGAAGCCGTCGCCCAGGGCGGTGCTGTAGTCCTCGTGCAGCATCTGCACGTGGGCGGAGACGCTGGCGAGGGGGGACTTCAGGTCATGCGAGGCCATCGCCATCAGGGCTCGCAGTTCGGCCTCGTGGCTGTCGGGTCCGTGGGTCTCGTCCAGGGCGGGCACGTTCCTGGTGAGCAGGGTCTGCATGGTGTCCTCCGGTGGCTGGTGATGGCATCAGCAGATCGCCGGTCCGGGGTGTTCACCGGCGTGCGGCGAACACTTTTGGTCCGTCGAGGCGCGTGGCCTGGCCTGCGGCATCGGACGTTCGGGCAGGCCTGGCGAACAGGCCGAACACCGAGCAGCCGGCTGGTTAACCTGCGGAGGTGACCACTTTAGGTGAGCAGGTGACGACCCAAGGTGCTTGTCCTGTCGGGGATCATCGCCGGCTGCACGACCTGCTCCTCGAGCTGCGCCAGCGGGCGGACGAGCCGTCGCTGCGGAAGATCAACGGCACGGCCGGCGTGTCGGTCGGGCACTTGAGCGAGATCTTCGCGGGCAAGACGGCGCCGGGCGCAGACGTGGCGGTGCGGATCGCGCAGGCGCTGCGCGCCACCGACCGCGAGCAGGCACGGGTGCGGTTCTATGCCGAGGGCGTCGAGGCCGACCGGTCCGCGCGGCGCGCCAGGGACGGCCGGCGGGCGCACCGGGCCGGGTGGGAGGGCTGTCCTTATCTGGGTCTGCCGGCGTTCGAGGAGCGCCACGCGCGGATCTTCTACGGCCGGCGGGCGCTGACCGAGCATCTGGTGCGGCGCCTGCGGGAGCATCCGCACGATGCGGGCGTGCTGTTGGTGCTCGGGCCGTCCGGGTCCGGCAAGTCGTCGCTTTTGCGCGCGGGGCTGATGGGGTCGCTGGCCGAGGACGCGCTGGCGCCGGGCTGTGGGTCCTGGCCGCGCCGGGTGATCACGCCGACGGGCGACCCGCTCCGGCAACTCGCGATCCACTTGGCCGATCTCGCCGGCACGGAGGCCGTCTCCGTACACGAAGCGTTACTGGCGAATCCCGGCGCGGCGCACCTGCTCGCCGGGCAGGCCCTGGCAGCCGGCGGCCTGCCGGACGACGACGCCCGGCGGTTGGTCCTGGTGGTCGACCAGCTCGAGGAGCTGTTCACACTCACTTGCGACGCCGGTGAACAGCAGCGGTTCTTGGCCGCGCTGTACAGCATGGCTACCGCGCCGGTCCGGCCTGGTGGCGCGCCCGCGGCGCTGGTCATCGCGGGCATCCGCGGCGACTTCCTCGACCAGGCGCTGGCTTTCCCGCCGGTGCGCCAGTCGGCTGAGGCCGGCGTTTTCGCCGTCGGCGCGATGACCGAGTCGGAACTGCGCGAGGCCGTCGCCGGCCCGGCCGCCGAGGCGGGCGTACGCGTCCCCGAGAACGTCTGCGTCGCCATCCTGGACGATCTTCGCGAGCGCAGCCTGCCGGTGGGCTTCGACAGCGGCGCGCTGCCGCTGCTGTCGCAGGTCATGTTCGTCATGTGGCAGGCGGAGGCGGCCGCGGGCCTCACCTTGGCGGGCTATCACCGCACCGGCGGCGTGGCCGACATCGTGCGCACCAGCGCCGAACGGGTCTACGAGTCCCTCGACCCCGGCCTGCAGGAGCTGACCCGCCGGGTGTTCCTGCAGCTCACCACGGTGACCGACGGCAAGCTCACTCGCCGGCCCGGCACCCGCGGCGCACTGCGGGCCGCGGCTTGCAGCGACGATGTCGCCCTGGTCGTCGAGGCGTTCGCTGCGCACCGGCTGCTCACCGTTGCCGACAACGACCTGGTCACCATCGCGCATGAGGAGCTCATGCGCTCGTGGACCCGGCTGCACGACTGGCTGCGGCCCAGCCTCACCGACCAGGCCCTGCACCGCGCCCTCGCCGATGACGTCCAGACCTGGCAGGGGCGCGGCCGTGATCCCTCGTACCTTTATCACGGTGGCCGTCTCCTGGCCGTCGCTGACGCGGTCGGCCGCTGGGCCGACGACCCCGCCGGGCAGTTGCCGGTCGATCCGACCGCTGCCGAGTTCCTGCAGGCGAGTCATCGCCGCGCCCGCCGCCGTCGGCGGGCCTACCAGGCTGTCACCGCGGTCATGGTCGTCCTGTTCGCCGTCACCGGCACCACCGCCGTACTCGCCCACCGCAGCGCCGTCCGCGCCGACCTGCAGCACGCCATCGCGCTCTCCCGTCAGCTCGCCGCCATCAGCGGCACGACCAGCGGCACCGACCGCGGCGCGTCCGAGCAACTCGCCGCCGCGGCGCTCGCCGCCGGCGTGACCGACGAGTCGCTCGGCGCCGCCAGCGCGCTGCTCGCCGACGCCTCCAGCGTCCTGCCCGGCGACAACGGCATCGTGTCCCTCAGCGCGGACGGCAGACGGCTGGCCACCGTCACCGCGGCCGACAACACGGTGTGGCTCTGGGATCCGGCGACCGGGCGCCGCGTCGGCGCGCCGCTGGTCCTGCGCACCGGACCGGTGAAGGCCGCGGCCCTGAGTCCAGACGGCACGCGCCTGGCCACGCTCCCCCTGGGCGACAACACGGTGCACCTCTGGGATCCGGCGACCGGCCGCCCCGTCGGCGTCCCGCTGACCGGCCACAGCGGGCCGATCAACGGCCTCGACTTCAGCCCCGACAGCAGACTTTTGGTCACGGTCGGCATGGACGGCACCGTACGCCGATGGGACCCCGCCACGGGACGTCCGATCGGTGCACCGTCGACCGGGCACACCGGGCCGGTGAAGTCGGTGCGGTTCAGCCTGTCCGGCAAGTACATGGCGACCGCGGACGACAAGACGATACGAGTGTGGGATCCGGCCACAGGGCGACCGGTCGGCGCGCCGGCGCCCATCAGTCCCGGGCCGCTGTACGGCATCAACTTCAGCCCGGACGAGAAGCTCTTCGCTACCGCCGACGGCGACAATACGGCGCAGCTGTGGGACGCCGCCACAGGGCACCCGGTCGGCGCACCGCTGACCGGCCACACCGGGCCGGTGTACGCCGTGGTCTTCAGCCCCGACAGCACCCGGCTGGCCACCGCCGGCGACGACGCGACGGTGCGTCTGTGGGACCGGGCCACCCGGCGGCCGATCGGTCCGCCGCTGACCGGCCACACCGGGCCGGTGCGGTCGATGCGATTCAGCCCTGACGGAAAACGCCTGGCCACCGCCAGCGACGACGCCACCGTGCGGCTGTGGGACCCGAGCACAGGCCGGCCGGCAGGACCGCCCCTGACCGGCCACACCGGGCCGGTGGTCGCCGTGCGGTACAGCAAGGACGGAAAACTCCTGGTCACCGCCAGTAAGGACAGCACCGTACGGTTGTGGGACCCGGCCACGGGCCGTCCGCTCGGCGGGCCGCTGACCGGGCACACCGGGCCCGTGAACGCCGTGGCCTACAGCCCCGACGGGAGACGCTTGGCCACCGCCAGCACGGACGACACCGTCCGGCTTTGGGACCCCGCCACCCGCCGTCCGGTCGGTTCGCCGCTCCCCGGCCACACCGGGCCGGTGCGTGCCGGGGCGTTCAGCCCCGACGGGAAACTGCTGGCCAGCGCAGGCGACGACGGGACCGTGCGTCTGTGGGACCCGGCCACCGGGCGGCCGATCGGCGTCGGCCGAGCCGGGCCGGTGTGGTCCGTGGCCTTCCGCCCCGACGGAAAGGTCCTGGCAACCGGCGGTAGCGACGGACGCGTACAGCTGTGGGACCCGGCCACCGCACGCCCGGTCGGCACAGCACTGGCCGGGCATGCCGGGCCCGTTCGGGCAGTGCGGTTCAGCCCCGACGGCACCCGGCTGGCCACCGCGGGCAGCGACGGCACCGTGCGGCTGTGGGACCCCGCCACCGGCCGGCCGGTCGGCACGCCACTCACCGGGCACACCGGCACCGTCTGCGCCCTGGCCTTCCGCCCAGACGGGAAACTGCTGGCCAGCGCCGGCGAGGACAAGACGGTCCGGCTGTGGGACCCGGAAACCGGCCACCGCGTCGGCGAGCCGCTGACCGGTCACGCCGGGCCGGTGTGGGCGGCGGCATTCAGCCCGGACGGCAAACTCCTGGCCACCGCGAGCGACGACCGGACCGTGCGGCTGTGGGACCCGGAAACCGGCCATCCGGCCGGTGCACCGCTGGCCGGACACGACCAGCCGGTCTACGGCCTGGCCTTCAGCCCCGACGGAAAGACCCTCGCGACCGCGAGCGGCGACACAACGGCACGACTCTGGGACCATGCCGCATACCTCAGACCCCTCGCCGCCCTCTGCGATCGGGCCGGCGGCCTCCCCGAGGCCAAATGGCGACGATACGCCGCCCACGAGCCCCCCATCAACGTCTGCGGGTACTGAGTCACCCGTCAAACTGATAACGGCCCGTATCCGAAATAATAGCCATCGCATCTTGACCGCTCGCCAGACTCACCACGGTCACCGCTCTCGATCGGCGCCACGCGCATGACTATGCATGACCCTTAGAGCTGGAGACGCACGGATCTGCCGCAGTCATCGCGCAACGGGCTGGCGTGCCGGTCACTATCTGTTGTCACCGGCATCCGTGTCCGGTTGCTGAAGAAAGTGCTTTCGGCCTGTAGGCGGGTCGCTTGGCCGCGCGTGTCCGACCGACCGCACACAATGGCTCGTATGACCCAGGACGCTGCCGATCAGCCGGCCGGGACGCCTTCGCGGGGACGACTCGTCATCATCTGCGGGCTGCCCGGCAGCGGGAAGACGACCGCGGCTAAGGAGGTGGCCGCTCAACGGCGTGGCCTACGGCTTGGACCCGATGAGTGGATGACAGCGCTCGGCGTCAGCTTGTGGGACGACGCCATGCGGCGGCGAGTCGAGGCGCTCCAATGGTCGATGGCCGAGGAACTCCTACTCCTCGGCAACACCGTGATCATTGAATGGGGCACATGGGCTCGGTCGGAGCGCGACACTCTCAGACTGCGGGCACAAATGCTGGGAGCCGCGGTAGAGCTCATCTACCTCGATGTCCCGGATGAGGAACTCTGGCACCGCATCGAGGAACGCGCCATGGAGGATCCTCCGATTCAACGCTCGGACGTTGATGAATGGCGGCGTCAGTTCGAACCCCCCGATGAGCAAGAACTCTCCGGCTACGACACCTCGACGTCGACCCCATGACGTCCGCTCATGCCGCCGATCGCGCGGCGGCCGGCGAGGACTGCCACTCCATGTGACGCACGCCTGGGCGTTCCGGCGCACGCTCTTGCCGATGAGCGGATGGCGTGTCAGCCGTACGGGCGTGCCAATCCGGATAGTGCTCCACTTCGATCAAGTCAGGCCAACGCCAGAACGGCGACAGGCATTCGCGGCCCGAACTTCCGGCCGCAGACTTCCGGAGGTATAGATGCAGGCGTTCCTGTCGCTGGTAATTCTGATCCTCATTGCGGCCGGTGCGCTGTGGCTCCGCAGCAAGATCTTCGGCCTGGGGAGCCGTCGCCCGTCCCCGCCGCCGCCCGCGTCCGCCGGCCCCGCATACCTCAACGCGGTCGAACACGAGCGGCTGGGCTGGGAGCTCGAGCAGCGGGGGTTCCAGCCGGCAGAGCCGAACGCCGCGTATTCGGACTTCTACTTCGCCGACCAGCTGTCGGTCGAGGTGGGCCCCGCCGGGGTCGGCCGCTTCCAGGTCAACGTGCGCTACGGGGTGGGCCGCTCGGCGGCCACGGAGGCGCTTACCGTGGCCCGCCACGCGAGGTGAACCTGGGTTCACCACAGACCATGTTGCGCTCCGTGTGGCTTGATCGCGAAGCGATGATCAGGCGTACAGATCTGTCGATGACCGCATGGCGAATAACCCTCCCTGTTATCGCACGAAGAATTTCCGCTGCCTGCGTGCTGCGTGCCATCCGGGCCGCGTCAGTGGCTGACCAAACTGCACGATAAGGAGACAGTCACATGGCGGATTATGACACCTATCGTGAGTTGTAGGAAAAAGAGCGCCAGCGACAGATGGGCAGCGGGGGCGGCGGCAATGGTGGCTGCTCACCCGTCGTCGGCTGTCTCGCGTTCTTCGTTGCTCTGTTCATCATTGGATGCCTGATCGTGGGCTTGATCTATTGGCGTGATGACAATAAGCCAGATCTTTTCCATCCGCCGCGTCTCTCGTCCAATTCCTTCGTCTCCGCAAGGTAAAGACGAGTGCGGAACGGTCATCTCCGCGCAACAGCAGCTTTTCCACCACGAGTGGAGTGAGCGCCCTGTATTGCACCAAAAGACCGTCTCCAAATTCAACATCCGGATCTGCCGGCGACAACCTGCGCTGGGACCGCGCCGAACCCTGATGGCGGATCTGCGCGGTCAGGCAGGCGGCCAGATCCGCCTGCCGGAGGTGCGAACCGGCTCGCCCGGCGCCCGGATCATCTCGACCTGGAGGACCTCGGCGCCGATCCGCTGCCCCATGGTCGCCGCCGGCTCGTCACCGGTGAGACGCCGCTCGGCCAGCCACAGCCATGCGCGCAGGGAGTTGTGCCCCGCGCCGTCCAATTCGACGCCGGCCGAGGTGTACGAGCACAGCCGCCAGTCAACGCCTTCACCCATGGCGGTATCAGGAAGGTGGCCACCGGCTGATTGAACTCGCGGGCGAAGATCCTTGCTTCATACCGAGCCACCGCGACGGGTGCCCGCGAGCGCTGTGTACCTTTGCTCGGCGGCCTTCGGGCTGACGATCGCCGACGGTGACCGGTTTCGCCGATATCGCCGTCTCCGAGCCATCCGGCTGATCAGTCACGCGCTTTGCCGCCAGCCTTTACCCATAGCGCAGTACCGGCCAGAGCGCAGGCTGCGGCGCCCGCGGCGATGACAATCCGCATGACCACTGGGAGGCTTTGGTCGAGCGACAGGACGCCCCGGGTGAGAACGATCCCGGCGAGTGCCACGATCAAGAGAACGACGGCCAATACTCGACGTACATTCATCGGCTTATTTCAGCACGCCGCGTCAAACTGGTCGCATCGGCCTTTAGAGCTCCTAACACGATCTGCTGAATCGATGTTGATCAGCGTCGCGACGTGAAGATCGGTCTCGTTCGCTAGTACTCCAGCCGTAGATCGTGATCTCTGCGTGGCGGTGCCGGATGCGGGGCGGCCACCGCGTGATCATCGTCGGTTGTGTCGACGTCAGATGACCT